>RDZG01000080.1 GCA_004293915.1 Bacteroidota bacterium | reverse complement strand
ATATCAAATTTGGGAAAGAAACCCATTAAGTATTGAACTAAGAAGCAAGCATGTAAGTGAACAAAAGCTTACGTATATCCACGAAAATCCAATAAAAGCAGGAATTTGCAACACTATTGTTGATTATAAATATTCATCTGCAAAATATTATGAGTTGAATCAATCTGAATGGACATTTTTGACTAGTTTATTTGAATAATATTTGATTGATTTGTTGGTGAAAAGAACACCAACAAAGGCGGAAACCCCCACTTTTAAGACATTAAAGACTTAATTTCATTAAAAGATTCACCATAAAACTCTTCAAAAATAAAAAACTTTTTTGATTGGGATTTTAATATTAAAATCCCAAAGTTTCTATCCTTTTCAAATGAAATTTGAAAGTCTTTTAAATTATGCTTATGATTCTTTCATTATTTTTAAATGTATTAAGTGTCTCAAAATCAATATATTCCTCCTCAATATTCATCTTTATTATAGCTGAAATGCTGGTGAAATATTCTTTCCTGTTAAGGGCAAATAGAAAAAATAATACTAGTAAGGTTATTAAGCAAATAAATATTGTAGAAATGTAATCTTTATTAGCATCATTTATAAAGTCTCTCAAACAAATCCACCAAAAAACTGGAAAAAAAATGACAGAAAAAAAAATAAATTTCTTAGAGTTAGATATTCGTTTAAACCCTTTATCGCTTATTTTATAAATCATATTACTTGCCACGTTTGCCTTTTACAGTAAATTCAGGAAGCTCAACACTTCCTTGCTGTCCATCTACTCTTTGATTGCCTTGGTCACTGATTTCAACCTTTATATTTTTATATGCATCATAACCATCCTTTTCCCCCGTGGCAGGTGTCTTCACCTGACACTAGTTTGATTTGTGTCAGGTGAAGACACCTGACACGGGATAGGATAGTTGGTTTGCGATAATTGAATGTAAAAAAAAGTCCCTTTTTCAAGGGACTTTTTTTTATTCAGTAGCTTTTTCAGCTTTCTTCTTTTTGATTTTCATCGTAAGCTCTTCAGCTTTGTCTTGATAATCAGCAATTAAAGTATCTCCTTCAACTACATCGCCTTTTAAAATCTCTTCAGCAACTGGATCTTCAACATATTTTTGAATGGCTCTATTTAATGGTCTAGCTCCATATTGTTGATCATATCCTTTTTCGGCAAGAAAATCTTTGGCTTTATCAGTCAATTCAACTTTATAGCCCAAGGTATTGATTCTAGCTAATAATTTACCTAAAGAAATATCAATAATTTTATGAATATCTTCGCGTTGCAAATGATTAAACACAATTACATCATCCAATCGATTTAAGAATTCTGGTGCAAAAGTTTTGCGTAAAGCACTTTGTATTGTTGCTTTCATCATCTCTTCTTGCTGATCTTTGCGAGTTTGTGTTGCAAATCCAATTCCGGTTCCAAAATCTTTCAAATCACGAGCACCAATATTTGATGTCATAATAATAATTGTGTTTCTAAAATCTACTCTTCTGCCCAAACCATCAGTCAAAATTCCATCATCCAAAACTTGAAGCAAAATATTAAAAACATCTGGATGTGCTTTTTCAATTTCGTCTAACAAAATTACAGAATATGGTTTTCTTCTGATTTTTTCAGTCAATTGCCCACCTTCTTCATAGCCAACATAGCCTGGAGGCGCTCCAACTAAGCGAGAAACAGAGAATTTTTCCATATATTCGCTCATATCTATTCGCACTAAAGAATCTTCTTTATCGAACAAATAATTTGCTAATACTTTAGCCAATTCTGTTTTTCCAACACCAGTTGGACCTAAAAACACAAACGAACCAATTGGTTTTTTAGGATCTTTTAACCCAACACGTGTGCGTTGAATGGCTTTTGAAAGTTTTACGATTGCATCATCCTGACCAATAACTTTGCCTTTTAAATCTTGTGCCATAGTTACTAACTTAGCATTTTCTTTTTGAGCAATTTTATTTACTGGAATTCCAGTCATCATTCCGATAACTTCAGCCACATTTTCTTCTGTAACCGAATAGCGTTTGAGTTTTGTTTCTTCTTCCCAACGTGCTTTTGCGGCATCCAATTGTTCGATAAGTTTTTTCTCTTTATCTCTCAACTGAGCTGCTTCTTCGTATTTCTGTGATTTTACAACTCTATTTTTATCTTTTTTTACAACTTCGATTTGCTCTTCGAGTTTGGTTATATCACCCGGAACATGAATATTATTTATATGTACTCTTGCTCCAACTTCGTCCATTACATCAATGGCTTTATCAGGCAAAAAACGGTCTGTAATATATCTATCCGAAAGTTTTACACATTGTTGTAATGCTTCTTTTGTATAATTTACATGATGATGTTCTTCGTATTTATCTTTGATGTTTTCCAAAATCTGAATAGTTTCATCAACACTTGTAGCATCAACCATTACAACCTGAAATCTACGAGCCAAAGCACCATCTTTTTCGATATATTGACGATATTCATCTAATGTTGTGGCACCAATACATTGAATATCTCCACGTGCTAAAGCAGGTTTGAACATATTTGAAGCATCGAGCGAACCCGAAGCACCACCAGCACCCACAATGGTATGCAATTCATCTATAAATAAAATGACATCGGGTGATTTTTCTAATTCATTCATCACTGCTTTCATGCGTTCTTCAAACTGACCACGGTATTTTGTACCTGCAACCAACGAAGCCAAATCAAGTGTGATTACACGTTTGCCAAAAAGCACACGAGAAACTTTTTTCTGATTTATTCTAAGAGCCAAACCCTCTGCAATGGCAGTTTTACCAACACCAGGTTCGCCAATTAGAATCGGATTATTTTTCTTTCTACGACTCAATATTTGAGCCACACGTTCGATTTCTTTTTCACGACCAACAATTGGGTCGAGTTTACCTTCTTCTGCTACTTTCGTTAAATCTCTACCAAAATTATCTAAAACAGGAGTTTTAGATTTTTCTGCACCTTTTGCTGTGTCTTTACCACCCGCAGAACCTGAGCCACTTCCAGCAGAATTTCCAAACATTCGACTGTCGTCATCGTTGTCATCTGTTTCGGCAGCCGATTGTGGATTATTAAAATGATATTCTACTAATTCTTTAAAGACATCGTAAGAAACATCATATTTTTTTAGAATTTGTGAAGCTAAATTATCATCATCTCTCAAAATTGCCAAAACTAAATGCTCAGGAGAAATAAATTCTGATTTAAAATGTTTTGCCTCTAAATACGTGATTTTCAATGCTTTTTCCGATGATTTTGTCAATGGAAGCTGATCAATGTTTTTTATTTGTCTGAATGTAGCCGTGCTTTTGGTGTATTGCTCAATCGAACGTTTGAGTTCGTCTAAATTAACACCTAATTTTTTAAGCAAATTAAGCGACATGCCTTCACCTTCACGAATTAATCCCAAAACAATATGTTCTGTTCCAATATAATCGTGACCTAATCTTACTGCTTCTTCTCTTGAGTAAGATATAATTTCTTTTACTTTGTCTGAAAACTTTGCTTCCATTTCATTAAGGTATTAAAACCGATTTTAAATGTATGAAAATAATTTAATAAACTCCAAATTTTGTGTTACTTAATTATACACAGTATGCTAGTGTAATGCTATGTATACAGTATTTGTTTAGAATTTGTTCCTTCATTAAATATTAAATCTATGATGGATAATCTGTCTACAAATGTATTGCCAAATGTTTGATAGTATTTTTTATTATTTCCAATCTTATATTCTATTTGAGATTGAATAGGTAAATTTTTATTTCTAATATCTACTATATCTTGGTTTGAATACGACTTTTGGTAAATTTCGTTTAAAATAATTTCTTTTTTAATTTTCATTATTTCAAGACACTTTGTCAGTATTTGCAAATTAAAATCAAACAAATATGTATATTTTGTCAGTATTAGGGCTTCAAATTTATCACTGTAAAATTCAAAATAAGGAGATTTACCATAAGCTGTTTTTATGCTTCGCCAATGAATTTCTCTCCATCTTTGGTTGTTATCAATTTTTGTATCTTTTATGTGCTTACTTTCTGTTTTTTGAATTGGAACAGATAAATCTAAAATGCCTTGTGCTGTCAAAATTTGTGTGCGGTTTCTAAGGGTTTGTTTCTCGAAATTTTCGCTAGCTTCAATAAATATCGTATCGTGTTTACAAAATTCTTGAAAAAAGTAAACATTTGGGAAATAATGTAGTTCGGAAATAAATTGCATTTTTGAAATTTAGGGCTATGTTTTGAAATTTACAACAAAATATGACTTTAAAATATTGCAATAATAATACTATGAAAATCATTCTACTTAATATTTGCCACGAATGCACGAAAAAAACACTAAAAATTAGTGAATTCGTGGCAAAAAAACAATAGAAATATATTTGGATTTGAACTTATATCTTCAAATCCAATAAGAAATTTAACAAATGTTGTTTAATTTGGAATATAGCCAAATTTAGCAATTATAAAATTAAACTAACCCAATTTCAATTCTATTAACACCCTCAAAATCAGTTATAAAACTCAAATAATTTGAGGATTTTATAGTTGTAATTTTAAATGAAATTGATTTGCCGTTCAAATTCAAATTTGTTGGCTTTGAGTTTTTGGGCAATAAAATTTGAGCATCAATTTTTGATCCACTTCCAGTAAAGTTTATTGTTAATTTATCGATTTCTCGTTTATAAACATAACTAAAATACCCTCCTGAAGCTTCGTATTTAACCGTAATTTTTGCTTCTTTTTCGGAAGCAGCTTCCCAACGAGGCATAAATTTTACTTTATCAAACGCTAAACCAGCATCTTGTACACCAGCCAAACCTTCTAAAAGTCCATACATACACGCAGCTACTCCCCAGCGGTCTGGGATTCCAAAAGACACATCTCCTTTATCAAAATAGGGAGCTTGGTCGCCAAGAGTAACACCAGCAACAAACCATTTACTCTCATTTTTTTTCACAATTTCAAAAGCAATTGTAGCGATTTCTTTCTCTGGATTTGGATTCAAAAATCCATATATGCCCATTCCTATATTACTAGCTTTATTGTTTTTTACCCTAAAAGCTACTTTCCAATTAGCAGTTTCTTCTGGATACCACCAATTTCCACATTTGTCATTTTCAATAAAATCAATAACAAAAGTTCCATCTTTATAATTAATTGTGATGGTAGATAATAAATTATTGTCTGAACGTCCGTGCAAAAAATAGATTGATTTTGATTTTTTATTGATTGGTAAAATAGCTTTTGTAACATATCCTTTTGTGGAAGATAAAATCAAGCATCCTTTTTTATTATTTGTTTCAGGATTGGTAATATCAAACGGAATTTCTCTAAATTTTTGGTTTCCGATTGGCATGTTAAAAAGACTATTATCAAATCCTTCTCCACTCCAAGCTATGGTATTTTGCGATTCTTTTCCACTAAAATCAGCATTTGCAACAGATTTTAAAGAAATTGTTTCGGATTTTTGAATTGGAACTTCGGATTTTGAACCAACAAAAGTACAATTCAGATAACCATTGTGTTTTTGAGCCAAATCGCCAACTCTTTTTAAAATATCAACACCATATTCTTCAAAACCATTTTCAAAAGCTCCTTTCGATAGTTCGCCAGCAACAATTGAGATTACTCCGCCATTCATGTATTGCCATTGTTCATTATCTTTTCCAAAACCATTTTCAAATACGGGATATATGGTATACCATTCGCCTGGACTTCCTTTTGGTAAATTATTTTTAATATTTAGATAACTTTCGATGATTTTTGTTGCTTTTTCAGCTCCAATTCCCCGATTTAAAGCGTAGGAATTAGATAAAGAAACTTGTTTTGTAACATCCGTTTTGCCTATATCTCGTTTTTGCCAAAAATCAGTATTTTCAGGAACATAATGCGTATAAAAGTTTCCATTCCAAGCTATTTTATTTAGCCTTTCTAAAAATTCTTGGCCTGTTTTTTTCCATTTTTCTGCTTCTGTTTTACGGTTTGCAACTTCTAACATTTCTGAAAGATAATTGCACGAAGCAACAAACCCTGTATTGTCGCCATGCATAATTCCAAACTCATTTGTGTCTGGGTCGATACATTGTCCAGAAGCATAACCCGTTTTTTGATGATCATAGTCGTGTACAAAATCCCATGTATCGATTGTAAACCCTCGTTTGATTAATTTGTATTTTTCTGACCAACGATAACGGTCTGTCATACAATAAGTTAATGCTTTTATACAATGGTCTAATTTTGAAATCATCCAATATGAATCGCCACAAGCTTTCCACGAATAATACAAACATTCCACAAATAAATATTCAACATCAGCTTCAACAGGTTGGCGTTTGAGTTCTGAATTTCTATTTTCAATTACACGAATAAAATCTCCTTTTTTCAACACATCTTCCCACCAATTAGGCTCAGGTTTACGGTCATAAACATTATCATAGACCATTCCATCAGCTCGTTGATTATCTGCAAAAAAATCAAAACCATCTTTTACAAACGGATTAAAATATTTTAGGGCTTTTAGCGAATGTGTGTGGTCTCTAATCCAACTAACATATAAACGATAAATTCTATTATTGTATCTTATGCTATGCATTTCTCCCCATTCGCCAACCAAAGACCAGCGTAAATCAATAAAAAGTTGATTTAATTGGTTTGATGATGTTTCAAAACTAGTTTGGGTTTCGAGTTTTATTGTTTTTTTTCCTATTAATTCGCCTTTTTGATTTTCAGCAGAAATTACTTGTATTCCTAATGCTCCACCAAGTGTAATCAAATGATTATCAGCATATAAACTTGATGAAAAATAGGTTTTCCCAAAACTATCTGTAATAGAAATTTTAACTTTTTCAGCCGTTTTTATTTTAATAACCGTCAAAGGTTCATATTGTTTTCCTTCAATATGTCCCTCGATTTTGATTTCAATTTTTTTAGTTGGAGATTGTGCTGCTTCTGCTAGAGTTGGAATAAGTGAAGAAGAAATGCCAACTAATGCCGAGTTCTTTAAAAAATTTCTGCGACCGTTTTGTTTTTCAATTTTCATGAATTAAGTTTTTGTATTATTTCATGTAAATATTGTTTTAAAATAATACAAAAACAAAAAACACTTCAAAATAAATTAAACCCTTATCAAAGCTCCCAATTCCTTTTCAAAAGCATCAATCAATCGATTCATGGTAGTTTCGATTTGTTTGTCGCTCAAAGTTTGTTCGGAATCAAGCAAATTAAAACTGACAGAATATGATTTTTTATTAGCACCTAATTTTTCGCCTTCGTAAATATCAAAAACATTGATTTCTTTCAATATTTTTTTCTCTGTTTTCAAAGCAACTTTTTCTATTTCTTCAAAAGTAATTTTTTTGTCAATTACCAAAGATAGATCTCGTCTTACTTCTGGAAATTTAGCTATTTCGTTGAAAATCAATTTACTAGAAACCATTTTATACAACACATCCATATTAAATTCGGCATAAAATACAGGTTGTTTTATATCTACAATTTTTGTAAGTTTTGATTTTATTTGACCAAATCGAACCAACGTTTTTGTGTTTTTTTCAAAAGCTAAACCTTGCAAAAAAACAGAACCAGCTTCGTTTTTAGTTTGATAACCCGAAATATTTACCTGAAAAAGCACTTTTTGAATGGCTTCGGCTAAGTCGTGAAAATTGGCTTGAGCAGATTTTTGTTTCCACGATTCTTGTGCAGCATTTCCTGTAATAAAAAGTGCTAAATGTGCCGTTTCTTCAAAATCTTTTACTTCGTTTCCTTCTGCTTTTTTACGATAAACATTCCCAAACTCATAAAATTTGAGATTTTTTTGTTTACGATTGATGTTATATAAAACACTTTCTAAACCAGAAAAAAGCATAGATTGACGCATCACACCCAATTCTGGACTTAATTTATTTAAAATTTCTACACTTTGCTTGGCATCTAAATCTTCGATTGAAGCTGCATATTCGCTTCGTGTTAGCGAATTAGTCATAATTTCATTAAATCCATTGGCTGACAGCAAGTTAGCAATCGAATTAATAACATTTTCTCTAGTGATTTGTGGAAAATTTGATAAAAATGTAGAACCTAAATTATCCGAACTTGGAATGTTATTAAAACCATAAATACGAACAATTTCTTCTATAATATCTGCCTCGCGTTGCACATCCACACGATAAGGCGGAACCGAAACCCAAAATCCTTCTTTCGATTCGTTGAAACTGCTGATTTCCAGTGCATCAAGTATCGAAAAAATCTTAGTTTGAGAAATATCAACTCCAATTAAATTTCGAATATTTTGATACGAAACTTGAAAGGCAAAATTTTCTATTTTGTCGGGATAAACATCAATAATATCGCTCGAAATTTCGCCACCAGCAATTTCTTTAATTAATAAAGCTGCTCGTTTTAAAGCAAAAATCACCATATTTGGATCTGTGCCACGCTCAAAACGAAACGAAGAATCGGTTTTTAAACCATGATATTGCGAAGTTTTGCGAATATTATCAGGATGAAAATAAGCTGATTCTAAAAATATACTCGTTGTAGATTCTGATACACCAGAATGTAATCCACCAAAAACACCAGCCAAACACATGGGTTCGTTTTCGTTGCAAATCACTAAATCTGTGGCAGTTAGCTTTATTTCTTTTCCATCAAGAGTTGTAAAAACAGTATCTTTTTCAGCAAATTTTACAATTATTTTATTGCCTTTAACTTTTGCTAAATCAAAAGCATGTAAAGGCTGACCAAGTTCGTGTAATACAAAATTTGTGGCATCAACCACATTATTTATAGGATGTAAACCAATTGATTTTAACCGATTTTGAAGCCAATTTGGTGATGGTTTTACAGTAATATTTTTTAAAGTTAAACCTGCATATCGTGGACAATAATTTTTATTTAAAACTTTAATTTCAATCGTATCTGTTTGGTTATCAGACTTAAAATTAGAAAAATTATGATTTGTAAATTGCCCTGTAAAACCTTTTTGTTCGCATAAAGCGGCATACAAATCACGTGCAACTCCCAAATGCGAAGCCGCATCCACACGGTTTGGGGTAAGTCCAATGATGATTGTATAATCAGTTTCGATTTCAAAATATTGAGCAGCGGGAGTGCCAGCAGGCAAATCGGTTTGCAAAACCATAATACCATCGTGCGATTTTCCTAAGCCAATTTCATCTTCGGCACAAATCATTCCTTCGGATTCTTCGCCTCTAATTTTTGATTTTTTTATGGTAAAAGGTTCTCCATCAGTTGTATACAAAACGGCATTTGGCAAAGCTACAATAACTTTTTGACCAACTCCAACATTTGGAGCTCCACAAACAATGGGTAAAATTTGCGAACCTACATCCACAGTGGTTTTGCTCAATTTATCTGCATTTGGGTGTTTTTCGCAAGTTAAAACTTTGCCAATCACCACATTTGCCAATCCACCTTTAAGGCTTTCAAAAGGCTCAATAGCTTCTACTTCGAGTCCAATGTCAGTTAAAATTTTTCCTACTTCTTCAGGAGAATATTCAAATTTTAAAAATGTTTTAAGCCAATTGTAAGAAATATTCATATGATATAAATGAGATTCAAAAATCAAGTTTGCAAATGTAAAGTTTTTATGGAATATGGCAATATTTAGGTTTTTTTTAATAAATACTGTTTCAAATTTCCAAGTTATATGTTAAAAACAATATATAAATAACTAGCTCATTTATAGTATATTATATTTTATTGAAAAAATATTTTTTAAAAAAAATATTGCCATTTAATCTAATACTACTAAATTCGTGAGTTACTTCTACAACTCCTTAGTGTATTTATAAATACATATCTGAAAAAAACAATCTTTTTAAGCAATAACTTTACAAATAAACTTTCAAATGAAAATATTATTTACATTAGGATTAGGAGTAATCTGTGCTATTAGTTCATTACAAGCACAAACAACGTATACTTGGAACAACGGAGGTCCGCTTTTTGGCGGGAGTGGAAATTTCCAAACGCCAACAAACTGGGTTCCAACTAGGACAACACCAGCTTCGAACGATATTTTAATATTTAATCAGGGAGGATTTATTGATGTTTCAAATGTTCCAAATCAAACTATTGGAGCAATGTATTTGAATGTGCAGGAGGGGTTAGATTAAATGGTGCAAACACAGATGGAATTTTAACGATAAATTATTTACAACTCGACCAAGAAGTTTCTATACAAACAGCTGGTGGAGCAAATTTGGGTTAAGTATAAAAGATTTGAATGCTACAATAAGTGGTAAACGCCTGAGTTATAATAATGGAATTAAAGTAACTTTTACTGGTAATGTATTTGATAATGGTATAGATTTTTTCGGAAATTGGAATAATTCTAATCGTTTTTTTTCAAGTTCTAGCATTTATACAATAGTGGCTAATAATTCAGTAGGTGCAACAAATTCTACTTGGCTTTCAGGCTCAACTTATAGTATAACAGGTATTACAAATAGTGGTTTTCCTCAACCATTTTCTGATAATGGATATACACCTTTTTCGAATTTTGTTTGGGATTGTCCTAATCAAATTGCTGATGCAAATCTCACTACTTATAACAATGGAGGACTTACAGTTTCTGGACTTTTTCATGTAAAAAACACAGGAACAGCTAGATTAAGATATAATATGGGTGGAAATATTTTTGTAAATGATTATTTGCAAACGGGAGGGATAAATTATATTCAAAATAGAACCTTAACAATTTATAATGATTTTGAGCAATTAGGTGGATTTCTTCAAACTGATGGAGGAGCAAATATTTCTATAAGTAGTTCAACAAATTTAAAACTTGCAGTTGTTTCAAACAGCGGTTTTAATTTAACTTTAAATCTTTCAGGTTCTACTGGAAATGACAATGTTACTTTAACAGGAAACATAAATACGGTTAATGATATTTTTCATAATTCTGGGAATTTTTATATGAATGGGTTTACAATTTTTGCTAGAGGTGGAAATGTAAATTTAGGTAGAGGAGGTTTAGTTTACGGAGGTGGAACTTCTGGATTTGATTATAGGCAAGATCAAACTCAAAACTGTAAATACTTTACCAGGCTTTATAGGTGGTATAAACAGCTTAGTTTTTATTGTTCCTGCAAATTGTAGTAATAATAAATTGGTTTTAACGCAAGACTTAACTATTACTGGGTTGCTATCAATTGTTGGTTTTGCTGGTTGTGGTAATAATTCTGAGCTTGATTTAAATGGTAAAACTTTATTTATCAATGGTTTTGCAGTTTCTGGTGGTACAAGTAGTAGAATTAATCTTAACGGAGGAACACTTACATTCTCAGGCACAGCTTCATACATACATGCAAGAGATGGCGGAAATATTCCAATTGCTACTTGGCAAGATGGTTCAACTTGTAGTATTACTGGAATAACTACAAATGGAGTTGGAAATACAAATCAAAACTTTTCAAACTTTCATTGGAATTGTCCATCTCAAACTGGAGGTATTGATTTGGTAGGGAATGGAAATACTATGACTGTTAGAAATGATTTTATAAACTTTAGTACTGGAAGTGCAAGGTTAAACCACTCTAATAACAATCCTACTTTTTTAAATACAAATAATTTTATTTTAAATGGAGGTAATTTTTGTGGAAACTCTGGTGGTGCAGTTTTAAATGTAAGTGGAAATTTTGGGATCCTATCTTCTAGTACATTAACTGGCAATAATGGTGGAAACTTGAATATTTCATTTGTTGGAGCAAATACAAATATAACTATTACTAGTCCAATAGTTTCTCCAGATCAAACTAATTTTATATTGGCAAAATCAATTGTAGGCGCAAGATTAACTATGTTCAGTAATTTATCATTTCCACAAGAATTTCAAATTCAAAATGGAATTATTGATTTGAATGGGTTTTCTTTCTCTACTACAAACAGATTTCCAGCTCCTAATATTATTTACAATTCTGGATTTGTAAGTATTAATCCTAATTCGAATTTAACCTATAGAACTAGTGGAACAGGGGGAACTATAACTTATACTCTATTAGGAGTAAATGGAGTTTTTAACTTATTAACTATTGACAATAACAATGATGATGAAACTCGAGTATTTAATGGAAATTCAACTGTATTAGGAGCACTAAATGTGCCTAATGGGAGTTTCGGGAATTTCCTAATTAATGGTTCTAATTCGATATTTGTTAATACTATATTAAATTTAACAGCTTTTATAAGAAGTACAAGTTCTAGCACATCTAATTTTGTTTTTGGTTCATCAGCTATATATGTTCATGATTTAAATGGAAATGCTATACCCACATCAACTTGGCTTGATGGCTCAATATGTAGTATAACTGGGCTTACAACTAGTAGTTTTACTGCTGGAACTGCTGGAATTTCTTTTTCAAATTTTATATGGAATTGTCCTTCACAAGCTACTCTAAGACATTTAAGAATTGCGAATAATCAACTTTTTGAGGTAAGAGATAAGTTTATAATTCAAAATACTAATAACTCTATTGTTAGGGTACCTGCATTCTCTAACGAATTTCAAAGAGTTCTTTTAAATAATGTTTCTATTTTAGGTGGTACTTTCTATACATTACATGAATCACCTAATTCTGGTGCAAACACTTTATTAACTATAACAGGTAATTTATACGTAGCTCCAAGTGCAATTTTTCAAAAGACAGCTTCTTCAGCTACTGTAGGAAATTTTAGTATAATTTTTTCTGGAGGTAATTCTGAATTAGGAATTTTGGGTACTTTTTCTGGAGTTGGATTCAATGCTTTTGATAATATTTCATTATCAAAAAATTCTATAAACAATGGATTGATATTATTGTCAAATGTTACAATTCCAAGTAGTTTTACTTTTGGATTGGGTAAAATATTTACCAATAGTTTTAATTTATATTCAAACTCTTTACTATCAGCAAGTTCATCAACAGGTTGGGTAAATGGTAATTAGCAAAAAACTTCCCAGTAGCTGCTTCAACAACTAGGTTATATGAAATTGGTACAGCAAGTGTTTATGCACCAGCATCATTGACAGCTACTAGTGTTACCACCCAAGGAGATATCGTAGCATCTGTTGTAGACGAAACAGCTTCACCAGCTTTTTCATCAACTTGTTTAAGTAATACGAACAATGTTAATTTAGTATGGAATATAAATACTGTAACAAGCAATGTGGTTGCACCAATTAATATAGTAGGCAATTTTACTTTTCCGGGTGCATCATCAGATATTGGTTATGTTCCAGCAAGTATTTCTCTGTTTTTTGTAAATGGATCAAATGCTGTGCCTTTATCTGCCGTTGCAACAAGTACAACATTTAGTGTGTCGGGCATAAACAATTGGGGTAGCATAGCGAACTCTTCATCGGCAACTTCAGTTACTGGCTTATGGAGAGGATTTACCTCCTCAGATTGGTTCGATGGCAATAATTGGTGTGGAGGCTCTGCACCTTCTATAGCTAATGATATTACCGTATCAAATGCTGTTTTTATGCCAATAATTACGACTACTAGTGCAAGCGTAAATAGTATTACAGTAAATGCTGGTGCTTATTTAAGTATAACGGGTACTAATGCAAACGCCATAGATGTAAATCAAAATATAGTAAATAATGGTACTTTTGGTGGAATTGGTGCAATTATCAATTTATTAGCACCTGCAAATATGAGTATTTCTGGTTCAGGTGTGATGTCTGCTTTTAGGGTAAGAATATCTAACGCAGGTATAAAAGAAATTTTAGCTCCGATTATCATTTCTGGCTTATTAAAATTAGATGCAGGAAACACTACACTTAATTCAAATGGAAATATTAGTTTGTTATCTACGAGTTTAACGACAGCAAAAATTGGAGTAATTCCATCAACGTCATCAATTTTGGGTATTGTAAATGTACAGCGTTTTGTTCCATCTAAAATTGTTCGTAGAAATATTTCTTCCCCTGTAAGCAACGCAGATTTTAATCAATTGAAAAGGACAATACGTTTGACCGGCTCTGGAACTGGTTTCGAAGCTCCTACATTTATACCAAGTGTTTTAATGTATGACGAAACAAATACTGCTGTTAGTATAAACGTTGGAAAACTACAACCTACTAATAGTACCGATTTATTGCAAGTTGGTAGAGGATACGAAGTTTTGATAAAAGATAGAAATGTAAACCCTGCCGAAACAAGACCAAATCAACCATCAAGCCCGTTGTTACTTAGCTTTTCAGGAATTGTAAATCAAGGTGATATTAATTTACCTGTTTCATATACAAACACTAGCACTATTACCGCTGATGGTTGGAATCTAGTTGGAAACCCATATCCTTCAGAAATAGATTGGGACAATGGCGGTTGGACAAAAACTAATATCTCGAATGCAGTTTATTTATTTGATCCTGGTACTAGTTTAACATCAACTACTACAGCAAGAGGACAATATTATACCTATTCTGGAGGTTCATGTGTTCCTGCCGTAGCTGGTTGCAATAGTTTGATTGCTATGGCTCAAGGATTTTATGTAAAAGCAACTGGAGCAAATCCAGTTTTGTCTATAAATGAAAATGCGAAAACGGATGCTACGCATAGAGCAAATTTTAGAACTGAAATTTTAGAAGATAAAATAGGAATTGTAGTTGATGGAAATGGTTTTATGGATGAGACTTTATTCAAGTTAGATAGCAACTCAACAAATGCATTTAATTCTGAATCTGATTTGTTTAAATTTTCTAATCCAACTTTAAATTTATCTTCAAAATCTGACGAAGGCTATAATTTAGTTATAAATAAAGTTGGGCTTTCATCACAAGAAGTAGAGTTTCCTATAGAATTTACATCTTCCCAAAATGGTATTTATTCATTTACTGCAAATAAATCTATTGTAAATCAACCTGTTGATGTATTTTTGAAAGATAAATTATTAAATACGATAGAACCAATTTCAGGCTCTGAAAGCTATAGTTTTACACATAATACTACAAATTCTGGTGCACGTTTTTCAGTTGTATTTAGAAAAGGAGAAATAGAAGAAACTACTAAAATTGAAGAAAATGTAGAAAAAATACTATCAGTTTTTCCAAATCCTGTTACAAATGGAATTTTATATATAAATTTGAAATCAAAAAATACAGAGAATGTAAATTTTGACTTAATTGGTTTGTCTGATGGTAGAATTATTCATACCGAAGCTATTTCAATTGGAGGTCAAAATTCGACATATGAGTTTAACTTGAATCAATTGTCGATTTCTTCTGGTGTATATCTTTTGAGAGCTAGAAATCAGTCAATGAACCAAATATTTAAAATAATTATTTACTAAAAAATTAAAATAGTACAAACAATGAACAAACTTAAACTTTTGATATTTTCATTTTTATTTGTAGCATCCATTCATCAATCTTTTTCTCAATCAGGAGATTGTGGAATTTGTGATGGATGTGATCCTGATCCTCTAATACCTTGTGCGGGTTATACAAATCAAGAAGCTTGTTATTTAACTGCTCCAGAATGCGGTGGAATTCCACTTAATGACAATAAAGTGCTTTTAGTATTAGGTGGTGTTGTATTAGCCATTGGTTATAAAACAAGAGAAAGGCTAATTGCTTATAAAAAACGTAAAAAAGTTAGGGCTTAGTTTTTAATTAACTTTACGTTTTTTGTTCCAAAACTTTCGCCACTAATTCTTACAAAATATAATCCAGCAACAAGCAAATCGTTAGCTATTTCTAACTCGTTTGTAAGATTGATGTTTTCTATTTTTTGCTCAAAAATTCTTTTTCCAGAAATACTAAATAGTTCAACTAAAATTGTTTTTCCCAAATCTGAGATATTAACAACCAAATTTAGTTTTCCTGCGGTAAGTGGATTTGGATAAATATATCTTTCAGTAACAAAAGTTAAATCTTTTTTTCCTTTTGCTAAGGTATTTGCACGAGTAAAACATGGAATTCCATAGCCCATTCTATTGTCAGGAGTTGCATATATTGAACCAGATTTTCTAATAAAATCAATGATTTCCATATTTGTAAGCGATGTGTTTGCTTGCCAAAGTCCAGCAACTAATCCAGTCATAATTGGAGCAGAAAATGATGTGCCATTGCCTCTAACAATAACATTACTAGGTGCACCAATCACACAATCAACACCTTGTGCAGCCACATCGGGTTTTATTCTGCCATCTGCGGTAGGTCCATAGCCACTAAAACCTGAAACATTGCCAACAGAAGTAACTGCTCCAACTGTCAAAACAGAATCGGCATCGGCAGGAAATGTAATTTTGTTCCAAGTTGAACTATTACCCGAATTACCTGCACTAACCACAACAATCATGCCTGCCCCAGCCGCAAAATCTGCTGCACGCGTAATGATTGTAGATTTTCCATCAGATTCTTCTAATTTATGATTCAAATTTGTATTGTCAAATGTATTATATCCCAACGAAACATTAATAATATCGACACCTAAACTATCGGCTTTTTCAGCTGCCATGAGCCAATTGGCTTCTTCTATAGGATATTCGGTTGCATCATCTTCTGTTCTAAATAGATAAAAGTCTGATTTATATGCTGTTCCAATCAATTGTCCTTTTGCATATCCTCCAATACATGAAAGTACATTAGTGCCATGTGAAGAATAACTATACACATCTTTATCTTTACGAACAAAATCAAACGTGCCTTTTATTTGATTATTTACAAACAAACTATCAAAAAAATAAACATTGTTTGCATTTGTAAATCCACCATCGGTAACTGCAATTGTCATTCCTTCGCCATGAAAACCTTGTTTGTGCATTTCATCAAGACAAATCATCGAAACTTGGCTTGCCGCATTGCCATAATCCGAGCTTGAAATACTAACTCTTTCTGATTTTTTTTCTTTTCTAAAATTCTCAATACGCAAACTCGAAGCCGTTTTGGTATATAAAACTTCATATTTATTTACAAATCCGAGAGTTGAAATGGTGTTTTTAAACAAATTGGTGTCGCATTTTACATAAGCAGCATTAAACCAACGAGAATTATACCAAACTTCTGCACCTAATTTTTTCAAACTATCTATGTATTTGGTATTTACAGGCAAATCGGCAAATCGAATGGCAATTTTTTGTTTTTTTCGTCTTTCTATTGATTTTTGACTCAAAAACGAAATTGGAATTGCGTAATAATTTTCAATATTTTGTTTATCTTTAAAATAAACCAAATAAGTGTATTGTGCTTGTGATTGGAAAATAAATCCGAAAAATATACCATATAATATATTGGTTTTCATTGTGTTATTTTAGTTTTTCTCTATCAACTGCACTATAATTTATTTTGTTTTTTGAAACCCAATCTTTTACTTTTTTTATAAAATATAATAACGTAAATAACATTGGATTTATTTGTTTTTTAGTTAAAATATGAAAATTATAACGATTAGAATACAAATTCAAACCAAATTTTTGGGCTATTATTTTTAATGATTGATAGGAATATATTGAAATATGTTGTCCTGTTTCTTCTGAAATATACCACCAATTTTTCAAACCTTCTGTGCCATTTTTTGCATAAACATTATCAGAAAGCGAAGTTGAAAAAATAATCGAATCTGAATAGACCAACATTTTTTTGATTTCTTCAACTGGATTTTCTAGATGTTCAAAAACCTCAAAACAAGTAATAGCTTCAAATTTTTCGGGATTATTTTCTAAGTTTTTGATATCAAAAGCAAAAGAAAATAGGGGAGAAGCGTACTCATCTGTACCCCAAAAATCAAAACCATCATCACGCATCATTCGCACAAAAATGCCATATCCAGCACCATAATCTAAAAATCTTTCTTTCTTATTGAAATATAAACGCAATAAAAAGGAAACCATTTTTTTATTTTTAGTATTACGAACAAAAATACCTGTATCCATATCCGAAATGGCTTTTTGATACGCTTCAGGCAGCCAAAAAGGCTCATCAGGTTGAATAAATCCACAAGCTTTACAATGGTGGTATTTTACATCATATTTTAAAAGTATTTTTTTTGAAAAAATCACTTTTGATTCGGCATTACAAATTTTACAAGTCATAAAAATTTAGTTTATGAATTTGGTTTGGTAATGTCTAAAATTTCATTTCGCAAATATAAGTTTGACAAAAACTGTGATTTCATCCTAAACTGACTTCTTGGCTTTATTTTAGGTATTTTTGAATAAGCATTTTCCATTTTTATACCTGGGTCATAGTAAACATTACCATTTGCCATTTGTTGTAAAAAAAGTTGAAAATTAGTACCTTCACATAACAAAATTTTATTACCATATTTATAGCTTCTTTCATCTAATTTATTTGATAGCGAAGGCACATAACAGGTTTGATTATGTTTTCTATTCCAATGTAAAAGTAAAGTAGCAAAATCCCATGATGCAGTTTCAACTCCTTTTGAATCAAAAAGTCCAATTTTACCATTTGAATTTCTGATTTTACCTGTTTCAGTATCAAATCCTATAAGTTTTAAAACTTGATTTGTTAATTTGTTTTCTTTGCCAATTTTATAGATTCCACCAAAGTTAATCCGATTTTCTCTGCCTTTTTTGTCAGCATAACCATATTTTTTTATGAATTCTTCTTTTCCAAATTGTCTATAAAATCCACCTGTAGGTTCTGGGGAAAATAATGTAAGAACTTTAGAATTCAAATTATCCAATTTTGAAACGCCAAAGTTTTTGATTTCCCAACCTAAAAAATCTGGCTCAGAAATACCGTTTCTAATGATTCCTAATTCAGCTTCCAACGTATATCCACCACACTGAGAACTTTCACAAGGAACTATTCCATCTTTTGTTAAACTCTTAGACTTTATCCATCCCAATTGATGTATTCGAATTAATTCATTTATTAACTTGTATTTATTATTTGCTAATTTTGGCAATTCAATTACCATAAAAACTCCGTGCTCAGCTATGTTTTTTTCTTCTTTAAATTCATTCGAAATTTCTGAATTTGGTGCTGCCACAAAACCTAATATTGTTCCATTTTTATCAATTGAAAAAAATAAGATTCTATCAGCTAATCTTTGAGACATTAATTCAGAAGGCGGATTTTGACATTTTTGTAAAAATCCCGAAAATCTAACTTCAGGATATTTTGGATAAAGTATTAATTGAGAATTTGGAGCAGGATATATTTTGCCATCCTCATTAATCCAACTAAATTTAATTGAAGCTTTAAATCGTTCTTTGTTCCAATCTCCAGCTTCTTCTGTTTTGATTTCAGAAATTGGAAGAATATTTAAAATCTCAAAACTACCACCAAAATAAACTTGATTTTTTGAATTGTCGTTTAGTGATAATTTTTTTATATAGATTTTGCTACAACCGTTATCAATGAACAGTGATTTGAGGTTTTGTAAGTTCATTTAATTTGATAATTTCATTGACTATATTTTTTCCTACAGCTTGAATTAATGGTACTACTACAGAATTCCCAAATTGTTTGTATGCTTGGTTATCAGAAACTGGAATTAAAAATGTGTCAGGAAATCCTTGAAGTCTTGCACATTCTCTAGGTGTTAATCGTCTTGGATTTTTACCTAATTGTGGAATTAAAATTTCTGCACCATCTTTATAATATCTTGCACTTAATGTTCTAGAAATACCATTTAAGTCTGTAAGTCCAAAACCAAAACCATTACCTTTCGCTTTGTGTTTTTTAGCGTAATTCTGTAAATAATTCCAAAGATGATCTGATAATGTATATTTTGAATTCACTTCATGTTCTAATATATCTGAAATTATATATTTTATTTCATTCGCTTTTGGAAATTCAAATTGTTCTTCATGTTTAAAAACGTCATTTTTAAATCCAACAATAATTATTCTTTCTCTATGTTGAGGAACAAAATATTTTCCATCTAAAACCTTGAAATAGATTGTATAACCTATTTCTTTTAAAGTTTCTTTAATAATTGTAAATGTTTTTCCTTTATCATGAGAAACAAGGTTTTTTACATTTTCTAACATAAAAGCAGAAGGCATTTTGTGTTTAATTATTCTTGCAACATCAAAAAATAAAGTTCCTTGTGTTTCATCTAAAAAGCCATGTACTTTCCCCAAAGAATTTTTTTTTGATACACCTGCTATTGAAAATGGTTGGCATGGAAATCCGCCAAGTAAAATATCATGATCGGGAATTTCATTTTCAGTAATTTTAGTTATGTCTCCAAATGGTATTTCTCCAAAGTTTGCGTCATAAGTTTTTTTTGAATAAGTATCCCATTCACTTGTAAAAACACATTTTCCACCTAAATTTTGAAATGCAAGTCTTATACCTCCAATGCCTGCAAATAAATCTATGAATTTGAATTTTGGATTACTTACTGGAGGAAATGGAACATCCCATTTTATAGGTAAATAATGTTGTATATCTGGTTCCTCTGCAATATTTAGTTTTTCGTATAAATCTATTATATAATTATCTGCAAAAGGTTTAAAGTATTTAGAAAATCCATTTTTGTGATTTTGAAAAAAATGCGTTAAATGTGCTAATTCGTTGCTATCTGATTTAGTAACTTCAATTTTGAGCTTAGATTTAATTTCAGAATAATTTGTTTCCATATAAATGCATATTTAGCTAATTTTAATTTTAGCTTATCCACAAAGTCAATTATTTATTCCCCCCTTTTTAAATTTCAACACTTTTCCAGTGAGCTGAAAGGGTCCATCTAAATCTTGCACCAAAAGATATATTTCGCCATCAATATCTTCGCCTAAGCTATTGATATTTAGGTTTTTAAAATCAGAAATTGTTGTTTTTAGTTGTTCTCTTTTCCAAGATTTATCTAGTTGTTCTGTTAAACAAAAAAGCACGCCACGCCAATCTGCAAATATATATTTTCCATAAAGTTGTGGCAATAATTTTCCTCTATACACATATCCACCTGTTACACTTGAGCCTTCTGAACGATCATATTCAGTTATAGGTAATTCTAAATTTGTTTGATTGCAGTTTTTTTCTGGGTCGAAACAATGCAAACCTTCCATTATTTTCCAACCATAATTTTTGCCTTTTACTATAATATTTATTTCTTCGAATTTATTCTGACCCACATCACCACAAAAAAGGCGTTGCGTGATTTTATCAATCG
The DNA here is from genome assembly GCA_004293915.1 of Bacteroidota bacterium. GTDB lineage: Bacteria > Bacteroidota > Bacteroidia > Cytophagales > UBA9547 > REAG01. The sequence continues at coordinate 31,303 of RDZG01000080.1, read as the reverse complement.
AAAAACGCCATGGATTTCGCAATCCGTAGGCATAAATTTCGTCTAATCCATCTTTTCCTACAAATGGATTATCGGTAGGAATACTATATGGTGCGGTTTTGTCTACATCAATACGAATAATTTTACCAAGTAAGGTATTGATATTCTGTCCGTTACCAAATTTTCCATGAGGATCTCCTCCGCTACCGCCATCGCCTAAACCTAAATACAAATAGCCCTTTGCGTCAAATAGAATTTGCCCGCCATTGTGATTCCATTCTGGTTGGGGTATGGTTAAAATTATTTTTTCTTCCAAAAGTGCTTTGTTTGGGTTGTTTTTATCGGCTTTAAATTCGGAAAGAACTCCAATATGATTGTTTTCATTATTTGGTAAATTGGAGCTATAATACACAAAAAAGCGTCCATTTTCTTTATATTTTGGATGGAAAGCAATTCCTAAAAGTCCTTTTTCATCGTATTGAGCCGAAAGTTTTACAATTTTTTTCGACATATCTAAAAATGGAATTGGTATTAATTTATTGTTTTTATCAATAATATATATTAATCCACGTTGTTCGATTATAAATTTTCTGTTTGTACCATCATCAGGACAAGCCATGCCAACAGGCGAAACTAGATTATCTGCAACTATTTCTAAATCAATTGTTTGTGCGTTTAGATTTGAAATTGTTTGTATAAATAGAAATGTTGAAATGAAGAATTTTATAGAATTATTAAACATATATAGTGTAAAGATTAAAATGATAATTAAATTTCTTTTTTATCTATTCCTGCTTGTTTTAAAATGGCAAGAAAAGTAGCCGTTTTTATATCTTTATTGCCGTGTACTGGTACAACAACTGTACTATTTGAAATTGGATTATAAAATATTTGGTGTGAACCTTTTGCTCTTTTAAAGAAAAATCCATGCCTTTCTAATAATTTTATTAGATGTTTTGGCGATTGATTCATACCGTTTCTAGATTTAAAGAATATTCAAATGTATTACTATCGTCTGGAATATCTTCGCCTCTTTCTTTTAGTTCTTCAATATATAATTCAATGGCTTCTTTTGCCATCGCAACAGCATCGTCAATATCATCTCCTTGCGTTATACAGCCAGGCAAAGCTGGTACTGTAACCATATATCCACCCTCTTTTTCTTTATGTAAATGTATTTTGTACGTGTACATATTTTAAGTATTTAAAGTTTGAAATTTTGTATTGTATTCAAAATTATAAAAATGATTGGATAGTAGCTACATTTGTGCAAAATAATATAGCAATGATGCAAAATCAGCCGAAATTGGTTCTGGTGCCAACGCCAATTGGTAATTTAGAAGACATGACAATCAGAGGCATACGTATCTTGAAAGAAGCTGATGTGATTTTGTGCGAAGATACACGTACAAGTTCGGTATTGTTAAGGCATTATGAAATCTCAAAACCATTGCAAAGTTATCATGCTTTCAACGAACATAAAGCAGTGGAAGGAATTATAAACAAGATAAAATCGGGTGTAAAAATTGCACTAATTACAGATGCTGGCACACCTGCAATTTCTGATCCAGGTTTTTTGATTGTTCGTGAATGTTTAAAAAACGAAGTTGAAGTAGAATGTTTGCCTGGTGCAACAGCTTTTGTGCCAGCATTAGTAAAATCTGGATTACCATCCGATGTATTTGTTTTTGAAGGTTTTTTGCCTGTCAAAAAAGGCAGACAAACTAAATTCAAACAAATTGTAACTGAAAATCGAACGATGGTTTTTTACGAAAGTCCATATAGATTAGTAAAAACATTAGAAGAAATGGCTATCTACTTAGGAGCCGAACGACAAGCTTCGGTTTCGAGAGAACTTACCAAAAAATTTGAAGAAACTGCCAATGGAACACTGGCAGAACTTGCTTTACATTTTAAGAAAAAAGAAGTTAAAGGCGAAATTGTTTTGATTGTTGCAGGAAATGGTTAAATTATTATAGATGATTTTATAAAAAAATGAATCCGTAAGCCATTGCTACTTACGGATTACAAAAAATATCTCAATAATTTTTAAAATTTAACTCCAGCTGTAACCATAATATTTCTTAATGCACCTACATAATAGTTTGGTTCTACAAATCGTGTGTCGATAGAAGAAACATCACGTTGGTAGTTGTTTGTAGGAGTACCAGAAGTGAAATATTTGGTATTGAGCACATTATTCATAGAAAATCGTATATAAGTATCTACTTTTGTTAGCTTTGATAAATTTAATTCCATTTTAGCATCTACAACCAAATAATCTGGTGTAGTAAGTGTTTCGTTGTTTGTATTATCGAGATACATTTTACTAACATATCGTCCACAAATTTCGGCTGATAAAAAGCTAAATGGCTCATATCTAATGCTTTGATATAAAGTAAACGAAGGTGTTAAAACTGGATTTACATTTTTGTAAACTTCGGTTTTAGCATCAACATCAAATTGGGTTGTAACATCTTTTACAGCAATGGTCTGTGTAAATTCTTTTATCCTATTTTGGCTAATTGATGTACTGTTTGTTAAAATTATTTTATTCAAAATACGTGTTTGCACATTTAATTCTATTCCTTTTCTATTGCTTTCTGGCACGTTTTGTCTATAAAAATAGCCGAAATTGTTTATTCCTCCAGTTGCTGCAATTTCGTTTCTAAACTCCATCCAGTATCCATTTAAAGCCAAACTTAGGTTTTTTGATTTATATTCAATGCCTAATTCGGTATTATATACTTTTTCTGGTTTTATAATACTATCTTTTTTAATATTTTGAACAGCTTTATCGTTTCCTCCAAAAATATCCAAACGAGTAGGTTCTTTGCTAGTGATACCAAAAGATGAATACGTGCTAAATTTGTTTGTTAAATTATATCGTATACCGATTTTAGGATTGAAAAAAGTCCAATTCAAGTTATCTACTTTATAATTATCTCTTAAAATTGGCTTATCAACTGCGTTATATCCAAAAGTAGTATAACGTAATTGGGCATCGCCAAATACAAAAAGTTTGTAAAAAAAGGTGTAATTACATTTTAAAAAGGTACTCATTTCATTTTTTATACCTGTATTTTGATAGGCAACGTGTCCAGATTTATAACCAACAGGAAACAAATCAGTATCTTGAACCGAACCTTTATGCTCGGCAGAAAACGTATTAGCATGTACCCCTAATATAGCTTTAAAGTTAGCGTTTTTATAATTTGAAGTAAACATTCCACCTCGTGTTAATTGGTTTAACTGGTAGTTAATCAAGAAGTTAGAAGATGTTTTTGTGGGATTTGGATCTGGTAGATTAAAAGTTGAATAGGAAATTGGATATGGAAAATCATTGTACCATTCCGATAAAAACCTTGGTGCGGAACCTTGTATTAAATAACCCATGGCAGAAAAATCTACGTTTTTATTGACATTGAAATTATATGATACTTGATAAAAAAATTGCTGAAAAGCATCTTTTTCGCGTTGAGAATTAATATTTGAACGATAATCTGTTTCTAAAATCGATTTTGGAACAGCATAAAATGCTAAATTGCTTTCGGTAGCACCACCAAAAATATTGAATTTGAGTGTGCTTTTTTTGCCAAAATAGCCACCTCCAAACAAAAATGTTTTCATTTCGGAACCCGAACTTGCTTTAAATCCATTTGAAGAAAGCAACGAAAAACGTCCATAAACACCAAATTTACTATTGGGATCGATGCCTGTATTGTGTTCCAGCGTAATTCTGCGTGTGTCATACGAACCATAGCCTAATGTGAATTTTGTAAACTTTGGGTCTTGAACATTTTGGGTTGTAATATTAACCGAACCAGCAATGGGAGCAGTGCCATTTGCGGTTGTGCCTACGCCACGTTGAATCTGAATATTACTTGCTGAACTAGCCAAATCTGCAAAATTATTAGAAAAGAAACCCTGATTTTCTGGGTCGTTTATTGGTATTCCGTTCACATTGAGGCTTATTCGTGTATAATCAATCCCTCGCATTCTGAAATAACTATAACCAAAACCATTACCAGCATCGGATTGAGAAATTATGGATGGCGTATTATGTAAAATATAGGGCAAATCCGAACCTTGATGAGTGCGTTCGATTTCTGTTTTTGATAAATTGGTTTGCGAAACAGGAGTTTGGTCTGATGCCCTAACCGACTGAATTACAATATCTTCCCGCAACGAATCTTTGAGAATAAGTGAATCTGCTGAAGCAAATAATTGAAGTGAAAATAATAAAGAATGAAACATTTTTGAAAAGATTTAGTGAAAATAAATTACTAAACCTCTCAGGAAAGCGGAGAATAATACAAAACGACAAAAACAGCCATTTTGCAGCTTTTTCCCTTCGCGAGCATTACCTCGATCAGGTTCAAAGGGTATTTCTCAGTTCGGATTTAACAATCCAAACACCCCTAAAAGATTTTTTACAAAGGTATGAACGAAAAAATGAGAGTAGCAAAAAAAGTTTTTATTTTAACAAAAAATCGAACTATTCAATAGCTATTTTAATTGTTTTTGTTTCGATAGCATTATTAAAAACAACAAAATAAATACCTGATTTTAAGCCTGTATTAAAGGTTTCGTATTGACTTGAAATGGTTTTTGAAAACACTTTTTCGCCTAAAATATTTACAATTGTTAGCTGTCCGGTTTGGTTTGATTTAATATTTAAAATCCCGTTTTGAGACGGATTAGGAAATATCTCAAAACTAGTTTTTGAAGTTTCAACAGAATTTATTTTTAAAAGTTTTTTGCAATCTTCTTGATTGGTTAAACCATCATTATATTGACCTGAAATAGTAACAACAAAGGTAAAAATTTCTACTAAATTTGCATAGCAGTCCCTTGTAACTCGACTTACTTAGAAACGAGATGATGAAACTAGGTTTTTTTGTTTTTAAATCTTCATTATTTTAGTTTTTTTTCTAACAATACATTTACTTCATTTACTAAATCTTTAAATTCTGTCCTTTTACCTAAATTCAATATTTCAATAAAAGGATTTTTATCTTTAATGTGAGTATAAAAATATTGTAGAGTTGGTGGTTCTTTTAATTTTGAGTATTGTTCGTAGGTAATTGTAGTAAAAACACTATTTTCATTTATTCCTCTATTATCTAGTAAGAATCCTTTTTTTAATTTAGCTGGATACGTCAATCCACTTTCATTTTTTAAATCTGTTGGTGCTGGATACGAAATAATTTCTTTTTTGTCGGCACTCATTGTAATTGGCACAAAATCAAAATAATCTGCTTTTGTTTTATAAATAATCACATTTGGTAAAGCACTCATATTTTGTATATTAGATACTGACTTTTGTGTTTTACAAGATGTAATGATTGCCAAAACGACAATCATTACCATTTTTATAACCTTCATTATCTTGAAATATTAAATTTTTGAGATTTTCTTATTTCCTTGTTTTGAAAATTAATAAAGTATAATCCAACAGGCAAATGGCTTATATCTAAGCTATTTTTAAAATCAAAATTAGCGATTTCAATTACTAATTTTCCTAATGAATTAACAACGCTTAAATTTGTTGTTTCTAGCATACCTAAATTTTTGAAGTTTATTTTGTCTGTTGATGGGTTTGGAAATAGTATAATTTCCGAATCTTTTACCCGAATTTCGTCTATTACAGTTACTGGAGAGCGAGTTATATTCAAATCCAACAAATAACTGCCTGTAACACCTGCAAAATACGGTGCAATTTTAAAATACAAAGTTCCTCCATTGTTTAATTGATAAGGAGAAGCCATGGCATCATCATAAGTTTCGGTAGTATTTGTTCCATCGCTAATTGAAAAGAGAACATCTGCTGTATAACTATTTCCATTTCTACTACTGTAGCTATCATGCACTCTGCCATTAATAGAATAATTATAACCAGTTGGTAAACTGATTTTGTAATGGTCTATATCCGTTCCAATGTGTAAATTTGATCCAGTTGTAAGTTTTGATGCTGAATTTCCGCTAAAAGAAATAGGTAAATTATAAGAAAGTGTTTGACTATTATTATTTTCATACATATCTGGTAAAATAGGAGGTTCTTCTACAATAATTGTAATGGGATTGGGGTTTAATGTACTTGAACCAGACAATACATAGCTCCCATTTGTAGATTTGTTTTGTACAGCTAAAAGATAACTTCCCGGACTTAAGTTTATCCCCGTAGAACTTATTACTAAAGAATTTATAAAATAATATCCACCATCAAGCGTAAGACCTGTTTTAGTACCAATTGATGTCACAAAAGAGCCATCCTCTAAGTTATAAAGTGCTAATTGAATATCGCCATTGAATGTAGAAGATCCAAAGTTGGCTAAATTAAAAGTAACTGTGAATGGTGTGTTTTTAATAATATTGCCTGTGTTTATAGAAAAGTTTTCATACACTTTTAAGTCGTTTGCAACGCCATTTACAGTAATGGTTGTGTAATTCGAATAGCTCCCGTTTTTTACTGCACTCCATTCTCCACCCGCTACTCTATAATATAGTGTCATAGAATAAACCCCTGGAAACATTTTTAGCATCTGTGAGCCAGTAAATGTAAGTCCTCCAGTATAAATAAGCGTTGACGGTAAAGATTCATTTGTTTTTGTTTCCAAATATCCTACAAATGCTCCGTTTGAATTGAAAATACCAATTGTATAATCGCCATTGAAAGTAGATGCTCCGTTATTTACTATATTTACTTTTGCAGTTATAGCATCTCCATATGTAACCGAAACAGGTAAAGTAGAAATATTTGAATACAACGCAAGATTTACAGTCGAAACAATGCCTGGTTCTATTCCTATAATAGCTTGTTGGTCGGAATTAAATTCTCCTAAACCTGCTCCAGTTCCTAAATCCTTTGGATTTAAGGCATCGATGTTAAAATGCCCATCACTAAGTCCACCCCAGCCCCAATTAAAGTGAACAAAATCGTTAGCATCGTATCCATCAGCAACAAAGCAATGACCTCCTCCACTACCAGAACCAGCATATAATACAGGTCTATTGGCATTAAATTCTGCTTTGAGTAAATTAAGCCATTGGAAGTTTGTATAATTCTTACGCTCTATACCATTGAGTGTGTTTTTATATCCAAAATATTTTTTGAGTGCAAACTCTGAGCAAATAGTAGTAACAGGACTTGCTGTAGAAATTACATAAGCGCTACTGCCACCATTTTCGGCTAATCCATAAACCATATCCACGCTTATTCCACAGTGATACATAAGTTCAGCAACAGCATTATTTTGTACAGTAGTAGTAGAACTTGATAGTTGATTTGGCATATTTGCCCAATCATAAGTAGTAGAACCAAAATCGGCAGAAAGCAATCCATACTTACTATGATTATAAGAATGAAATCCTGAACCTTGTGTTGGTGAGTTCCAATATTTCATTATTTGAGCCATGGCAGTTGCAACACAACCAGTAACTGCTCTTTCTTCATAAGATAAGGTAAGCCAATTAAATTTTCTTGGACACAAATTGTTATAATAAGGATTTTGATTCCATTTAGTTTGAATAAGTGGAGCTACAGATTGGGTTTCTTCTTCACGTGAATTTGAATTTGATTTTTTATTTGATTGTAATTCTGCCCATTTGTTTGTAATTTCTTTTGTTGGCGTAATTTGGTTTTCTTTGATGTATCGAATTTGATTTTTATAGCCTTCCATCCATTTTGCGAATTGTGGTGAAATGATGGTATCATTATAAAAACCTTCAAAAGAATAACCCAAAATGGGCATTGATGCATCATCTCCCGCAATAATTATAAAACCACCGTTATTGTTAAAATTATAAATATAGTAAGGAGTTGGTAGAGAATTTTGCTCACTTCTTTTGTTTTTAGAATTTATTTTAGGAAATACTTGCTCAAAATCTAGTTCTCCACTCGTTCGAGCATTTGCATTTGAAGATTGCTGAGTAATAAAGTTTTTAGCTATTGAAACAGCTTTTTCTGGGCTTACTTGCTCAGCAAAAAGGTTTATTGTCAATAAAATTGAACTAAACAGGGTAATTGATTTTTTCATTATAAATTGATTAAATAGTTTTTAATATTTTTAATAATTCTTACAAAACTAATTTACTGTTATATTTTAAACAAGTGGTTTTTAAGATTTTTTTTCACATTTTAGTTTATCTAATAAACTAAATTATTTTTTCAAAAAACACTTACTTTTTTTGATGTTAATTTTTTTATCGAATGATTATTATATTTTTGTGAGTTATAATTTAAAAAATGTATTTAATGATTTCGCACAAAAAAACGCTACTTTTAGTTTTATTTATAAGCCATTTTTGTTTTTCGCAATATACAATCAAAGGCAGAGTTACAGATGCCAATACAAACGAGGCTTTGCCTTTTGTGATTGTGCAATTTAAAGGCACTAATATTGGTGCTCAAACCGACTTCGATGGGTATTATTCTTTAAAAACAACTTTTATAAAAGATTCGCTTAGAGCAACTTATGTGGGTTATAAAAACAAATCTCGCAAAGTTTTAGACCAGCCTACGCAAACCATAAATTTCCAAATGAGCGAAAATGCTACTGAACTAAACGAAGTGGTTATTACACCTGGCGAAAACCCTGCTTGGGAAATTTTGAGGAGAGTACAAGCCAATAAACCCAAAAACGACAAACGAAATTTGGCTTCGTATGAATACGAGAGTTATATTAAATCACAAATCGATATTGATAACATTACGCAAAAAATGCGAAAAAATGTGGTTATGCGAAAAGTTTTGGCTGCCATAGATAGTATGAAAAAAGTAACCAATGATGAAGGAAAACCCATTATTCCGATTTATATCAACGAAACAATGTCGAATGTGTATGTGCGAAATGAGCCTGTACGCAGAAAAGAAAAAGTGATTGCAAATAAAATCACGGGTGTTTTGGACGAATCTAACAGCCAATTTATTTCACAAATCACAGGTTCTACATTTACTGAATTTAATTTTTACGAAAACTGGATGCGATTTATGGGTAAAGATTTTGTGTCACCTATTGCCGAAAGTTGGAAAGGATATTACGATTATTATTTAGAAGATACTTCAAAAGTTATTGCAGATGAGCCTTGTTATCAGCTTGTTGTAACACCAAAACGAGCAGCAGATTTAGCTTTTCATGGTAAAATTTGGATTTCTAAAAAAGATTATGCGCTCAAACGTTGCGATTTACAAACCAAAAAAGCTACAAACATCAATTTTGTAGATAAAATAAAAATTCAACAAGACATGATGCGAACTTCAGCTGGACCTTGGCTTACTGAAAAACTGCGTTTTTTGGTCGATATGGCAGATATTGGTGATAGCACAGCGGGTATGTTAGTAAAATTTTATGTTTCAAATAAGGATGTAAAAACCGAAGAACCCAAGCCGATTACTTTTTTTGATTTGGCAGTAGAAGTAAACGAAAATGCGGCTGATTTGGGAAATCAAAATTATTTTGAAACCAAACGACACGATTCGCTTTCTGTTGCTGATAAACAAGTATTTAAAATGGTTGATACTATCAAAAACTTACCTATAGTGCGAACATATATCGAAATTGTTGATATTGTAGTGAACGGACACAAAAAAGTAGGTCCGATTGAGTTTGGACCGTATTTAGATTTGTTTAATGTCAATAATGTGGAAGGTTTTCGGTTGCGTTTGGGCTTTAGAACAAACATGAAATTTAATAAAAGATTGCAACTCAAAGGATTTTTGGCTTTTGGCACAAAAGATTTAAAACTCAAATACGGACTTGGAGCCGAATATTGGTTTTCGAAGAAAAAATGGGCATTAGTAGGTGCATCGCATACATTTGATATAGACCAAGTTGCATTGCACAATAATTTTAGAGCTCCAGGAACTGCCTTGTTTTATACGTTAACAAAATGGGGACCAGTTGCTGAAAGAAGTCCGTTTTATTATAGCACTTCTCAAGTTTATGCTCAAATGGATATTGTGAAAGGCATAACACCTAAAATACAGTTTATGTATGAGGTTTTAAATCCAATAAATAATGGAAATCCGCAAACCAATTTTGGTTATTTTGATCAACCTATTCCTATTCCAGAACAAGATAGAAACGATATAAGAAATTATTTAACAAATTCAGAAATCATGTTTGAATTGCGATTGGCAAAACGCGAAACTTTTTTGTTTCTTGATCATCGCAGAATAAGTTCTAGGGTTGAAAAATTCCCAATAATTACCCTTCGCTATCATTTAGGTTTGAAAGGTGTGTTTGGTAGTAATTTTCGTTACGACAAATTTTCAATTAATTTGTACCAAAAAGTTACCGTTGGTAAATTTGGACAATCTATTTATAACATTACAGGAATGTATATACCGCAAGATTTGCCATTTCCACTCTTAAATGTACATTTGGGAAATCAAAGTCCAATTTATAATCCAGTTGGATTTAGCACCATGAAATTTTTTGAATTTGTGAGCGATAAATCTGTTTCGCTCAATTATCAACATCATTTTAATGGTTTTTTCTTCAATAGAATTCCGCTTTTGAGAAAACTAAAATGGCGTGAAGTGGTAAGTTTCAATGCCATTTGGGGAACTGCTCGCCAATCACAATTAGATAATATGTTGCCCCATTTCAAAAATGCAGATTCTACTAAAACGGTTGATGGCAAGGCTAATAGTTTTGAATACAAACAATTTTCGATTTTAGATTCTAGCAAACCCTATATGGAAGTGGGTTATGGAATAGAAAATATTTTCAAAATTGTGCGTGTAGAAGCCTATCACAGACTCACTTATGCGCAAGGTTTAAATTTTTGGGAACGATTTACAATAAAAATTGGATTCCAATTAACTTTATAAAATTATAGATTATATATTATTTGTATTCACTAAAGTTTGTTGTAAAAACTTATTGTCTTTGCAAAATGTATTTTGCTTCCAAATGATATTTTTTGGGAACTACAAGCATTCCAAAACAAGTTCCATCGTGTTTTGAAATAATTTTGTGGTGCGCTTTGTGTGCTTTTCTTAAGGCAAGCAAATAACTATTTTTAGTATCTCTAAAAAGTTTAAAACGTTGATGAATAAATATATCGTGAACTAAAAAATAGGTAAACCCATAAAGAGTGATGCCTAAACCTATAAAAAACTTAAAATCAAATCCGTTTAACATTCCTAAAATCATTAGAGATGAACCTGGAATGGCATAAATAATAAAAAAAACATCGTTACGCTCAAACCAACTTTCGGAAGATTTATTGTGATGGTCGCTGTGCCAAAACCACATAAATCCGTGCATAATGTATTTGTGTGTAAACCAAGCCATAAATTCCATCCCAAAATAGGCTACAATGGTTATAAAAAAAGGTAGAAACATAGGAATTATGAATTATTTTTAAAATTTTAGTCTCGCAAAGTTGCAAAGTCGCAAAGAGAAATTTTTATTATTTTATACAACTATCAACTATCAACTAACTATCAACTATCAACTATCAACTATCAACTATCAACTATCAACTATCAACTATCAACTATCAACTATCAACTATCAACTATCAACTATCAACTATCAAGCATATTGCATCAACATTCTGTCAGAAATTTTATCGACACAAATCCTGAACCAAACAGTATAATTTTGCGGATTTATTTCAATATCTTCAACAAGTTTATCCCAATCCATATATTTCCAATCTGAAACTTCTAACGAATTTGGTTCTGGGTAATTCTTAAATTTGCCATAATAAACATGGTCGAATTCGTATTCCGTAAGTCCGTTTTCGAAATTAGCTTTGTAAATAAATCCAAATTCTTTTTGGAGTAATGTAGTAAAACCCATTTCTTCTTTTAATCTTCGGATTGCAGCTTCTTTGTTTTTTTCACCCGGACGAGGATGTCCACAGCAAGTGTTTGTCCAAAGTCCGCCAGAATGATATTTTTTAGGATTTCGTTTTTGTAATAAAAGTTGATTTTTATCATTAAAAATAAAAATCGAAAATGCCCGATGCAATTGCCCTTCTTGGTGAGCTTGCATTTTTTCCATCGTACCTATTTCTTCATCGCTTTCGTTTACCAAAACTACAAATTCTTGATTGAGTATCATGGCTATAGCTATTTTAAGATTGGTTGATTTTTATAATTTCACTCGATGTACATAAACCCGATTTTATTAAATATTCTTTGATTATGAGCCTAAGTTGGTTTTCGGTTGTTGATTTTATATCTAATTTACTAAAATTGTTTAACAAAAACAATTTATCAGCAATAATTTCTTTGTTGTAGCCCAAAAAACTTGGCACATTGGTTTGAATTGCAAATCTAATTAATCGTAATTCGGTGTTTTCAGGATTTTTAGTTATAGTTTTTTCCAAAAGTCTTTTTCCATCAGAAAAATATTTAAACTTACTGTATGGATTAAAAGCATGTTTTGCCATTACCATGCAAGTTGCAGCACGATAACCATCAATTAATGCTTGATTGGGTTCGTTTGAAATATTTTTTAACTCTTCTAAAAATGTTTTTGCAACTTTTGCCGATTCAACTGATTCGTAAAAACGTTTTCTAATTGTTTGTTCATCAGCAGAAAACGCAATGTTGAATAAACAAGATAATAAAAATGACAAAACTATTTTTTTCATTAAGCTAGACTTAAAGAATGTTTAAAATAAGACTCTGTTAATAAATATAGTTTTTTAGCATCTGGAATCCGAACTCTTTCGTGCATGATATTTTCTGGAGAAACTTTTTCTATTTTTTTGAACAAATTGTAATAATAAACATAAGCCACATAAACACCAAGTTGAGCCGATTTTGGTAATTTCATAATTCCTAAATAGGCAGCTCTAAAGTCTTTTTCGATATCGTATTCGATTTGTTTTTTTGTACACAAATTAAAGCTACTGAACTCTAATTCAGGAAAATATGTACGACCAAGTGTGATATTATCATGGCTCAAATCTCTTAAAAAATTTACTTTTTGGAATGCAGCACCGAGCCTTAGTGCGGCTGGTTTTAGCTCTTCGTATAAGGCATCGTTTCCTTCCACAAAAACCCTCAAACACATCAAACCAACCACTTCGGCAGAACCATAAATATATTCTTTATAGCTTTTAATATCGTGCGATTCTTTGGTTAAATCCATTTCCATACTATGCAAAAATGCTTCGATAATATGGTAATTTATTCCAAATTTATTAACCGTTTTTTGATAACTATTTAATATTGGATTTAAACTTATTCCATCTTCAATGGCTTCGTAAGTATCTCTTTTGAATTTTTGAAGTAAATTTATTTTGTCGAAATCATGAAAAGAATCAACAATTTCATCGGCATAGCGAACAAAACCATAAATCGAATAAATATGTTCGCGTATTCGCTTACTAATCAGCTTAGTACCAATAGAAAAAGATGTACTGTAAGCATTTGTAATTAATTTACTGCAACGAAATGAAGTGGTATCGAATAATTGCTTCATATAATGTTTTATTATTATAACTTATAAAACGCTATTTTTGTTTATGATTTTAAAAAATAATTTAAACAAAATATTATTTCTTAAAACTATTTGCAGATAAATATACAATTGATATTTTTACATACATAAATTACAAAAACATGAAATATTTAGTATTAATTCTTGCTTTATCAATTAATATCTGTGCTTTTGCGGATAAAAAAGAAACAAAATGCGGTAAATACGAAAACCGACAACTTTACAAAGGCGAAAAAGGAGGTTGTTATTATAAAACCAGAAAAAATGGAAAACAAGAAAAAGTTTATGTAGACAAAAGTAAATGCAATTGCTAAAACTTATTTCTTTTTTTTGATTCCTGAAGCATTGCTGCGTTTCAAACGATGAAAGTTGATAGCAAAATCATGCGTATCGTCTCTAATTTTTTGTAATAAACGCAGCGATGCAGAAGTTTTTTTGAGCAAAACTGGCAACTCATCTCCCGGTACATAAATTTCTTCTAATCGTTTTGCAATAGAAATTATTGGTATAACTCCGTATAAATCAAGCTCTTTGAGCGATTCTACGGCAGAACTCAATTGCCCTTTTCCGCCATCAATTACTATCAGTTTTGGAAGTGGCTGGTTTTCGTTTTTTAATCTGGAATATCGCCTAAAAACAATTTCTTTCATGCTTCCAAAATCATCGGGACCAACCACGGTTTTGATGTTGAAATGCCGCCAATCTTTTTTGCTAGGCACACCATTTTTGTAACAAACCATAGCTGCCACAGGATTTGTGCCTTGCAAATTTGAATTATCAAAACACTCAATATGGGTTGGTAATTCTTTTAAACTCAGCTCGTTTTGCAAAATTTCTAAAACTTTAAAAATAGCAGGTTCGTGTGGAGCGGTAAGAGCTTTGTTTTGAATATAATAATCTATATTTTTAAGTGATAATTCTACCAAACCTTTTTTATCGCCACGCTGAGGCGTATTTATTGGAATGCCAAAATCGTAATCAATCTTAAGATTTGTAATAATTTCTTCGATTTCAAAGCTCGTTTTTTCATATACAGTATATACAGCCAAGCTCAAAACCTCTTCATCTGTTTCGTCTAACTGTCGAACTGCCTCAAACGTTTTTGATTCTGTAATTCTTCCAAACGAAATAATCACATAATTAATATAGGTATGGGTTTCGTAGGTTTGAAGGGTAAAAACAGCTAAATTCCTATCTTTTGCACTTTGAATCAGCGAATGACTTTGGTATTTGTCTAATTCGTAGAGTTTATTTTTTAGTTTTTCTGCTTTTTCAAATTCTAAATTCGAGGCAAATGTTTTTATATTTTCTACAAAAATCTTTTTAATAATACTCAAATCGCCTTTCAGTATTACTTTTACTTGCTCAATATCTTTGACATAATCTTCTTCCGATTGCAGGTTTTCGCATGGTGCTTTGCAATTGCCAATATGGTATTCTAAACAAGCTTTAAATTTTTTGGCTTTGATATTAGCTTCTGTCAATTTTAAGTCGCAAGACCGAATGGTAAAAAGTTTTTTTATCAATTCAAGCACCGAATACATGGCACCAACGCTTGTAAATGGACCATAAATTTTTCCTTTTTCAGGAGTAAATTTTCTAGTTGCATAAACCTTTGGAAATCTGTCGTTTGTGATTAATAGATACGGATATGTTTTATCATCACGAAGTAAGATATTATATTTCGGTTGATGAATTTTTATTAAATTATTTTCTAATAAAAGTGCATCAGCTTCGGAATCGACAACAATAAACTCTAGTTTTTCGATTTGGCTAACTAGCGAACGAGTTTTATTATCGGTATGAATTTTTGAAAAATACGAACTAACACGCTTTTTTAGATTTTTGGCTTTGCCAACATAAATTAAGGTTTCGGATTTGTCAAAATATTTATAAATACCTGGCGTTTGCGGAAGGTTTTTGATCAAATCTGATATTTTTTCTTCCTTTGCCATAAGTTATTTGATGTATTTTTTCATAACCATAGCACCACCAAGCGAAGTTCCTTGGGCAATTTCAAATGCATCAACATTTAGTTTTGGTAATTTTGCTTTTAGCAAATTCATAAAAATTTCATTTTTGCTAAATCCACCATCTACATACAATGTTTTAATACCACCATGCAAATGTTCGCCAGCCAACATGATGGCATCTATCTGATAATCAACCATATCTAAAATTAATTTATGGTATGCTAATTCATATGTTTTATAATTATCAAGGTCTGAGGCATCAAAATATTGGTCGGGGTCGAACCTATCTTGAAGCAACATAGGCAAATCTTCTACTTGTTTTAAAAAATCTGAATTGTATTTTACAGTTTTAAAATAATCTTTGGCTTTAAAAAAATGACTTGACAATCTTTGTGTATAGTTTTCGTGAAATTTTCCAGAAAATAAACGAGATGCTTTTACCTGTTGTCCGCTGAAAGTCATGTAGTTAAGGCAATCGTTTATCAATTCGCCTTGCGTTAAATTATGTCGTGCAAAAGGATTGAGTGTGATACACCAAGTACCAGTAGAAAGTAACAAAAATTTATCTTTTGTGCGTTCCAAATAGGGGATAAGTGCAGCCGAACTATCGTGCAAACCAGTACCAACTGGAATTTTTTTACCTCTAAAGTCAGTTTCTCCATTTGCATATTCGGTTGTAATTTTTGGTAATAGTTTTTCTATTCCTTCGGATTTAATAAAAGTATGGTAATCGTTTTTTTTCATGTCCCACATGCCTGTATGGCAGCCAATGCTGGTAAATTCGGAACATAATTGTTTTGAAAAAATATACGAACAATATTGTGGAAAATGAAGCGAATGTTTTATTTTATTATATATACTTGGATGCAATTTTTTGAGCCAATATATCTGCAAGCCAGAGTTTAACATTCCCAAATTTGGAGAAGCAGTTTGAGTGGCAAAATCCATTTTGTCGCCATAAGTTTTAAAAAACTCGTTTTCGGTATCTTTTGGCAAAGGTTTTAAATAATTATATAAAGCACAAACAGGTCTGCCGTTTTCGTCTATATGCACAAAACTGGCTCCATACGTGGTGAAATTCAAGGCTTTAACATCAAATTTTTCGTCTTTTTCTATTTTCAACCATGTGTTTTTCATCCAAGCAGTAAGTGCATGCAAATCTTCGCAACTATCGCCTTCGTCATCTTTTATTTCTTCAAAAGTGGTTTGTTCTTCATAAATCATTTTTAGATTTAAGTCGAATAATACAAGTTTTTTGTTGGTTTTTCCGATGTCGAAAATGGCAATACAAGCTGTCATTGGATATTTTTTTAATTGAACTTCAAATATATTCTTTATTATGATGCAAATATTCGTAGTTAAATATACTTTTGCAATAAATACAAAAAATAGATGTCAGAATTATATCCTTTAAAATTTAAAACACAGTTTAAAGACAAAATTTGGGGTGGAAACAAAATTAAAACCATTTTAGGCAAAGATTTTTCGCCATTGCCAAATTGTGGCGAAACGTGGGAGATTTCGGGTGTTAATGGTAATATTTCTGAAGTAGAAAATGGTGCTTTAAAAGGAACTGATTTGGTTTTGTTGATAGAAAAATATAAAGAAAAATTGGTTGGAAAAAGTGTTTATGAAAAATTTGGAAACGAATTTCCACTTTTAATAAAGTTTATTGATGCCAATGATGATTTGTCGATTCAAGTTCATCCTGATGATAAATTAGCAAAAGAACGACATAATTCGTTTGGAAAAACCGAAATGTGGTATGTTTTTCAAGCTGATAAAAATGCAAAATTAAATACAGGTTTTGCAAAAAAAACATCAAAAGAAGAATACATCAAACACTTAAACTCCAATACCTTAGACCAAATTTTGAATTTTGAAAATGTAGTCGTTGGCGATGTTTATTTTTTGCCTGCTGGCAGAGTTCATTATATTGGAAAAGGAATTTGTTTGGCAGAAATTCAACAAACTTCGGATGTTACATATCGCATTTATGATTTTGATAGAAAAGATGATAATGGAAATTTGAGAGAATTACACACCGATTTGGCTGTTGATGCCATTGATTATGGTTTTTATCCAGAATATAAATCTAAATATAAAGAAGCCAAAAACGAATCCGTAAATTTAGTAACTTGTAATTATTTTGAAACAAATTTGATTGATGCAAACCAAATAGTTTCAAGAAATTATAAACAAATAGATTCGTTTGTGATTTATATTTGTGTGGATGGAGAAGCTACTTTAGAAGTAGAAAATTCTAATACAAATATCAAAAAAGGAGAAAGTGTTTTGCTTCCTGCTGAATTAAAAAATATAAAAATAATACCTAAACCAAATGCAAAATTGCTTGAGGCTTGGGTTCCAAAATCATGATAAGAAATTTATTTTTATTGTTTTTTTTAATTACAGTTTTTGTAAATGCACAAGAAGAGCGATTTGTTGCCCCAAAAGATAATGGAATAGAAAAAGAAGAATCAGAACATCACGAAAGAGAATTTACATACGGTTTGCAATGGGCAACCAATGGTGGGATTTTAGCAGGATTTTCTTTTAAATATTCTTGGCAAAAAAAAGAATCGAATGGAAATTATTATTTGATTGGTTTAGATTTGGTGCATGTTGAACATCACAAAGAAAAAAGTACACGTTCGATTTTGGGTAGTTATTCATATGGGAAATCTAATGATTTATTAGTAATTCGTCCACATTTTGGAAAGGAAATTATACTTTTTAATAAAGCCGCAGAAGAAGGAATTCAAGTAAGTTTTATAGGTGCTGTTGGTCCTTCAATTGGATATATGAAACCATATATCATAGAGTATTCTACGGAAGATGATAGAACTTTTTATCCAAATATTCAAGAAGGTTTTATAGACCAAACTTACATTAGACAAGCACATTTTACAGCAGAAAATGCAAATCAAATTAACACTAACAAAATAGTTGGAAATGCTGGTGTTTTTTCAGGTTTTGGAAGCATGGTTCCATATTTGGGAATACATGCTAAAGCTTCTTTAAACTTTGAGTATGGTATTAGAAACTCAGTCGCAGGAGTCGAAATTGGTGTAATGTCTGAAACCTATTTTAGAACCATGCCACAAATGGTTTATGCCGAAAATAGAAACTTGTTTTTGTCTCTTTTTGCAACTTTATACTATGGGTTGAGGTGATTTTTTATATTGAGTCTAATTTATATTTACAATTTAATGTCGTTTAGTTAAGCGTTTTATTAGCCCCTATCTTAATCTTTCCCCAAAGGAGAAAGACATAAGGAAGCTTAAATAAACGACATTGATTTACAATTAATTTTTTATAAAACCCCTTTCTTATTTCCCCATTGGGGAAAAGTTATCAAGGAATTTGTAAATATTTGTTAGACTTTATATCAATTTGCACTTTCAACCGTTTTTGGATTTACTTTTTTCAAAAAATTATCTAGCGACCAAATCAAACTCAACATATCTACGCCATCAGACGGGTGAAAAAATGCACGCGTATAGGCAAGTTCAAAAGATTTTACTTTAAGCATAAATCCCAACGAAAACCCCGATAAAATACTGGCTTCAGCGGGTTTTAGTTCGGCTCTTCGCATGTGATTGTATCCCACACGAATATTAAATCCTTTTGATAATAAAAACTCACCGCCAAGTATCAAGTGGCGTGGAATTTCGGTAAAAGCAGTGGCAGTATCTCGAATGGGGTTATTATTAATATCATAACTCACAATTGCATTGGGATCTAAATAAGCAATATTCCAATTGTTTAAATGATGAATGGTAAGCGAAAACCGCAAAGGCATGTGTTCTAGCTTATACGACATACCAATTAACGCATTTATAGGTAACGCATTTTTGCCAAATCCAATATTTCGTACAGTTAATCCAATTGTAAAATCTCTTTTGGGATGTTTAAATACTGCTCCCATGTCTATGCCTACGCCATAGGTACTAAATCCTGCAATTTGAGAACCAACCAATTTGAATGTGGCACCCAACGAAAAATTGCCTAAAGTACGTGCATGAGATGCTTGTAAAACCATATCGTATGCTTCTACTATGCCGCCTTGTTCAACACCATCTTCGTCCGTTCTTTTTGCATTTCCATAGTTTAAAAATTTTAATCCAACGCCAAATAGCCCAAGTTTTTTAACATTAAAAGCATAGCATTGTGCGGTATTAAAAATTCCAGCCATGTGCGGACTGAAATTTACACCCAATCTTCGAAGCATGGTTTTATTTAAAAGTGCTGGATTATGAAAAAACAAATTGGGGTCGTTGTCTGAAACAGAAACATTATCACCACCAATTCCTAAAACCCGTGCATTAGAAGCTAAATTAAGCGAATTGAAAGCATATCTTCCACCAATTTGGCTGAAAGATTTATAAAAAGTTATGTAAAAGAATAAAACTAAGAAACGAATTGGCATAAATATTCAGTAAAAATAATAAACGAAAAGAATCAACTATTATTTTATTTAAGAAAAGTTATTAACAATATTTTTAATTGAAACCATATTTTTTTGAATTTAAAAATTAAAGCACTTTATTCGTAGCTTCACTAGTTTGATTTGTGTCAGGTGAAGACACCTGCCACGGGGGAAGAGTCTTTTTGGATTTGACGATTATTTGAATTCAACTTTTGATATTTCAAAAAATATAAATTTTATATCCCGTGGCAGGTGTCTTCACCTGACACAAATCAAACTAGTGTCAGGTGAAGACACCTGCCACGGGGAACAATAATTTATAAAATAAGTAATGTTATATCTATTTAATTCAAAAAAAAAGCTATCAAAAATTGATAGCTATTTCCAACAATAAACAGTACAAAATCTTTATTTCTTTTTAGTACTTTCTATAGAATCAATCATTCGAGAATTGATGTCTGATTCTACATAGTCTAACTTTGAGTTATTTAATTCAGTTTCGAGTGCTGTTTTAGTTGCAATATCTCTAACATCATCTAGTTCGGTTTTTAAAGTTGATAATTGAACTAATAGATAAATCAGCAAAAGCAAATTTAAGATACTTAAAATATTCTGTTTGAGCCAATTCATTTATTTTTTTTCTTTTTTAATGTGTTTTTAATAGTTGGCAAATATACGTTCTTTACTTTAATAATGTTACGTTTTTTTTCACTAACGTAATATTTCCCTAAAACTTGCATTAAATTTGGACGCTCAGCTTCTCTCCATTTGAATCCGCGAAGTCGGATTACATCGTCATTTATTTCATGTATAGGGATAAAAAGTGCTTTTGGTTTTTTATAAAACGAAATGGTTTTTACTTTTTGATTTTTAAAACGAATAGTCATATTTACCGCTTCGGCTTTGTTTAAGCCATTTGTAGCCGTATCTTCTTGCAGTGCATAGTAGATACTTTCGGCATTTTCTAATACTTCAACACGCTTAATGCGGCTGCTATCGAAGTAAGCAACCATGTTTTTGCCCTTCACTTGGTTGAAATTTTCAAGGGTATCTTTTGATATAATAAAAGCCTTAGTTCTGAATTTTATTTGATGTATTTTTTTGTTCATTAAATACGCTTTTATGGTGTCGCCACGCATTTGATTCTTTCCATTCCAGATTACGGGGTCATTAAAAAAGGTTGTGGTTGAGTCTGTTACATCGTTTACCAACGAATCGCAAATGGCTTGCATGTTTTTTTTGTCATATACAAACACATGATTGTATGCCAAAAGTCTTTTTTCTTTTTTTATTGTGTCGTTGATAGAAAGCAACGTATCGGCTCGCAAAAAAGTGGTGTCTTTTCCAGCATTACTCACACTTTGCATCAAGGCTTGTGGATAAACTTTTGTATGTCCTTTATCTCCCCAATATTGTCCATAATCGCCAAAAACGGTAACACTGTCTTTAATAGAAATCAAAACTACATTGCCTATGCCAAGTCCGTATTTTGTAAATTGATTATAATATAATTTATCGGCAGTGAGCGAATAATCTTTTGAATAAATAGTAGATTTACTATGAAAATCAGATTGTTTGGTTGCCGAATTGTATTCGCCTTTGGTAGAATTCATTATTCCATCAGGACCAATGATAGTTGTCGGACCTCTAAATTTTACAATCCGAGTTACGGTGTTATAATCTAGCGAATCAGTATAAATAGTGTGTTTACCATCTTTGAAAACCACATTTTTTATAAACACAAACAAATCTTGTTGTTTAAAATAAGTTCCAAAATTTGATGTAAGTGTGTTTACATCATCTATCACTTTTCCACCATTGTAATAATTAGAAATATCTGCTTGGGTATTATAATCCAAAACGGTTGTGTATAAATAAAGTGTTTTGCTATTTAAGATAATATTTGAACCTGTGATTTTAGCCAATTTAGCATCACCAAAATACATCATTTTTTCACCATTTATGATACTTTGTCCTTCGCCTTTGAGGATGCGAATGTTTGAAAAAGCTTCTAAATCATTTCGATTAACAAATTGATACGACAAATCGCAAAACAACTGGGCATCTTCTTGTTTAAAAACCACATTTCCAGACAGTTTTCGTACAGGCTCGTTGTTATACGTGGTTCCTTCTAATGCATCAGCTCTTATAAGCTCTATGCGTTTGGATTGACTGTAAACAATTGAAAAATATAATATGAAAAATAAAATCAAGTATTTTTTAGATAACATTTTTTATTCAAATAAAGATAATTGTAGTTTTTTAGGTAGGTTTTCTAAGTAATTTGATATAAATAATTCTTTTCCAACTTGGTCTGCTCCTGAGGTTACATTTCTCATTCCATACATTAGTTCCCATGGAATAATATTTGCAAAAGAAAACAAATCTCTTATATATTCACTATCATCGTAAGTTATGAGCCATTGATGTTTACAATTTTTCATGTTTTCTGCAAACTTAGCATGGTCAAAGGTTTTATGCATATTGCCATTTTTGCCATATAATGCAGATTTTGTTGCTGAATAATATGGTGGGTCAAGAAAAATAAAAACATTTTCTCCATCTTTTTTTATTAACTCTTCATAATCAAGATTTGTGATTTTAGAACCATTAATAACTTTTGCAAACTGATTCAAACGCTGAATACTACTTTCTGTAAATCTCCCTGTAAATGCTCCTTCGCTAAAACCACCGCTTAAACTTGTGCCTGAAAATGTAATACGATTGTAGATAAAAAAGGCTGCCCCTCTTTCTAAATCGTTGAATTTTGCTAAATTTTCATTCAAAAATTTATGTAATTCTTTACCTATTGGAAATTGATTACGCCATTCATAAATTTTTTCAATAAGTGCATCAACATCTTTTTGGGTCATTTCCCAAAACTTGTATAGTTCAAAATAAAGGTCATTAATCCAAAATGTTTTATTCGGGAAACGTTGTTTGGTATAAATAAAAATAGAACCACCACCCAAAAATGGTTCTCTAAATTCGTCAAATTCAGGAATAATTGTAGAAATTAAATCTACAGACCTACTTTTTCCTCCAGGGTATCTTAATGGACTTTTTATCATTTTGAATATTGTATTTGAATGATAAAATTATTAAGCTTTGCTTCAGCAAAAATAGTTTCAATCAATTTTATTTGTTGAGTTGAAAAACTATTTTCATTAAAGAAGTTTGAAATTTCTTTTTTTGTGCTCAAAGTTGTTATTGAACCTTTTAGTTTTGAAGTGGTTAAGTTGAGTATGGCTTCACTTTTAATTTTCTTTCCATTTACTGTAATCTCTGAAAGATTAGAATATAAAATTAGTTTTAACAGTCCATCTTTAATATCTCCTTTACTTGGCAATAAAGCATTTTTACTATGCTTACTTTCTATTAAATGTACTTTGGTTTGTGCAATTTTTATTTCATCAACAGTTAAAAAATACTGCCCTCCTAAATAATTTGTAATTGTAATTTTTGCTTTTGAAAGTGTTGATAAACTTTCTTTTGGTTGTTGTGTAACAAATTCTCTTGATTGAGCTTTTTGTGCTTTATCTCTTGAAAAAGCCATGAAAAGTGAAACGTCTTTACCGATTTTTTCTTTAAAATTATCTAACCCGCTTGGATTATGCAGTTTTATTTTTGTGTTTTGTTCAATATTTGCATAAGATGTTTTTACTTTATCTATAATCTTGTGCAAATTCTTGTTCAATTCGTTCAGATTCCAATGCAATGCTGAACTATGATACTGTTCAATTTCCTTTATTTTTGATAATACATATTCATTATCGAATTGCTGATTTGTAATTTTTAAACCTGATTTATCAGCATTTTTATAAAAAGAAAAAATTACAAAAACATCTAATAATGACATTAGTGAAACTGTGTCCCATTGTATAAAATCTCTATCTCCTTTTTCACCCTCATCTTTTACAATAGGAATTACAGTGATTTTTTTTGAAATATGCAATGTGTTAAATACTCTTTCAAAAGGATAGGAACGTGTTCTTTTTGGCGAAACCCATTTTGAAATTGCAAATGTATGTTTGTTACTTCTTAGTAAACAAGACGAAGGAATTTCATTAATATCAAAATTTTTAATATTAACTTCTTTCAGGTTCTCGGTAAAAAGAACTTTGTATTTTATGCCCGTAATTTTACCAGTTATCTCCATTTAATTACTATAAAAATGCTTATTTATATAAAATATTTAGGCACAAACACATAGTTTATTTTACAATTCCGATATAATTAAATGGCGTGATGTCTCTCAGTTCTTTTTTTACTGAATAGCTCGTTTCGAGTTTATCAATAAATTCAGAAATAGTAGTTTGGGTTATTTTTTCGCCAGTTCGGGTCAAATCTTTTAGCGTTTCGTATGGATTTGGATAGCCTTCTCTACGCAAAATGGTTTGAATGGCTTCGGCAACCACAGCCCAATTGTTTTCCAAATCTTGGTCGATGGCAGCTTGGTTGAGTTGCAATTTGCCTAAACCTTTTAATGTAGATTCTAAGGCAATATACAAATGGGCAAAAGGCATACCAATGTTTCGCAAAACAGTACTGTCGGTCAAATCTCTTTGGAGGCGAGAGATGGGCAGTTTTGTCGCAAAATGCTCGAACAAAGCAATGGCAATTCCCAAGTTTCCTTCCGAGTTTTCAAAATCAATGGGGTTTACTTTGTGCGGCATAGCCGAAGAACCTGTTTCGTTTTTGTTTACTTTTTGTTTGAAATATTCCATCGAAACATATTGCCAAATATCTCTGTCAAAATCTATTAAAATAGTAGAAATACGCTTAAATACATCACAAAGAGCGGCTGTGTTGTCGTAATGTTCGATTTGAGTGGTGTATTTGCTGCGGTGCAACCTCAATTTTTCGTTTATAAAACGGTCGGCAAACGTAATCCAATCAACTTCTGGAAACGCCACATGATGCGCATTGAAATTGCCTGTTGCACCACCAAATTTTGCCGAATACGGAATTCTTCGGATATACGACATCTGCGATTCGAGCCTTTCTACAAAAACCATAAATTCTTTTCCCAATCGAGTAGGCGAGGCGGGCTGTCCGTGTGTGCGTGCCAACATGGGAGTTTCCATCCAATCGCGAGCCATTTTTTTCAAAACCGTTAAAACTTCGGTTAGTTTTGGCAAAATTTCGTTTTCAACACTGTCGCGAATCAAAAGCGGAATGGCAGTATTATTTATATCCTGCGAAGTCAATCCAAAATGCACAAACTCAATGTATTGTGCCAAACCAATTTTTTCAAGTTCAGCTTTTACATAATATTCAACCGCTTTTACATCGTGGTTGGTCGTTTTTTCTTTTTCTTTGATATAGTTAGCCGATTTTTCGTCAAAACCAGTAGCAATTTGCCAAATTTGAGGATAAAGTTTTTTGTCGATATCTTGGAGAGGAGGCACACCCAATTCGCACAAAGCAATAAAATATTCGATTTCTACCGCTACTCTGTATTTTATGAGTGCATATTCCGAATAATAAGCAGCAAGGCTATATGTGTTTTTTCTATACCTGCCATCGATTGGCGAAATGGCAGAAAGGGCATTCAATTCCATGATTTTTTAATCTGTTTTATCCTAAAAAGGTTGCAAATATAGTTCAAAACTTTTATTTGAAATAGATTAGTTTTCAGTGAATTGTAATCAATATTAGGCGAATTGGATTGCCAAGTGTTATGAATGTGTTTTTGAAAAATTGAAATGCTTACTGTGTTTAGATGCAAAAAATGCTGTAAATAATTTTTGTAGTAACGATTGCTAGACATCACGGAACGGTTGCTAGACATCACGAAACGGCTGCTAGACGTCTAGCAATGACTGCTAGACATCACGGAACGATTGCTAGACATCATGGAACGATTGCTAGACGTCTAGCAATGACTGCTAGACATCACGGAACGGTTGCTAGACGTCACGGAACGGTTGCTAGACGTCACGGAACGATTGCTAGACATAACAGAACGGTTGCTAGACATCACGGAACGGTATAGCAACCCACACAAGGCTTTAGTAACAGGGCTTCACAGGAGTGTAATAATTATCTTGATTTTAAAAAACACTACAATAAAGTAATTACAACACATTTTATAAAAGTTGCGGTTATTCCTTATTTTTGGAGGTATAGACGTAATAAATTAAGGTAAAAATGATATATTATGCCAAAATACATCACGCAAAAAATACTTTTTTTTGAAATTCGAGTATGCTAAACTAAAATTTGAAAAAATATTTTAATAATCGTGTAAATCTTTGGAAATTATACTATTATTTTAGCAGATATATTGAAAATAGCCGCAACTTTTGGGTAAAAGTTGCGTGATTAATAATGTTAGCGGCAACCTTATGCCGACAGTGCGACTTTGAGCCGTTAGAATTAAAAACGAACTTTGACAAACAAGAATTAGATAAATATAAATAGTAAAAATGACACCAATTAAAATTAACATCGGACAATACGAAGTGTATTCTTCCGGGACAGTTGTTGGTAATGTAAACGAGGAAATAAAGTTTTTTATTGAGGACCTTATTTTTGAAATCGTTTTCAAAACAAACAAGGAACAACCTGAGCATAAACTATCGCAACACCAACCCAACGACAAAACATTGACGATTGAGTTTGTAAATTTCAACAACTCACTTGGCTTGGGCAACAGAGTTCCTATTCAAGTCGGGACAATTGGCGAGAAAATACTGTATCTGAATTTTAGAGTTTACTCATTGGCTGACGATGCAGGAAAGTTGCTTCATTATAGTTGGTTGTTAAAACAAAAAGAAGGAGGCAACAATGGCTAATAAAATTACAGCAACTCAAATTGACGCTTCAATAATTTATGAGGGTGGCGGTATAACGGAAATTACTGCTGACGAACTCAAGGGCAACATCATTGCAATAAGACAGCTCATCAACCAGCATAACTTAATTGCGACAGAGAACAGAAATAAAGAAAGGGGCATCCAAGAACTAAAAGCAGAAAATGAGTATTTGAAGACAGCTCCATTTGTTTCAGTTATCTCAGCAGCAATAAACATTGTGGGTTCACTAATTATTGGTATTGCAACGGAGATGATGGGTAACGAGCTTCAGGTAAAAGATGGGGACGTTTCAACCAAGACGACACTACTAATTACTGCTGGTGTAGTTTTAATTGTAGCAGGTTCTTTTGCGACAATTCTTTATCCAAAAGCAAGAGAGTGGTTTAATAAAAAACCTGCGACTACATAAATAATCACCAATGAGTTCATACATCTTTCTCAAACTTTTAACGCCAGAACTTCGGACAGACAGCAAGGCAGCCGCTAACAAGGGGTTTGCGATAGCGGGGGTTCCGTGCTTCGCAGACACATTGGTGCAAGGTGGAAGTTCAGTTCTCCGAATAAAGTTTAGTGCTAATAAACCCCGCCATCGCCAAGCTGCAAACCGTATCGGCTATTCTAAACCGAAAAAACAAAACAATTGATGACATCATACATTGAGAAAATAAACAATTACATTAAGGCTCTTGATAATGATACTTTGAGTGCCTTACAAAGTATTTCATCAGAAAAAAAATATAAAAAAGGCGATTTGCTTTTACGTCAAAATGAAATCTGCGGAAAAAGTTATTTACTCATTAGCGGCATTGCTCGTAAATATTATTTGAATGATGGTAAAGAAATAACAACCGAACTCTATTTTGAAAATGATTTAGCCATTTCGTTCGATAGCTACACCTTACAACAGCCCAGCAGAGAGTTTATAGAAGCCCTGACTGATGTTACTGTTTCGATAACTCATTACCAGGCATTTCAAGATGCTAAAGCAAAACATCAGAAATTGTTATCCTTGGATTTAATGCTTGCCGAATATTATGGCATGTGGGTTGAAAATAGATTGTTTCAATTTCATACGATGTCTGCTACGGAACGTTACTTAAACATTTTTAATAAAAGTCCACATATCGTTCAAACCATTCCGCTTACTATTATCGCTTCCTACCTTGGCATTTCTTTGGAAACATTAAGTAGAATAAGAGCCAAAATTTAATCAATACCATTATATGACCTAAGTCAAATTTTTGTGTTTTTCTATTCTGAATTTTACAACATAATTTAAACACCAAGAAATATGAATTGGATCTACCTTTTTTAAAACATTATTATAAACTAACGCCTCTTTTCCAAGGTATAAAATCGTCTTGACCAAGCAATACGGATTTTGGAATAACTTCTCCAGATGCAACTTTGAGTACAAATTCTAATATTTCTTCTCCCATCTGAGTAATTGATTTTTCTCCAGTAATTATACTTCCTGAGTTTATGTCTATAATATCTGGCATACGTTCTGCTAAAGCATTATTAGTGCTAATTTTTATTACAGGGCAGATTGGATTGCCTGTTGGAGTGCCTAAACCTGTTGTAAAACAAATAACATTAGCTCCAGAAGCCGTTTTTCCTGTTGTTGCTTCTACATCGTTGCCAGGAGTGCAAACAAGATTAAGTCCATTTTTTGTGCTTTTTTCTGTATAATCCAAAACTTCTGTAACGGGAGAAAAACCTCCTTTTCGAGCAGCTCCACATGATTTTATGGCATCTGTAATCAAACCATCTTTTATATTGCCAGGCGATGGATTCATGTAAAATCCGCTACCAACTGCTTCTGCCTGAGCCGAATAGCTACGCATTAAGTGTATAAATTTATTGGCAATTTCTGTGCTTACACATCTATCCACCATTTCTTGTTCAACACCGTTTAATTCGGGAAATTCTGCCATCATTACGGTTCCTCCACATGCAACTAGCAAATCAGCAGCATAACCCAATGCTGGATTGGCTGATATGCCCGAAAAACCATCGCTACCACCACATTTAACACCCATTTTTATATGAGAAATAGAAGCTGTTTTTCGCACTATTTTATTTGCCTCAATCAAATGTATAAATGTTTGTTTAATGGCTTCTGAAACTATTGTTTCTTCGGTTCCTCCTTTTTGTTGGCTAAAGCTCAGAATTGGTTTATCGAAATGTGGATTGCGGTCGAATATGTCTTTTTTAAGCGATTCAGTT
This sequence comes from Bacteroidota bacterium, assembly GCA_004293915.1. Classification (GTDB taxonomy): domain Bacteria; phylum Bacteroidota; class Bacteroidia; order Cytophagales; family UBA9547; genus REAG01. Next base: position 2,400 of record RDZG01000080.1, on the reverse strand, counting down.
TGCAAATGCTCGCAACCAAGGTTCATTATTGTAATGCCGCAAACATTTGGATGGTCGGCATATGCAGCCAAAAGTTTACTTAAAATTGCAGAATCTTGTCGTGTACCTCCACAGCCTCCTTGATGTGTAAGAAATTTTATGCCATCAATATTTTCAAATATCTTGGATTTTGGATGTTCAATTTTTGATTGAAAAGTAATCTCGTTTATATTTTCCTTTTTAATAAAAGAATTTACTAAATCTTTTGTGAAATTCTTGTATTTATCAGGTTGAGCATAGCCTAATTCTTGATAAAAAGCTTCTTTGATTATTTCAAGATTGCGATTTTCGCAAAATACAGTTGGTATGTACAACCAATAATTTGCTGTACCAACACTGCCATCGGTTCTATGATATCCTAAAAAAGTTTTATTTTTAAATGTTGAAGCGTCTGGAGCAGACCAATTATACGGTTTCTTTTTTTCAATAGCATAATCTTCTGATGCGTGTTTAAGATTATCTGTATGAATAAGTCCCCCTTTTTTGATTTCTTTTGAGGCTTTTCCAACCACCACGCCATACATTTTTAATTGTTCGTCAATAGCGAAATATTTGGTAGCAAATTTATGCTTTGCTGGAATATTATCTTGCAATTCATAATCTACACCTTCAAAATTAAAAGTTTGTCCTTTTTGCAAATCTTGCAAAGCAACAATCATATCATCAGAAGCATGTATTTTGAGAATCGTATTCATAGGAAAATTTATTTTTTTAAAATATAAATTTTATATTTTCCATATATTTTCTTTCAAATGTGTAGAAAATATAATTATTATAGTCGCTTGATTTTTGCTCCTAAGTTATTCAAACGAGTGTCTATAAACTGGTAACCTCTGTCGATTTGTTCGATATTATGAATAATGCTTGTACCATCAGCTGACATAGCTGCAATAAGTAATGCCACTCCTGCACGAATGTCTGGCGATGTCATAGTAATTCCACGTAAATTATTTTCTCGGTTCAAACCAATTACAGTAGCTCTGTGCGGATCGCAAAGTATAATTTGAGCTCCCATATCTATCAATTTATCAACAAAAAACAACCTACTTTCAAACATTTTTTGGTGAATCAACACCGTACCTTTAGCTTGAATAGCAGTTACCAAGACTATACTTATTAAATCGGGAGTAAATCCGGGCCAAGGAGCGTCAGAAATAGTTAGCGATGAGCCATCTATAAAGGTTTCGAGTTGGTATTTTGTTTGTTTTGGAACATAGATATCATCGCCTCTGATTTCTAACTGAATACCAAGTTTGCGAAAAATATCAGGAATCTGTCCTAGCATATCAACCCTCGCGTTTTTGATGGTAATTTCAGATTGAGTCATGGCTGCCAAGCCAATAAAACTACCAATTTCAATCATATCAGGAAGCATAGCATGTTCTGTGCCTCCAAGTTCTTTTACACCATGAATTTTCAGTAAATTTGAGCCTACACCTTCTATTTTTGCTCCCATTCTATTGAGCATATTGCAAAGTTGTTGCAAATACGGTTCACAAGCAGCATTATAAATTGTTGTGGTTCCTTCGGCTAAAACCGCAGCCAAAACAATGTTTGCTGTTCCTGTTACCGAAGCTTCATCGAGCAACATATAGCAGCCTTTGAGTTTTGATGCATCAATTTCAAAAAAGCTATTTTTGGTATCGTAATTAAATTTTGCACCCAGTTTTTCAAAACCAATAAAATGAGTGTCCATTCTGCGTCTGCCAATTTTGTCGCCTCCAGGTTTTGGCATTTTTGCTTTACCAAAACGACCCAAAAGTGGACCCATTATCATCACAGAGCCTCTCAACGCACCTCCTTTTTGTCGAAAATCTTCGCTTTCGAGATAAGCTAAATTCACATTTTTTGCTGTAAATCGATAATCAGAATCGTTAAGTTTTTCTACATGAACACCTAAATCTTGTAATAATTCTATTAATTTTAATACATCCCTAATTTGTGGAACATTGCGGATTACCACAGGTTCGGATGTGAGTAAGGGAGCACAAAGCACTTCAAGTGCCTCATTTTTAGCTCCTTGTGGAGTTATTTCACCTTTTAACGAAAAACCGCCTCGCCTTGCACTTCAAATGAAGCCATAATGTGTATATTTTATCTGAAACTGAACAAAAATAAGGTCTAAAATATTCTTTCGCATTGATTAATATATTTAGTTTTCAACAGGTAGGAAAAATATTGGAATTTATATTTTTGGATAATGTATAAGAATTACAATAAAATACGATTTAACCAGCTATTCTTGTTGTTTACACTTGCTGCCCACTATCCGTAGGTACTGTCTTAAAAACCAAATATAATTATATAAATATTTCAAGAAATTTTAATTAACTTTGTGCCAAGGAAAAAGAGGGTATACCG
>RDZG01000079.1 GCA_004293915.1 Bacteroidota bacterium | reverse complement strand
ATACATGCAAGAACATACATTTTAAGTTTTCAAAACTTGAAATTGGAATAAAAAAGTAGCCACGAATGCACGAATAAACACGAAAAAATAGCTAAAAAATTTCGTGCATTCGAGGCAAAAATTGTGTTATACATGCAAGAACATACATTTTAGTTTTCAAAACTTGAAATTGGAATAAAAAAGTAGCCACGAATGCACGAATAAACACGAAAAAATAGCTAATAAATTTCGTTAAGTTTTCAAAACTTGAAATTGGCATAAAAAAGTAGCCACGAATGCATAAATAAACACGAAAAAATAGCTAAAAAATTTCGTGCATTCGTGGCAAAAAATATATTTTGAATGAACTAATATTAAAAATTGGTGTGAATAAAAAATGGTTTTTATAGTTTTTAAAAATTCTTTTTTCGTAATTTCCCCAATTGCAAGTTGGGATTTGAATTTTCAAATTTTAAACCAATACTTGGACAGCTAAAGTATAAAAAATGAAATTTATAAACAGAATTAAAGAAGTTTCTGATGTAATAGTTTCAAAATTTAATCCTGATAAGATTATTTTGTTTGGCTCCTATGCCATAGGTAATTCGGATAGCAATAGCGATTTAGATTTGCTTATTGTTATGGATACCGAAAAACCTGTTCATTTACGAAATGTAGATATTCATAAGTCTTTTTTAGGCACTAAAACTCCAATGGATATACTTGTTTATACCAATGACGAATTTGAAGTTGGTCAAAAAGACAAATTTTCATTTATATATCAAGCCATGTTACATGCAAAAGTTTTATATGAGCGAAAAAAATGAACATATTAATGATTGGATCGAGAAAGGAGATCATGATTTAGGCACAGCAAAATTAATATATTTGCACATTCCTCAATATTTTGATGTCATAGCTTTTCATACACAACAAGCTGTAGAAAAATACTTGAAAGCTATTTTGATTAGTAAAAATATAACTTTTCCAAAAACACATAATTTGATTTACTTATTTGATTTACTTTCTGATTTCATTAAAATTGAGGAACAAAAATATAATCAAGCTATTATTTTAAATAATTTTGGGGTCGAAGTAAGATATCCAAACCAAACAATTCATCTTTCAGATATTGAATTATAAGAAGCCATCAAAACAGCAGAAGAATTTAGACAATTCGCAATTGATTTAATTTACAGTAGTTAAGTTTTACTGTTTTTATTCGTGCATTCGTGGCATAAAATATACTCATCGAAAACAGATAAGTCTGCTTTTTTTGCTCATTTTATTACTACTTTTTACAATTCTTTTTTTTCTAAGTTTATATTTATTAAATTGCTTCGTTTTAAGGTAGTAATTAAGGACAAACGTCATTGCGAATGAGGAACGAAATGAAGCAATCTCTTGTAAGAATTAGATTGCTTCGTACTTCGCAATGACGATTCAGTTACTTTGTTTAATAAAGCTGTATTCAATTAAGCCGTTAAGTAAAATAGAACGAACCTTTTTAAAACTCCCGAAAGGAGTTTTAAAGCCCTTTCCCTTTGGGGAAAGGGTTGGGATAGGGGTTTTTAGTTTCACTAGTTGCTTCGTACCACGCAATGACGATTGCAGAAAACGTCATTGCGAATGAGGAACGAAATGATGCAATCTCATGAAGAATTAGATTGCTTCGTACTTCGCAATGACGAATGAGTTACTTTATTTAATAAAGCTGTATTCAATAAAGCTGTTAAGTAAAATTGAACGAACCTTTTTTAAAACTCCCGAAGGGAGTTTTAAAGCCCTTTCCCTTTGGGGAAAGGGTTGGGATAGGGGTTTATAGTTTCACTAGATTGCTTCGTACCTCGCAATGACGATTGTGATTGCAATGACAATTAATAAAAAACATTAAATTGCTTCGATATTTTATAAATAACGATTTAGAAGCTTAAATAACTAAAATAATGAAAAAAGCACTTTTAATAATCAGCATTTTTATATCAGGTTTTGGGTTTAGTCAAACCATAACGGGTATTGGAAATATTACAGAAACTGAGTACGGTTTAGTGGGATTTCCTGCTTGTAATGGATTATCAGGAAGTATTTTTACATTTTCTGGAGGAGGATTTACTAGTTTGGATCTTATAAGAATCGAAACTTTTTCTTCTTTACTTCAAAAAATTGATATTACAGTAACAACAATGTCTGGAGGATATTATCAATTTGAATTACCAAATGTTACAAGTGCTGGAATTAATACAGATTTTAAATTATCTGGGCAATTAGTTCACAGTGAAATGGATTATCTTGGGTATGCACTAACCGTTCTCTCTTGCCCAATAGCCAATAATAATCAACCAACGATTGAACTTGGAGAAGTGGTTGAGTTTTTTGGTAACGATTTAGATTTGGTTTCGAGTATTGATTTATCTGTTGCAGGCGAAAATTTAATTTATCCCAATGTACCTTTTCAATATTTTGGCAATGGGATTATGAATGTTACATTTCCAAGTAGTTTAACTTTATTAAACAAATTTTTAATCCCAACCTTAAATTATCCTGGAACAATAGGTGGCGTTGCATTTTCTGCACCTGGAATTCAGCTTGTTGCACCTATTCCAGCTCCCATCATTACAACTGTATTAGGCTTAGACCAAGCAACATCTCAATTAATTACTATTCAAGGATTTAACCTAGCCCCAAACTCAATTGTTAATATAGGTGGGCAAATTGTAACAAATATTCTTCCATCTCCATTTGCACCTCCGTTTTCTGAAATCTTGTTTTCAATACCAACAAATGCTAGATTTTTAAACCCATATATTACCGTTACCGACCCTGCTTCTAAAAAATCTGATACTTGGTATTTCCCACCACTTATTACTTACAACAGCAATGGAAGTTTATTAGGAGAAAATTTTGATGATTTCAATACCAGTTTAGATGGAAGTAATTTTTTAAAAACAATACCTTTTGAATACAATACAACTGGATTTGGACCTCAGCTTGGGCTTTTAGCGTATGATGAGAATGGTATAAAACTATTTCAATTTGGTAAAAATATATCAGGCATACCACTTACTCTATCTGAATCTTTTTTAGCAACAGTTGCTGTTAGTAATATTTCAGAAATAAAAACTAAAGACATCACAGGTGATGGTTTTCCAGAGATTTTTGCTTTAACATCAAATGGAATTGAGATTTTTGGGTTTAATGAGTTAAGTGGGTTTATACAAATAAATAATATTCCAGTTTCTTCCATTTCTAATTTTGATATTGGCGATGTAAATAATGATGGATTTAATGATTTAGTAACAATGAATCAAAATTCTACAATTGGGGAATTTGGAGATGTTTATTTAGGAAGTAAAAATGGAATTCAATCAGTTCAACAAATTACACTATTGGCGGGAGTAGGAAACGAAACCATTACAAATTATGATATTATAATAAGTGATGTTGATAACAATGGGACAAACGAAATTAATGTTTTGTTTAAATCTAGCTCAAGTGGTAAAATTGCTATCATAAGTTTTTCAGGAGTTGTTTTTACAACCACATCAACAATAGGAGTTACAAGTAATAATTATAACTATATAGATTTAAAAACAATTGATTTGGACAACGATGGGCTTTTAGATTTTGCAGCAGTTGCAGAACAAACAAGTGGCTTACGGGCAAAGTTTGTACAGGTATTGCAAAATCCAATTGGCGTTTTTACAAACTCGGGGCTAGACCTAGATTTGCCTCTAGAAACAATTGATGATATAGCCTATTTTTATGGCGATGGGGATGATAAAATTGATTTTGTGATTAGTGGAGAGGATCCAATTACTCAAACTAACAAAACTTTTTTGTTTCAAAATAGCACAAACGGTGCTTTGCAACTTCGTACATTCACTGGTGTAGAACTCACAACTTCTGGCGAAAGCCTAACTTCGTTTGCCACTGCCGACCTCAATGGCGATGGTAGTGTAGATATTGTTGGTACAAATTCAATTTCGGGAATTACTATCTTTAAAAATAATTATCCATGTGGTGGTAGTATAAGCCAAAGGTTTTCATCCCAAATACCAGTAGTAACCATCGGTGGAGATAATCTTTTTACATTAAAATATTCGGGTTCAAAACCAAATGCTATTAATTGGACAGTTTCTGTGCCAGGTATAGTTGGGTTTAGTTCTTTAACAACTAGTTTGGGTTCAGCTATGGTTTCATTTACAAATACTTTTGAAAAAACTATTAATGATCAATTGGCAGCAGGTTTAAATTATTACAATACAGTAAGCATAACTAACATTCCACTTTCGCTGAGCGGTGCGATTTTGAATGCTCAAATTTCGAATTTTTGTAATTTTACAAGTACCTCAAGTATAACTATTTCAGTACTAGACCAAACTGCTTGCCCTACCGTTTCTGCTGCAAACTTTAGTTTTTCTGGAGACCAATTTCCATTAAGTATAGGTTTGGGTATTGCTTTTTTTGATGTTATAGAGCCAAATCCATACTCGATTCGAACTAATTATGCTTTTTATGTTCAAAAAAATAATAGTATTTCTCCAATTATAATAGATAAAGATGCAAAATTAGAACAAAATAGAAGTTTAAACTTTTCAAGATTGAGATTAAGTGCTTCTATATTTTCTACCCTCGATGGAGCAAATCTTTTTGCAGTAGCTTCGTATTGTGGCGGCAATTTTACAGTTTTTGGGTTAAATACTATAACCGTAAATAGTTGTTTAACTGATATTAATATAAATCCTAAAAATTCATCTAAACCATTTTGTGAATTTAATGCTGAAGAATTTGAATCATCAGATGGAGCTGCAATACCCACAAATTGGCAAATTTCTACTTCTATAGCGGGAGTATTTACAAACTTTAATACCGTAACAGGTTTATATTCAGGCACAAACAAAAGTATTTTGGGTATTACAACCTTGCTCAGCTCGCTCAATGGAAAATCAATTCGGTTTACCTATAATGGAAATTGCTTAAGCGAACCTTACCTTTTAGAAATAGATACTAAACCACGTTTTTTATCCCCATTAACCAATCCCGAACCCGTTTGTGGCTCTCGTGGCTTGATAGAAATTGTGGCAGAAGTACCATCGAACTTGAGAAATCCAAGCTATCAATGGTATAAATTCAATAGTTCTACTGCTGGTGTATTTTTGCCAATTGCTTCGTTTACAGCACCTTATGGTTCAGTTAACGGTTTATTATCAATAACCAATCCTGATATTTCGCTTGACCAAACACAATATCAATTACAACTTTCGGCAAATTGTGGATCACAAAATATTGTTGCTACTTCGCAACCAGCCATGATACGTGTGCTGGATGGTCCGCCAACGGGTTTGTCTGTAATTCAAAATACTGTGGTTTGCGATGGTGCTGATGTTTCTAAATTTTTTATAACTGCTTTAGGTGCCGATATGCAGTATGTTTGGGAAGAAAACAATGCAGGAACTTGGCAGGTAATTGCAGAAGATAATGTGTATAAACCCCAATTTGATACACTTTTTGTGATTGATGCCAATCGTACTAATTTCACAAACAGAACATACAGAGTTTCGATTTCGAGTGCTTGTTTCACTGGTACAGGTGCATCTGTTACATCAAACCAAGATGCAACCTTTAGTTTTTACGACCGACCAGTTATTACATCAACGATTTCTGGTAATTGTATTTTAGGAAGCTCAATGTTGAGCGTATCTCCCAACACTTCTTATAAAAACTATACTTGGATTTTAGCAAACGGAAAAAACACTATAATTAGCAAAAGCTTAGAGCCAAATTATTCGCTTATTTTACCTAATACCTATAATGTGTATGTAAATAATAACAAAAGATGTACTGCTGTTCAATCTTTTCCTTTTACCTATCCAGCTTTAGTGAGAGCCACTATTACAAAAGAAAGTACAATTAAAGAAAATGCGTTGGTTGCCAACGAAGCAGCAAGTTATCAATGGTATGCTTATGGCAGACACATCACAGGTGCTAGAGATCGAAAATTTATTGGGAATTATAATGGAAAATACACTGTAAAAGTAAAATATGCCAACAGTTGCGAAGATGTTTCTGATACAAGTTTTGTAAACGTAGCAGGATATTTAGATATTTTGCGGTCAGAAGCAATCATTACAGACACAAGCATCACTTTTATAAATAGAAGAAATATTGAAGATGATTTTACAAAAATAGCCATTGCCCCAAACCCTACAAACGATGTATTTAAAGCTTCTTTTATGGCAAAACGACTTACACCAAAATTGATTTCTTTGCTCGATGTAAATGGTGCAGTTCGATTAGAAACCGAAGCCGATTATAAAGGTTTGCAACAATATGCCGTAGAAATAGATGTAAAAGGCTTACAGCCAGGCATTTATTTTCTCCGACTAATTGACGAAGACCAAACAAGATGGGCAAAAGTGGTAGTGTTTTAGATAGTTGAAAATTGATAGTTGAAAATTGATAGTTGAAAATTGAAAATTGAAAATTGATAGTTAATAGTTAATTGTTAATTGTTAATTGTTTGGTTTCTTAGCGACTTTATTACTTTGCGAGAATTATTTACTTTGAGAGAAAATTGAGAGAATAAAAAATATAATATGAAAAATAAAATAATGCGTTTTTATATCCCCATCATTTGTATTATACTACTTGTGGGTTGTAAATCTGAAGTGATTAAAAAAGAGTACGACACACAGATCAATGTAACAGTTGTGGATAACAATAACCAACCACTTGAAGGGGTTACAATTGCCGTTTTTGATAGTTTGGGAAGTTATCAAAAAAGTATTTTATTGGGTACGCCACAAAATCCAATTGCATTATTAACAACAGCTGGGAATGGTAAGGCACTTGTTACTAATCTTCCCGAAATTCCTGAAAGCAATTTTGCAAAAGATGTTTGGGTGGGAGTATTTTATAAGAGTAAAACTTTATTTACCGGCTATACAATATTATATGATAATGATTCGATAAACTACAAACCAGCCGAAACCCTTCGTAGAGGTTCGATAAATGAAGTTACACTCAAACTCAAACCAGCCGAAGGTTTAGTTACGTTTTATGTTGATAATACGCAAAATTCACGTTTACCAATTTATGTTTATAGCAAAGAAAACTTGATTGATACACTAGAAAGCACACAAGAAACCGATTTAGAAGCCCAAACATTAGATAAAACCACAAGTGTTTTCAAAAAAGGAGCTCAAACTTGGCGTGCCAAATCGCAAGAATGCGATTGGTATGGCGTAATAAATGTAGCCGCTGGTACACGTAATTTTGTAAAACTTCCACAATGCGAAATTGGGCAAGTTGCATTTTATAGCAAAGATTTAAGTGTAGATTCTTATCCAATTTATATTCGTTTTTTAGTAAATTTCAATGGCGGGTATGACACCGTAGCTGTGATTAATAGTGCTGCACTTGGCTTTACACCAATTGATTGCAGTCCTGATCCTGATGTTGTGGTTTCGTTTCCAAAAGGCGAAGGTAAATATACGTATGAAGCATTAGCAGCCGATGGTTCGTATAGTGTAATAGGAAATATTGATGTAAAACGCAACGATTGTACACTAATCGAAGTTAAATCTCCCAAATAAAAAATCACATAGCATTTATGAAATTTAAAATACAATATTTATTTTTAGGATTACTTTTGTCGCTATCGGCATCGGCACAACTTATTGATTATGTGCAGGTTTATGCAGGCACACGCCTTTTTTCGCAAGATAATAGCAAAGATGCAGAAACTGGTTTACCCAACAATTTTTATGCCAATTTTTCGCCAGGTCAAACCATAGGTGCAAGTGTGTATCGCCAAGTGTTAGACAAAGTTTGTGTGGGTGCAAGTTTCGAAGTTAGTAATGCCCGTAAACCAAACTACAACTTAAACAGTGCCACAATTGGACTAAATGCAAAATATAATTTTAATAATATCGAATCTTTTATTTCGCCATATTTGATGGGAGGTTTAAATTATTCGTTTGTAAGTGTGCGCCAATCAAATTTTACTGATGGTCCAATTACATTAACTAATCCAAGTCAAACAGAACCCGAAAAAATTTATACCCAAATAGTTACTTATAGAAATCCAGAGACAAATATACTTTTTGTACCTGTTTATGGGTTCCATGCCGGGGCTGGTTTAGAGTTTAAAATCAGGGAAGGATGGGGATTGTATGTAGAGTATAAATTTTCGTATTCATTCACTAAAAATGCTCCAGTTCTGCAAAATGAATATGATTATAACAAAAGCAATTTGCTTTACCACAATATCTTTTTTGGGATTAGGTATTTTTTGTAAATGTGGTTTTTAATGTATTATTTGCATTTATTATTCTAAATTGGCTATGAAAGATGAAATAAATCAGCTTTTTAAAGCCGAACACGAAAATCTAAAAAAACTTCATCAAATTATTGAGCAAACTATCGATGATGAAAAAAAGATAATCAATGATTTGTTGTCGCCAGTGCAAGAACAGCTTACAGTAGGGCAAAAAATATCGGATAAAGTAGCCACTTTTGGTGGTAGTTGGAATTTTATTATCCTATTTGGAGTCATACTGTTTTTATGGATTTGTTTCAATGTAATAGCCATAAAACAATTGCAATTCGACCCGTTTCCATTTATTTTGATGAATTTAATTCTTTCTTGTATAGCTGCGTTGCAAGCACCCATTATCATGATGAGCCAAAACCGACAAGAAGAAAAAGACAGAATCCGTAGCGAAAACGATTATTTGATAAACCTCAAATCTGAAATGCAAATTAGAAGTTTGCACCAAAAAATAGACCTTTTGCTCGAAAAGCAAATGGATACTTTGTACAAAACACAAGAAAAACAATTTGAATTACTACAGAAAATATATCAAAAGTGTGATAAAGATTCTCAAAAATAAAGCTAAACTTGCAATAAAATTAAGAATCGGAGTACGATGAGAATATTATTGATAGGATACGGAAAAATGGGCAAAGCCATCGAAGGCATTGCTGCAAAACGTGGACATCAAATTGTTGGGAAAATTGATGTTGAAAATGGTGCAGATTTGAAAAAATATTCTGGCGAAAATGTGGATGCAGCCATAGAATTTACACACCCCAATTCTGCATTTGAAAATGTAAAATACGGCATCGAAAACCATATTCCGATGGTGGTTGGCACTACTAGTTGGCTCAGTAAACTTCCTGAAATAGAGCAACTTGTGAAATCTAAAAACGGTTCTTTCTGTTATTCTTCAAATTATAGTGTTGGCGTAAATATTTTTTGGGCTGTAAACGAACGTTTGGCTCAACTTATGAATCCGCAAACCGATTATGATGTTACGATGGAAGAAATTCATCATGTATATAAAAAAGATGCTCCATCAGGTACCGCCATTACAACTGCTGAAGGCGTTTTGAAACATTTGGACAGAAAATCAAAATGGTCTATCGATAGAGAAAATCTTTCGGTGTCAGATATTTTCATTCAAGACAAACGTGAACACAATATCCCTGGCACACACACCGTTTTATATACATCAGGCATCGATAGTATTGAGCTAAAACATACAGCATTCAATAGAGAAGGATTTGCAACAGGAGCCGTTTTGGCTGCCGAATTTATTGCCTCTCGCAAAGGTTTGTTTTCGATGAAAGATGTGTTAAGTTTATGATTTTATAAACTTTATAGCACAATTTATATTTTTAAAAATAATTTATAATTAACAATTTATAATTAACAATTTATAATTAACAATTAAAAAAATGCCTTTTTCACAAATAGTAGGATATGCCATTGCTCTTTATGCCATTGTAGAAATGATTGGTTATGGACCGATTTCAAAATGGGCTTCGGCTCGAGCCGCCAAAAATCCAAAACCTAAAAAACCTTGGTTAAAGGAGTTTTTTTTAGATACATTAGTTTTTGCTGTTGTGGCAGCAACGCTCATTCGTTGGGTGTCGCTCGAAGCTTATACTATTCCAACACCATCAATGGAAAAATCTCTTTTAGTTGGCGATTTTTTGTTTGTAAGCAAATTGCATTATGGACCACGAACACCAACCACACCGTTGCAAGTACCTCTTACACATCAAACCATTTGGGGAACTTCTATTCCTTCGTATTCGGATTTGATAAAATTACCATCATTTCGTTTGCCAGGTTTTTCGTCTGTCAAAAAAGGTGATTGTGTGGTTTTTAACTGGCCCGCTGACGATGAAAAATATCCAGTAGATTTAAAAACAAATTATATCAAACGTTGTGTAGCAACACCTGGAGATGTATTAGAAATTAAAGATAAACAGTTGTATATCAACGGACAAAGTTCAGGAAATTTTGTAAATCTTCAATATAGTTTTTTTATAGAAACATTTGAAAATATGAATAATATTTTTAAAAAAATGGATATTACTGATGTTTATCAATATCCAAATGGGTATTTGGTAATGACTTCTCCTAAAAAAATAGATGAGATAAAAACATATAGTTTTATTACTAAAGTAGTAGATTTAAAAAAAGAACCACATTTAGCTGAACCAAGAGTTTTTCCAAATAATTCTAAATTCGATTGGAATGAAGATAATTTTGGTCCGCTTACCATGCCCAAAGAAGGTGTAACGGTGCAAATTACACCGCAAACATTACCGCTATATGAAACACTTTTGTTAAAATATGAAAATTTGAAAGATGTAAAAATCCTAGATTCTACACTTTATATTGATGGAAAAGTACAAACTAGTTATACATTTAAACAAGATTATTATTGGATGATGGGAGATAACCGTCATAATTCACTTGATTCTCGTTTTTGGGGCTTTGTTCCAGCCGACCATATAGTTGGCAAGGCTGTGTTTATTTGGCTTTCTCTCGACCCAAATGGCAAATGGTTAAACAAAATCCGTTGGAGTCGTTTGTTTAGATTTGTGGAAGATGTAACGCCATAAATTTTACTCCAACCACCAGCGTTTATTAGGTAAAATACTATCCAATACCACAATTTCTCCAATTTTTGGAGTTACTAATTTTACAGTATTTTCGCGTGCTATAGCTTTTTCTAATCTTGTAATTGGTTCAGTCCAAGTATGTACCGAAAGTGTAAATTTAGACCAATGGATTGGCAAAACATATTTTGCATTCAAATCGCTAGCTGCTCGTGCAACATCTTCTGGTTTCATGTGAATATAGGACCAATATTGTCCGTATTGTCCACATTCTAAAAATGCCAAATCAAATGGACCCAATTTTTTACCAATTTCTTTGTAATGTGTATCGTAGCCCGAATCGCCACCCAAATATAACGAATAATCTGTAGATTTCATTACAAACGAAGCCCAAAATGCTTGTGCTCTTTTGAGCGAACGACCCGAAAAATGCCTAGCTGGAGTTGCTGTAAGTTCCACAGAATCAGCTATTTTTATACTTTCCCACCAATCAAATTCTATGATGTTTTCGTTTGCAATTCCCCAATATTCCAAATGTTCGCCAACACCCAAAGCAGTATAAAACTTTTTGGTTTTTGAGACAAGTTTTTTAATGGTATGATAATCTAAATGGTCAAAATGGTCGTGCGTAATAATGACAGCATCTAAGTTTGGGAAATCTTCGGTTTGATATACATTTGAGCCAGCATAATTTTTTATCAAAAACGAAAATGGCGATGCACTACCGCTAAAAACTGGATCAACCAAAATATTTAGTCCATTAATTTTGATAAAATACGAAGAATGTCCAAACCAAACGATAGTAGGTTTGTCGGATTGAAGCGATTTTAAGTCTGTTTTTATGCTTGGAAGTGTTTTTTCAGGCGAAGTTTCGGGTCTAGTTAAAAGCTCTTTTAACATTTTATAAGTTGTTGCATTTTCCGACATCACTTCGGTTTGGTGCGTGTTTTTAAACTCTCCATCTTTATAATTTGGCGATTTTTCAACTCTCAATTTTCGTTCGCCAGTTGGCAATCTGCCCATTATTTCTCTGTTGATAATCCAATAGCCACCAACTAAAATAACTAAAATAAGCACTAATAGCCCTAAAATCATCTTTTTGAACATTTTTGTAATTTTGGTAAAATTATAAAAAATATACTATTTTAACAGTATTTAGCAATTAAAAAAGTTGAATTCATTTTTAGTTTTAAAACGAAATGCTAATTTTGAGTTAGAATATTAGATTATGTCACAAAGCATCACATTAGAAACCTATATTTCATTAGAAAAAGAATTCGGCAAAACAATTGCTGAAAAAGTAACTAAACTTTTGGATTATTCTTTTGCCCAATCAGAAAAAAAAGTTGAGCAAATTGCTACTCAAAAAAAGATTGAAATTCGTGATGAATTAAGCAAAGAATTGGCTTCAAAAGCGGATTTGGCTGTGTTAGAATCTAAGTTATTGCTAGAAATTGAAAAAGTTGAAACAAAAATTATGGGTGTAAAGTCCGAATTTAGATTATACTTTGTGATTTTACTTTGTGCAATGATTATTCTCAACAAAGATTCACTTACGCTTATTGGACAGATATTGGGATTGGTAAAATAAGTCAAAATCAATTATAATTTTAAGTTACGTCAAGAGTTTGTAAAAACTAAAATTAATTTATAAATACCTAAATTGCTCATTCGTATTTAATAACTTGTTTCAAAATATCAAAATTTAAACTCCTTTCTGTATTAACTACTTATTTATTAGCCATTGCCAAAATCTCTTTTGCAGCCAATTCGCCAGAGATAAAACTTGGCGGAACTCCAGGTCCTGGAACTGTCAATTGACCTGTAAAAACCATATTTTTTAGCGATTTGTGTACTAATCGAGGTTTTAAAGGTCCTGTTTGCAATAAGGTATTTGCCAAACCATAGGCATTGCCTTTGTGTGCATGATAGTCTTTTACAAAATCAGTTGCCGCAAAATTGCGTTTATAAATAATGTGTGATTTTATATTTTCGCCAGTAAAAGCCTCCAAACGTTGCATCACCATGTCAAAATATTTTTCTTGAATAGCCTCATCGTCAAGCAAATCTGGAGCTGTTGGAATGAGTATAAAAATATTTTCCATCCCTTCGGGAGCAACAGTTTTGTCGGTTTTTGAAGGTGCCGAAACATAAAACAATGGATTGGTGGGCCAAGCTGGATTTTTATAAATTTCATCGGCATGTAGACCAAAATC
This sequence comes from Bacteroidota bacterium, assembly GCA_004293915.1. Lineage (GTDB taxonomy): Bacteria > Bacteroidota > Bacteroidia > Cytophagales > UBA9547 > REAG01. The sequence continues at coordinate 120,517 of RDZG01000079.1, read as the reverse complement.
GGCATCGAAAAATAAATTATGGTGTAATAGATTTTTTACTTTTTTATTTACACCCAAATAATACAGCAAACTCGAAGGTGCCATTTTTCGTTCTTGCCAATATTTTTCTGAATATTGTTGATGTTTGGTTTCGGTAAGTTTTTTGTCGATGTGATGATAATCTGCTCCTGCAACCAAAAAATCGCACAAATAAGCTTCTGTTTGCGTTGAAATGCTAACCACTTGATTATCAGTAGAATTTATTTTTAATACTTCTGCATTTGTTTTGATTTTTACACCTTGAGAACGTGCAATTTGTTCCATTGCTTCCACAATTTTGAACATTCCACCTTGTGGATACCAAGTCCCTAAAGCCATGTCGGCATAGTTCATCAAACTGTATAATGCAGGTGTGTGCGAGGGTCTTTCGCCAAGAAACAATACAGGAAATTCAAGCAAACGAACAATTCTGGAATCGGTAAAGTGTTTTTTGATATAGCTCGAAATGTCTGTAAGCAAGTGCATTTTAAAAACAGCACGAAGTACCTGAGAATCAATATATTCAAAAATGGATTTGCCCGGAAGCTGCACAAATTTTCCAATTCCAACATTGTATTTGTATTCTGCTTCTACCATAAATTTTTTGAGTTGCAAACTACTTCCTTTTTCGGCTGATTCGAAAAGTGCATACAATTCTTCCATCGAAGCAGGAATGTCCCAATGTTCGTTTTTGTCCCAAACTACTTTATAAGATGGATTTAGGCGAACTAAATCATAAAAATCCGTTGTTTTTTTGCCAAAAAAGTTAAAAAAACGTTCAAAAACATCAGGCATCCAATACCAGCTTGGTCCCATATCGAATGTAAAACCTTGAGCTGCAAACTGCCTTGCTCTGCCACCAATGCTGTTGTTTTTTTCTAAAACAGTTACATCAAAACCTTCTTTTGCCAAAAAACATGCGGCTGATAAACCTGCAAAACCCGAACCAATTACAATTACTTTTTTAGTAGAATTCATATAAAAATTGCCTGTTTCTATAACTCAAAAAAGTATTGATATGTTACAGTATTAATTTACAAATAGCATTTAGGCTTAGTTATTTACGAAGCCACTTTCCATTCTCTAGGCTTAAATGTCTTTTTATTATTAGCAATTTTGATATTTTCTCCGCTTGGTTTAATTACAAAAAGCCCCTTAGATTCGGCATATTTATCTAATCCATCAGAAATAATCATGCTTCCAATCCCTGCCAAAAGTGTTTTTCCTTTGGAGTCAGGCAAAGGATATTTTTGTAATAATTTCATTCTTTCTATATGTTCATCAATATCATTTTTTTTAAGTTGGTTTTTAACTTCTAAAACGACAATATAATCGGTGTTATAAATCAAAATATCTACTTCATAAACAAAATTATTTTTTGGGTCTGTTTGTACAACATGTGTGCCATACGTATGTACAGGAATTCCCCATTTTTCAAATTTAGAAACGATGTCAGCTTTAATTTGCTCTTCTGGAAAACGTCCAAGTGTATCGCCTAATTCGGCTAATTTTTTGTTTACTTCTTTTATTCCAGCTTTCATCGACTTTGTGAGTTCGTCAATAAGCTTTCTGGATTCAGCCGAACCTTCGGCTATTTGCCTACTGTTTTCTGAAATTAATTCTAATACACTTTCAAATGTTAATTCTGACATCTAGATTTTGATTTGTAATACAAAGATAATTAAAACTTGCTTTTTTGTAAATAAATGTAGATTTTTGACATATAACTTTTGCAAAGTGCCTTACAAACAAAAAGAAATAGAGAAAAAATATTATACTATTGGTGAAGTTGCCGAAAAATTTGGTGTTGCTACTTCGCTTGTACGTTTTTGGGAAACCGAATTTGATTCTATTAAACCTACAAAAAACAAAAAAGGAAATCGTGTTTATACAAAAGAAGACATCGAAGATATTTCAATTGTGTATCATTATGTAAAAGAAAAAGGCTATACTTTAAATGGTGCAAAAGAGCTTATAAAAATAGACCGAACCAAAAATTTAGAAAAAATAGAAGCCATAAATTCACTCGAAAAAGTTAGAGATTTCTTATTAGAATTAAAAACAAGTTTAGGTTAATTTCTTTTGCATCAACGTTTCAATTTCTTTGATTTCGATTGGAATATGAGACATTAAATCTATGTTTCCGTTTTTTGTAATTAAAATATTGTTTTCAAGCCTGATTCCAATTTGCTCTTCTTTTATATAAATACCAGGCTCACAGGTAAATACCATTCCAGTTTCAAAAGGTCTGTATCTGCTTCCAATATCATGCACATCTAAACCCAAATAATGCGAAATGCCGTGCATAAAATATTTTTTATACAAAGGTTTTTCGGGATTTTGATTGGCAACATCTTCTGCTTTTAATAAACCTAATTCAATAAGCTCTTTTTCGGCAATTTTCCCCATTTCTTTTGCTAGATTTTCTAACGTATTTCCAACTACAAGTTTTGTTTTAGCAATTTTCAACATACGCAAAACTGCTTGATACACAGCTTTTTGCCTCTCAGAAAAAACACCATTTACGGGAATAGTTCGGGTTAAATCGGCATTATAATTTGCATATTCGGCTCCAAAATCGAGTAGAATTAAATCGCCATTTTTGCACGTTTTATTGTTTTCGTTGTAGTGCAACACACACGAATCGGCACCAGAAGCAATAATTGGATGATAAGCATGTCTTGTAGCTCTGCGTTTCAAAAATTCGTGCGTAATTTCAGCTTCGATTTCAAATTCCGTAACATCGGGTTTTACAAAATACAATACTCGCTCAAAAGCTTTGCTAGTTATTTCAATTGCTTTTTTTATTAATTCAATTTCTGTTTCAGATTTTATAGCTCGCAACTTATTCATTATCAGTGCCGAACGTTCTAGTTTGTGCAACGGAAAGTTACTTTTGATTTCTGCAATAAAACGGCTATCTTTAGTTTGTACTTTATTTTCGCTGCGTGTATGTTCGTTTGTGTTTAAATAAATATTTTCGCACTCAAACACCAAATTTGTAAATGTGTTCTCAAACGATTTTGTCCAATTAATGGTTTTTACGCCTGAAGTTTTATGTGCCTGCTCTTGCGAAAGTTTATGCCCTTCCCAAGTTAAAATATGCTCATTTGTTTCTCTGATAAATAAAATTTCTTTCCATTCTAGTTTTGGAGCATCAGGAAATAGTACCAAAATAGTATCTTCTTGATCGATTCCCGAAAGATAAAACAAATCGTTGTTTTGCCTAAAACCCATTGTTCCATCGGCATTGGTTGGCATAATATCGTTGCTATTAAATACTGCCAAGCTGTTTGGTTTCATTTGAGCTATAAATCGGCTTCTGTTTTCGATAAACAGCTTATTGTCAATGGGTTCGTATTTCATTTTTTGTAAAAATTTAGTTTTATAAAAACCATATTTAGTTGTTCAAAATAAAGTCTTTTAAAAGTTGTTTCAAAAAAATATATTAATTCGTAATCTTTGCATAATCATAATTCTTAAAATGCTTTTAGTAAAACACAAAATTGCACCCAGTAAAATTGGCGGATTAGGACTTTTTGCTGATGAATTTATCAAAAAAGATACAATTATTTGGAAAAACAATACCGATTCGGAACTTATTATTTCGGAAGAACAAAAATCAGGATTATCGGATTACATGCAAAAAGTATTCAGTTTTCATGGTTATTTCGACAAAAAACAAAAAGTATGGAAATTGCCTTTAGATAATTCTCGATTTATGAATCACAATAATCCATCGAATACTTTTGTAGACGAATCTGGAAATTCGGTTGCTTTTTCAGATATTTTATTGGATGAAGAAATAACCTGCAACTATGCCGAATTTGATGGCTCAGAAAGAGGTTTTGTGTATTGATTTATTTTTTGATAAACAACAAACATGCTAATTGGGCTAGCGAATTATTTTCTACTAAATTTGCAGGAATAATTCGTTCTCCTTGTGTCCAATATTTCCCTGTAAAAAATTTATAATACTCATTATCAGTGAGTTGAATATTATTATCTTGTTCCCATTTTTGTATATTTTCTTGATTATATATTCTGCCAATAAAAAGAAAATCCTTACCATATCCGCCTTCTGGATGTTTATATATGTCTGGAACAAAATCAGTTTTATTATATGGAACTGTAATTAATAAATGTCCACCAATTTTCAATGTTTTTACCATTGCTTTTACGGCATCATCAAAATCAGGTATGTGTTCGAGTGTGCTAATGCAAGTAACTAAATCAAATTTTTCTACCCAATTTGCTTTTGTTATGTCCATATTTATGATCGGAAAATGTCTATTAAACATACCAAAACCCCAGTATCCATCGATTTTATCAACAGCAGTTATTTTTAACCCACAATTATATACCAAATGTGGAAATGCAGTTTTGCCAGTTCCAATATCAAGTACTTCTCGTGGATAATATTTTGCAATTGTTTTTAATGCAAACGCATATTCCATTGGTCGCTCATTTGGACGTTTGTATTCTGGAAATTTCTTTTCAACCCAATGCAATACACTTACAAACGGTTTTAAAAAAAAGGTATATACACTAAAAATAAAGGTGAGTATGTTTTTCATTTTTTTAATTTTGACAAAAGTAACCAAAAATATACTTTTTGGAAATCTATATTAAATTTAGTTCGGTGATATTTTTTCAATACTTTTACTTTCAAAATATCATTCATGAAAATTGCTTTTTTCGAGTTAGATTATCATTATACTGATATTGTAAGTTTTTGTAATCTAATGCTTAAAACAGATTATGAAATTACAATTTACACTTCGTTTGATTTATTTAAAAGGCTTGAAAGCCAGAATTTTATAAGTCGTTATAATTGGATAATTAAGAAAAAAGACGTTAATGTTGCTGCTTTTTTAGCTTTACATAAATCTCAAATTAATGACAATGATTTGATTTATTTTTCTACAATTGCTTCTGGATATAGTGCTTTTTACAAATTTGATTTTAATCCAAAAACAGTTTTACGGATTCACAATGCAAATGCGTATTTGAATCCCTTTAAAAATATCCATTTTGAGTTTTCGTATTTTTATTTCAGAAAAGCATTGTATTATTTATGGAATGACATAATCAAACAAAATAGCTTTTATTACATTCCAAAACTTGTAAATAAAATAGATTTTATTACTTTTCCTGAACTTAGTATTCAAAATTATGTATTAGAAAACAGGTTAATACCTAAAGAAAAAATATTTAGATATATTCCAGTTAGTTTTCCAAATTTTAAAAAAATATCAACCCAAAATACACTTCATATTTCTGTAATTGGACTAATAGACGAGCGGAAAAGAGATTATTTGTCTGTTTTAGAGGCATTTAAGATTGTTGCTCCAAAGTTAAATAAAAATATTAATCTCACTATTTTAGGAAAGCCTGTTGGTAAATACGGATTGAAAGTTATCTCTAAATTCAAAACAGAATTAAAATCCGAAAAACTTACTGTAACAGTTTTTGATACATTTATTCCACAAGATGTATTTGAACTAGAATTAGAAAAGACAAATTTAATTTTGGCACCAGTTCAAGAACAATTAGTGTTTGGGATTTTTAACGAATATTGCAGCAAAACAAAAACAACAGGTAGTTTATCGGATATGATTCGGATGGGAATTCCATTACTTATGCCACAAAATATTGATGTTGAACCAAATTTGAAACCTTATGTTGAATCATATTCAACACCTTTGGATTTGGCAAATATTTTGTTGGATTATTCAGAAAACAGGACTGAAATTACTTTGAAAACAGAAAAATTACGTTCGTTTTTGTTGTCTAAATATCAAGATTTTTCTTATTTCGATGATTTTTAACTTTGTTATTTTATTTTGTATATGGTCTTTTGTACAGTTATAACTATTAATTATACTAAGTATGCTTTTAGTCTTTTTTCATCTATTGAAAAAACGAATCAAAATGCAATTTTTTATCTATTGTGTATTGACAAGAGAAATCAAATACTAGATAACGCATGTAAAGAAAGAAACATTACGCTTATTTATCTAGATACATTGGACTGGAGTAGTTATAAAAGTGCTTCTGTTTATTTTGATAGCTTTGAGTTTATAAATGCTCTAAAACCATTTTTTATTAGTCATTTATTGTTTAATCTTAATCATAAAAAAGTTATTTTTTTGGACTCTGATATTTTAGTAACAGGCGACTTTTTTTTAGTTGAAAATAGGCTAGATTCCTACGATTTTAGTTTTACTCCACATCATAATTATCCATTACCGCTTGATTTTCAAATATCTAGCGATTTAACTATACTTCAAAATGGATTTTACAATGGAGGCTTTTATGCATTCCGAAATTCGGATAATTCTAAACTCATTTTGGATTGGTTGCAATCAAGAATGCTTTTGTATGGGTTTAAAGATTTAAAATATGGAATGTGTTCGGATCAAAAATTATTAGCTTTAGCAGCTGAAGTATTTTATAAGACATTTTATCCAATTTCCGATGATGGCTACAATGTTGCATATTGGAATATCCACGAAAGAAATATTTTTAAAAATGAGAATAGGTATTTTTCTAATAACTCCTCACTTGTTTTTTTTCACTTTAGTCATTTTTATTTCAAAAACCCTGAGAGGTTATCAAAATGGAACACTAGGCATTTATGTTTTGTAGAAAATAAAGATTTAAAGTCCTTAATAGCAGAGTATCAAAGCAGTATTTTGCAAAATACCATTTTAGATATTGAAAAAATACCATATAATTATCCATTTTCGTTTTTTAACAATAAAAAACTTAATGAAGCAAAACGTAATTATTTTTACAAAAATAGAAATCTGAATAAATCAGCGTTTTATTTTTATTGCATGAATCTTAAAATTCAGTTTTTCAAAAAAGTATCTAATTATATTTATAAACAGCTCAAATTAGCGATTTAACATTAAATTTTACTTCAAAAAAAAGCTTGCCTACGCTTTCTTTATCACCAGATTTAATAAAATCAATCAAATCATTTCTTAATACAGCAATTTTTTCTTTTTTTCTTTTAATATTTTGCCTTTTAAGTCCCAAACCTGTAGTGTCAGCATTTAATTTTTGCGAAAAACTAAATGCTGAAATTAAAAAACAAAATACAAAAAATATCCTAAAAACATTTTTTCTACTTTGCAGCCAAGGCTTTGTCATAGGCTTCGTTATAATGTTTTGTAAGCTCAGACCAATCGAAACCAACAGAAGCTCTTTCGGTTTTGTTTCGTTGATTTATTCGCTCTCTACGATTCATTTTTACAAAATGCAATAATTGATTTGCCATTTGATCAGCAGCTTCGTGGTAACCTTTATGATTTCGTTGAACTACATAAATGCCATTTTCTTCTGGATTTTCCATGTTTTTGATTACATAATCCCCAAAACCCGACAAATCACTAGTTAGGGTAGGCACACCAGAAGCAATACATTCGAGTGGCGTATAACCCCAAGGTTCGTAATAACTTGGGAAAACTCCCAAATGGCAACCTCGCACAAATTGGGTATAATCCATTCCAAAAAGTGGATTTGAAGTTGTTATAAAATCGGGATGATAAACAATTTTTACTGGATCGTGGCGATGATTTACCATACCAGATGTGCGTAAAAAGCCTAAAATTGGATCTGTAGAATCGTTTACTAAATTATGAGTTACCAAAAGTGGTAAGTTTGTATTTCTCCAACTTTGCAAGGTTCTACGCAAACGCAAACGCAAATAATCATCCACAAAATCATTCAAATTAGGCATTTTGTTGTCTAAATTTGAAGCTGCAGAATTAAATAATTTTTCGCCTATTTTTTTAGCAATGGCATCTGTGGTTTCGTGAATTTCTCCCATTACTGCACGGGTTTCCAAAGCCGTTGGATTAATAGAATAAACTGGTTGTTTAGTAATAAAAAACATAACAACTTTGGTTTCTATACCAGCTTCTTTCATTTTCCAATTGAGTCTTGCAAGTGCCTCAAGTGTCATATCAAATCCTTTGTTTGTATATTCAAACCTGCCTGAAGTAAAGAAATAAAGTGTGTTATCCAAGTCCCACGAATAGCTTTGGAAAAAATGCCCCATCACAAATTCATGAATTTTATCTTTATATACTTTGTGTAGATTTTGGAATTCATGTAGCGCAACAAATCGCTCTATGTTTAAGCCATTTGGCAAAATAACATCGGGTTTTCGGCTGAGCAAAACCTCACATTCTCTGGCTGTTACATCACTTACGGTTGTGAAAACATGCGAACCATGAGTGGCAGCCCTTTCGATGTTTACTTGTGCTTCGATATTAAAATGATGTGCTTCTTTTCGCCAATCCATTAGATGCAAATGGTCGTAAAAGGCTGGATTATTCATTGCCAAATAGCGTCCTAATATTGTGGCATGTGTAGTGAAAACGATTTTTACATTTTTAAGATTTTCACGTCTGATTTCAGGTACAGGTACACCAGCCATCCATTCGTGAAAATGCCCGATAATATTACTTTTTTTATTTGTATTTGATATTTCTCTAAACAAATTGCTAACCAAATAACCAAAAGCGATTACTTGATCAACCAAACTATCGCCATTTGGAGTTGTGATGTTATGATGTTCCCACAATAAATATTTAATTTTATCTAAACTATGATATACCGAATAAGGATTTAATAAAATTACTTTGGGCTGTCCCGTTACCATCCATCTGCCATAATGCACATCAAAGCCATATTCCCGCATACGTTGTACGGCTTGTCCGTAATTATCAGACAAATCAGTAATTGGTTCAAACTCAGCAGCTACGTTTTTATGAATATATGGACCAACTACACAATAATCGTCTTTCCATTTGTCCATTATCGCAGGCACTTTTGAACGAATAACGGTGTATATACCACCAACTTGATTGCATACTTCCCATGCAACCTCTACCAACATATTTGGATTGGACATAAATCTGATTTTTTTACTATTTCTAAATTTTGATAAAAGTATTGTTTTATACCCAAATAGCAAGTTTTTGTTGCAATGAAATAAGATTTTTTTAGATAATTTTTAGATTCTCTTTTATTACAACAAAAAAAATCGGCTACTTTCTAAATTAAAACAACATTTGTTAAATTCCTTAATCGACTTCAAGATAAAACTTCAACTCCAAATTTATTTCTATTATTTTTTTGCCACGAATTCACTAATTTTTAATGTTTTTTTCGTGCATTCGTGGCAAATATTAAGTTAGAATGATTTTTATCATATCATTATTGCAATATTTTAAAGTCATATTTTGTTGTAAATTTCAAAACATAGCCAAAAATCAATAAGGTCTATTGTATGATTAACTATCTAGAATATGTTTGATTTCTTGTTTTAAGTTTTTAAAGATATTGAGTTTTTCTGTGAATTAGATAAAAAATACTTCATTACCATTTTTTGTTAAAAACCGAAAAAATCACTTGATTTACAGCAGTAAAATCAAAAAATATTTTTGATAAATATTCTAAAAATCTAATCATGGCAACACTTCTTGATTTTGTGGGAAACACTCCACTTGTCGAACTAAAAAAAATAAACCCAAATCCTAAGGTCAAGATTTTTGGAAAACTTGAAGGACACAATCCCGGTGGAAGTGTGAAAGACCGTGCAGCTTATAGCCTCATAAAAGGAGCATTAGACCGAGGCGATATCAAACCAGGTATGAAACTTATAGAAGCCACTAGCGGAAACACAGGCATTGCTTTAGCTATGATTGCACGTTTGTTTGGGCTTGATATTGAGCTTGTTATGCCTGAAAACTCTACCAGAGAACGCATTTTAACAATGGAAGCTTTTGGTGCAAAAGTGATTCTAACATCTGCCAAAGGCTCGATGGAAGAAGCTCGCGACACCGCATTAAACAAAGTTGCAACTGGCGGATATTATATGCTCAATCAATTTGATAATCCGGATAGCTATTGGGCTCATTATCGAACTACTGGTCCAGAAATTTGGCGTGATACCGACCAAAAAGTTACTCATTTTGTTTCTTCAATGGGTACAACGGGTACAATTATGGGTACTTCTATGTTTCTGAAAGAAAAAAATCCTAATATTCAAATTGTTGGATGTCAGCCAACAGAAGGGTCGAAAATACCTGGAATTAGGCGTTGGACTCCTGAGTATTTACCCAAAATTTTTGATGCAAAAAGGGTTGATAAAACGATGGATATTTCAGAAGACGAAGCCAGGAAAATGACTAATCGCTTGGCACGAGAAGAGGCTGTTTTTGCAGGTATGAGCAGCGGTGGAAGTGCATCGGCAGCCGTTCGTTTGGCACAAGAATTGGACTCAGGTTTGATTGTTTGTATCATCTGCGACAGAGGCGACAGGTACTTAAGTAGCGATTTATTTGGTTGATAATTAATAAGTTATAGTATTATGAAAGAAATTTTGAATCACCTTTTTGAAGGAAAAAAATTAACAAAAAACCAAGCTAAAGAAACCCTAATTGGAATAGCATCGGGAAATTATAACAATTCGCAAATTGCATCTTTTATCACTTCTTTTTTGATGCGAAGTATCACAGTTGATGAACTTGAAGGTTTTAGAGAAGCCTTATTGGAATTGTGTATTGCTATTGATTTAGCTGATTACGAAGCAATAGATTTGTGTGGCACGGGTGGCGATGGCAAAAACGCATTCAATATTTCTACCATATCATCTTTTGTGGTTGCTGGTGCAGGTGTGTATGTTGCAAAACATGGGAATTATGGCGTTTCTTCGCTTTGTGGTTCTAGTAATGTGCTGGAATATTTAGGTGTAAAATTTACAAACGATGCTTCAATATTGAAAAAGCAAATCGAAAAAACACATTTATGTTTTTTGCATGCACCACTTTTTCATCCTGCACTCAAAAATTTGGCTCCAATTCGTAAGGAACTAGGTGTGAAAACTTTTTTTAATATTTTGGGACCAATGGTAAATCCAACTAAGCCTAAACATCAACTAGTTGGCGTTTTTAGTTTAGAATTATTGCGTTTATATACCTATCTCTATCAAAAATTAAACAAAGAATTTACAATTATTCATTCTCTAGATGGGTTTGATGAAATTTCGCTTACATCTTCTTTTAAAATTTCTACTACTAAAGGCGAAAAAATTATCCATCCTACCGAAATTGGTTTCGAGCAACACGCATTAGAAGCGCTTTCGGGTGGTAATTCAATAAAAGAAGCAGCAGATATTTTGGTTAATATTTTAGACAATAATGGTACAAAAGCTCAAAATCAAGTTGTTTTGGCAAATGCTGCTTATGCAATTTGTACTTCAAAACCAAATATAACTTTATCAGATGCAGTTGCTATGGCACAAGAATCGCTGCGGTCTAGAAAAGCAAAACATACTTTCAAAACTTTATTGGAAATCAATTAAAAAATAAAGGGCTTGAATAAAAACGTCTTACCGTTTTTTCAAGCCCTCTATCAGTATAACTAAATATTTGCGTACTAAATATATTTCAATATCCGTGCCAAACTATTTATAAGTATCAAAAACTTTGTGTGTATGTATAAGTTTTAGTGCCAGCCGTTACTGTAACACTATATGTTGATGCACACGTTGCAGTTGTAGTTAGTGTCTCTTCACTTGTTATATTGCCTTCTTTACGCTCAATTGTGTTGGTACGAGAAGCTGTTATCGCACGAGATTTACATGTTAATCCAAAAACTGCTGGTGTTTTTAGCTGGCTATAAAAATCTTGCCCAAAGCGATTTTTGCCCCATAAAATTAATTTTGTGTAGCTTCCAATTGTTGTATCGCCTTCTACAGACAAAGTAACGGTGTTAGAAACATTGGTCCATGTATATTTTCTAGCAATATTCCACTGGCGTGTCGAAGTTGTAGTATCTAATTTTATGGTTAAATTATTCGATTTCACACGATGAATAACTGGTTCATTTGGCAACACAAAAATTCGGACATTAAATCCTCCAGAAACATTGGTTAAATACACATCACCATTTAAAGTAATAGTTTTGTTTTCTTTGGTAGTAACTACAATATTTTTGTATTGTTTTTTCCAAACCGAACCAGCATCACTGAATTTATTTCCAGATTCTAATGTTAAAATTACTTCGCCTGATTTAGACAAAACTCCGCTACATGAAGTGGCAATAAAGGTAAATTTGTATGATTTTTTTGTTCCGGTAATGGTTGTGTTTGTGATTCCACACTCCTCTAGTCTTGCACCTGTATTTCCGATTTGATCATCTATACTGTTCATGACTTCATCTACCGAGCTTTCTACATTAGAATTGTCAGTGGTTTGGTTTTTGCTGTAGATTTGTTCGTTGCTCTCGGCAGGAACGGCAACTTTTTCTTCTGGTTTGCACGATTGTAAAGTAAAAATTGCAAAAATGCTTGCTAGTAAATACGTTTTAAGATTGAGTTTCATGATTTTAAATTTTAAAGTGAATTTATTTTTGAGTTTAGATGCATTTATACGTAAAAAGTTTAAACTAGATTTTAAAATTAACTTATTTTTCCAAAAACATATTCTTTTGTACGTTCGAGTTTTGGGAAATCTAAAATCTCACTCGCTGTGCCATGTTCAACTATTTCACCAGCATACATAAATATAATATAGTCTGCAATTCTTCGTGCTTGTGGCAAACTGTGTGTAACTACAACTAGCGTATAGTCATTTTTTAATTGTAAAAATTTTTCTTCAATATGTTTGCTCGACACTGGATCGAGAGCAGAAGTAGGCTCATCGCCTAAAATCAATTGTGGCTCCACTGCCAAGCCACGAGCCAAACACAAACGTTGTTGCTGTCCAATTGACAAACGAGAGGCTGGTGATTTTAATCGGTCTTTTACTTCGTCCCAAAGGCTAACATCTTTAAGTTGTTTTTCCACAATTTCAGCCAGTTTTTCTTTATTCGTTTCGCCATGTATGCGTGGACCAAAGGCAATATTATCGAAAATTGACATGGGTAGAGGAAAAGGTCGTTGCGAAACCAATCCCATTTTTTTGCGGATATGGGTAATTTCTACGTTTTCGCCAAAAATATTTTCGCCATCAACATTCAATTTGCCTGTAACTTTTACTCCCTCGTTTGTATCTATCAATCGATTAAAACACTTGAGAAGTGTTGTTTTTCCACAACCCGAAGGACCTATGATAGCGGTGATTTTTTTTTCAGGAATAGTAATAGTAATATTTTTTAAGGCATGACGTTCGCCATAAAAAACATTTAGATTTTCGATTTCAATAGTATTCGACAATTTGTTATTGATTTATCTTACAAAAATAGAAAACTTTTTTGATGATAGTCAGAAAATCGAGACTTATATAATTGTATAAATATTATAAAAATCATATTAGTTCAAATTTTTAGAAAATTTCAATTTAAGTAAAAAACAATAAATAAAAGGTATTTTGAATAGTATTTTAAAAATTGGAGAAATCGCAAAACTAACTAATACTACCCAAAAGCAGTCGGAAAGTTGAAAGGAATTAGTAAAACACCAAACTATTCCGAAATAATAATCTTCATTTTATTCAACATGTCTTTTTTGAGCGAATCAGAAAGTTCGGCATTTCCAGCATTGGTTTTGTTTTCTTTCACTGCATTGATATAATAGGGAATTGGTTCTAAGTTTTTGAACGTAACATTTCCCTTTCGGTCAGTATAATGTTCGTCTATTTTGTTTTTCTCTGTTTTATAATCTTCTTCGGTTTTATAAAGTCGAACTCTAACTCCTTCTTCTTCTTTTCCCAAATTATTCAATACCATAATTTTTATAGAAGTGCTAAAAAATTGAAACGACATCAATCCTAATGCAAGTGTTAAAATGCCTATGGATACTACTTTTTTCATGTTTTTTGTTTTTGTTTAAGTAAAAATAGCGAAATAATTGAATTATCCAAAATAGTAAATTTAATACAGACGTTTAGTAAAGGATTTACAAAAACTTAATCTCGCTTGATTCTTTATTTTATTTACTTTTACAAATCTATATTTTAGTTATGCTTCGACTTATTATTTTATTTTCTATAATTACTTATATAGCTGATTGTCAGCCCAAAAATGTAATTTTATGTATTGGCGATGGCTTTGGTATTGCTCCCAAAACCGCCACTCGCATGGCTTTGGGGCAAGGCACGGATGGCAAACGCTATAGTTCCGATGCTGAATTCAAAATATTGGCATTAGATAAACTCCGATACCAAGCCACAGCCACCACTCATTCAATGAATTCGTGGATAACCGACTCAGCGCCAGGTGCCAGCGTATATGCCTGTGGAAAAGAAGGCAAAATAGATAATGAAGTAATTTCTTTTAATCCCGCCACAAATTTGCCTATCGAAACCATTTTGGAACAAGCTAAAAAACAAGGTTATGCCGTTGGCTTGGTTACAACAACTCGCATTACACACGCCACTCCAGCTGCATTTGGTTCGCACATTTGGTATCGGGAGTTGGAAGAATATATTGCTGCACAATTGATTTCTAGCACACAAAAAGAGTATGAAAATATATTTAATAATTCTGTTTTTCCATCTTCTATTTCTGGATACAATTCGTTGCGAGATTGGGTTTTACCACAACCTAAAGTTGGGGTAGAAATTGATGTTTTGCTTGGTGGCGGAGCAAAATATTTTTTGCCTAAAAATCAAAATTATTTTAAAAACGATACGATTAAAGATAAAAACAGAAATGCTATTAAAGATTCTTTAGGAAATGTACAATTATTAATCAAGAAAAATGGCAAAACAGGCAGAGAAGACAATATAGATTTAATTGCCATAGCAAAATCAAGAAATTATGTTTCTGTAAATTCGAGAGATGCGCTTTTAAATCTTGATTATTCCCAATTTAATGAAAAAAATAATACTAAACTTTTAGGTCTTTTTAATGGCTCACACCTTAGTTATGAGCAAGATAGACAAGTTTATAAACCTTGGGAACCATCGCTTTCAGATATGATTTTGGTAGCGATTGAAGTTTTAAAACGAAAATCTAAAAAAGGATTTTTTTTGATGGTCGAAGGTGGCAGAATTGATCATTTGGAGCATGCAAATGCGGGAGCAATAAAAATTGTAGATAATAAAATTCAAATAAAAGTAGATTCAACTGCCAATCCTGATGCTATTCTAGGCAATATTCCAAATGTATATGGTTCTGATTATTTGATAAAAGAGGTTTTGGCATTTGATTATGCTATAGAAGTTGCCCGAACATTTATAAAAAGTCCTAAAAATGGAAATTCGCTTTTGGTTGCCACTTCGGATCACGAATGTGGTGGCTCGGCTGTGGTTTCGCTTCACGATGAAAACGACACACATAAACATGGCACAAAAATGCGTACTTATGCCGATGAAATTACTAAAACGGGTGTTTTTACTACAGGTGCAAATCCATTAGATGGAAAAATAATGCGGGGAGATGCCATTTCTAATGGTTGGTTTCCAGAATATGTTTTATATGATTTTCAAGGCAAGAAATACCCAAAACCAAAATCAGAAACAGCAAAACGAATTGTGATTTCGTATGGTTCAAATCCGAATACCAATGGAAATGGCACAGAATGTAGCCAGTTTGGTGCTGGTAATCATACACCTCAAGACATTGTGGTTTATGCAGACGATTCTATGAATGGAAAATTCGCCTCGCTAATATCGGGTAAAGGATTGTTAGATAATACCGATATTAATCCAATATTAAAAAAGTTTTTACAGCTAGATAAATAGTCAGATATTAATTCTCTTCTCTTTTATTTGGTGGCAATGCCTGACGCATAATCTTATCATGATGATCAGGGCATTTGATATGATAAAAAGTATATGATATAGTGATTCCAAAAAAATAATACCAATCATCAGTAGATAAATCTGCACTTTTGATATGAGGATCCATTCCTTCTGGAAATGTTGCATCAATTCCATCTATTCTATCTGTAAAAGTTTTTGTGGTTTCGAATAATGCTCCAATATTCCAGTTTTTGTTAATCATATATTTTGCACCCATTCCAAAAGGTATACATGGACTAAAGGCAGATAATGCTGTATTGCTAACTTTAAAAAAACAAGCTCCAATGCCTGCGGTTAGAAAAGGCGAGAATTTTACTTTTCGTTTTAAATCCCTGAAATCCAGAAAGTTATATTCCATATTTGCCGTAACTTGTGCACCATTATCCGAAAAAGTATAATCTCTTATTGCTGCAATTTGAGTAGAATTATTTTTATCAGAACCATAAAGCGAAAAATATTTAGCATCAAGTCTGGCTACCCAAGCATGATCAAAATTATAACGCAAAAACCCTTGAAAGGCATAACGAGTATTTAGAAAATTAAACGTTGAAACATCTGTTCGTGTGTTCGAAGCTCCCAAACCTCCGCCAATTTCCCATTTTTGAGCATGTGCATAAAAACAAAAAAACAGTACAATTATGATATATTTTAATTTTTGCATTTATCTATAACGCATTCATTATGATTATATTGTATGCAATATTAATAATTTCTTTGGTCTAATCCCCAATTTAGTTTATCTCTCAAGGTTACCAAAAAATCTTGTCCTTTTATTTTGAGTATTTTGGCATTATATTTTTGTTTCGAGATATTAATTACAATATCAGCATTCACAGTTTTATAGCGAGAATCCGAAGAAATCAAAATATTTTTGCTTCGGCTATCGATTTTAAATTGCAGTTTGCAATCGTCAGAAACAATTAATGGACGAACATTTAAGTTATGTGGACTTATTGGTGCAATAATAAAATTGGTTGAACTCGGCATCACAACCGGACCACCACAACTAAGTGCATAAGCTGTCGAACCTGTTGGAGTTGCAATAATTAATCCATCAGCCCAATACGAATTCAAAAATTTGCCGTTCAAAAAAGCATGAACAACAATCATCGAAGACGAATCTTTTTTCTGAATTGTAATTTCATTTAAAGCAAAATTCATTTCATTAAATAGCTCTTTATTAGCATCCAAGCTCAAAAGCGAACGATTTTCGATTTCAAATTTTCCAGCCAAAAGTAAACCAATATCTTCTTTTATTTTTTGTTGAGGAGTAGTTGCCAAAAATCCTAATCTGCCAGTGTTTATTCCCAAAACAGGAATTTCTCTATCTCTTATGTGGCTCACCGATTCCAAAAATGTGCCATCGCCACCTAAACTCAAAAAATAATCTACATCGGTTAAATCATCGTAGCCATTTATAACTTTTGAAGCATACGTTTTAACTTTTTTCTTTATCAAAAAATTTTCAAAACTTTCAAAAACAAAAACAGAAATATCGTTTTGATGCAAAATCTCGAATAATTCTCTGATATATAGCGTTGCATCTTCACTAAAATTTCGTCCGAAAACTGCAATAGTCATATCTATGGTGTTTTTTTACAAATTAAATCAATATTTTTAATTTGAAATTTTATATGATACAATAATTTATGATACAAATTAAATTCTAGCTTAAAAATAAGTACTCACACCTATTTTTTATCAATTATTTATTTTCTAATTTTGTTTAGAAAATTAAAAAATTAGATATGCTTAAAAAATTACAAAAGTGTTTATTTATTACCCTTTCATTTATTGGATTATCAATTCAAGCACAACATAAATGTTTGAGTGGCATAAAACATGCTGAAATATTAAAAAATAGCCAATTAGCAAAAGAAGAAAATCAAAAACTAGAAAACTATACCCAGAAAATAGTTTCAGACAAAGCAAAAAGCCGAACACAAGCTGCCGAAGTGATTTATATTCCAGTTGTGGTGCATGTGGTTTATAACACACCTGAGCAAAATATTTCTGATTCGCAAATTGCATCACAAATCGAAATTTTGAATAAAGATTTTGAAGGAAAAAATGCTGATTCAACCGCTATTCCATCGGTTTTTAAGCCTTTATTTTCTAAAACTAACATCAAGTTTGTGTTAGCTAATCGTGATCCTGATGGAAATACAACAACTGGAATTACTAGAACTGCTACTAATGTAACTGCATTTAATTCTAGCACTGAAGCTGTAAAAAAAGATGCTGATGGTGGAAAAACAGCTTGGGATGTAAATAAATATATGAATATGTGGGTGTGTTCAATAGATGGTACCACACTTGGTTATGCAACTTTGCCTGGAGATTTAGCTACAAATGGAGCTTTAGATGGAGTTGTAATTCGATATAATGCATTTGGTATAGCATCAATTAATGAAGGAGATAACACACTTGGCAGAACAGCTACGCACGAAGTTTGGCATTGGCTCAATCTTTCGCATATTTGGGGAGATGCCGATTGTGGCGATGATTTTGTGAGTGATACTCCTCCACAATCTAAACCAAATGAAAGTAATTGCCCAACTTTTCCAAACAATGCAAATACCTCATGCACAGGTGCTAATGGCGAAATGTTTATGAATTATATGGATTATGTAAACGATGCTTGTATGAATATGTTTTCTGTTGGGCAAGGCACACGTATGTATGCAGCCATCAATGGTGCTAGAGCATCATTAAAAACTTCTACTGGCTATGTGCTTTCGACTAATCCAAATTCTTCATTACCAGGTAATAATACAGGAATTGTTGTTAAAAAAAATGCACCATCATTTTTTGTAAATCCAAACCCAAGTACTGGAATTTTTAGTATCAAAAATACGAGTCTTAATGTTGCAACATCTGTTGTAGTTAAAAATGTTTTTGGGAATATAGTTGCCTCGTTCTCAGATGTAAAAATGCCTTATTCGCTTGATTTGAGCAGTTTTTCTGATGGCTTATATTTTGTCGAAGTTTCTCAAAATGAACAGAAGGATTTGTTAAAGCTAATATTAATTCACTAAAAATAACTACTTAAAATTATATCATGAAAAGCACTTTAAATTGCTTAATTCTATTTGGGTTGTTACAATTTGGTTGTGCAAAAAAAAGTTTCAATTCTAAAATTCGTACGCATTCAGACGAAAACAGTTCTGAAACCAACTATAGATTTAAAGTTTCTCTTTTTAGCAAAGGTTCTGGAATTGATGGGAAGGCTAAAATTGATTTAGAAAAATTTATTGATCTCGAAACAAAAGAATCTGTTGTGGTTTATAAACGCAGCTGGGGCAGGGAAGGAGAGATTGATTACTGCTTCGAAATGTCAAAATTAACAGCCTCTAATCAAACAACGTATATCGAAAAACTTAAAAACAGATTATTAACATCAAAAAATGTCAATTATAATGAAAATTGTGCTTGTAAATAGCTCTATATCAACTTATAATCGTAATCAACTAATCTTGATTTAAACAAGGTCGGCTGGTTTAAAATATTTAGAACTTAAATTTGGTACTTTTAAAAAACTATAATTTTGGTTTATTTAACTTCAGATTTGCATGTTGACGTAGCTTTAGGATTTCCTTTATAAAAATCATCACATTGTGTTTTGATTTCTAGTTCTGTAAGTTGTGTAAAAACAGCTGAAATTGTGCCATTTCCTGTTATATTGCAGGTGCATGTATAATCTTTTTTGCCACTACAGGATAGCAAAATCAAAGAAGTCAATAATAGTAAAATTGTTGATTTCATAATCATTTATATTTTTTGTAAAGTTAAAATTATAAATCAATAGGTGGCTTTTTCTTAAATAAATCAAAATATATTTCTCCAAAATGTAATTGAAGTGCAATATGATAATAAAAACCATCAAAATCTGCTTTGAAATCGCTTTCTAAAACTGATTTTCTATATCCTCCCGAAACTTGCGGATACACCCAGCGGTGGAGTTTTAGTGTTAAAGCAAGACCTCCCAAAAGCGGTACAAAAGTACCAGAGCCTACTTTTTTGTTTGAATTTGTAATTTGATTTAGTTTATCAGCAGCTGCATTTTGGTCTTCAATTTGTAAGTCAGGATTAACTTTTGCATTTACAAGTTGATAAGCATATCTTCCAAAACCAATTTCTATTGGAATATCTAAGTTGATATATTTATTGTTGATTAAAGTATATGTAAAATTTACTGTTCCATAATACAAAAACAAATTTCGATTGCCTAAATAACTTGGTGTAGAAATAAATTCTCCATCTTTAAGTTTTACTTGTTTGCCATCAGCGCCAAATCCAAGTTGTCTTTTTGTGGTTTGGTCAATAAAATAAAACCCTATGCCATATCTAAATTTTTCTTTGTGCTTTAAACCAATATTAACGCCATAAACATCTACTGGAGCTGTGTTTTTGCCTATAAAAGAATTTCTAAAATCTAATTGAAACTGAAATCTAAGGTTCTTGTATTTTGTTTGAGCTGGTCTGCCAAAAAACTCGGTTGGCGAAACTGCATTCATATACAAGGTGCTGAATAACAGGCAAATAAATATAATTCTCATGATTTTTTACTAAAAATTCCCGCAAAACCTTTGCCTATACCAAAAATATCAAATGCAAATCCAAAATTATAAAACAAGCCATTAAAATCATTACTAAACTCTGGTGCGCCAACTACAAAACGATAGCCAATATTGGCATAGGGCCAAACGATAGTATGTAGTTTTAGAGAAAGTGTAGCACTTATACTCACAGGAACAAATGTAGATTCACGGTATAGAAAATCTTTATCAGATTTCATGTTTTGTTGAGCCAAATTTTGGTCTGTGATTGAAGCATTCGTATTGATTACATTGTTTTTAAAATCTACACAGTATTTTCCATATCCAATTTCAAAAGGAGTTTGAAATTCTAACACCTGGTTTTGAATCCAAGAATGTGAATAAATAAAGTTTCCATAATAAAAAAATAAATTTCTTTCAGAATTAATAGCTGGAGTAGCTTCAAAAACACCTTTTTCATTTTGATCTATAACTTCGCCAGTTGCACTCAACCCAACTTCTTTCACGGCAGTGTACATCAAAGTAGAATACCCAATCCCAAATCGGTTTCGAGCATTTATTTTTATACCTAAATTAAATCCAATCAAGCGTGGTCTGCGAATGGTACCAACACTAGAGTTTCTAAATTCTACAATAAAATCAGGTTTTACGCCTTTTAATGTTGGGTCAGAATCTGGTCCAATAATTTCTTGAGGGTCTTCGTTTTTGGATTTAGTTTTAAAATCGCCACCAAAAGTCAAATGACTTAAAAAATAAAATAAGATATAAATAGCTTTATGTAGTTTCATAGATACATTTTGGATATAAATTTTACACAAAAGTTTAATTTAGCACCATATTTTTTTGATTTATTTTATAATTTACAATTTATTAACAAATAAATTTAATTATTTTTTGTCATTTTATTTATTTAAAAACTTGAAAATCAGTATATTGTGTATTGTTTATAATAATTTACAAAAATCTTTATGTTAATTTAATGTTAATTAATTGTTAATTTAATATAAAGTTGTATATTTGTAACATCATTTCACTTTAAACAAAAAAAGCCATGAAAAAAGCAGTAGTTGCAGCAGGAGTTTTAGCATTGATGCTAATGTCGTGTTCGAAAACACTACTTTTATCTGATGGGCAAACAGTGAAAAAGATCAAGGTAGCGAGTCCGATAGAGATGAAGTTTGACGACAGTCATAACAAAGTGCTTAGTTTCGAATCGGTTCAAGGAACTCACTATACAATCAATACTTCATTGTATACCTATGTGATAAAGTAGGTCAGGGCAATCCAATTACACAATATATTAGTTTTTGGACAGCCAAAAAAAGCCTCGCAACAGCGAGGCTTTTTTGTTTTGCATTATTTTTTTGAAACCTAACCTTTTTTGAGCAATATTGTGTTGCATAAAATATAAAAATGGAGAATATAGAAATTATAATTGCACTCTTGGCAGGAGTAACTTTGTTAGCAATTTTATCACAAAAAATCAATTTCCCTTTTCCTATCTTATTGATTTTGATTGGATTAGTAATTGCTTTGATTCCTAATTTACCTGTGGTCGAGCTAAATTCTGATGTTGTGTTTCTGATATTTTTGCCTCCCATTTTATATGGCTCAGCTTGGGGTACAAATTGGCATGAGTTTAAGGCTAATATGCGTCCAATTTTACTTTCTGCCATTGGTTTAGTGATTTTTACAACCTGTTTAGTTGCTTTGGTTGCTCATGCATTTATACCCGGTTTTGGATGGGCAGAAGGTTTTGTTTTAGGTGCAATTGTTTCGCCTCCCGATGCTGTTGCAGCATCAGCCGTAACCAAACATTTGGGTTTGCATCGCAGGTTAAACACCATTCTTGAAGGCGAAAGTTTGATAAACGATGCATCAGGTCTGATTGCGTATAAATACGGAATTATTGCCGTAGCTACTGGAAATTTTATTTTTTGGAATGCTAGCGTACAGTTTTTATGGATGGCAATTGCCGGCATTGCTATTGGATTATTAATAGGCTATATACTTTATCTTTTACATAAATTTATTGTTGAAGAACCAACAATTGAAACTGTAATCACATTTTTGTCGCCATATATTGCTTATTTGATTGCCGAGCATTTTCATGTTTCGGGTGTTTTAGCGGTTGTGGCTGCAGGTTTGTTTTTGACAAGCAAACAAATGGAAATTTTTTCGCACAGCACACGAATAAAAGCCTATGCAACATGGGAAACTGTACTTTTTATTTTGAATGGTGTTATTTTTATTTTGATAGGGTTACAACTCAAAAAAATAATGAAAGATATAGAAAAATATCCGTTAGACGAACTGTTTTTTTATGGGTTGATTATCAGTGTATTAGTAATTATTGTTCGATTTGTTTGGGTATATCCTGCTGCCATTTTACCACGTGTTTTTAGTAAAAGAATTAGAGAAAAAGAATATTTTGATATTAGAAATGTGTTCATTTTTTCGTGGTCGGGCATGCGTGGAGTGGTTTCTATGGCAGCCGCTTTGGCTTTGCCATATACTGTCAATGAAGTTTATCCTTTTCCAAATCGTGATATGATAGTTTTTCTGACTTTTTGTGTGGTTATATTTACACTTGTGGTTCAAGGACTTACATTGGCACCAATTATAAAATGGATGAAATTGCCTAAATATTCGATTTTAGAAGACGAACAAAAAACACGTGTAATGCTTACTTCGGCTTCTATCGAATTTATAGAAGAAAACTTTGCATTTAATCAAATCAGTGATGAGGTTTTGGCTCAAATAAAAAGTAAATATGAAATTCGATTTAATAAACTTTTTAGGTCTGATTTACCAAATTCAGTAATTGTAGAAAACAAAAATCGTGCTGAAGAAATTTTTAATCAGTATGTAAATACAGAAAAAAAACTAATAAATATGGAACGTAATTTAATTAAACTTGCAAGAAAAGATGGGCAAATTAGCAACGAAGTTTTGCTCAAAATCGAACGTGAACTCGATTTAGAAGAATCACAATTGCAATAAAAACAAGTAAATTGCACAAAAAAACACAAAAAAGGCTCTCATTTCTGAGAGCCTTTTTTTACGTGATTAAGCCATTTCAAACTTTTTTTCCATACGTTTGCGTTCGCCTTCGTCAAGGTAAATTTTACGCATACGAATTGCTTTTGGTGTAATCTCTACATATTCATCTTTTTGAATATATTCCATAGCTTCTTCAAGAGAGAAATTCTTTTTAGGAGCAATACGAACCGATTCGTCAGAACCTGATGCACGCATATTGGTTAGTTTTTTGCCCTCTAAAGCATTCACAACCAAATCATTATCACGAGTATGAGCACCAATAACTTGCCCCATATATACTTCTTCGCCTGGATCTACAAAAAACGAACCTCTATCTTGTAGTTTATCAATAGAATATGCAGTAGTAGAACCTGTGTCTTTAGAAATTAAAGAACCACTATTTCTTTGTGGCATAACTCCTTTATATGCAGCATATTCTAAGAAACGGTGTGTCATAATTGCCTCACCTTGAGTAGCAGTTAAAACATTATTTCTCAATCCAATCAATCCTCTCGATGGGATTCTAAACTCCAAATGTTGCAAATCGCCTTTTGGCTCCATCATTATTAATTCGCCTTTACGTTGCGTTGCCAATTCGATTACTTTTCCTGAAAATTCTTCTGGAACATCAACCACTAACGATTCGATAGGCTCTGTACGCTGTCCGTTTTCTTCTTTAAAAATTACTTGAGGCTGACCTACTTGCAATTCGTATCCTTCTCTACGCATGGTTTCGATAAGTACAGATAAATGCAAAATACCACGTCCATAAACTAAGAATGAATCCTCACGATCTGTTTCATTAACTCTTAATGCTAGATTTTTTTCTGTTTCTTTCATCAAACGATCTCTCAAATGGCGAGAAGTTACAAATTTGCCATCTTGACCATAAAAAGGAGAATTGTTGATAGTAAACATCATGTTCATTGTAGGCTCATCAACAGAAATACGTGGAAGCGGTTCTGGTGTGTCGAAATCTACTAAAGTATCGCCAATTTCAAACTCATCTAATCCAACTACAGCACAAATTTCGCCAGAAGTAACTTCCGATACAATAGCTTTTCCAAGACCTTCAAAAACTTGAATTTCTTTTATTTTTACTCTTTTCACAGAGCCATCATTTTTTACAATTCCTAAAACACTATTTGTTTTAAGCACTCCACGGTGTATTTTACCTATGGCAATTCTACCCACAAAAGTAGAATAATCTAACGAAGTAATTTGCATTTGTAAAGGACCTTCGATTAGTTTTGCTTGCGGTATAACTTCAAGAATAGTATCTAATAAAGGTAAAATATTGTCGGTAGGTTTTTTCCAATCTGTACTCATCCATCCTTGTTTTGAAGAACCATAAATTGTTCTAAAATCCAATTGGTCTTCGCTAGCACCAAGGTTAAACATCAAATCAAAAACTTGTTCGTAAACCTCTTCTGGACGGCAGTTTGGTTTATCCACTTTATTAACAACCACAATTGGTTTTAAACCAATCTGAATTGCTTTTTGCAACACAAAACGAGTTTGAGGCATTGCACCTTCAAAAGCATCTACGAGCAAAAGCACACCATCGGCTAGTTTGAGTACACGCTCAACTTCACCACCAAAGTCAGCATGGCCTGGGGTATCGATTACATTGATTTTAAAATCTTTATATCTAACAGAAACGTTTTTTGAAACAATAGTAATTCCACGTTCACGTTCTTGGTCGTTGTTATCTAATATCAAATCTTCAAAAACTTGTCCTTCACGGAACTGCGTTGTTGAGTGAATAATTTTGTCAACCAAGGTAGTTTTTCCATGATCAACGTGGGCTATAATAGCTACATTACGAATCTTTTGCATGATTATTTTAATTTCGGGGTGCAAATATAAATATAATATATCAAAATAGCTACTTTCTCTAAATATTGACAATTTAGTAATACAAAATCTTGAAATGTTGCAAGTATTCTATTAATTTATGCAAATAAATTGTTGCTTTAAAACAAAGATTATCATCTAAATCGACTTGATTCATACTTTAGAAATTATTTAAAAACAAAAAAACTTATAATTTTGCTGCAATTATGACCCTAGCCTAACGAACTTACTAATACAGCAATTTTGATGGAAGAAGTTGGCGAAGTGGCTCGCATCATGGCTCGAACCTATGGCGAACAATCGTTTAAAAAATCGGATACAGACAAAAATTTGGCATTTGATGCTCAAGTCGATGTGTTGTTTTTATGTGTTGGTCATGGCGATTCTAAAAAGTTTTTTGAACAAAAATCCTGTGTTATTATCAATAATAAATTTGAAAATTATTGATTTAAGCTAAGATTTTAGACCTGAAACCAATGGTTTTGTATATAAATTACCAAAATTGAAAAGAGAAACTATTAAAAAGGCAACAAAGATTGCTAATCTAGGCTGTTTTGCAACTGTCATTCAGTTGGCTTTGTTGCCTTTGGATCAAAAAATTTAAGATAAAGCTATACCAATTTTTTTATTGTTGTTAATAAGTTTTTATGCACGATATACCAAATTAACAACTATTATGTATATTAGTGTTATCATTTCACCTTTTAAAAAACAACTTACAATGGCTTACAATAATATTTCGGTAGCACTTCCGCAGGCAGATGTAGATGCTATTAAAGCAGCTTTGGCTACTATAAACTCCAAACTTCCTTTTTTGATTAACCTCACTAACGAAGAACGCAAAAACTTGTTGAAAATGGGTCCCAAGAGTATAGATTTTGTGCAGAGTAGTTTGCGAGTGGTCAATAACAATGCGAGTATTTTGCCTGCTTCGTTTTCGGCTGTTGAGTTTGCTAAAGATGTAAACGTATATGTGCCGCTTTCGGAAATTCAACTTTTGATAAGTTCGCTAAACGAAAAACTAAACGACACCGCCATGGCTGTAGGTTCAGAAGCCATGCGTCAGTCGCTCGATGTGTATGATTATGTGAAAACAGCTTCTAAACGCACGCCAGGTTTAAAATCAATTGTGGATGAGCTAGGACAACGTTTCAAAGAGCAAGGTTTTAATAAATCAAAAAAGAAAGAATAAATCATAGATAAGTCAAATATAAAATAGGTTACATAATTTTTGTGTAACCTATTTTTTTTATATGTAGCTATATATGTTAATAGTATATAGCTTTAGGTTAATAGTATATAGCTATACGTTAATAGTATATAGCTATACGTTAATAGTATTTAGCTTTAGGTTAATAGTATATAGCTATACGTTGATAGTGTATAGCTATACGTTAATAGTATATAGCTATACGTTAATAGTATTTAGCTTTAGGTTAATAGTATATAGCTATATCTAAATAGTATATAGCTTTAGATTATTAGTATATACTAGCTATTTTTTTACGATACGGTTAGGTTGATTAGATAACAGTTTTGAGCGGTGTTGCAGTAGGCATAAAAAAAACACGAATACAATTTCTTTTTTGTATTCGTGTTTTTTTCAAAGGTGTGTATGATTATTTCTGAACGGTAAAGCGTTTCGCTTCGGTACCGTTCGATGTGTTTATTTTTACTACATATAAACCATCTGTTAAATTTTGTACGTTTTGGGTAAAAATAGGCATATTATCTACAGCTTTTGACTGTACCAAAGTTCCTTTTGTGTCGTATATTTCTATATACGTTATATTTTCTTGGCTCACAATCGTTAGTTCTTCGTTGGCTGGGTTTGGAAAAAGAACAGTCTCAAGTTTAGAAATTTCTTCGGATTCTTCTCTCAAACCATAGCTACATAAATAAGAATATTGTGAAGGAATGCAACCTGTTGAACATAGATTTGGTTGGCGTACAGAATTTGAAACTGCACTACCACAGCCGTTTGTGGCAGTGGCTATAATGCTATTACTAACATAATTATATCCTGTTACAACTGGGTTTGCATTAGCGATGCCAACTGGTGTAGAACCACCTTTTGTAAATACTAAATTTGTGAATCCATTTGATACGTTAGCCAATAAAGTACCTGAAGAAACACAAGTATTTCCGTTTACTGGTAGATTATTTGTTAAAGAAATTGAAATAATAGGTTTTTGAGCAGCAATTGAGTTTATCGAAAATCCATAATTGTTATTACTACAACCGTTGCTCACTATGGTTAAAAATGTAACAGCCGATGTTTGTAAGGGTGTAAATAAACTTGTGCTGTTGGTTGCACTTGATATTACTCCAGTGCCAGAACCACTGGTTTTTATCCAAGTTATGTTAGAATTAGGTGATACATTGCTCAAGTTCATGGTTGCATTGCAAACACTATTGGTATTGTAAATTGTAGATAGTAAAGCACTAGGAGTAAACTCAGATCGGGCTTTTACATTAAAAGATACATCTGTATTACCACAGGCATTGGTAAGCCGCACAAATGGTGTAGTTTGGGTAAAATCAAGTGCATAAGAAGTATTGTTTTGGGCTTGCCCAGCCATGATTATACTTGCTTGGTTGTACCATTGATACGAATTGGTATTTGCAGATGTTACAGACAAAAGTGCGGTGCAGCCTGTGATAGAAGAATAAATAATTGGGGCTGAGGTAGCGGTGGGCAATGCACCAATGGTAATGGTTACTATGTTTGAGGTGGTGGTGCAACCGTTCGTACTTCCTATTAAATCATAATTTCCTATAGTATTGATATTGAAACTATTAAAATTGCTGTTTGGAATAACTGCATTATTTTTACGCCAAGTGTAACTGCCAAAAGGTGCTAAAGTGGTTAAGGTTGTATTGTCCAAAGCACCACACAGGTTTAGTTTTGAAGCAGAAATGGTGGGAGTAGTTAGATTTGTTTGGGTAATGGCGATGACATTGGAGGTGGTGGTGCAACCGTTCGTATTTCCTATTAAATCATAATTTCCTATGGAATTGATGTTGAAACTATTAAAATTGCTGTTTGGAATAACTGCATTATTTTTACGCCAAGTGTAACTGCCAAAAGGGTCTGAAGTGGTTAAGGTTGTATTGTCCAAAGCACCGCAAAGGTTTAGTTTTGAGGCTGAAATGGTGGGAGAAGTTAGGTTTGGTTGGGTAATAGTGATGACATTGGAGGTTGTGGTGCAGCCGTTCGTACTTCCTATTAAATCATAATTTCCTATGGAATTGATGTTGAAACTATTGAAATTGCTGTTTGGAATAACTGCATTATTTTTACGCCAAGTGTAACTACTAAAAGGTGCTGAAGTGGTTAAGGTTGTATTGTCCAAAGCACCACAAAGGTTTAGTTTTGAGGCAGTAATGGTGGGAGGAGTTAGGTTTGTTTGCGTAATGGTGATGACATTGGAAGTGGTGGTACAACCATCTCTTCCTCCTACAAAACTATAAAAACCAAGCAATGATGTGTTTAATGACGATGTGTTAATGCCAGTATCAAAGCCATTTAAAAACCATTTACGAGTGATATAATTTGGCGTAACCGAAAGTGTTGCAATTTGCGGTGGGCAAATGGCAGATATATTACTTGTAACTGTGGCTGTTGGAGTAGTATTGGCACTATTGAGTGTGCCAATATTTACACCTAGTATTGGAGACCAAGTTATTACTTGACTTGCCGTTTTTATGTCTAATCCTCCTGAAACAGGATTGGTGGTAGTGGAAAGTGTAGCTCTTTCACTTGGAACACCAAAAGACATATCTTTCCAGTGCATTGTTTCTTTGTTAATATTTATAACATGGTCTAATCCAATGGTATGCCCTAATTCGTGAAGCATTGTAAAATAAAAATCACTTTTACCGAAATATGCAAGTGCATTCAAATCAAAATTCCAATTAGCTACCGCACTATTTATTTCAATATCTGTATCAAAATTATAGGCTTGTAAGCCATTGTTTGTGTTTAAGGTTTTTGGATTTACAATTGTTCCCATATCTATGCCTAAGTTAGTAAGTATTTTAAAAGAAATTAAATTTATACCATCTATTGAATTACTCCCTGTCAAAGTGCTGTAAACAGGTAAACCTGCCGTTTCTTGTAACCTAAAATTTAAGCCTAATGCAGTACTCCAATCGAGCAATGCTTTTTTGGTTACTCGCTCCACATCTGCCCGCATAGCTTGTGGAATGCTGCTACTGAGGGTAAACTCTATGCCATTGGTGCAGTTTTGTTTGGCAAGGTATTGCCTGTATTTAGAGCCATCTACTTTAAAATTATTGAAAGCAATGGGTACATTAATACTTTGCGTACTTGTGGTTTGATTGCCTAGTGCATTTTTAATTTTTATTGTTCCGCTACCACCTACACTATAACTTAGCGTTGTACCCAATGGTTGAAAAAGCAAACTAGGCACTTTTGCCCTAATTTCGGTATCTGTCCAACTTATAATATCTTCGATAGATGTAAATTCGGTAGCGCCACCATCGTTGGCATTTTTGAATGTAATCCCACAAATACTATTGCCAAAGCCATTGCCAGAGACTATAATAAAATCATCTGACCCGGCTCGCACACCCATATTGTTGAGTGCAATCGAGCTGTATGTAATACCCGATATGCTAGGAGTACAAGATGGTGTACTAAAGATTGGTGTTGATAAATAGTTAATAGCACTATAAATTTGCAACGAATTAGTTTGGTCGGTTGCATAATATTCACTTAACGTAAATAAGTCTTTATTTGTGAAATCAATTTTAGTATTGGCATTGCAGTTTGTACTCCAATCATATTCTAGTTTTACGTGAAAAACCACTACAGATTGATTTGCAGGAAGCTGTATATAATTAAACGATATACTTGTAGTTGTACCTAGTCCAGGTATTGAAATTATGTTTATGCTAGTGTAATTTGCTTCTTGAAAAACTCCTAGCACAGAAGTAGCGTGATCAAACACATTTAAACTATAATTATTGCCTGGTACACTAAAAAGTGGTCCCTGAGTAACTGTCGCTTTATTGTTTAATTTAACACTCGAACCAAATAGTTGAGGATTATAACTAAACCTCAAAGATGCGTAAGCGTGCATAACAGGGCTACCATTTGTTTTTGCCATTACATCAAATTCAATATAGTTTTTTGCAGTTATACCATCAGTTGTAGTTTTCTGATTTTTAATTTCATAGGTAATTTCAGTCGCAGCTGAAACTGAAGCTGTTGTTTCTGTTCCTAAACTGGACTTATTGTTATTTATTGATTTTGTGGGTAATTTCCATCCACCATTTCTTTTATAACGCATTTTCCGCTCAGGAAACTTGGCACTATCTCGTTTAAAATCTAGCAAATCTTGATGCAAACTATCGACATATTTTTTACTTTTTTCATTTTGTAATTTTCTTTCATAATATTTCATTCCTTCGCCAATGGTATCTAAAATAATACTTTTTTGCAGATTTATTTCTTGCCCTTTCAACGGATGATTTGTGCCAAGTTTTACATTCACACGTTTCAATATTTCATTATATTTCATTGGGTCTGAAATATCAAAACTGTCTTTAATTATTATCCTATACTTCTTTTTTAAGAATTGATAGGCAGTATCAAATGAAATCCCTATATTATTGGGGTCGTTTCTAACTGAATTTTCAAAAATTCTACCATTAGAAAGATAAACAATCTCTTCATTATTTGCAAATTGTTTATCAAAAAATTTAATTTGAGATTTGTTTAAAAATAGCATTAAAGTTGCAGAATGATTTACATCGTTGTAACCTCTCCCTCCACTCCTAATTTGGCTAAAATCTTTAGCCACTTGAATTACATCGCCAATTTTTAAGCCACTACCTTTAATAATTTTAGTTATAATTATAGATCTGTAATTATAATGTTGTTTATTAACTGTATCAAAAGCTACTTGGTAAGCTGAAGGGTGTTCTAATAATTTGCCCTCAATTGCGAATTCACAACTTTGAAAGCCATGCTTCATATACTCTATACCACCCCAATATTGCATATTTTCAGGGTATTTTTTTCGCATTTGCTCATAATATTTTGGCATAAAGTCATCGTGCAGCTTCTGTCTTTCTTCAACACTTTTTGCTGCAAACATGCGTTTTGAATATTTTTTCATAGAAATTTGAGCATTTGCAAAAAAGCAAAAAAGGACAATGGCAATGGCGGTCGTTATTTTATTTTTCATAATCTGTGGTTTTGAAATTTGTGTAAATGTAAATGTTATTTTGTATAATTGTGTAAGAATATTATTATTAAATTATTACTTTTTTGGCATAAAAAAGGCAATTTAAAAGTTTGAAATTGGCATCGGTAGTGCCTGTAACATCAAACTCAAAAATATTGACGCCAGCCAACGTAGAAATACTTATTTTACTGTTTCTGATTTCAAAATTCATGTTTGCGGCAGCCGCAGTAGCACTTGCTGTAGCTTCTGTGCGAAGATTTTTAGTAGGCAATGGTTTGGTAGATGAACCCGTATCGCCTTGTACTTTTTTGCCATTCAATATTTTAGTTCTATTTGGTTTCCATTTCAAGCCGGGTGTTTTGGCACTATCCAGTTGGTATTGTATTAGTATATTTCCTATGATATCATTTCTGAAATATAGAAAATAAGTAATATGTAATTAACCAATACTGTTTAGTTTTTGCCTGTTACCGAGTAGTCGGTTCGATTAAACCAATTAAAAAATTCTTTTAAAGAAATTTTTAATTCTTGAAAGTATAGATTTCTTGGGTTTAATTTCACATTTATCTGGTTTTCGGTTTACAGTCATTCCTCCGCTAATTATGTTACTTCTCCTCATCTCACCATAACCAATTACAACGACTTCCTCGAGAATTATTGGTTCTTCCTTCATTTTAAAGGTTTCAATTATAATATTTTGATTATAATTATATGCTTTTTCGATAAGTTTTAATCCACTAAAAGTAATTTTTAATGTTGCCTGTGGATGGTTAGAAGTGTATTTTAGTGCAAAATTTCCGTCAATATCTGCCGTTGTGCCTTGTGTTGTGCCATCAATTATAATAGTTGCTCCTATAATTGGGTCGCCTTTTGCAATACCTAAAGATTTAATAGTAGTATCTGAAATAATACTGCCTTTCCATACAAAATTATAGATATTATTACCAAAACTATCTTTGGGGATTTCTATATTTTTGCGTTCAACTACTTCAGTTGGCGGTTTTGCTTTTTTTGTTTGTTGAGCAAATGTTTCAATCACAGAAATCATAAAAGCTAAAATAACTCCAAAATGTCTAAAAAAACGTAAGTAATTCTGGTTTTTATGTTTTGAATTAATTTGGTCGAGCTGAAATTGATAAAATACGCCACATCCTTTTTTAGGCACTCGCTCCAAAATTTCATCGTTTGTAAAACTGCGATAGTCCATTACGTTTTTGGCACATGTTTGGCAATAAAATCCTTGTTCGGTTTTTTGCATTACCGAAAGGGGTACTTCGCAAGGTTTTTTTATATCTATAACTTTCATGATAAAAACAATTAATTTTTCAAATATAAGCTATTGCCTTGTACTTTTTTGCCATTCAGTATTTTAGTTCTGTTTGGTTTCCACTTCAAGCCTGGTGTTTTAGCACTATCGAGTTTATATAAATTGGCATTAATTATTGTCAAAGTTTACTACAAAATATTTATCTTTACTCCCAATTTAATTTAAAAACAAAGTCAGTATATTAAATCTAATTGCATTTTTAATAATTTTATACAATTTTTAAAGCTTTATATCAAAAACTAAAAATTATTATTAAAAACAGAAACCAATTATTAACGAACTTACTAATACAGCAATTTTGATGGAAGAAGTTGGCGAAGTGGCTCGCATCATGGCTCGAACCTATGGCGAACAATCGTTTAAAAAATCGGAAACAGACAAAAATTTGGCAGACGAAATGGCTGATGTACTTTTTGTGTTGATTTGCCTAGCCAATCAAACTGGAATTAATTTGGACGAAGCTTTGTTAAATAATTTAGATAAAAAAACAAATCGCGATGCCGAAAGGCACATTAATAATGCAAAATTAAGCTAAAAAAAATGATAAAAGTTGGAATAATAGGCGGTGCTGGATACACAGGAGGAGAATTGCTACGCATTTTGATTTTTCATCCTCAAGTTGAAATCGTGTTTGTACACAGCACAAGCAATGCTGGAAATGCCGTTTCGGATGTGCATACCGATTTGTTTGGCGATACAAAGCTAACTTTTTCAGAAAAGTTTGATGCTCAAGTCGATGTGTTATTTTTATGTGTTGGTCATGGCGATTCTAAAAAGTTTTTTGAGCAAAATCCTGCGTTTTCTACAAAAACAAATTTGAAAATTATTGATTTAAGCCAAGATTTCAGACCCGAAACTAATGGTTTTGTGTATGGATTGCCAGAATTGAAACGTGATGAAATAAAAAAAGCAACAAAAATTGCTAATCCAGGCTGTTTTGCAACTGCCATTCAGTTGGCTTTGTTGCCTTTGGCTCAAAAAAAATTACTCAAATCAGATATTCATATAAGTGCTACCACAGGCAGTACAGGAGCTGGGCAATCGCTTTCAGCTACCTCGCATTTTAGCTGGCGAAACAATAATTTATCGAGTTATAAAACATTTGAGCACCAGCATTTAAAAGAAATTGGACAAAGTTTGATGCAATTACAGCCTGATTTTCAGCAAGATATAAATTTTATTCCATATAGAGGTGCATTTACGCGTGGCATTTTGGCTTCTGTATATTTTGATATAAATTTAAGTTTGAATGAAACTTTAGAAATCTATAAATCATACTATAAAGACCATCCTTTTACACATATTTCAGAAAAAAATATTGATTTAAAGCAAATTATAAATACTAATAAATGTTTGCTATATATCGAAAAGCATGGAAATAAATTATTGATTACCAGTATTATAGATAATCTAACAAAAGGAGCAAGCGGACAAGCTGTTCAAAACATGAATTTGCTTTTTGGATTGGATGAAAAAATGGGTTTAGGTTTAAAAAGTGTTGGTTTTTAACAATTATTATTTTTGAAATTATTGATAAAACCAAGATGAAAAAACTAAATAAAATAGCTTTTATTTCCTTTTTTTTAACTCATTTTTTTCTTTTTGCACAAAATTCGCAAACCATTCGAGGCTTGATTTCGGACAAAGAATCTAAGTATCCTTTGATTGGAGTTACCATTGTTGTATCGAGTACAGACCCAATTATTGGCACTACAACTAATGAATTTGGGGAATTTAAGTTACAAAATGTACCTATTGGAAGGCATATTTTGTCGATTTCTTATATTGGATACAAACCTCAAACTGTGCCAAATATTGTAGTGAGCAGTGGAAAAGAAACCATTTTAGATTTCCAATTAGAAGAAAATGTGGTTCAAACCGATGAAGTTGTGATTAATGGCTATGGCGACAAAACCGCCACAAACAATCAAATGGCAGTAATTTCGGCACGTTCGTTTAATTTGGAAGAAGCCCAACGCTATGCCGGAAGTCTTAACGACCCTGCTCGTATGGCTGCAAATTATGCAGGTGTAAGTGGCACAAATGATAACCGAAATGATATTGTGATTCGAGGAAATTCTCCATTGGGTTTGCTTTGGAGACTAGAGGGAATTGAAATTCCAAATCCGAACCACTTTGGTGCTTTGGGTGCAACTGGCGGACCAATTAGTATGCTCAATTCCAATCAATTAGCCAAGTCTGATTTTTTTACGGGTGCTTTTACATCCAATTTTGGAAATGCAAATTCTGGAGTTTTCGATTTGCAAATGCGTAGAGGAAATAACGAAAAAAGAGAACATCTTTTGCAAATTGGATTCAATGGTTTAGAGGCTGGCACCGAAGGTTATTTTTCTAAAAAATCAAAAGCATCTTATCTTATAAACTATAGGTATTCCACCTTAGGAATTTTAGATGCTCTTGGCATGAATTTAGGAACGGGTGGGGCAGTGCCTCAATATCAAGATGTTAATTTCAAAGTGGATATTCCTACCCAAAAAATAGGAAAATTTGTGGTTTTTGGTATTGGTGGAATGAGTAACATTTCGCTTTTGGATAGTAATATCCCAAAAATAGATACAAATGATGCAAAAAAAAGCTATTATAATAATGGCACACAAGATATTAAATACCAAACTAGAATGGGAATTATTGGATTTTCGCACACTTATTTTTTTAATCCAAACACCTATTTAAAAACTGTAATTGCAAATTCGGGTGTATCAGAACCAACAATTGTAGATTCTGTGATTAGAATACCAGCAATAAGTACAATTCCAGATTACGAAGGCAATTTTTCTAATTTTAGAAGTTCAATCAATATGAGTTTAAACAAAAAGATTGATCGTAAAAATGTATTAAATTTTGGTTTTAATGTTGATAGAATAAGTTTTGTTTTAAAAGATAAGTTTAATAAAGAAACAAATCCAATTGTTGCTCCAAACTGGCAAGATATTAGAAATTCTACGGGTGCAAATTTTCTGATTCAAGCCTGGGTACAACACCAACATAAATTTACAGAGCGTTTTATGGTCAATTATGGCTTGCATAGCCAATATTTTACGTTAAACACAAATTCTTTTGCGTTAGAACCAAGACTTGGTACTCGCTATCAGTTATCTGAAAAACTGGCATTTAATTCAGGATTGGGTTTGCATAATCAAACTCAAATGCAGTTTTTGTATTATCAAAAAACATTTACAAATGGAATATATTCCGAAACAAATAAAAATTTGGGTTTTACATCTAGCGCACATGCTATTGCAGGTATAGATTATAATTTCAAAAAAGATTGGCGTTTGAAAATTGAAGCATATTACCAAAATATTTATAATGCCGCAGTAGAAACTAGACCAAGTTATTTTTCATCGCTCAATATTGGTGGCGATTTTAGTATCCCAAACAAAGATAGTCTGATAAATAATGGTCGTGGATATAATTACGGAATAGAATTTACGCTAGAAAAATTCTTTGGAAACGGATTTTATTTACTTCAAACTACCTCTATTTTTACTTCAAAATACAAAGGCAGCGATGATATTTGGCGAAATACTGCTTTTAATGGTGGATATGTAATTAATTTATTAGGTGGATTTGAACAAAAAATTTCTAAAAAATTTATATTAGTAATCGATACCAAAGGCACACTAGCAGGTGGAAGACGAACAACACCCATAGATTTGATAACATCGAGAGAAAACAAACGAACCGAATTTGATTTTACACGAGCGTACGAAGACCAATTTCCATTTTACTTTAGAACCGATTTGAAAATTGGATTTAGGATAGAAGGCAAAAAAGTTACCCAACAATTTTCGCTTTCGTTGCAAAATATTACCAATCACCTAAATGCGTTTAATAGAGTTTATAATGCTAATGTTGTGGCAAACAGCAGCCAAGAAGTAAAAATAAATCCACAATTAGGGCTTTTGATTATTCCTCAATATAGGATTTTGTTTTAGGTTATTTCAAACTATTGGCTATATTCTAAATTAAACAACATTTGTTAAATTCCTTATTGGATTTGAAGACACAACTTCAACCCCAAATTTATTTCTATTATTTTTTTGCCACGAATTCACTAATTTTTAATGTTTTTTCGTGCATTCGTGGCAAATATTAAGTTAGAATGATTTTCATCCTGTTCATTATTTCAATATATTAAAGTTATATTTTGTTGTAAATTTCAAAACATAGCCAAACTATTCAACAACCAATTTCTTTGTTACAGTTCCCAATCGTACAAAATAGATGCCTTTTGCTAAATTTGTGTTTATAAGAGTTTTTTGTTCTGATATCAATTGTGTAAAAACTAACGAACCCAAATAATTATAAATTTGTAATGTATTTCCAGTTTGAGTAGCATCGATTTCGATAGCAAATTCTCCATCTACACTTGGGTTAGGATAAAGTACAATTTCATTTTTTAATTCAGTGCTTCGATTTTCTAGTGCAGTTACTTCATAATTATAAAAACCAAAAACTGGTCGAATCATAATACTGCCTTTTACTTCGGGGCTTTCGACCGAAAGTGTGTTCCACCGTCCTCCGCTTGTATAAAAAGTATTTGCTGTACAATCCGTGTTTTTGTCGAATCCAACAATGATATCGCCATCTGTAATTTGTGTATATCCAACATAAAAATCGCCAGAAATTGGCAAAGGTTTATCTAATCGAAAAGAAGTATATCCATTTACTTTTGGAGCATATCGAATTGGCACAACTTTATTATACAAAACTTCTGGACCTGTTAAAACATAGCCTTTTTCAGGTAATGATTTAAAAACCACAATTTTAAATGATTGCCCTGTGAGTTGAATATTGCTTTTATTAAACTGAAATGCTATTTCTCGCAATGTATCTGTAATAGTAGGAGGTAGCGTAAATTTTGTTACAACATGCTCATTTTTGGCATTGTTAGAAATAATATATTCGGCAGAACCATCATCGTAGGCATAATAGTTATCAAAACGAGTAAGCCCCGAAATACTATTATTGATTGCAAAAGGTAAACCTAAAATGGCATTATCTGTATTCCCTTCAAGCGAAAAATTAGTTCTTAATTCGTACGGATTTCGAGGTGCAATTGTTGGAAATAAACTCGCATTTGATTTTACAAACACCTCTTGATTGAGTTTATTTCCGGGCAAAAGAAGTGTTGAATCATAAAGTATTCCTAAAACATTACCATCAAAAGCATCAACTAAATTAACCGTGGTTTTATTACTATTATTTATCGAATTCAAATTGTTTATACTCGAAGTAATTGGATTGAGTTGATTGTTTTTATCAGCAATAAAATGCTTATACGGCATTGATTGATAGTTTTTTAGCATCGAAAGTGGCTGTTTGCTAAATGCTTGATCGATATAATCGGGATTGATTGGTGATGAGTTTCTGAGTAAAGCCACATAATCGACTCCCCAAACATCGTATTGACCAGATAAACGACCCGTAGATTGAAACTTAAATTGAAATCCTCTAAATAAATAATTTATGCCAGCCAAATTATTTATTGGCACACTTGCTTGAAAAAAAACACCTGGCTGCGTGCCTGGTAAAGCTGTAAAAACCGGATTAAAACTTCCTGTTTGGTCTTTAAACAACAGTGTGAGTTTGTCGCCTTGACCAAGTTCTGGTGCATCGCCAAGTCCTTGATACATCCAAAAGAAATGTAAATACAAATTATCAGAATTTGTATAATCTGAAAAATCAAAAGGCAACGAAACTAGATTATCTGCCACTCCTCTGTTTGTAATGTTTACCGAATCGTAAGGCGAACCATTGTATTTGAGTCCATCAAAAATAGCTAAACCTTGCGTAGGTGGATTGTCTGAATACGTATTTGACACTAAAGTTCCGCCATTTTTCATCCATTTGTTTTTATCTGGACTACCTTTATAACTCGAAAAATCTTCAAAAAATGGCAAAGAAACCAACGTATCTACTTTTGCAAAAACATTTGATGATGAAGTAGTTATATTGATACAACTCAAACTCGATCGAACTTTTACTTGAATTTCATCGCCTGTGTTTTCAATTGGAATGGATAAATTTGTGGTCGAAGCATTTGGAATTAATATATCGTTTTTATACCAAAGATAAACTGGATTTTGCCCTGCTCGATAGGCTGTGGCAACAAAATTATAATTGGCTTTGGCACACAAATCGTTGGTTTGAGAAATCAATCGCAACTCGACAGGGTTAGATGTGAGCTGCGTGATTGAAGATGTGTAATTACGAATAAATTGGCTTGATCTGGTGGTTCCTGTTGCAGACGAAACACAAGCTCCAATCGATGAAACCATCTGAACTCGAACAGCATCGGTATTGCTATAAGTATAATTAGAACCTACAATCGAACTTACAATCGTATTGTTTATCAACCAACTAAAACTTGGATTTGAGCCTCCATTTACAGGAATGGCTTGCAATGTTATATCCGAAATATTGCCAGCACATTCAGGATTATTGCCTGCCGAAACTACCAGCGAAACAGCTGCTTCTAGCGAAGTTGCCGTTTCGATAGTGATTACATTCGATTGCACAACTTTTGGTTTTGCACACGGCAAAGTGGAAGTTACTTTTGCCTTAATTTTTGTTCCGTTTGGATAATCAGAACCCGAAAATGAAAAGCCATTTGCTGTCGAAACATCGTTTACAAGCCATTCGACAGTGCCACTTTGTCCCCAATTGAATCCTGTGGCAGAAAATACAAAATTTTCACCCGTATTTACACATCTCGGATTGTTTCCTTGTGTTATTTTGATGGTTATCACAGGTCTTACGGTATCAACTAGCGATTCGGTACGTGCCGATTTTTGATTTTTTTTTTGTTGTAGATAATCTAAATATTGTAAATCATTAAATGGCAAATGTTTAACTTTCAACTGTGCAAAAACACTCCATTGTATAGCAAAAAATAGAATATATATGATTTTTAATTTCAAATTGATTGACTGATTTGCTTTTAATACTTAATCCTAACTTCGATGTAACGACTTTGATGTTAATTAATTAACGAAGTTAGTAAGCATTTAGTATAGTTTAATAATGTTTCTTTTTTATAATTTTTTGAAAAACAATTACAAAGTTTGATTATGCTGATTTTTGATGCAAAAATTTGTGTAAAAACCGAACTAATATGAGCAAAAATAGAAACTTTTTTATTGTTTAACAAATCTGAACGATACAGTATGTCTAAAATTGAATTATCTAAAACCTATCTGATTCTATAAAATTACATTCCCACTGGCGCAAGCGTCCGCTTGTGCATCAAATTAATAAACTCCAGCTATTCTAATCCCTATTATAGGATTTTTAATCCAATCAAGCTAAATTTGTAATACAGTTTCCCCACTAGTCACTAGTCCCGCTATTCCAGATTTGCAATCTGGAATCTGTATCGTAGGATTTACTATCCGAAAATAGTAGATTTGAAATACGGTTTGAAAAACCTATGATAAGAGTTCGTGATTACAAATCACGAACAGCAAGGAATTCTAAACTATATCTATTTACTTCAAATCTCTCCGTTTTTTCTTCCATATTTTACACTACTTTTGTGTAAACCTATTTCAGGACAAGACAACTCGTTTTCAAATCATTTGTGATTATGCACCGTGGTCTGTGGCACACAGAACACACTTTCAACAATCAAAATCCAATCCTTTGTGATTAAATGGGCAGTTTGCTTATTAAAACTTGCATGAGGCATTTCTTTGCCATTTATAGTTAAAAGTTCCCAAATAATATGAATATGATTTGGCATTATTACAAAACCATAGACTTTTATGAGATTCTTTAATGTCAAATCTTTCAAACATTCGATAATCAATTCTTTGTATTTATCTTGCTTTAAAAGATGTTTCTAATCTTTGATTGTGTCTGTCCAAAAATAAACATTTTCAAGATTCATTCTTGAATTTCTTCTCGGTTTAAAAATATCATTATCCATAGAAATATATTCTACAAAATTAGTGTATTTTTGTTTTATTAGAAAAAAACAGTAAAAGTGTTCTGTGTGCAACAGACCACGGTGTAGAAGTATTTTAGGTGACGCTAACATTGTTATAAGTGGCGTAGAAGGTATGTATAGTGATTTTAATGAGGTTAGTCCATTCTAACTTATATGATATTTAGAGGAAATATTAAACCTGAATTTTTTGTACATCTACTGATTCCTTTCTTATCTATTTTGCAAATGATAAACGGGAAAGACATCTTTAGTTGCTTAAAAGCGTCATTAATTTCATTATTTTGTACTTACATATATTCATGCTTTTTCTTTAACTACTTTGTTTTAAATGAAGGAGTATTAGAAGTAAAGAATTCCTATAGGTTTTGGAGATGGGGAAAAAAAATCTTCGATAATTCTTTTGATATATATATAGAAAACTTAACTAGAATATACACATTTAATTATATTAGATTAAAAAAAGTTGGATCAAAAAGAAAATTCTGGGATTTTAGAAATAAATATTTTTGTTTTAATATGGGAAATAAAACATTGGATGAATTATTTAATCATCTCAAAGAAAATGGATTTGATGTTAGTATGGACAAAAGTGATCCTAATAAAGGTTATTTTGGAGGAATTAAAAAAATCAGGTAGCTCTGTTCAGCGTAGAATGTAATCATCTAAAAGTTTGGCGAAGTCTCAAGACTTCGTCAAGGTGTATGCAAATCTTAGATTTGCTATAAAACAAAAAAAGTCCATATCATTTTTCACAAAACAAGCAGTTCCTGCCTTGTTTTCAACAAACAAAAAACAAATAAAAAAAAGAAAAAAAGGGGGCAAAAAAACAAAAGTGGCTACGCTCTGTTCAGCGTAGAATGTAATCATCTAAAAGTTTGGCGAATCCACTATTCCGTAGAGTTCACGCAGTGGCTCTACGGATTAGCAAATGAATTGTAGTTTCCAACTACACTCCAGTTATTCTATATTTTTAATCCGAACAAGCTACATTTGTAATACGGTTCAAAGAACTATCATAAGGCTTCGGAATTATAAATACCGAAGAGCGAGATGTCTTTATAGTTTTTGGTACAAGCTTTGCACTAGGTGAGTAGTTACATCATAAGTTTAAAATCTTCTTTTTTATTTTTCGCTATTTGAATTACTATTAAGAATTCGTTTATTTTTGCACATAAAATTAAAATAAACGTTCTCGATGTCCGAACAAATTATATTCTCAATGGCAGGGGTTGGAAAAGTATATCCTCCCAAAAAACAAGTTCTCAAAGATATTTACCTCTCGTTTTTTTATGGAGCTAAAATCGGTATTTTAGGTTTAAATGGTTCTGGAAAATCTTCTCTTTTAAAAATTATTGCAGGTGTAGATAAAGAATTTTTAGGCAATGTGGTTTTTTCGCAAGGCTATACTGTTGGTTATTTGGAGCAGGAGCCAAAACTCGATCCTACCAAAACAGTAAGAGAAATTGTGGAAGAAGGAATGCAAGATGTTGTTGATTTACTTAAAAAGTTTGAAGAAATAAATTTGAAATT
Source organism: Bacteroidota bacterium (assembly GCA_004293915.1). GTDB lineage: Bacteria > Bacteroidota > Bacteroidia > Cytophagales > UBA9547 > REAG01. The sequence goes on along the minus strand of RDZG01000079.1, from coordinate 78,224 downwards.
TGGCGAAGAAATGACAGACGACCAAATGGATAAACTCATTGCTCGCCAAGCTGCCGTGCAAGAAAAACTCGATGCTGCCGATGCTTGGGAATTAGATACAAAATTAGCAAAAGCAATGGACGCATTGCGTTGTCCGCCAGAGGAGGCAATGGTAAAAGACCTTTCTGGAGGCGAAAAACGCAGAGTTGCTATGTGCCGTTTGTTGTTAAAAGAACCCGATGTTTTGCTCTTGGATGAGCCTACCAATCACTTAGATGCCGAATCGGTTCAGTGGCTAGAGCAACATTTGCAACAATATAAAGGTACTGTAATTGCTGTAACCCATGATCGTTATTTCTTAGATAATGTGGCAGGTTGGATTTTAGAATTGGATAGGGGAGAGGGTATTCCATGGAAAGGTAATTACTCATCATGGTTAGAACAAAAGAAAAATAGACTTTCGCAGGAAGAAAAAACCGAATCGAAACGCCAAAAAACTTTGGAACGTGAGTTGGAATGGGTACGTATGGCTCCAAAAGCTCGACAAGCAAAATCTAAAGCTCGTTTGCAAGCCTATGATAAAATGGTGGGTGAGGATTTGAAAGAAAAAGAACAAAAACTCGAACTTTTTATACCGAGCGGCAAACGTTTGGGTTCAAAAGTTATAGAAGCCACAGGTGTGAAAATGGGTTTTGGCGACAGACTTTTGTATGATAACTTGAATTTCAATTTACCACAAAACGGTATTGTTGGAATTATTGGTCCGAATGGAGCGGGTAAAACTACTTTATTCAAACTTATTACTGGCGAATTAAAACCGCTAGCCGGTACTTTTGGAGTAGGAGAAACGGTTGAAATTTCGTATGTAAATCAAGAACACGATAATCTAAATCCTGATAAATCTGTTTTTGAAAGTATATCTGGTGGCACAGAAACCATGCTTTTGGGGTCGGTTCAAATCAATTCGAGGGCTTTTGTAAGTAAATTCAATTTTTCAGGTTCTGATCAAGAAAAAAAAGTAGGTGTACTTTCTGGAGGCGAACGCAACCGTGTGCATTTGGCAATGTCTATAAAACAGGCAGCAAATTTGATTTTATTAGATGAGCCAACCAATGATTTGGATGTAAATGCCATTCGTGCTTTGGAAGAAGCACTAGAAAATTTTGCGGGTTGTGCCGTAATTATTTCCCATGATCGTTGGTTTTTAGATAGAGTTGCCACACATATTTTGGCTTTTGAAGGCGATTCGCAAGTGGTTTGGTTCGAAGGAAATTATCAAGATTACGAAGAAAACAAACGTAAAAGACTCGGTAATATTGAACCTAAAAGAGTGAAATACAGAAAGTTGATTTAATGTCTTTTCAAAAAAAAGTATAATACATTTTTAAAATATGGATAACCCAATAATAATTTTTGGTGCAAAAAGTTTAGGAATTTCTGCTTTAGAAATTTTTGAGTTAAACAATACTGTAGTTTATGGTTTTTTGGATGACGATTCTAAATTACACAATCAGGAAATTGGCGATATTACTATTTTAGGAAATACCGACAACGAAGGATTTACAAAATTGATTGGCAAAAAATGCGATGCTTTTGTGGCTGTTGATAATAGCAAACACCGCCAAATGCTTACAGAAATGCTTTTGGATGTACGCAAAGTGATGCCTGTAAATGCCATTCACCCCAAAGCTATGATTTCTAAATTTGCTTCTATTGGGCATGGAAATCTATTTGCAACTGGAGCCACACTTTCTGCTAAAGCCATGATTGGTAGCCATTGCATCATTGGAGCAAATGCTGTAATCGAACCCGAATGCGAAATCGAAGATTATGTGCAAATTGGCTCTGGCACAATTATAAATAGCAGTGTTAAAATAGCAAAAGGGGCATTTATTGGTTCGGGTGTAACCGTAATTTCGGGTGTATCAATTGGTAAAAATGCTCGAATTGGTGCTGGTTCGGTGGTTATGAATGATATCAAAAGCAATCAAACGGTTTTTGGTGTGCCGGCAAAAGAAGTTTAGAATTTTTTTAGACTCAATTTAATAAATATAAAAAAAGCGAGGCAAAAACCTCGCTTTTTTATTTTTTAAGCTACAAAAACTAGAATTTTAATTTATTTGGGAAATATGCAATTTCGCCAAGTTGTTGTTCGATTCTAAGCAATTGGTTGTATTTCGCCATACGGTCAGAGCGTGAAGCCGAACCAGTTTTGATTTGACCACAATTCAATGCTACAGCCAAATCTGCAATCGTTGCATCTTCGGTTTCTCCCGAACGGTGACTCATGATAGAAGTATATCCATTGCGTTTTGCCATGTTTACAGCATCAATCGTTTCTGTTAAAGTACCAATTTGGTTTACTTTTATCAAAATAGAATTGGCAATACCTTTGTCAATTCCTTCTTGCAAACGAGTAACATTAGTTACAAAAAGATCATCTCCAACTAATTGACATTTATCTCCAATTTTTTCGGTAAGTTTTTTCCAGCCAGCCCAATCATCTTCTGCCATACCATCTTCGATAGAAACAACAGGATATTTTTTGATCCAATCTGCCCAGAAATCTACCATTTGCTCTGAAGTAAAAGTTTGTTTGCTTGATTTTTTGAATACATACAATTTTTTGTCTGCATCATAATATTCTGAAGCAGCAGCATCCATAGCAATATGAATATCTTTGCCTGCTTTGTAACCAGCAGCTTCGATAGCTTCCATAATAGTATCGATAGCTTCAAAATTGTCTTTCACGTTTGGCGCATATCCACCTTCGTCACCTACGTTGGTAGAATATCCACGTTTTTTCAAAATGTTTTTTAAGTGATGAAAAATCTCTGAACCCTGACGCATAGCTTCTGTGAAAGAGCCAGCCTGGATTGGCATAATCATATATTCTTGAAAATCAATACCATTATCAGCATGCGAACCACCATTGATGATGTTCATCATCGGAATTGGTAATGTGTTGGCATTTACACCTCCTACATAGCGATAAAGTGGCAAATTCAACTCTTCGGCAGCCGCTTTTGATGCAGCCAAAGAAACAGCTAACATGGCATTTGCTCCCAATTTACCTTTGTTTGGTGTACCATCAAGCTCAATCATCACTCTATCGATTAGGTTTTGCTCTGTTACATCAACACCAATCAACTCGTTTGCAATAATATCTACATTAGCAACTGCTTTCAAAACAGACTTGCCCATATACATTTTTTTGTCGTTATCACGAAGTTCTACAGCCTCATGTGTGCCTGTAGATGCTCCAGAAGGCACAGCAGCACGACCGATAAAACCATCTTCAGTAATAACATCTACTTCTACAGTAGGATTGCCACGAGAGTCAAAAATCTGACGGGCAACGATATCTTCAATTAAGCTCATTGGTAGTAATTTTGGTTAATAAGTTTATAATTTCTTTAATATGGTTCAAAAATACTATTTTTTGGCAAATACCAAACCAATTTTAAATAAACACTTATTATTTTTAAGTTAAATTTTAAAAATCGACTAGTTTGTAACTTAGAAAGGTTTAAAAAGGTGTATTACTCAAGTTTTGTGGATAAAATTATTAAGTTAAAAAATATTGAAAAAACGGCTATATTCTAAATTAAATACATTATTGAATTTCTTTTAAGATTTTGAAAATATAGATTCAATTACAAATTTATTTATATCATTTTTTTGCCACGAATTCACTAATTTTTAGGCTTTTTTTCGTGCATTCGTGGCAAAAATTTAATTATTATGATTTTCATTAAATCTTTATTGCAATATTTTAAAGTCATAATTTGCTTTAAATTTCAAAACATAGCCAAAATAACGAAATAAAAAACCGCTACATAATCCAAATTTCAGATTTATATAGCGGTTAAATTACTATAATTAGTTTCCTAAACTTCAGCCGTTTTTGCTGTTTCTACATTATAAACCGAAAAGTCATTTAGTTTTACTTTGCCCCTGTCTGCACGTGCGGTGCGAGAAAATATCGACATGTTTTTATCAAACAAAAATCTAAATAACAATTGTGTGTACGATGTGTGATAATGTAAAGTATCATAATATTCGTTAGCCATAGCTTTTAATTTTGGCAAATTATGCCATGGAACAGATGGAAAATCGTGATGTTCGTTGTGATAACCTACATTCAAATTTATTGGATTTAAAATACCATAATAACTTTTGGTTTCTTGGTCGCCATGTGTCAAATAATGTTCTTGAATCCAACGAGCACCAAGCGGATGCAAACCAATAGAGAAAAAGAACGATGCTGTCATAAAAATAGCAGCTTTAGCACCAAAGAAATAAACTATGGCAGCCATAAATGAAAATTGCACAACCCAGTTTACAACTGTCCAAGGATCAAAAATAGATACTTCTTTTGTTAGTCGTAATGGTCTAAATAATTGAAATACAGGATAAAACAACAACCAAAATGCTTTTCCGATAGTAGAATTATTAATCAATTTGGCTTCCCATTGGTAAGGCATATCGGCATCTAATTCTTCAACTCCTTGAAAAGAATGATGTTTTAAATGATATTTTTGGAACGACACCGAACTTGGAAACACAAGTGGAAGATTTGCAATTATTCCAGCAATTGTATTCATGTTTCTTTCTTTAAATATCAGATTATGAGCACATTCATGAATACATATAAATAAAGTATGGCATGCAAACGCACCTAAACAATAGGCAGCAACAAATATCAACCACCAAGGTTGGTCTTGCAAGAAATAAGAAAGTACCAATTGAATACCAACTGCTGCAAAAACCACAAAAATAGTAAATGGATTTCTACCAATTAACTCTCTGATTTGAGGGTATTTACGAATCATTTCGCGTGTACGTATGCGATGCGGTTCGCTTTCTTCAGACCAAGTAAATGAATCAAATTTTGACATAATAATTTTGTTTTTTCTTTTAAACGTTTTACAAATTTAATCTATTAAGATTTTGTAAAAAAGGTTTGTTGCTAATATTTTGAAATATTTATATAAAAAACGATATAAATCTTGTTTTTGGGAAATAAAATCGAAAAAAAAATGTGTTGATTTATTTTCTTCTGCCTTTAGTTGGTGTTTATTTCACAAAAAAAACTTTTATATCTTAGCAATTAGATGCAAATCATTGTAGAATATACATACTTTTTTACAACCACTATATTAATCCAATAAAATCCAATTAAAGCTAGAATTTACGATACAATTATTGATTGTAAATATTCATCAGCAAAATAGTATGAGTTGAATCAATCTGAATACGCATTTTCGTCTAGTTTATTTGAATAATATTTCATTGATTTGTAGGTGAAAAGAACACCAAAAGGATGAAATATTAATACTTTATGAGGATTACAGCAATACAACTAGAAAATGTTCGAGGTTTTCAAAATATTCCAAAGACCAATTTATCTGATGGAATAAATATTTTTATAGGTGCAAACAACTCAGGGAAATCTACATTATTAAATGCAATATTTCAATTGCAAAGACAAGTTTTAAATTCCACAGATATAACTATTGGTAGGCAAAATGGAAAGATTGAATTGTTTTTTTCAGGCACACATCCATACTTTGTAAATAACAATTCTCTGCACGATAGAATAATATGTATACTTGAAAACAATTCTATGTATTATGGACATAAAGAAGGTGGAATAACCCACCAATTTAATCCCGTTCCTGAACAGGAACCAAATAATCTGATATATCCATATCTATCTAAAAGAAAAACTGTTGGTTATACGGATGCAATAAATGAAGCCAATGCTAATTCTGTTTCAGGCAATTTTACAAATTTGTATTCAAAGATTGACAGGTTAATAACTCCACAATTTCAGCCAGGGAACAGCCAGTATGTTGAAGCTTGCAAAAATATTCTGGGATTTGAAATTTCAACTCTTGCTCTTGGTGGTGGGAAAAAAGCAGTTTACTTTGTTCATAATTTGGAGTATATTCCTTTGACGGCAATGGGTGAAGGGGTGGCAAATATTCTTGGTTTAATTACCGATTTATGTGTTGCTGAAGGAAACATCTTCTTGATTGAAGAACCCGAAAATGACATCCACCCTAAAGCTTTAAAAGCTTTGTTGAGACTTATCATTGAAAAATCAAAGTCGAATCAGTTCTTTGTTTCCACACATTCAAATATCGTAATGAAATACTTGGGTGGTGTATTAAATTCAAAAATATTTAACATATCTAACTACTTAAGAGATACTAATCGACCAAATTTATTTGTTTCTGAAATTAGAAGTCTCTCAAAACCCAGAGGAAAGGAGACAAGTACTTGAGGATTTAGGCTATGATTTTTTTGACTTTGATTTATGGAAAGGTTGGTTATTCTTAGAAGAGTCATCTGCAGAAATAATAATTAGAGATTATTTAATAGACTGGTTTGTCAAACCATTGAAAAATAAGATTAGAACTTTTTCAGCTGGAGGAACTTCTGCGATTATTCCAAAATTCGAAGACTTTGATAAGCTATTTGTCTTTCTACATTTGGAACCAACATATAAGAATAAAGTATGGATTATTATTGATTCTGGGGAAGAAGAAAAAATAATAATCACAAAAATAAGAGACAAGTACACTAAATCTGGTTGGAATGAATCAAATTTTGGACAATTCAATGAGCATGATTTTGAAAAATATTATCCATTAGATTTTCAACCTAAGGTTGACGAAATTATTAAAATCTCAGATAAGCAAAAACTAAGAGATTCCAAAAAGCAGCTTTTAGAAGAGGTAAAGCAATGGATTGCTGAAGACGAAAATATAGCTAAAGAAAAGTTTAAAGAAAGTGCTAAGGAAGTTATAGAAAGACTTAAGCAAATTAGTAAAAAGCTTAACTAATAAACCCACTCGACCTAGTTTAAAATCAAAGGACTAATTAATACAAAACTATTTTACAGTGTTAATTGTAATTCTAAACATACAAATAATTAACTATATCAAATTTCTTTCGTATCATAAGACAATAAAAAAATAAAATATGGAAGCGTATATAGTTGCAGGATTGAGGTCAGCAGTTGCAAAAGCTCCTCGTGGTGGTTTTAGGTTTACCAGACCCGATGATTTAGCCGCAGATGTAATAAAAGGTTTATTGGCATCTATGCCAAATTTAGACCCAAAACAAATTGATGATTTAATTGTTGGCAATGCTGTTCCCGAAGCCGAAGCAGGTATGCAAATTGGTAAAATGATTGCTTTGATGACTTTGCCTCAAAATGTACCTGGTATGACTGTGAACAGATATTGTGGTTCAGGAATGGAAACAATTGCTTTGGCAAGTTATAAAATACAAGCTGGAATGGCAGATTGCATCATTGCTGGAGGTGTAGAATCGATGAGTTTAGTGCCTTTTACAGGCTGGAAAGTGGCATTGAATTATGAAATTGCTAAAAATTATTCGGTATATTATTCGAGTATGGGTGCAACTGCTGAGGCTGTGGCACAGGATTATAAAATTAGTAGAGCCGACCAAGATGCATTTTCGTTTCGTTCGCATCAGCGTGCTGTAAATGCCATTAAATCAGGTTTTTTTAAAGATGAAATCGTTCCTATTACTGTAAAAGAAACTTTTATGGATGAATCTGGGAAGAAAAAAACAAAAGAATATATTGTAGATACAGACGAAGGTCCACGAGCTGACACAAACATTGAAGCTTTGGCAAAATTAAAACCAGTTTTTGCTGCAAAAGGTACAGTTACTGCTGGCAATGCATCGCAAACTTCGGATGGTGCAGCTTTTGTAATGGTAATGTCCGAAAAAATGGTTAAAGAATTAAATTTAAAACCGATTGCTCGTTTAGTTTCTAATGCATCGGTTGGCGTAGACCCTCGCATTATGGGGATTGGTCCGGTAGAGGCAATTCCGCTAGCATTGAAAAGAGGAGGCTTAAAACAGTCTGATATTCAGCTGTTTGAGATAAACGAAGCTTTTGCATCGCAATCATTAGCAGTTTGCAGAACCTTAAATTTAGACGAAAACATAGTTAATGTAAATGGCGGTGCAATAGCTTTAGGGCATCCGTTGGGTTGTTCTGGTACAAAACTTTCGGTACAGCTTTTCAATGAAATGAAACGCAAAAATGCTAAATATGGTGTAGTTTCGGCATGTATTGGAGGTGGACAAGGTATTGCAAATGTTTATGAATTATTATAATTCAATTTTAGTTTGAATTTTTAAGCATAATTATTCTAAATTTGAGGCATTAATCGACAATAAAATCTTGCCATGCAAAATGGCACAAAATAAATTATGAAGTTTTTTATAGATACAGCCAATTTAGCAGAAATAAAAGAAGCACAAGCAATGGGAATTTTGGATGGAGTTACAACCAATCCATCGCTAATGGCAAAAGAAGGAATAAGCGGAAAAGATAATATTTTTCGTCATTATAAAGCCATTTGTGATATTGTAGATGGCGATGTAAGTGCCGAAGTGATAGCTACAGACTATGAAGGAATGATTCGAGAAGGCGAAGAATTAGTAACTATTGACGAAAAAATTGTAGTGAAAATTCCAATGATAAAAGATGGAATAAAAGCCATTAAATATTTTTCAAATAAAGGAATTCGTACAAATTGTACGTTGGTTTTTTCTGCTGGACAAGCACTTTTGGCTGCAAAAGCTGGTGCAAGTTATGTATCGCCATTTATTGGTAGATTAGATGATATTTCGGTTGATGGAATGGATTTAATAGCTCAAATTGTGTTGATTTATGCAAATTATGGTTATGAAACTGAAGTTTTGGCTGCCTCAATTCGCGGTCCGATTCATATCATTAAATGTGCCGAGTTAGGTGCAGATGTGATGACTGGTCCATTAAGTGCTATCACAGCTTTGCTTAAACACCCGCTTACAGATAGTGGCTTAGAAAAATTCTTGGCTGATCATAAAAAAGTTAATGGATAAATTACTAATTATAAATTGTAATGGTTAATTATTAATTTTATCAATCAACTAAAGTTAAAACGATTATATATTTAATATATTAACCATTAATCATTAAAAAGTGTATATTATTAAAGTAAAAGGCAAAGCTAAAATTCCTGATTATATTCAACTTCGAGACGAAAAGTTTATTTTAGTTGCTTATTTTAGAGCCGATAGAATTGATAAAAATCTCGAAAAATATGGTTTAAAAGGCAAAGAAGAAGCTTTTTATACATTAGTAGAAAGTATGCCTTTTGGAAAAATGCAACCTTTGTCAATTTAAAAGTTTGTAAGTTCGTTTAAAAATATATGATTTGCTTTTTCGACCCATTTTTTAAAATCATCGTTGATTTGTTTTTTTTCGGCAAAAGCAATTAATTTATCTAAATCAAAAGTTTTATTTTGAATTCCAGCACCAGCCAATTCGGCATCGAGTGCATTGCATTGTTGCTCAAAATGTCCTTCTGGCGGAACCATCATCACGGGTTTGTTCAAATACATGGCTTCGCAAATGCTCTCAAAACCTGCCGTACTTGCAAATGCCTTACATGTACGCATACTTTCTAAAAAACGCCTATCGTTTATTTTAAAAAAAGTTAGCGTTTCATTAAATATTTGCCCGTCTGCCCAATCATTTCTATCGCAAAAAAGATGAATTTTATGCTGTTTTTTTTTTTTATGCCATTGCAAAATATCATCACTAAATCCTGCGTTTACCATATAAACTAAAATATGTTCTTGATTTTCGGGAATTAATTCCAAAACTTCGTTTCGCAGAAGTGGTGGAACAACTATTATATTATCTTTTGGACTATCGTTCATTTCTCTAAAAGATAATGCCATTTTTTTTAATGCCCCATGATGCGTGATTTTAGTATTTATCATATACCAAAATCGGTCTGATTTTTTTACTTTTTCTGGGAATATAAAATCAGGATGTTCTAATAAATATTGATGTCCAATACAAATTAAAGGCACTTTTGAATGAAACAAAAAATAATACATTCCAGCCAAAAAATCGTAAAAATTAATAATACAATCAGGTTTTTTATCGGCAATAATCTTGTCGATTTTTTTTAAATGTCCATAATATGATTTGCTATTGAGCAAATTTGATACAATGGTTTTTTTGACTTTAATGCTTTTGTTTTGTTTGTCGGTAACAAAATTTGGACTTTCAAATGGAATGATTTCTGTTTTTATATGTTCAAAGAAAAAGGCTGGAATCTCTCTTCTTTTGCTTTTCCCTACCAAAACAGCCGAAATTTGATGTCCATTTTCGATCAAAAGTTTATATAAAGCAATGGCTTGAGTCATGTGTCCTCTGCCTTCGCCTTGCACTACAAACATAAAATTTATGGATTTCATATCAACAATTCAAAGATTTAGAAATTTACGATTGATTTTTTGTAAACCATAGTTTTTAACAAAAACATAATATTAATAAAAAAGGCTTTCGAGATGAAAGCCTTTTTTGTTAATTAAATTGACAAATTATTAATATTCAACGCTTGATAGAATACCAGTATCTTTTGATTCTAAATTAGATTCTCCCATCAAATATAAATCTATTTTTCTAGCACATTCTCTACCTTCTGAAATTGCCCAAACAACCAAAGATTGTCCTCTACGCATATCGCCTGCTGCAAAAACTTTTGGATTATTAGTTTGATATTCTGTAGTTTTTACATTACCACGTTCGTCAAACTCAACACCCAAATCGGTAAGCATTCCTTCGTGTTGCGGGTGTAAAAATCCAGCAGCAATTAACACTAATTCTACATCTTTTATAACTTCTGAGCCTGTTTTTTCAATCATTTTAGGTTTTCCACCCTCCATCGACCATTCAACTTCAACAATTTTTACGCCTTTCAAATTTCCTTTGTCGTCACCCAAAAATTCTTTGGTATTGATAGCCCATTTGCGATCTGCACCTTCTTCGTGCGAAGTTGATGTACGCAAAATCATTGGCCAATTTGGCCAAGGTGTATTTTCGTTTTTGCCTTCTGGCGGTTTAGAAAGCAATTCGATTTGTGTTACCGATTTTGCTCCATGACGAATCGAAGTACCCACACAATCAGAACCTGTATCGCCACCACCTATTACCAAAACATTTTTTCCTGTTGCTAAAATTTCTTTTTTATTAACTTCTTTTCCTGCAACTCTGCGATGATTGGAACATCTCTTGGGATGGTTGAGCCACCAGATAAAACAACGGCATCAAAATCGTAAAGAATTTCGCTTACTTTTATATCTTTTCCAACATTTGTCGAAGTTTTGAAAACTACACCTTCTTCCTCCATTAATTTAGCTCTACGTTGAACTACCCATTTTTCGAGTTTAAAATCTGGAATTCCATAGCGTAATAATCCACCAACTTCGTCATCACGTTCAAAAACCGTAACCCAATGTCCGGCACTGTTCAATTGTGCTGCAGTTGCCAAACCAGCTGGTCCAGAACCAATTACAGCAATTTTTTTACCTGTTCGTTCTGTAGGGATTTTTGCTTTTACTAAATTGTTTCTATAATAGTTTTTTCGATTTGCTCAATCGTAACCGCTGGTTGGTTTATACCCAAAACACATGAAGCTTCGCATGGAGCTGGGCAGATTCTACCTGTAAATTCAGGGAAATTATTTGTACTACTTAATATTTCATAGGCATCTTCCCAATTTTGCTGATAAACAGCATCGTTAAATTCTGGAATTATATTGCCAAGTGGACATCCATTGTGGCAAAATGGAATACCGCAGTTCATGCATCTTCCTGATTGCTCGTTTGTTTGCTCTGGAGTCCAATCCGCAACAAATTCTTTATAATGATTTGTACGTGATTTTTTGTCCTCTTTTCTAGGCATTTCACGCGTTTTTTCTAGAAATCCAGTAGGTTTTCCCATTTCTATATATGATATTCTTAATAATTTAAAACTAAACTAATTCCACTTTTTTCTCAACTTTTAGAGCTTTGCGTTTTGCTAATACCGCTTTATAATCTTTCGGCATTACTTTTACAAAATGGGCTAATTCTACTTCAAAATTCGCTAAAATTGTTTCTGCTACTCCTGATTTAGTATTTGTTGCATGATTAGTAATCAAGCGTTTGAGCAATGATTTGTCTTCATCTTCCAAAGAATCTAAACCAACCATTTCCATGTTACAATTCGATGGAAATTCTTTTTTAGGATCATAAATGTAAGCAACACCTCCGCTCATTCCAGCTGCAAAGTTTCTGCCTGTCGAACCTAAAATCAGAGCCACACCGCCAGTCATGTACTCACATCCGTGGTCGCCAACGCCTTCAACAACAGCCGTTGCTCCAGAGTTTCTAACACAAAAACGTTCACCAGCCATTCCTTTTATATAGGCTTCGCCAGAAGTAGCACCGTAAAAACAAACATTACCGACAATAATGTTTTTGCTAGGCTCGTATTTTGTGCGTGCATCAGGATATAAAATCAATTCTGAGCCTGACATTCCTTTTCCAAAATAATCATTTGCTTCGCCTTCTACTTCGAGTTTCATTCCTGGGCAACTAAATGCGCCAAAACTTTGTCCTGCCGAACCTTTAAATTTCAAATGAACGGTACCTTTTGGTAATCCAATTCCTTTATGAACTTTAGATATTTCGTTAGAGATAATTGTTCCTACCGAACGATCAACATTTGTAATTGGATGTTCTGCGTAAACTTTTTCTTTGGTTGCAATAGCTTTTTCGGCTATTTTCAATAATTCCAAATCAATTTGTGCTTCTAAACCATGGTCTTGACTTTCAGAATTATATAAACCAACTTCTGGCGCAGCATCCATTTTGTGGAGCAATCCTTTTAAATCCAATCCTTTATATTTCCAATGTTCAATATCATCTCTCATTTCGAGTCTGTCCACTTGCCCAACCATTTCGTTAATGGTTCTAAAGCCAAGTTCAGCCATAACTTCTCTTAAATCTTGAGCCAAGAATTTGAAGAAATTCACAACATGGTCTGCATCGCCAGTGAAACGTTTACGCAAGGTTTCATCTTGTGTAGCTACACCTACTGGACATGTATTCAAATGACATTTACGCATCATAATGCAACCTTCAACAACAAGAGCTGCTGTGGCAACTCCCCATTCTTCTGCACCTAATAAAGTGGCAATAGCAATATCTCTACCTGTTCGCATCTGACCATCAGATTGCACAACAATTCGGCTTCTAAGTTTGTTTTTTACTAAAGTTTGATGTGTTTCTGCCAAGCCAAGTTCCCAAGGCAAACCCGCATGTCGAATTGAACTTACTGGAGACGCTCCAGTACCACCATCATGTCCAGCAATTAAAACTACATCTGATTTTGCTTTTGTTACACCAGCAGCAATAGTTCCAACACCAGCTTCGGAAACTAGTTTTACACTAATTCGAGCCTTACGATTGGCATTTTTTAAATCAAAAATCAATTGAGCTAAATCTTCAATCGAATAAATATCGTGATGTGGCGGAGGTGAAATCAAACCAACACCAGGTGTTGAATGTCGAACTCTACCTATCCAATCATCAACTTTATGTCCTGGAAGCTGTCCGCCTTCGCCAGGTTTTGCACCTTGAGCCATTTTTATTTGCAACTCATCGGCATTTGTTAAATAATAACTTGTTACACCAAATCGAGCCGAAGCTACTTGTTTGATAGACGAACGCATACTGTCGCCATTTGGCATAGGTTGGTAACGCATTTCGTCTTCGCCTCCTTCGCCAGTATTTGATTTTCCTCCCAAGCGATTCATGGCAATTGCCAATGTAGAATGTGCTTCGTGCGAAATCGAACCAAAAGACATTGCACCTGTTGCAAATCGTTTTAAAATATTTTCAATTGGTTCAACTTCGTCTATGGAAATGGCTTTTCCAGGTTTAAAACGCAATAAACTTCTTAGTGTAATTGCTTTTTTAGACTGGTCATTTATTACTTTAGTATATTTTTTGAATACACTATAATCGTTTTTACGAGTAGATAATTGTAATAAATGTATCGACTCTGGATTAAATAAATGAGCTTCGCCTCTGCGTTTCCATTGATAATACCCACCAACTTCAAGTTTTGGATTTGGAATTTCTTTTTCAGGGAATGCCAAAGTATGTTTGATAACTGCTTCATTAGCAATGCCATCTAAATCTAATCCACCAATTCTTGAAACAGTTCCTGCAAAATATTTATCTACTACTTTTTTATTTATACCCAACGCTTCAAAAATTTGAGCTCCTGTATACGATTGCAAAGTAGAAATACCCATTTTAGACATGATTTTCAATAAACCATCGCCTATAGCTTTAATATAATTATATTGTAATTTATCTTCGGTTAAATCAGCTTTTATAATTCCTTCTTTTTTAAGTGTGTTTATGGATTCAAAAGCCAAATATGGATTGATAGCCGATGCACCATAACCAACCAAAAGAGCAAAGTGATGCGTTTCCCAAACATCACCGGCTTCTACAACCAAACCAACTTTTGTTCGCAAACCTTTGCGAATTAAGTGATGATGCACAGCCGAAACGGCTAATAATGAAGGTATTGGAGCATGGTCAGAATCTATACCTCTGTCTGAAAGTAAAATAATTTCATAACCATCTTCTACTGCATCGGCAGCATATTGGCATATTTTTTCAATCGAACGTTCCAACATTCCCGATTTATTGCCTTGAGCATAAAAAGTAATTGGAATTGTTTTGGTTTGAAAATGTGCATGATCTACATAACGCAAACGCTCCAAATCTTTGTTTGTCAAAACAGGTTGTTTTAACGATACAATGTGGCAAGCATTCGGTGATTCGTCAAGCAAATTACTTACACCTCCAATATAACTTACAAGCGACATCACCATACGTTCTCTGATTGGGTCGATTGGCGGATTGGTTACTTGGGCAAATAGTTGTTTGAAATAACTTGACAAATGCTGTGCTTGGTCTGATAAAATAGCCAAAGGCGTGTCTTGACCCATTGAGCCTATTGGCTCTTTGCCATCTTCTGCCATTGGAGCAATTACCATTTTCAAATCTTCAGAAGAATATCCAAATGCTAATTGTTTTTTCAAAAGCAAATCGCCTTCGAGCGGCAAATAACTACGATGTGCAGCTGGCAAATCTTGTAATTTGATTTTGAATTTATTTAACCATTCTCCATATGGTTTGCGTGTGCAAATATCTTTTTTGAGTTCTTCATCGGCAATGATTTTTCCAGCTTCTAAATCTACAACAAACATTTTTCCAGGTTGTAATCTACCTTTTGCTACTACTTTTGAAGGATCAAAATCTACAACACCCGCTTCAGAAGCCATTATTAATGTATCATCATCTAATAAAGTATAGCGAGATGGACGCAAACCATTTCTATCTAATGTTGCCCCAACAATTTTTCCATCAGTAAATGAAATAGATGCTGGTCCATCCCAAGGTTCCATGATTGAAGCATGGTATTCGTAAAATGCTTTTTTGTATTCTTCCATATGTTCGTTTCCGTCCCAAGCTTCTGGAATCAACATCATCATCACATGTGGTAGCGAACGACCCGAAAGGGTTAATAACTCAACTACATTATCTAAATTGGCTGAATCCGATTGTTTATCATCACAAATAGGAAGAATCATATCTAATTCTTCTCTCGTAAATGTGCCAGGCTCAAATATATTTTCGTTTGCACGAATCCAATTTACATTTCCTCTAACCGTGTTTATTTCTCCATTATGTGCAATGTATCTAAATGGCTGAGCTAATTTCCAAGAAGGAAATGTGTTAGTAGAAAAACGTGAATGTACAACCGCAATGGCAGAAGTTACATCTTTGTTTTGTAAATCTGCAAAATAAGGTTCTACTTGATTGGTTGTTAATTGACCTTTATAGCATATTACTTTATACGACATCGTAGCGATATAAAAATCGCTTTTGGCTTTTTCAACCGAATCTTTTACTAAACGAGTAGTATAATTACGAAGTACAAAAAGTTTGCGTTCAAACTCAGCTGGGTCGGTTATATCATCTGGACAAGCAATAAAAACTTGTTCCATAATTGGTTCTTTTGATAATGCCGTTGGTCCAACATCTGCTTTTTTATTATCAGTAGGCACCACTCGATAACCAAGCAATTTCATGCCAAGTTTTTCGATATTCCTATTTAAAATTTCTCTGCAATCTTCTTTTACAACTTCATCGGCAGGGAAAAATATCATTCCAACTCCATATTTTTCAAAATTTGGAAGCTTAAACCCTAACTTCAAACACTCTTCTAATAAAAAAGTGTGCGGAATTTGAATTAAAATTCCAGCACCATCGCCTGTATTTTCCTCGCAACCACAAGCTCCTCGGTGATACATACGTGTAAGCATGTGCAGTGCATCTGAAACAGTCTTGTGCGATTTTCTTCCTTTAAGGTTTGCTACAAAACCAATCCCACAGGCATCATGCTCAAATTCGGGATGATAAAGACCATCATTTTGTTCGTTTGTCATTCGTAAATATTGCTACTTAATGTTCGTTATATTTTCTAAATATTTTTCTTAATAATATTGTTTAAAATCTTTAAATTTTCTAAATAATATTTTGTGATAAATACTTAAGGTTAGCCTCCAAACATAGTAAAAAAAAATCAAAATGTAAATAGGTCGTGTATGAAAAAATAGTCTTTTTACGAAAGGAACTTTGAAAAGTTATATTTAATATCGAAAAAATAAAATTTATTAAAAAAATATTTTACTCAAAATTCATGAAATCAATTTTAAAACCTATTTTTTCTTTTTTTTAAAATTTTAATAGTTTCTTTTTTTTAGTAATTTTTATACTTTTTTTATAGATTATTAAATCATGAAATAATTATTAATAAATACTAAATGAATTAATAATACAATAACATTTTAAAGTCTAAGTTTTTGAAAAAATATTTTATTTAAAGATGAAGCTAGAATTAAAAAATTTTGATAAATTGCCAACATGTTGATAACTTTTTCGGTTTTAAATCAAAATGTTATCAGGTTTTTAATTCTAATATTCAATAAAAAATTGGCAAAGGTAAAATATTATTATGATACAAATACATGCAGATATGAGCGTGTGGTTACACGTTGGCAGGATGTATTATTAAATTTTACTGGTTTTTCGGTTTTGAGTGCGGTATTTTCTGGCTGTATGTTTTTGGCATATGTCAATTTTTTTGATTCTGCCAAAGAGCGAAAATTACGAATCGAAAACGATGAGTTACGAACCAATTACCATTTGCTTCATGATAAATTTGATCAAATTTTAGTTTCACTTCGTAGTCTTAAAGAAAAAGATAATGCTATTTATAGAGTTATTTTTGAAACCAAACAAAGAGATTTTGCTGGTTCGGCTAATTTGGGACAAGAAAAATACAAATCATTTGCATCATTTGCCAAAATGGATAAAAATGAATTGGTAAATATTACATATGATATGGTGGATGAATTAAATCTAAAACTTAAAACTCAAACCAAATCATTTGATGAATTATTAAATATTGCACTAAAAAAGCAAGATATGTTGGCTTCAATTCCAGCTATTCAACCCGTTTCTGATAAAGAATTAAGGCATTTTGCTTCGGGATATGGAATGCGGATGCATCCTATATATAAAGTAATGCGTTTTCACGCAGGTTGCGATTTTTCTGCCGTGCGTGGAACTCCAATTTATGCCACTGGAAATGGTATTGCACAAGTAAAAAAAGACTTTGAAGGCTACGGGAATTGCATCGAAATCGAACATGGTTTTGGGTTTATGACACGCTATGGACATTGCGATAAAATAAAAATAAAACAAGGACAAAAAGTAAAAAGAGGCGAAATTATTGGGTTTGTTGGTAGTACGGGTACAGCAACATCACCACACTTGCATTACGAAGTACATAAAAATGGTTCAACAGTTGATCCAATTCATTATTTTTTCAATGATTTATCTTCAAGTGAATACGAAGAATTAATAAAAATTGCAGGTGCCGAAAATCAATCTTTAGGGTAATGATTCAAAATTTAATAAAAAATCCATGGCTCATACTCATGCGGCCAGCAAATATCATTACAGCTTGGGCAAATATTCTGTTGGGTTTTGCAATTTCTGGTGCTATTGTTTCTTTTCCAAGCATTGTTTCGCTTGATTTTCAAATAGATACGCCTTTGAATTTGTTTTTTTTATTGCTTTCAACCACTGGCTTGTATGGAGGTGGTGTGGTAATGAATGATTTTTTTGATGCCAAATTAGATGCAATCGAACGACCCGAACGACCAATTCCGAGTGGTAAAATTTCGCTTAAACAAGCTTGTTTTTTTGGCATTGCTTTGTATGCGGTAGGTGTTTTGTCTGCATTTTGTGTAAATTATGTAGCTGGATTAATTGCTTTTTTGATTGTTTTGCTCACTTTATGTTACGATGCATTTGCAAAAAAACACGCATTTTTTGGTCCATTAAATATGGGATTATGTCGAGCTTCAAATCTGGCTTTGGGCATTAGTGCTGTTCCAGCTTCTTTGTTTTTGCATCCATTTTGGATGGCAATTCCTTTGATTTATATTTTTGCTATCACTTATATAAGTAGGGGAGAAGTGCATGGAGCAAGCCGAGAAAATTTATTTATTGGCTTAGGAATTTATATTTTTATATTTTTAGTGGTATCGATTGCTGCATTGCAAAGCGATAAAAAATTTGGTGTATATATTTTTATAAGCCAAATTCCATTTTTGATTTTGTTTTTTAATACAGTTATGAAACCACTTTTTTCGGCAATTTCTGCCGAAGGCAAACCCGATCCCATTCGCTTTGCAGTAAAATCTGCTGTGATTGGAGTCATAATTTTGGATGCAGCAATAGCAGTTGTTTTTTTAGGAATTTTTTATGCACTTATTATTTTGTGCTTGCTGCCATTTTCTCGTTTTTTAGCCAAAAAGTTTGCTGTAACTTAAGGTTTTTTGTTTTAAATTGTATTTAAGAAATCATTGAATAAAATAATCTTTCTAAATCCTTGTTTTCGTAAGCCATTGTATAAAATAATATCTCTTGTTAAAAGTGGCAAATCCAATTGCATTGCTAAAGCAACATAAGCTGTATCTTTTGGGTCTATTTTTTCTAAAAGTTTTTTAGATTTTTCAATACTTTCATTTGTTAATACATATTGTGGAAGTATGGTTAATCGAGAAAAAACAAAATATGACCAATGTAAAAAAGCATCTTCATTATTATTGGTTTTTTGTTTTAATATAGTTTTATATTTTTCAATTTCCAATAATACAAAATCAGGAAAAATAAAATTATAATGAGTTAAGATAGGTTTATAGCTTGCTTTTTGACTAATCAAAACACTCATTAAAACATTTGCATCAACCACATAATCTAACATTTATGAAAAATATTTACTTTTTTCTTGTTCCCAAACATTTTTTCTATTCAATTGCCATTCTAAATCATTTTCGATATTTTCATTTTTATAGTCTTTCAAAATATCTTTAGCCGCAAGTTTTAAAACAATTTTTTTTTTAAATTCTTGAAGTTGTTTTTCTATTTCTAAATGCCCAAATGTTTCAACAAAATTATCTTCGAGTTGTAACTTAAATTCTACCATGATTATTGAACTATTACATTAACAAATTTAGAAAAAAAAGTTATAAAATACTATCAAAATTTCAACACCAAATATATTGGTAAATGATCCGACATTAGTCTAGCTTCTTTTAGCGAATTGAATTTTGGTGTAAAATCAATTGCTCCACTAGATTGGATATTAAAAAAAGCTTTTTCGAAATAAAAATTATCAAAATCGTTGGCTAGTCGTTCTCCGTTTTTTTCTTCGCCTTTTATAGTCGTTTTTTGGTTTTTGAGCGATGCTTCGTAGCCATTTTTATATAATTCGGCATATGCTCTGTCTTTGTAAGTTAAATTAAAATCGCCACAAAGTATCAGATTATCAGCCAAATAGGCTTTATGCAGTTGCGGCAATTGCTTAATTTCTTCCCAAGGTGCTTTTTTTTGTGGCACAGCATGAAAATTAGCCAAGGTAAAATTTTTGTTATTGTATTCAAATCGAGCTAAATAAGGTTCTCTATCAATTTCTTTTTCAATGGTTTGGTCGAGCCAAGCTGCTTCTTTAAGTTTAATTTTGTTTTTTTTCCAAATATAGGCGTATTGTTCGTGTCCAGGTCCAGATGTGGCACCACTCAAAGTGTATTCCCAGCTTTTTTCAGATTGATTGAGTTTTGAAAATAGTTTTTTAAAATCTTCGGTACCATATTTGTTTGATTTTATTTCTTGTAAAACCACAATATCAGCATCTTTTATGTAAGAAACGATAAAATCTATTTTTTCGTTTGAGGTATAAAAACCTAAATTTAAAACATTCCAAGAAACTATTTTTACAGAATTTTGTGCAAAACAAAGATTAAATATAAAACCAAATGCGATTATATAATTTCTCATAACTCGCTCAATTTGAATGTTTTATCTGCTCTTATTCCTTTTTCGGTTTGTTTTAAGGTAGCACATTCGTTGGTGGGGTCGTGTTCAAAAAATAAAATATAATTATTTTCGAGAGCTTCTTTCAAAAAACTTTCTTTTTCTTTCATTGCCTCTAGTGGACGCATATCATAAGCCATAATATAAGGAATTGAAATGTGTCCAACAGATGGTATCAAATCTGCCATAAAGCAAATTGTTTTGTTTTTGTATTTTATTTTTGGAATTAACATACTTTCGGTATGTCCGCTCACAATACTAAAACTAAATTCGGGATGGTTAAAATCAGCATCTTTTCCAATGTATTTGAGTTGGGCTGTGTCTTCGATTCCTTTAAAATTTTCTTTCAAAAAACTGGCTGCTTCTCTCGGATTTGGATACGATGCCGAAAACCAATGGGCTTTATTAGACCAATAAGTGGCGTTTTTGAATGTTAATTCAGTTTTTGATTTATCTAAATTCCATTTTAATGCTCCTCCCACATGATCAAAATGCAAATGTGTGAGAATTACATCTGTAATATCATCGGTCGAAAAGCCCAAGTTGTTTAGCGATTTCTCGAGTGTATCATTTCCATGTAAAAAATAATGTTTAAAAAAACGTTCATCTTGTTTGTTTCCACAACCTGTATCAACTAAAATTAGTTTTTTGCCATCTTTAACTAGCAAACACCGCATTGCCCAAGTGCATAAATTATTTTCATCGGCTGGGTTCAGTTTTTGCCAAATGGTTTTTGGTACAACTCCAAACATGGCACCACCATCGAGTTTGAAAAGACCAGTGTTTATAGCGAAAATTTGCAATTTAGTAAGGGTAATATATGTAGAAATAAAAAATTATTTAACCCTTCCAGCCCCGCCACGTTGCAAAATATCGTACTCAAAATCTGGGCAAGGTAGCGATTTGACAGGTTTTTTAGTATATCTAGTTCTAAAAACATACGACAAATTTAATTCGTGCGAACCACCAGTGCCAAGCCCTTGCGAAGAAACCGTTAAATCATACGAATAGCCTATACCAAAACCCATATAACTTGCCCCAACCA
Source organism: Bacteroidota bacterium (assembly GCA_004293915.1). Lineage (GTDB taxonomy): Bacteria > Bacteroidota > Bacteroidia > Cytophagales > UBA9547 > REAG01. The sequence continues at coordinate 56,791 of RDZG01000079.1, read as the reverse complement.
AAAATACCACCGATTCGTTGTTTTGGAGACTTTGTGCTGCATTTCCGCCTTGAATGTCTCTTTTAAATTGTTTAAATGGAATGCCACGATACCACACACCAGCAATAATCCACTTATAAGCCCAATACAATCCAATATCAATTTGATCGTTAGTTAATTGTTTTTTATAGGTCATGGTAGGAGTAAGTGACATCATTACAGGGTTTCCACTATGCAAACCTGCTGCACCTGTGTTTAATATCAATGGTATTTTGTATCCAAGTGTAACTTCTAGTTTTATAGGCAATCGTGCGTTGTCACTGTTAAAAATGGTCATATTTGGTCTATTCAAATGCCCTGCTGAAACCGAAGCATAAAATCGCTTAGCAAAATATAATAGCCCTGCTGTAATATCGGGTTTGATAACATTATAAACAGTGGTTATGTTACTAAATGTTTCTGTTGTTGGGTTGTATTGACTAGGCAATTTTTCAACAACAACTTCTTGTTGGATAAAACCACCTTGAAGCCCAAAACGTATGGTATTATTGCTATTTATTCGTAGTTCATAAGCATAAGTTAAACCTAGTTTCAAAGCTTTTACTTTTCCGTTTTCAAAACCAGGATTGTTTCCTTGCGAATCGTACATTAGTGTTGCACCTATACCACTTTTATATTTTGTAGAGTAAGTATCGAACGAGAAAAAAGTTTGTGGAAAAAAGTTACCAGGTTGGTTAGTCCATTGTGCACGGTTGTGTAGCATCACTCTATTTGCATGGCGACTACCCGCAAAAGCAGGATTGATGTACATTGGCACCATATAAAACATAGAGTACTGAGGATCTTGTGCCTTGATTTCTAAAAAAGAAACTAAAAATAAACAAAACAGAAGTATTTTTTTCAAATCAATTTAATTAGTTATGAATTATGAATTATGAATTATGAATTATGAATTATGAATTATGAATTATGAATTATGAATTATGAATTATGAATATAATAATTAAATAAAATTATAACTTTTTTTTGTAATGCTATAATAAAATTTCAAATTTTATCAACTATCAACTATCAACTATCAACTATCAACTACTATCAACTATCAACTATCAACTATCAACTATCAACTATCAACTATCAACTATCAACTATCAACTATCAACTATCAACTATCAACTATCAACTATCAATTAACAACTACATAAGCGGTGTATGGAATTTAGATGATTTTTTAGCTTTTTTACTTATATGTAGTGTTGTTTTAAACGAAACTTCAAAAGCATTGCCCAAAAATCCTTTTCTATATTGACTTATAGCAGAAGTATATAAATCGTAACTAAAACCTACACCATAATATTTGCTGCCAAAACCAATCTGAAAAATCATGGCATCGCCAAAACGATACGAATAGCCAAAAACCAAGCGTGTTGGTTTGAAATATTCGTCATGATCTGGTATTAAATACGTAAAAGATGCACCAAGAGTAAAAGCATTGTTTGTGCCGTTTGTAATCCAAAAAACATTTGGAGAAGCATTTAATTTTCGTGCCAAATGAATTTCAACTCCTGAATGTAATTTAAAAATAAATGGAACACGGTCGGTTTTGTTTAAAAAAGGCGAAGCATTTGGACGACTCAAATGCGAACCTACTAATCCCAAATAAAAACTGATACCAGGTGCATAAATATTTCTTCCTGCATTATAATAATATAGTAGTCCTACTGTAAAGTCTGGATGGATTTTTGAAATGGTGCTTCCCGGAATAAGTTGGTCTGTAGATGTAACTTGATTAAATCCGCCAACACCATCGTAGCCACTTCCTAGCCTAATATTTTCAGTTGAATAACTGCGTTGAACAAACCCTGCTTGAAGTCCAAAAGTGATGTTTTGAGGAATAGATGAACTAAATTTAATATTATAAGCACCTGTAAGTGAAGCACCTAAAACATTGGCAACACCTCCAGAACCTTGTTGATAAATATTTATTCCAAATCCGCCACGGTGGTAGCTATCTTCGCCTTTGCTATGCGATGGTATAATGATAGAAAGCGAATTGGTTTGATATAAAAAACCTGTTGTTGGTGCAGAGCCATTTTGTGTTTGGTCGAGTTTAAACTGCGAACGATGTATGCCTGTAATGGCAAATCGGTGTTCTAAACCTGCAATAGCGGGGTTTAAATAAATGCCTGAAGCATAAAACTGCGAAAACGCAGGGTCGTTTTGAGCATAAATTTGTACACTTAAAAGTATATTAAAAATAAATAAAAAAACTAATAATCTGTATTTGAACATAATAAAGCACAATTATAATACAAATTTTAATTATTCCAACCATTATGACTCACTTACGTATTATAAAAATGTTTAAGGAAATATTAAAATTGAATTATATTTGAATTTAATTGCCCAAATTCGTATGAATTATAATTATACAAACACAATAAAGATGTATATAAACATAAAATCTTTTATATTAAATTTTATTTTTGTACTAGCATTGTTGCTATTTAACACTCAAAACACCTTTGCAACACACGTTGTGGGTGGGGTTTTAGAATATACCGCTATGGGACCTGGCAGTTTGCCAAACTCTACGCGTTATAAAATAAGACTGAAACTTTGGCGTGATGCTGCAGGTAATCCATGGTTTCCTGGTAGTGCATATATAGAATGTAGAGGAGATACATTGTTAGGATATGACCCTGTACTTAAGGGGGGAATTGATAGCTATACTCCGCCAGTTAGTGGACTAGGTAGATGGCGAAATTTATTCGTGATTTTAATATCGGTTGTAATTCTCCATTAGATACATTGACTGTTCGAAATGGTGCATTAGGTGCTTCTCAAAATGGAAATACCATCATTGCCCGAACTTCTGGCTTACCATATTATGAAAACCCATTATATAGTGGTGCTAATTATACACAAAACAATGGATTGAGAGATGGATATGGGTTTACAATTGGTGTTTGCGATGCAGGCGGAAATGCACTTGGCGATTTATCGCCATGGTCGGCAAATCCAGATGATTGTAATGCATTTAATGTACTTAATCCAAATGTGAGGGTTTGTGTGCCTCAAAATGTGGTTTCTACTTGCGTTTCTTCTCCTAATGTTCGTATTCAATATGCAGAATACATTCGTGTGGTAGATTTGCCTAACATACCAGGTGGATATCATTTAACATTTAGATTGTGTTGTAGAAATAATGCTGTACAAAATGTAAATCCTGATTCTTACTCCGTATATGCTCGTATACCTGATGCTGCAGTATACGATAATTCGAGGATGAATGTTACTGTTACTTCACAAAACACTTTAAGTCGTATTGTAAATTCAAATCTTAACATTTCTATTATTGGATTTGATCCTTCCACAGTTGATACTTATACTGGTTCGGGAGGTCTAAATGGTACATTTAGAAATAATCGAAACACAATGACTATAAATGCAGGTACCATAACTGGTTCACCTGCATCTACAGCTCCAATAGTTTTAAACATAGTTGGTAATTTGATAGGTATTGCTACTAATACAACTTTTATTGGAATCAATACAATTACACTTTCTGGCACGCTTAATGGCACTGTGTTTAGTTATCGCTCTCAAACCTACACTGCAGCTAGTAATTTTACGCCTGGAAATAATGTAACTTCAATACAAAATTTATCATTTTTGGGTATTACCAATTTTATTCTTAATCCTGAAAAAACAATCTTAGGAGTTAATGCTACATTTTCGCAACTATCAAACGAACTTGCTGGATTGGGACTCACTACTTCGCTTGGTGTAGGTGTTACTTCAACTGGGCATGTCTTAAATACGAATGGAAGAATAGGTACTGGTATTCAAGGCTTAATTCGAAATTCATCTCCAAGTTTTAAATCTACTCCTCCTTTATTTGTTTGTCAATCTAATAATATAGTAGAAGCATTAGGATTAAACCAAAACGATGATTACGATAACGGTGCAACTGATGTAGATGACGATTCTTTGACCTATGCCATCGTTCCCTCTTTTGATGAAAATCCTAGACCGTATGAAGGAATCTGGAATGGAGCAAGTGGGACAAATATAAATGGTACTGTATTTAATAATGGAGCAGATAGAATGTATGCAACAATGCCTTTTGGAGCACCTTCTACCTATCCAAATAACGTAAATTTGAATACTTTTCCACTTTTAACTTACCTTACAAACTATAGTGCAGTTCATCCATTAGGTATTCCATTTACACCTGTAAATCCTTCTAGTGTGCCTGGTATAGTTATAAATACTGCAACAGGATTGTTAGTAATCAAACCACGTGTACCAGCTGGTTTATATGTAGTAAGTATTAGAGCTAGAGAATTTAAAAAAGGTACAGGTGAGTTTTTAGGGGAAATCACGAGAGATTATCAGTTTAGGGTTTTGGTTTGCCCATTGCCAGCATTGGCAAATATGCAAGGTAATTTTAATTTTAATGGAAGTTCAGTTACAGTAGGTTGTGGAAGTCCAACAATTCCAATAATAAACAGTAGTACAGGCGAAGCATTTTTGAGTAATACTTTTTATTGGGATTTTGGAAAAGATAGATATACAGATACTTCAAATACATCTAACACTTATGGCTTTAAGCAACAACGAAGAATTTTAACTGACAATGTAACACTAGTCGAAGATAATCAAATTCCAGTAGCAAACACTAGTAATGCAGCAAATCCTGCTACAGCATTCAATTTTGTGGATCCCGGAAATTATTATGTAAAATTAGTTGTTCAAAATAGAGGTACAGGTTGTGCCGATTCAGCATTTCATTTGGTTAATTTCTCTACTCTTCGCACGAGATGGTTTCAACAACCAGTAGGTGATATTTGCGTTCGAGTTCCTGTGATTTTTGATATGCACTCCTTGACAACTACTAATGGAACAAATGTAAACCCAGTTGCAGGAGGAATTACCACTATTTCAGGTAATTCGCTTTGGACAAATCCAGCTACAAATCCTTTTCCTTTGGTTTGGGTTGATAGTTTTACGGGTATAAATGCAGATACAAATTGTGTAAATTTTACAGGTTGGATAAATGTTAAATGGGCACAACCTTTTACAGGGTTGCCTGTACAAACCAAACGTACTCCACCTAGTTTAGCACAACGAGCTAGAGTAACATCCATTGTTTGGGATTTTGGTGATGGAGTTATACAATTATTATCTTTAACAGGTTTAGGTAATGTTCCTGCTACAACAACAGGCACAAATTGGGTGCCAATTTCTTGGACTTCAGGTGGTGTTACAACAGCAGGGATTGCACCAAGAACTACTTTATTAGGATTTAACCCACTTACCACATCTACCAGCTATTTAACAACCACTCCAGGTTTGGATCTTACGGGTATGAATACTATGTTTTTACCAAGGGTAAGATATGAATACGCCAACCCGTCTATATTTTATACGGTTACAGGAACGTGTATCACACAATACGGTTGTACAAGTTCTTTTGGAAGAAGAATTACTGTGATACAAGCACAGCCTACAGCAGCTGCTACTGGTACAGGAGTTTGTTTAAATAATCCAAACATTACACTAACTGGTTTGATTACAGTTGCAACTGGTGGGATCTGGAATGGTGGTTTGGGAACTTTTCCAGGAACTAATTCTTTTGCTGGTACAAATGTAGTTCGATTTACACGCTATGCGATGGCACCATCTGAATTAATTCCAGGTAATGTTGTGAATTTAACATTAACATCTTGGGGCAATGGTGCATGTCCATCAGCATCAGTTACTGTACCAGGTTCGATAACTGTAGAAAATAGCCCTCAAATAAATGCAGGTCCAGATTTTACAGTTTGTGGAAATAATTTAAGATACAGATTAAATGGAATAGTAACAGGAAGTAGCTCAGGAGGAAATTTTGGTGGTAGATGGCGAATTTTAACAGTTTCGGGTTTGCGTACTGGTGTATTTGCTAGCAGCGGAACCAATAGCCCAAGTACAATTTTAGGAGATACGTATATTTTTTCTACTGCCACTGGCGGAGGCGGTTTTACATTGCATGATGCATCGCCATCCAGAGGTTTTGCCTTACTTTTATTAGAGTCTACTAATAATGGATTATGTTCGACAACAGCAGACACAATTAGAATAGGAATTGCACCAGTTGCTTTAAATCCAACTGTAAGTGTAGGTTCTGGTGTTACAGTTTGTGGGAATAATGCTGTTTTCACAATTTCTGGTACAACTACAAATCCAAGTAATTTCGGAATTTGGACTACTTCGGGTACTGGAAGGTTTAGTTCAACAAATACTAGTTCGTCTACCGTATTGTCAGGTATATCTTATATTCCATCAGCAGCAGATTCAATTGCTGGAAGCCTCATCCTTACTTTAAGTACACGAATTATAACAACCAATGGAAGCTGTTTAAATGTATCTACAACAGTTGGTGTAAGAATTACTGCCCCGCCAAGGGTTACATTATCTCCTTTATTAGCAATTTGTCAAAACAATCCAGTCTTTACTATTACAGGCACATTTGTAGGTGTTAGCCAAGCCTTTTTTACTCCAGTTGATAGAGCAACCTTGTTAGGTATAGCTTTTAGTTCTGGAAGTTTAAGTCCCAATCGAACCACATTAGCAGGTGGAGGATTTAGAACTACAACACAAGTAGTTATAAATCCAACATCATTGGCAGGATTTTTGGCAGGAAATGGCAACAATTTTACAGATTTTGGTTCAATAAGGCTTATGACTACATTAAATGGACAATGTTTGCCAGTTTCCATCACATCAGGCATTGTAATGAATCCATCACCTGGCGTAACTATTATACCTTCACCTACGGCTATAGCATGTAAAAATAATCCGCAGTTGCCTTTGCAAGCTGTAGTATTTGGAGCTACATCTGCATTGCGTTCCGCAACTACAGTATTGTGGTCTGCAAGTAATGTTGGCGTTTTTAGTCCTAGTAATAGTGTATTGAACACTGCCTATACTCCTACGCCATCAAATCCTGTATCTATAACAGGTACAAGAATTATAGTTAGGGCAGACCGAAGTACAGACAATTGTTTGGCTGTTTTTGACACCACTGATGTTTCTTATTTTGATCCAGCAACAGTAAATGCTGGTCCAGACCAACAAATTTGCGTTAATAATTTGTTTGCTCAATTGAATGGTCAAGTTACTTTTCCAGCCACTGGTGGAGTATGGAGTATCGTTACTGGAAATGGTACATTTAGTTCGACTGGTACAAATACATCTACAAGATTAAACGATATTTATATTTCAAATAATGCAGATGTTTCGGCTGGGTCAGTTACCTTGCGTTTGCAAACTACGGGTGCTACAATTGGCACTATTTCAGGTACTTGTACACCTGTTTCTACAACAATGGGTATTACATTTACGAATCCACCAAGTGTACTTTTTCCAACTTTGCCAGCTATTTGTGAAAGTAATCCAAGTGCAACAATTTCGGCTACTATTACTGGAGCCCCAAATGTTACAGCCTCAACAAGAGGATTTTGGGGTGGGGGAGCTGGTACATATTCAATAAATAACAACTCGTTTACTATTTCAGGATTTTCAGCCATAGGTAGTTTGTTTTATACACCAAGTGCAGCCGAAATAGCAGCCAGAACTGTAAATTTAATTTTAACAGTTAATGGAGCAAATAATTGTGCTGCTACAACTGCATCATTTTCTTACAACATTACAAATGGTCCTACTATAAAAATTGTTTCATCAAATTCGCCAGTTTGCGAAAATAATTCAGCCATTACTATGCGAGGCACAATATCAGGTGCGTCTGGTGGTTTATGGACTGGAGGAACAAATCCAATTGTGGTTTCGGGCAATGTAGCTTCTGGATTTACAGCAAATTATACACCAACTCCAGCCGAAATTGCTACAGGTAGTATCCCTTTTAGGTTTGCTTCACAAGGCGAAATAAATAATTGTAGTCCAGTTTTTGACGTTACAACAGTCCAAATCAATCCTAGTCCAGTAGTTTCAGTTGGAGGCGATCAAGTGGTTTGTATTCAAAATACTTCTACCCCTGTTACTATTAATGCCATTGGCTCAATATCAGGCATTACTACGATGGGAGTTTGGACATCTTCAGGCACAGGTACCTTTGCCAATGCAACCGTAAATGGAGTAAGTATTGCTACGTATACTCCTTCTGTTTCAGATAAAGGTGCTGCTACACCTATACAAATACGTTTGACATCAATCAATAATGGATCGTGTAATGCAGTTACAGATCGATTTAATTTAAGTTTTAGCACTTCGCCTACAGCGAATGCAGGTCCAAATCAAGTAGTTTGTGTAAATGATTTTCCAATAAGTTTAAATGCAAGTGGCTCGGCTGGCGGTTGGAGTACAATCCCACTTAGACCTGGCGTTTTTGGTTCTACAAATGCAGCTACTAGTACAACATTAATAGATACCTTTACTCCACCTTCTACTACACCAGGGGGTACGATTTATACTTTTAGGTGGACTACAAATCCTACAGCTAATTGTCCATCTGTAACTTCTGATGCTTTAGTTACTGTTTTATCTGCACCAGTTGTTAGTATCGTTGTACCAACAACAACCATTACAGGTAACGATATATTCATACCATTAACGGCAACTGGAACAGGAATAACTGGTGGTATATTTGCAACAAGTGGTACAGGCTCGTTTACATCAACTGGCACAAGTTTTACTAATTTTACTGTTAGTCCTGTTAGAGATACGTATAGAATTACACCAACAGATGTAGCAAATGGCTTTGTGAATTTTACATTTACAGGAGGTGGTACAGCTCCATGTAGCAATGTTTCAACTGTAATTAGTGTGTTGATTTTGCCAAGAATCACAGTTGATGCAGGTATTAGTACAAATTTATGTAATGATGCCACATCAAATACACTTACTTTGGCTGGACAAATATTTTATAATGGGATTTTGACAACCTCAGCACCTGGTATTTGGCGTAGAATTTTAGGAAACCAAGCCATAGTTAATCCTACAAGTGTGGTTGGTGCTATTTATTCACCATCAATTGCAGATAAAAATAACCCTCCTCGACAAGTTTCTTTTGAATTAACAGCAACAGTTCCATCGGGTTTATCTGGATTTTATACTGCTGCTACTTTACCTAAAGATACAGTTACATTTACATTCTTTAATGGTCCATTAGTTACCATTACTGGTGCTCCTGCCGAAGTATGTTCTGATGTTCCGTTTTTTAATTTAACAGGTACATTTACAGGTACGCCAAGTATTGTGTGGTCTACTACGGGTACAAATACTTTTGTATTAGACAATACTCGAACTTCGGTAAGTTACACACCAACGCAAGCAGATAAAAATGCAGGAATAGTTCGATTTGTGATGCTTTCTTTAGGAAGTGGCTTGTGTAACGAAGTAGCTTCAAATATTGTTACAGTAACTATTACTGGAAAACCAACAATTAATGCAGGACCAGATGAACTACTTTGTAATAATCTGACAGCCATAACTTTAGCAGGTGCAGGAATGACAGTTACTGGAACTGCCCCAGCAGTTACATGGGGTGTTTCAAACACCATTGCTCCTGTTGGAAGTATTTCGAGTAATATTATCATAACCAACGGCTCGGGTACAAATCCTGTTTATTTTCCATCGACTAGAGAGCGTATAACAAATAAAATTGTAACTGTTTTTGTAACAGCTGCTGGAATTGGTTCTTGTACAGCCGTTACAGATTCTAAAGTGATTACATTTTTTGATGCACCAACAGTTAATTTAGGTGCTACTACTGAAACTTATTGTGGTGATACAAGATTGATAACGCTTTCTGGCGTTTCAACAGTTGCTGGTAGATGGACAGCTGTAAATGGAACTGGTAATTTGGTGCAATTGGCATCTGGTTCAAGTGGAACACCAGCTTTATATACCGTTTCTGGTGCAGATGTTGCAACACTTACAACCACATTAGGATTTCAATATACAGTTACATTTGCTGGTTGTAATAATGAAATCAGAAATAAAAACATAGTTTTAACAACCATTCCAGGTGTAACAATCACGGGTTCTAACAATTCATTAATCAAAAATCCTACTATTTGTGGTGATGCATTAAGTGTATTTTTTAACGGTGTGAGTAGAACAGGAACTGGAACATGGTCTATTGCTAATCCTGGTGGATATTCTCCAAATTCTTCATCTGTATCTACTGTTCAAATAGGTTTATTACAATCCGAAAGACAAAATGCAATAAATACAGGCAATCCATTAACGGTATATTTAAGTTCAGGTCCAACTGGAGTTTGCCCAGCTAGATTAGATTCTGCAAAAATTACTGTTACTAGACCGCCACAGGTTTATGCAGGTTCGGATACTACAGTTTGCGAAAGTGTAAATTTTGTTGATTTGAATTTAGCTACAGTTACAGTTGCTTCTGGTGTTACATGGACATCATCATCGCCACAAGGTCGATTTGTTACTACTTTAACATCTGTAAATGCCACATTATCAGGATCTGGACAAATAAAAACAGTTAATAGTTTGATTTATATTCCAGGTGCGGCAGAAAAAGCATTAGGTTCAGTAATTTTAACATTAAGCACTTTTGGAAGTACAACTGGTGGAACTTGCTTTGAGACATTTGCAACAAAAACCATTTTGTTTGAAAGAGCACCTACTATTGCGGCAATTCCAAATCAAACGATTTGTGCAAGCGATGTAAAAGAAATTACTGTTAATGCTAGTGTTAATAATCAAACATCTGTACGTTGGGGTTCGAGCGGTACAGGTAATTTTGATATTCCAACTAATTTGAGTACATTATATTATTGGACAGAAGCGGATAGTGTAACTTCAATTAATAATGTTGTTACCATTACTATTTCAGCATTGGGTACAAATCTGTGTCCAGTAGCTACAAGACCATTTAGATTCAAAATTAATCCAAGACCGCAAATAAATGCAGGTTTAGATTTTACAATATGTGAAGATAGCCCAGGTATTACAATCGCTGGTGCTACAAAAACGTTGACAACTACAGGTGTTCAATGGACTAATTTCACAAACAGAACTAATACAGGAGGTAATTTTTCGCCAAATGCAAATAGTTTAACACCTGTTTTTGTGCCATTAGCAAGTGATGTAGCAGCAAGAGATATTAAATTAGTGCTATCAACAACTGGAAATGGAACTTGTAAACCAGCGGTTGATACATTATATGTTACAGTTTTGCCAAAACCTGTAGTTAATTTAGGTTCTGATCTTCAACTTTGTTCAGATTTTAATAATATAGTTAATATTCCAGTTTTAGGGTCATCTTTTGCAAATGTATCGGTGTCGGGTACGGGTTCGGGTGGATTTACAATTACCACAGCTGGATTAAACGGTAATATTGGTTATGTGCCAAGTTTTGATGACAAAAATACGACCAAACGAGTTACGATTCGGGCAACTACCTTGCGAGATTTTTCTTTAGGAACTGAAGCTGCATGTTTGAGTTATAGCGATGCTGTTGTATTAACATTTACTGGAGCTCCAACCCTAACTGCAACACCACAAATTGTTGAATGTTTATTGCCTGGCAAAACCGTAACTTTTTCTGGCACAATTAGTGGACCAGAAACATATAGGACACAATGGCAACGCAGTATTATTTCTCCTAACTCTACGGCTGGTACATTTATTGCTAATAGCGATAGAAATTTTAGTCTAGTTACAAATACAACTTCAGTAACAAATGCGGTATTTCAAGTTGCAGTTGGTGATGGAGAATCAAATGACTTTATTTATAATGTAACTGGATTAGGAATATGTAACAATGTCTATAAAGATACAACTAGATTATCGTTACAAAAAATTGCTATAATTACATTAACTGGACCAAGTGTATTGTGTAGTGATCAAACAACGATTAATTTAGGATACGATTCTAGTCCATTAAGTGGATGGAATGATGAAAGTTTTCAGCCAGTTAGAGGCGAAGGTTTAAGTTGGACTGCTGTAAATAGCAATGGAAATTCAGGTACAAATTTCTTTGCTAGTAGATTTGAATTGACTCCATCATATACACTTACTGCAAACGATCAAAACTCATCGTTTATTCGATTTACGGCTTCTACAACAGGCATAAATGTTTGTCCAAATCAAGTATTTACTACTCAAGTGGCAATAACGGAAGCACCTACAATTCAATCGGTTACTGGAACTACATTATATTGTTCTAATATCAATACAGGAATCACGGTAAGTGGAATAGTTACTGCAAGTGGTGCATCGTTTCAATGGAGATCAAATTCTGTAGTTTTGCCACAAGGTTCGTTTGCAGGATCTAATACAAATAGTATAAATTCTATTACTGGAGTTTACAACCCTTCTGCATCAGAAATTTCGAATAATTTGGCAAGTTTAGTTTTTACAGCTTCAAAAGCAGGTTGTAATAATTATACTAGACCATTAAATATAAATATAAAAACTGCTCCTGTGGTAGATGCTGGAAATGGTGGTACAGTATGTTCATTGCCTGGAATTGGATTCCAACTTAGTGGTTCAATTACTCCTGCGTTATCTATAACTACTGGTAATCAATGGAGTGTAGTTACTCCTGCAGGTGCATTGTTTGATACTGAAATTTATACTGTAACAAGTGGTGAGATGTCAGTAACTCGCAATACAAGTATTACAGGTGCTGGTGTGCCATCAAATACAATTACATATCGTTTGACTGCGGCCGAACCAGGATGTAATCCTGTTTTTGCTAACGTGGTATATACTTTTGCAGGATTGCCAGTTGCAAATGCGGGCAGTCCTCGTACAGTATGTGGTACAGATTTGAATGCACTCGTGTTGCAAGCTGGTCCTAATAGTGCAGCAGGCACATGGAGTACAACAGGTTTGGGTAACTTTGCGTCTACTGGTACAAAATCTACTACCAAAATGAATGATAGATATGTTCCCGCATTTGGAGAAGCAGGTTCGGTAACATTTACGCTTACTTATACTCCACCTCCTGGAGGTTGCGGTGTTTTAAATTCTTCAAGTGTATCATGGTATTTAACTCCAGGTATGTTTATAAAAGCTGCTCCTAAAAGATACATTGCCATTTGTAAAAACAAATTCCCGGTATTGAGTGGAACCGTAGTTGGAACTTCGTTTAGTAAATGGAGAACTTCAGGTACAGGTATATTTACTGCTTCTAATGCAGATACTGTTGAAGTAGCTGGTACATTAATTGGGAGTTTTACAACAACAGGTTCTCCTACATTAGCATTAACACATTATGCTATAAATGCAACCTATATTCCTACTCAAGCCGATTATGCAGCTGGAAAAGTATTATTAACAATGGAATCGGTGAATGATGGTTCAAGTTTGTGTGATAATGAGTCTAAAGATACCCTTTCTCTCATTTTTACAGCTCCACCAAGTGCTGCATCAAAAGCAGATGATATTTTGATTTGTGGCAATGTGGCTAATACAACTATTGCTGGAGTTTCTGTTTCGGGTAGTGTATTATTACCAACACCAAACAGCACAGATAGTTTGGCAACACCAACCAATGCAGCTTTTTGGCAGGTTATAAGTGGAACTGGTTATTTTCTATCTTCTAATTCAGCAATTGGAAGAACGTTCTCTGTAAGTGGAACTGCACTGAATAGTATTTTAAATGTTGATGATATCTACATTGCTTCAAATGCAGATACTGCCACAGCAAACCAGCCAATTATTTTACGATTAATTACTGCTTATGTAATCACAAGTACAATAGGAGGTGCAGCATGTAATCCTGCTGTTGATACCCTAGAGGTGCGTTTTTATAAATCGCCAATTGCAACAATTACCACAACTTTAAATGGTATTTGTGCCGATCAAACTTCGATAGATGTATTTGGAAGTATAAGGCAAGCAGGAGGCGGACTTTGGAGTACGTCAGGTTCTGGAGCAATATCTGGAAGTACAAATTGGGGTTCTGCATCTGATCCATTTACCTATTTGCCATCTGCTGCTGAGTTAAGTTCTCCTACACCAGTAAATATTGTATTTAGTCTTTCTTCTACGGATAATGGTTCTTGTTTTGGAGCAATATCTGCACCATTAACGGTTACAATTAGTCCAAAACCTGATATACAAGCCAATATTTTACCAACTATTTGCGGTGATTTAAACTCGTTTACATTAAGTGGTACAGATTTAAGAAATACTACTTTTACTTCTGTAACTGGTTTTAATTGGAGAACTAATGGTTCAGGTGTGCTTTCTACATTAGCAAGAAATGGAGCAACTTTACCTGCAAATTATGTTGTAAGCGATGATGATAGAACATTTGGAAATATATCATTTACTATTACAGCAACAGGTCAAGGAACCTGTAAACCAATAGTTAGGGTTACGAATATTTTAATTTCACCAAAACCGACTTTAACACTTTCTGCAAATCAGTTTAAATGTCGTGATATTGATGATTTAACTGTTTCTGCAAATATTGCAGTTGCAACGGGTGTTCAGTGGTCTGCTTTTAGATGTGTTGGTGGAAATTGCACTATTCCTGGTAATGGTAGTTTCTTATTAGGCTCAAGTACTATGCTTTCAGGTGTATATGATCCAAGTGCTGAAGATATACTTTCATCAGTTTCAGGTATGCTTTTTGTAGCTACAACCACAGGCACGTATGCAACTACACCATCTTGTAATCAAGTCATTTCTTCAACTGGAGTTACATATGAAGAAATTCCTACCATCAGAATTGATTTAGTACCTAATAGTATTTGTGCAGACACAAACTATATCGAATTGACTTCTACATTAACAGGAGCATTGCAAGCCGATTGGTATACAACTGGTAGTGGTTCGTTCTCGCCATCTTCAAGCACTTCGCCTTTGCCAGTTCCAACCATCATTCGATACGATTTATCATCAGCAGAAAATGCAAACCCTTTTGCAACTGTAATAGGAATAACAGTATCAACTTCTGGAAATGGAACTTGTAAAACATATAGTGATAACATTACAGTTTCAATTACGGGCAGACCGTTTGTAAATGCAGGAAGTGATCGTACATTTTGTGCTGATATTGCACAGGTTTCGCTTACGGGTATTGGTTTTACAAATCCTTCGAAAACAATTACTGGAATTACGACCAGTACTGGAATCATCTGGACTTCGTTTGGTACAGGTACATTTGTTGGCTCTGGTTTAGCTATAACTACCTTACTTGGAGATATTTATGTGCCTTCTGCAAGCGATAGAAATGGCGGTCAAGTTGTGTTAGAGTTAGCTTCCACAGGTCCAAATCCTTGTAAAATTGTAAAAGATTATATGTCTATTTTCTTTGATAAAGCACCAGTCGTGGTGGTTAGTGCGGGTATAGACCAAATTATTTGTGCAGATAATAGGCTTATTAATCTAAATGGTTTTGTACAAAATGGTGCAAATCCAGGCTGGGTTCCATCTAAACCGTCAGGTGCTGGATTTTTAACTAATTCATTCTGTGGTACTTGTATAGGTGGTAGAGGTACTTTTGCACCAACAAGCAATGATTTGAATGCTTCTTATACACCAAGTGTTGAAGATACATTAGGTGCAACAAAAGCTGTTTTTGCTGGATTTACAGATCAAAAAATAATAATGACTTTAACTGTAAATGGTCTGGGGGCTTGTGCATCAAATGTTTATCCTGACGATATGCAAGTAACATTTACATCTCGACCAACGATACAAATTCCAGTTATTCCTACTATTTGTAAAAACGATATTAGACCAGTAACTTTAACTGGGCTATTTACTAATCCAGTTGCATTAGAAGGAAAATGGAGTTTTACGGGTGGTACTGGGCAATTGTCGCCATCAAATGTGGTTAATAATCCACCAACGGTAACAGGAATTACCTATACGCCATCTGCTGCAGATATGCTAAATGATGGAAGAGATAGAACGGTTCGTTTTACATTTGTAACTCAAAATATGGGTACATGTGGAGAATTGTCTCGTACTGTGGATTTACAAATAACACAGCCTCCTAAATTCTCGCCTGCAATTCAGAACTTTACACTTTGCGAAAGCACTACAACTCTAGGCTTAAACGTAAATGCGCAAGGAATTGCTCGTGCCACTTGGAGAACTGTTGGGTTAGGTAATTTTGCATCCAATAGTACTAATCCAGGAGCAAATTTAGCTTCGACTTCAGGTTTAAATTTTGTTGATACATATAGAATTAACCCAGCAGATATTGCAGCAGGAACGATAAATTTATTCTTAGAATCGACTAGTACTCCTGGCTGTTTCTTTGGCGACACGGCTCGCGTGATATTGAAAATCGACAAATTGATTCAAGTTGATGCTGGTTTAGACCGTAGTGTTTGTGCGGATACAAATAGCATTTCGCTTACTGGTTCGGTATTAAATACGACTCGTGCAATTTGGACAACAGCAAGTCCAGCAAGTGGTGTGTTTAGTTCGCCTACTACAACATTAAGCAATGTGTATGTACCATCAACTAACGATAGAAATTTAACGGGTGTTAAATTGTATTTATCTTCAAATACACCATCGAGTGCATGTCCTGCGGTGAAAGATTCAATTACAGTTTTACTAACGCCATTGCCAATTGTAAATATCAATCCAGATATTTCGATTTGTACGATAACTGCAATACAACTTAGAGCTGATACTGCAAATGTGGCGTTTATGATTTGGTCTACATCTGGTACGGGTGGATTTGGAGTTACAAGAGCAGACCAAAATCCTGTTTATGTGCCATCACAAGCTGATTTAGTACCTACAAATAGTGTAACTGGTGCGTCTTTTGTGAAGATTACACTTACTACAAAAGGTAGAGGATTGTGTAGATACAGACAAAATTCGTTTGATTTAGAATTGAAGAAAAAACCTAATCCAGATGTTTTTGCTGGTTCGGATGTAATTGTTTGTAGAAATCAAATTCAACGACTAAATGTAGCAACTATTGTGGATGGAGTTACTTATACTTGGATGGCTCCAATCAATACTATTTTGGGAATTATTTCTGCACCTGGAATTACAACAGTTGATGTATTTACAAATTATGATGATTCTGTTTATGTATTGCGTGCAAAAGATGATCGCTATGGTTGTATTGCTTTGGATACTATCATTATTAAAACATTGACATTGCCTTCGTTAAATTTATTGCCAAAAATATGCTTTTCTCCAACATTGACACTTCCTGCAAGTGCCTCAAGTCATAATAGTGGTAAAAAAATAAATGATATTCCTGTAAATGCACAAGGAGGTAAATTCCAATGGTATAGAGGTAATGTACAGTTGAATAATTTTGGTGCAAACGATACAACAGGTTTGAAAGCTGACCCAGGTTTATATATATTGTCATACACTAAATTTGTTTGTTCTACAACTGACACAACCTTGGTAAGAGGGTTACCAGAATTGAGGACTAATGGAAAAGTAGTTTGTAAAGACTCTCCGTTTGAAATGACACCTTATATTGTAAAAACTAGGGATTCGTTAGTAAATACCACTGCTTTGGCATGGAGCAATGCAAATGGATTTATTAATCAACTTAAGAGAGTTAATAATGGTATAAACGCAATAGATTCGATGCGATTTAATAATAGAGTATTCGTGAATTGGAATAGCACATACAATGGTTCAAATTTTGCATTAGAACTAAATAAACCATCTATTCAAGTGGCAGGTGTTTCGGTAGATAGCATAAAATATGTGGTTAGAGTAATAGATGTTACAGATGGTTTGAGTTGCTTTTTAGATGATACTATTCGTATAAAAACACATCCAAGACCAATTATGACCATGAAAGATTATTCGATTTGTGCAGGAGATGTTGCATTGTTAAATGCACAACCTTTAACGGTGGTTTCGCCAATTAAAATTAGTTATAGACCAGCACCTTCTATTCGTGATACAACATTCTTTGCTGGTATTACTTGGTCTGTTGATGGTATAGCGATTACTACAACTCAAGGTAATTTTAATCAAGTTGTTCCATATACAAATTCTGTTTTGGGTGTAACAGAATCTTTTAAAGGTGCAGGAAGATACATTGCTAAATTCCAAATTGGCGAGTGTATTGCGTTTGATACATCGAATGTTAGCTTCAATGCAAAACCTGTGGTGAAAAACGAATCATTGGTGTCTAAATGTATTGATGATACCAAAAATGGAGGCTTCGAACTCGATGCTGGTGCGGGAGACTTTAGGTATTTGTGGTTGGCTTCGGGCAACACGGGACAGAAAGAAATTGTGTATGACACGCTTAAATACTATTTTAAAGTATTCAATAAATCGAATAATTGTAATGTTTTGGATAGTGTGGTTGTGAAACAATCGTGTAAACCAAAAGTATTTGTGCCGGGTGCATTTATACCTGATGGTCCAAATCCAGTTGATAGAGTATTTGTAGTATTTGGTAATTATTTCAAAAACTATCGCATGCGTATTTACAACCGTTGGGGGGAAGTAATTTTTGATTCAAAAGTACCAAGCGATGGTTGGGATGGCACATACAATGGTTCGCCAATGCCGATTGGGGTTTATCCATATTTGATTGAATACGAATCGCAGTACGAAGACCAAGAAAAAGGCAAGAAAAATATTCGAGGTTCAGTAACTTTGGTTAGATAATAAGAAACAAAAAGACAGCGAAAGCTGTCTTTTTTGCTTTTAATAGTTTCTTTAAAATTATTTTTTAGTTTATTTGTAACTCCTTTTTTAAACTAAAGCACTATTTTTTATGTTTTTTCAAATTTCATTTTCTATCCCCATTTGTTTTTCTCAATATTTGTATTTATACTTACCAAAAATTTTACAACCGCTAAATCTTCATTTATTAAATTGCAATCTGTTACACACACACACACGTAAACTTATAAGTATAATGCTTGTATTGGGTTCTATTTTTACTTTTGCCCAAACCACCCAACTTGCCACTTGGGATTTTGCAAACGCAAACACTACGCCAACATTGGCATCAGGCATAGGCTCGGCAACCATCGCCACAAGTGGAAACATACAAGTTTCTAGTTCTTTTACAAACTCCTATTCGGTAACAAACCTATCGGCTACAACCTTAGCCCAAGCCAAAAATGGCATTGGTGTCATTCCCGCATATTATATAAGTGTTACGATTTCGCCAAACCCAAACTTTGCCATCGATATTAGCAGTGTAGCTATTCAAGGGTTTTCGCAAAACCGCAACCGTACTTTTAATTTATCATATATCGATGCCCAATCGAATTTGGTAAATGTTTCAAACAAAACTATCGCTACGCCTACCCAAGCCCAAACATTTACCCTAAGCTCGCTCACAGGCATACAAACGCCTATCGAATTGCGATTTTATATTTTTAGTAACCCTGCCGATGTGTACGAAGCAGCAGGCTTTGGCGAAGCCACAGGATTAGATTTAGTAATAAACGGAAAAATAACCAATACCACCACCAACCCCATTTTGCCTGGTATGTGGTCGTTGCAAGGCAATACTGTAGCTAGCACACAGTTTTTTGGAAGTGTAAACAACGAAGCCCTAAAAATAGTTACCAATAATACCGAAAAACTACGCATCACTCCCGATGGCAATGTAGGCATTGGCACCACAGCACCCACCCAAAAACTTTCTGTGGCAGGAAACATCAACCTTACTGGCACAGGCACAGGTTTGATTTTTGATGATGGCACATTTATAAATTCTGCCTCAAAAATAAACCAAGCTGTGGTGAACGGACAAACTACAAATGTGAGTTTGAGTGGATTAGCGGTGCAAAACTTGACTTTTGTAGGCAACAGAATAAACTACACAGGTTCGGCATTGGAGTTTTATACCCCTGTGCAAGGACAATATAATGACAACAAACCTGTATTGAGCATGAGCCAATATGGCGAAATCAATTTTAATAGTTCGCCATATTTAAACGATAATGCCATGTATTTTGGCAATACAGGCAATTTTAACAACGGCATACGCAAAGCAAATGATTTCGGAGGCGTTGGTGGCTATTCAGGACCAGTAGTGTTTGGCGAAAACGGAGGTGCATTGGGCAGCAGCACCGCAAACAGCAATTGGAACACCACAGGCACAAAACTAGCCCTAAGTTGGGATGCCAACCAAACCGTGAAAATACACAAAGCTTTGCAATTTGCAGATGGCAGTGTGCAAACTACGGCTGGTAGCAACTGGGAAATGACTAATAATTATCTAACCTACCCACAAAATGTAAATGTGCAAGGTAAGTTGAAAATTGGTACAAATTCGTTATATTTAGGTGGTGTTTCGGGAAGTGGGTTTCAGAATACTGAAATTAATAAAAATGGAGGCAGAGTGGGTATCGGAATGGCAGCACCTCCTTTGACAAGTTTTGATAAAGTAGCCATAAATGGAGGCTTGAAAGTAACGGGAAAAATCACAGCATCCGAGTTAGAGCTTACAGGCGATACGTTAGGAGATAATAAACAGCTAAAAATTGGCACATTAGTTTTGCAAGACTTTAGTAGAATCATAACTTCGGTTCAAATTTATGGACCTGGTAATGGCAATGGTGCAGTTAAAAATGTAAATCGAATACCAGAGTCGTTTATTTTTGGTAATATGGTTTTTGAAGAAGGATTAAATGGAGGAAGGTTTAAGTCAATTTATGCAAGGGATACAGCTTATGTAAGGTTTCAAAACTATTCAGGAAATGGCACATATCCAGCTAACTATAATCTTGGCTCATGTATTCGATTTAATGCTGATGAAGCTCAACTAGAATTTATAACAGCACCGATTAGTATTCAAAATACAAATGGGATTACAAAAGCCGAACTCTTAGCACATCGTTCGCTAGTGATTAAAACGCCAGAGGCACTAAACCAACCTAGCTATATTGGTATCAACAAAATATTTTTCCTGATGGTACAAAGATAAGTTCATTGAACGAAATTAATCCATGGGCAATCAATGGAAATTCAATTTCTTATGGTGGAAATGTACAAATTACAGGAAACAATGTGTTGGAATTTGGGGCAGGATTGGTAAAAGAACAAAGTGCAGGTAAAATTGGATATGGAACATTTGATACTGGTGCGTTGTGTATTGTTGGTGCTGGTACAACAGGTAGCAACCGTAGAATAAGATTCTTTAATGAAGGTGGGGCAACATTTGATGGTCAGATAGAGGTAAATAGCAATGTTTGGATTAAAGGCCAATATGCTTTACAATTTGGACCTCGTGTAGGGTTGCCCGATGGTAATGCCGCAAGTATAAAACTTGGTACTAGTGGCACCGATGAATATTTGAATATATTTGGAGGCACTGGCAATGGCAAAGCATATCCTGCACGAAAAGTACAGATATTTACCGAAGGTGGTGGGTTGATAGTAGGTGCTATCAAAATTCAAGACCCTTGGACTCCATTTTCAGCAGATTGTTGTGCTGGTACACTTTTAGCTGTAAATGGCAATACACGAATAGTAGGTAATCTTGGAGCAAAAGATGTTTGTGTAAACACCAATGGCACATGGTGCGATTATGTTTTTGACAAAAATTATGACTTAATGAAACTAAAAGATGTAGAAAACTTTATCGCTAAAAACAAACATTTGCCTGGTGTACCAGCTATGCTCAAACTACAAATGAAAAAAATAGAAGAACTTACTTTGTATATTATTGAATTAGAGAAAAAAATAAACTATAAAAAATAGCGATATGAAAAATATTTCAAAATTAATGTATATTATTTTTATTCTAACAATATTAAGTTGCAAAAAGGATGTATTAGATGCTTGTGGAAATAGTATGAATGGTTCAAATAAAAATTCTGCAGACCAAGTTGTAAAATGCAACAGTGAAATTAGAGTAGGAAATGATTTAGCAAAAGACACTCTAAATCGTTATTTAGCACAAAATACAATTTGCACATGTTATTATTATAAGTTGCTTAACAATGATTCGCTTAAATTTGAAAAAATATCTGGCAAGCCTTTAAATTGTACTGGATATTATTTTTTAAAAAGAAATGAAAAAAAATATGAATTTAAATTAGATAGCACAAGTGCTAGTTTTAAGTTTAATAATAGTATCTACAATAGACTAGATACATTAGGTTATACTTTTATGAATGGAAATTGTTCAGAAGAATATCATAGTTTTATTGTATACAAAAAATAATTATAAAATGAAACCTAATCTTAAAGCATTAATTTATACATTATTCATAATTAATAATTTAGAAGCTAAACCCATATTTGATTTAAAATTGATTTCAAATCTTAACAATTATAAGCTTAACTCTAATATTAGCTATGATAACTATGACTTTGTAAATGTAATTATTGACAATAATACTATTGGTTTATATAAAGTATTTCATGATGCTCAAAGCGAAGATGAAAATAAAATTGTAGATTTAATATTTGCCTATAATGAAATCAACGCATCATCATTAAAATTAAGTTTTAAAAATGATACTTTAAATTCATTTGAGTTTAATATCAATAACAAAAACTATGTGTTTAATAAAAGTAAAAACCTTTTAATGCTTATTGATATACTTGATAAAGTAGATTTTAAGTGTGCGACCAAAAAATCTCATTTAATAGACACTATTACAAATTCAAATGACCACATTCCTAATCATAATGAACCTAACAATTTGAGTGCCAATTCATGGACAGAAAATCATGCAGATTGTGTTATTAGAGTTTTAGTAGCTTATACAGATGGTGCTATTAATACTGCGTTATTAGAAGATGGAAGAGGTATTGCTGCTCATATTGAACAGCAGATTATTACTACAAATCAAAGTTATATGAATAGCAATGTAAATGTAAGACTTAAATTAGCAGTAAGTATGAAAGTTAATTATGACGAAACGAATAAAAGTTCTAGCGAAATAGTAAATGCTTTTCAAGACGATGATGATGGAAAAATGGATGAAATTCATTTACAACGATCCTTGTACGATGCTGATATTTGTGTATTATTAACAGGTAGAATTGAAGATGCTGGAGGTAGGGCTTATGCAATAGGTGCAGATGAAGCAGATGAGGCGTTTTGTTTTGTGGTAGCAGCGGACATTGAAACTAATTTTATTTTTGCTCACGAAATAGGTCATTTGCTAGGTGCTGAACATAATATTGAAGATGCAACATGGTTTCCATTTAATTTTAGAAACTATGGATATGGCTACAGATTTACGGGCAATAATGGTGTTAAATATAGAACAATAATGGCTTATGATACTGATAATATACCACCTGCAGAATATACAAAAATAAATCATTGGTCAAATCCTAATGTATTGTTTCAAGGAGTTGCAACAGGTACAAATCCACCAAGTTGTTTCCTTTGTAGATCTTCTGCAAATAATGCAAGAGTTTTAAATGAGCAATTTCATGTAGTGGCAGGTTTATTTCCTTTTCAATCAAATAAAGTGGTATTTGGCAAAACCGTTGTATCAAATAATTTAGAAAATATTACAGCTCATACTATATTTTCAGGTAGTAATTATATAATTGAACCAAATGCAGAAGTTGTTTTTCATGGCAGAGATAACATAAGAATTTCTTCTGGGTTTCATGCAAAGTCAGGCTCAAACTTCCATGCAAAAAATTCTAATTTTGTTGATTGTTCTACTTCTTCTAGCACTGGAAGGTTAGAAGCAACTGAAAGTGCTGAGCATATTGATAAAGTAAACGCAACTGGTTCAAGAATAATAATTTTCCCCAACCCCACCACCTCAAAAGTCCACCTTACCATAGGTTTTGATGGCGAGAGCGAAATTGTTTTAACAGATATTGCAGGCAAAACCTTGCAAACGTTCACCACCACATCCAACGAAACGGATATTGATTTGAGTGCCTATTCCAATGGCATGTATTTTTTCAAAATCTCCAACCGTTTGGGCAAACACATAGCCAAAGTAATGTTGAGCAAAGGGTAACTAAAAGATGTAGAAAGCTAAATCGCTAAAAACAAACATTTGCCAGGAGTACCAGCAGGAAGCGAAGTCGAAAAAAATGATGCTCAAACTACAAATGAAAAAAATAGAAGAACTTACTTTGTATATTATTGAATTAGAGAAAAAAATAAACTATAAAAAATAGCGATATGAAAAATATAATATTTATATTGATAATATGCTTTTGCTCATGCGGTAAAAAAGTAAACCCTAGCGATTGTATGACTTCTTCGTCAGGTTCAAATTCTGGTGATCAAGTACTTCCTTGTAGAACTCGACCATTTGATGTTTATGATCCTATTTATGGTGATACAACAACCTATGCATACAAAGAGGAAATAATTAAAATATGCAAATGCAATCCTTTAAAGTTACTAAATAATGATAGTATTTTTTTTAATGGTATAATTACTGGTTCAGCCGATAAATCTTATTTTACTATTAAAGTTAAAAATTTGAAATACGATTTATACATTGACAAAAATTCTAAAAAAGTAGTTGTAAATAACTTAAGATATAGATATATTGATACAGTTGGTTATAAAATAATTGAACATGGATACTTCGATAATTTTGCCTATATAAAAATTCATAAATTAAAATAAAGTTAAAAATGAAAATTGCTTTACTCATATTACTTGCTTCAACATGCTGTTTTTCTTACAATGATTTAGTTATAAATTTAAATAAAAAAGTAGATTCTTCCTATGTAATTGTGAATTACATCAATTTTAAAAATTATTATAATAGAATTTTAGTGGTTTATGAAAATAAAACAGACGTGTATCTTGTAAAAAATCATTCAGGCAACATCTATCAAAAATATAAATCTATAATTGGAAGTAATGATTCTACTTTACAACAAATTTTTATCTGTTATACTGATACGCTATTGTATAGAATTTCAATACAATTAAGTGGTAAAAACTACCTTTATCAATACAATTTATCAGAAACATCAGGTTTTATAAATTTAAAAAATGACACTTATACTCCTCCAAATGTTCAAATTGACCCAATGGATTCAGCAAGTGTAAATAGAAAAATAAGAAGACATAATAATGGTGATCAAAATAGTAATAGTATTTTTCAACAGAATACTGCAATAAATAATAATAGCATATATCCATATGCTGATTGTGTTGTAAGGGTTTTGGTGGCATACACCAGCAAAGCTGAGAGTCAAGCTATTATTAGGGGATATAGAGAAATCAATGATATGATACATGATTATATTACTCAAACTAATATTACTTTCGAAAACAGTAATATCAACGCAAAAATAAAATTAGCTAAAACGATGAAAGTAAATTATGATGATGCTCAAAATAAAGACATTGATGATATTTTAGAAGATTTTCAAGATGAAGATGATGGTAAAATAGATGAAATCCATACACAGCGTGTTTATTACCAAGCTGATATATGTGTGCTATTAACAGGATTACTTGATGACGCAGGAGGAGTCGCAGAGTCAATTGGTGCTAATGATTATGATGAAGGTTTCTGCATAGTAGCATCAACTAATCCTATTCTTACTTTTGCACACGAAATTGGGCATTTATTTGGAGCTGAGCATAATATTTCAAGTGCTTCGCCAATTCCGTTTCGGATGTACGGACATGGTAACAGGTTTGAAACGGCAAATGGTAATAAATATCGAACAGTAATGGCATATAATAACAGTGGAAATGAATATTTAAAAGTACCCTATTGGTCAAATCCAAATATAAATTATCAAGGTGTTGCCACAGGTACTAATCAAGATGTAGTTGCATGTGTTGCCGCTAGTGTTTTTGGTGGTGTTTTTGGACATTTATTAGCTTGTAAAAGTTCTAATAATGCTAGAGTTTTAAATGAGCAATTTCCAACTTTAGCAGGTTTGTTTCCATTTATACAAAATGTGGTAGTACCTCCTCAAACGGTTAATAACAATAATATTGAGAACATTACAGCTCATAATATCACTTCAAATTTGCCTTATACCATAGAATCTGGTTCAGAAGTTACTTTTCATGCAAGAGATCAAATAAGGATTTCTGGTAATTTTAGAGCCAAATCAGGCTCGTTTTTTAGGGCAACACGTGTTAATTTTACAGATTGCAATCCACAAAGCAATACAGGAAGGTTTGAAGCAACTGAAAGTGCTGAGCATATTGATAAAGTAAACGCAACTGGTTCAAGAATAACTATTTCTCCCAACCCCACCACCTCGAAAGTCCACCTTACCACAGGTTTTGATGGCGAGAGCGAAATAGTTTTAACAGATATTGCAGGCAAAACTTTGCAAACATACACCACCACATCCAACGAAACCGATATTGATTTGAGTGCCTATTCCAATGGCATGTATTTTTTCAAAATCACTAACCGTTTAGGCAAACACATAGCCAAAGTGATGAAAATAGTGGGTAATTGAGAATTGAGAATTGATAATGGAGAATGGAGACACATTGTGGTGTAAAAATTTGTGTATTGGAGGCAAAATTGTAAAAAGCTAACAAAAATAGCTTAAATTTGCTTAGTGATTTAGTTATACATTAACAATGAAAGCAAAGTACATCAATCCATTTACCGATTTTGGATTCAAAAAAATATTTGGCGAGGAGGCAAGCAAACCTTTGCTTATTGATTTTTTAAATGCCCTTTTGCCCGATTGCAACAAAATTATAGACATTAATTTCAAAAAAACAGAGCAACTAGGACAATCAGAACTAGACAGAAAAGCTATTTATGATATTTATTGCGAAAGCGAAAATGGCGAAAAATTTATTGTTGAGCTGCAAAAAGCTAAACAAAACTATTTTATAGAACGCACCATTTATTATTCTACTTTTCCAATCAGAGAACAAGCCGAAAAAGGAAACTGGAACTACAACCTAAGTGAAGTATATTGTGTAGGAATTTTAGATTTCACTTTTGAAGATTATGAAACAGAGCCAGAAAAAAGCGAAGTTGTACATACAATAAAACTCAAAGATCAACATGGAAAAATATTTTATGATAAATTGACCTATATTTATCTTGAAATGCCAAATTTCATTTTAGGCGAAGAACAGCTAAAAACACGGCTCGACAAATGGTTGTATTTTATCAAAAATCTTGAAGATTTTGAAACTATTCCCGTGTTTTTTAAAGATGAGGTATTTACCCAAGCTTTTGAAAAAGCCGAAATAGCCAAATTTAACCAACTAGAAATGGATAGCTACGAATATAGCTTAAAAGTTTTTAGAGATAATAAAAACACATTTGATTATGCTTTGGAAACAGCCACAAAAGAAGGTTTAGAAAAAGGTTTAGAAAAAGGAAAAATCGAAGGGAAAATACAAGGTAAAATCGAAGGTAAAATCGAAGGGAAAATCGAAGTTGCAAAAGCATTAAAATCAAATGGAGTTTCGGTAGAAATAATTATCAAAGCTACTGGACTTTCAATAAACGATATTGAAAAACTTTAAATTTAACTGATTTAACAGGCAAAACATTGCAAACATTCACAACCTCATCCAACGAAACCAATATTGATTTGAGTGCATATTCCAATGGCATGTATTTTTTCAAAACCACCACCTAACGTTTGGGCAAACACATAGCCAAAGTGATGAAAATAGTGGATAATTGAGAGTTGAGAATGGAGAATGAAAAAACGTTTCCAACGGTTGTAAAACCTTGGTAAACGTTAAACAGGTACAAACATTTTTATATTTGTGCAAAAGTAGTTTGCATGCTAAAATGACAAATATGTCTCTTTTTTTGAAATGCACTTTTAGCTGTTTTTATAAATAAAAATTGAAATAAAGCTGTCTTTTTGCTTTTAAAAAACTTTTTTATACTTTTTAAAACCTCCAAAACGTGAGATTGATTTTTTATTTATATATTCGTAAAATATTTATTAGCTATAAATGTGGTTTTTTATCAGTATAAAACTTACATATCAGAGAGAAATAGTATTAAGTTTAGCTAGAGAAATAATTTTATTGAATAAAGATTTTAAAATAAAATAAATTGAAAAAAATATTAGTAAGCCTGTTTTTGTTTTTTTTAGGATTAGATAGTTTTTCTGCGGTTTCTATTACTGTACCTACGGTTTCGGGGATGTGCAACAAATCAGGTTTTTATTCAAATATTGGAAATATAGAAATAGACGAAAATTTAGGTTATGATTTTGGTGGTGTGGTTGGTCCATTTTCATCAGTTTTTAGTTTTAATGCACCAAGTGGTTTTGAATTTAAAGCAAATACGGGTAATGTGTTGAGAGCAGGAACCGAAATCACAAATGCAGTTATTTCCATCACTTCAGGAATTGTTTATGTTAGTGTTATTGGAACCAACCTTATGCTATCTGGATTGGATGGCATTACAATTTCGGGATTAAAAATAAAATCAGAATCAAATGCTTTTGAAAATACAAGTATTTTCAAATCTGCTGAATTTGGAGATGCAATTGCAGGATTTGGACTTGGTAGCCAATTGGCTCGTTTACAGTCTGTTGTTTCGGGTAATATTGCTGGTTGGCAGACTGAGGTTTGTAGAAATGCCCCAATATACAGTATAGATTTGTTTCCAACAGGTGGTACAGTTTCAATGAACAATATTTGTTCAAATACCTCATCTTATACTTTTACTGGCAGTAAGCTATTTATAAATCCATTATGTTTTAGCACTGGAGTAAATGACATACAATTAACATATACATTTCCTATTAGCATTAATGGATGCAACCAAATGTATCGAGAAGCTGATAATAATTCTAACATTTCACTAGGGTTTAATAACCTTATTGATTTTTCGCATCCTTACACAAATACACAAGGAGTAGAATTGCTTCCGAGTTTTAATCTTATGGGGCATACTTTTTCTTTTTCTGGCGAAGGAGTAAGTGGAAAATATTTTTATCCCAATGCTGTTGCCGGACCATATCCCCCTAAAATTATTAATTTGAATATCCATACAATTAATAATGTAACTGGCTGTACTGGAATACAATCAAGAGCATTTACCGTTTATGATCCTTCTTCTATCTTAAATTTTAATCCTGTTCCACCACTATTGCAAGAGGTTTCGACTTTAATCGGATGGTTTTGTATAAATGACTTTCAGCAATATAGCATCTCTCTAAACACACTAACAGGTATTTTACAGCCTAGTCAGTTTTACCCAACTTCGCTTTTGGGAAGAGGAGTTAGTATTACTGCTCCAACGCCTTTATTTACTACTGTTTCTGGAGGAGATTTTGGATTAAATTATGGAGTAACTACAGCTCCGGGTTTAGGTTATGGAAATGCTAATAACTTCAGATTTTCTCCTTCTTTAATAACTGTTACAACAACGAGTTATCCTTTATATTTAATGGCAGATACATTAACAAATGGTGCTTTGCCAAGAGGCCAACCATTTTCATATTTAAACACCAAACAAGAGGTAAATATTGCACAAGCAATTAGTAAATTAAGTAGAGATGTACCTCTGATACAAAGCTTTTGTTTAGGTAATGTTGATAATACTGCTGAATTGAAAGTAAAAAATAACGTAAGTGGAGCTATTATAAAATGGTATCGAGTAACAGGTACTGGCATAAATGCCAAAATTTTAACTACTACAACTGTAGGCGTTTCAGTATTGGTTACAACACTTGGAGTTACAAATGCTTCGCCAGTTGGAGTTTACACTTTTTGTGGAACACAAAAAAGAATTGCAGGTTGCGAAAGTGATACAATAAATTTTATAATTCGTATCAAATCTGTACCTACTGTGCCTGGCATTATTTCTGCCCAAACCACTTTTTGTTCTGATACAACATATAGTGTTTCTTTCTCGCCATCGACTACGGTTGTTGGGTATACATACAATTGGCATAATCTTTTCCCTACTGCTGCTGGCATTAATATTTATAGCTCAAATACTATATCCGATGTAGTTACAGTTAATTCATCAGCAATCTATTATCTTACTACTTTTGCTGATGGATGTTCGAGTAATGAGTTTATTTCCACACTTTTAGGTGCAAATCCAACTGTAAGATCGGCTTCATTAAATTTTATTGCTCGACCACTTTTACCTACTGTTGTAGGTTTTAATAATTATTGTTTGGGAGATATTATTAATCCTGTTACTGTACAAGGTGTATTTACAAGTCAGGTAAATTTTAGATGGTATACGGCAACAACTACTGGAGGGGCAACTGCATCAACAATAACTGGAACTGTTTCAACATTGCCGGGGATTTTTCATAAAGGAGTTTTTAGTACTTCAGTAAGCTCAGCTATTCCCATAAATAATACTTTTTATTTAAAAGCAATCGATTTAGCATCTTCTTGCAAAAGTGTAAACTATTTGCCTATTACCGTATCTGTTTTTCAAATTCCGGAACCACCATCAGTTTTTAAAGACGATATGAGCGGTTTTCTGTTGGCAACAGATACAATACTAAATCAAAAACCTTATTGCTATGACTTAAGTCCAAACACGGTTATTGGAATAAGATTATCAAGTTTTGAAACATCTCCTATTTATTATTTAACTACTATTACATCAACTGTTAATAGTGTTTTTTCAACAGGAATGTATAAAAGTGTGCCAGGAGTAAATGTTTATAATATTGGACAAATAGCAAATGGATGCAAAAGTTTGACACGCAAAATTAATGTTATAGTAAATGATATCGTTACACCTCCATTTATAACTATTGCTGGATTGAATTATAGTTGTACAGGTTTTTCAATGCCAGATTTAATTGCAAGTACTACAATTCCAAGTGGTTTTATAAATTGGTTTTCGTCTGTAACAGGAACAGTATTAAATGCATCTATTTCTGGAACTAATCCTACAAAATCATTTAATCCATTATCACGCGGATTTATTACAAATACAGTATCTGGATTATATTATTTTTTAGCAGATGTTACTGACAAAGATTTGTGTGTTAGTAATAAAAACATTATTTCTTTTGAATATAGAAATACACCAATAAGACCCAATACGTATGATACTGCTTATTGTGCAGGAACTGTAACACACGGATTAGTACGTGCAGACGCCTTGATTTTGCCAAATCAAGATTTTGAATGGAGTTATAATACTTCGATACTGGGTATCAATCAAATTTCTACCACTACAGGAAATACTCGTTATCAAGAAGCACTTTCTACTTCTTTTTTAGGTGCTAATTTTCCTGAAAATAATACTTCTTATACTTTATCGGTTAGGCAAAATGTAAACGGATGTTTTAGCACATCTCGAAATTTGAATGTTCTATTAAGAACTAATCCTGCTATTCCAACTAATATTCCACTTGCTATAGGTAAAGAAAAAATTTGTGTTGGAAATAAGCTCCCAGTGCTAGTTGCTCAAAGTGGATTAAGAAATCTAAAATGGTACAATTCCAGTACTTTATCAACAATAATCGCCACTACAACAAGTTATAACACAGCAGAAACAATTACTGCAACATCTGCTCCAATTTGGACATACAACACATCAGTTGCTAGTCCAATGATATTTTATTTTTATAATACACAGACTATACATGATGGATTAGTAGTAAATCCAAATTTTACATTTGCTGGTTGCACATCGTTGCCTCGCAAAGATTCAGTTATATATTATCCTATTCCTCCTAAACCAAACCTAGTAAGTCTTACTGGAATTTGTGTTGGATTACCTATCACACCATTGATCGTTTCAGGAGCATCAATGGGTGGACCTTTATATCGCTGGTACATTGGAACAACTCTTGGAGTTGGTGTCTCATCGGGTTCTAGTTACAGACCAAGTATAAATAATTTGACAGCTAATGTAAGTTTTTATAGTGCATCTCAAACACATTATATTCAAACAGGATTTACAGGCTGCGAAAGCCCTTTGGCGACAAATGAATATGTAATAAAACCATTACCAAATTTATCAATAACTACTTCAAAACCAATAACTAACAACCAAATTAGTTTTTGCAGCACAGAGCCAATAGCTACATTTCTGGGTTCGAGTTTAGGAGGAAATTTCTCTTCTACTTTTTCTGGTTTTACAAACGTTGGAAGTACTTGTACTTTTGATCCAACAATTACTTTTTTAGGATTTAATAACACATCTGCTATTGATTATACCTACACCGAGCTAACAACAGGCTGCACAGATAGTAAAAAGGTAACAATCCAAATTAATAAAATTCCTGGAAATATGTCTTTGATTATCAAAGATGCAACTTCAACATCTTTAACTGGTTATTGTGCAACTCAAAACGAAAGTTATCCATTGGTATTAAATAACAATCAAAATATAAATGGGACTGCTTTAGTAACTATTTACAATAATAGTAATAATTATGTTAGCTCAATTGCTGGTAATTTTTTGCCTTTTGATTTATTTCAAAATCCTGCAATTAGAAATTCACTTGATGCTGCACAAATTAGACTTCAATATAAATATACACTAAATTCATCAGGATGTTCAGATAGCATTTCTTTTACTAAAATGCTTTATGCCAATCCTACAATATCATTTTTAGAAGACAGTAAATGCGAACAAATTCCAATTACTTTAATAAGCACATTGACAGGGTTTTTGCAACCAGCTTCTACTGTTATTGGTTCTGCAATCAATTACAAGTGGACAGGAAATGAAATTTCTGCATCCAATCCAACTGTTTCTTTGGCTGGTTATAATGGTTTATTTTCGCCAGGCACCAAAAGTATACAACTAAAAGTAACAACACAATTTGGCTGTCAAAATACGAACACTAGGCTTGTTAGAGTTGGTCCAACGCCAAATGCAATTTTAAATATTACCGATATTTGCCAAAACGATTCAACTCGAATTATTGACAAATCAACAATAGCAAATGGTAAAATATTTGAACGTACAATAGATTTTGGAGATACACAGACCTATTATTATATAAATAATATAAATGGAATTTCTAATGAAAGCATAACTGGTCATTTGTATAACTCGTTAGGCAATAAATTAGTTACAATGACTGTGGTTTCGGATTTGGGATGTATTGGAACAACTTCAGGGAATACTTTTATTTTAGAAAAAATCAATTTAGTTTCTTCAAATGGACATTTTCAAGATTTTTCAAATCCTACGCAAGCCGCCTGGTTTTCTGATTCAAAAATCGGAAAAGAATCTTTAAATACGTGGACTTATGGTATTCCTAATAAACCATTTATGAATGCTTCTGGAATTAATCAATCTTGGTATGTAAATACGTTAGGTGGAAAATCATATCCTGTAAGTCAGAAATCATATTTGAATAGTCCATGTTTCGATTTTACTGGTTTTAAAAAACCGATGATAAATTTGGATTTGTTTGTAAATACACGTTCTGGTGCTGATGGTGCGGTTTTACAATATTCTGTTGATGGAGCAAAAAGCTGGATTTCGTTAGGAGGATTAGGTAATGGTATTAATTGGTACAATTCAGAATCTATATTGAGTTTGCCAAGCGATAATCCAAATGCTCCACAAGGTTGGAGTGGGTTGATAAATGAATCTAAAAAAGCATTTTCGGTTAGGCATACTTTAGATGCAATAAGAGATTCTTCAAAAGTTAGATTTAGGCTTGCATTTTCTAGTGCAGATGCTACTATTTTATCAGATTCTACTTATGAAGGTATTGCAATTGATAATTTTAAAATTAATCAACGTAGTAAGATTACATTAATTGAACATTTCGAAAACGAATCTAGTACAGAAAGCAAGTATGCTACTCGAGGTGCAAATGGCGATTTGTTTGGTTATGGATTAATTGGAGTTGATTCAATTATAAATAGTGCACCTGATAATATAGTTGCCATAAAATATCATACTGCATTTCCAAAAGAAGACGCATTTAATTTACAAAACCCTTCTGATGTGAGTGTAAGAGTGTTAGATTATGAGGTAAATAATGTTCCATATACTATTCTAGATGGAAATGTGTTTGCCGCTAACACGTTTGCAAATAGAAATACCACATTAGAAGACAGTTTAAAACGTTTGGCTTCGCTTCAAACATTGCTTTCTCCCGATTTTGACTTAACTATGAATGTTTCGACTTCAACAAATATGGTTAGTGTTACTGTTTTGTCGAGAATTAATTATACATCAACTTCTCCATTAGTGCTGCAAGTTGCTCAAATTGAACGTGTTGTGAGAAAAAATGGAGTAAATGGGCAAACTAAATTTGAGAGTGTTTTGCGTTATTTAATTCCAAATCCTGCTGGTACAGTTTTTAATCAAACATGGTCGATTGGTCAGTCAAAAGTGGTTTCGTTGCCGTATAATACAAATCTTATTTCTAATCAAGCTATGTTGGGTTTTGTAGGTTTTATTCAAAATTCTAGCACAAAATCTGTTTTACAAGCAGTATACAATGGACCAAACAATACAAACTTACCATTGCCAACAAGTTTGCAAAGTATTGAAAATCAATCGAACTTAGTTGAAATATATCCTAATCCTGCTCAAAATCAAGTCAAAATCAAGGCTGAAAATCAAGTAAAAAAGATTATCATTAGTGATATTGCAGGAAAAAAAATTATGCAACTAGAAAATCAAAAAAATACTGAGTTAAGTATCAATACATCTGATTTTGAAAATGGATTATATTATTTATTAATCTATTTTGATGGCAATTATAACATTACAAAGAAATTGATTATTGCTAAGTAAGTACTGAATAATCAATTTCTTAACTGTTTTTTTAAGATGATAAACTTATTTTAATTCAACTATCAGTAGAGTTCGCATAGTAGCATTACGGATTATCAAATATATATAGAACAAAAATAATCCTTTTTTTATTTTTTGAGTTAAAAACTCAATTTCATTTGCTAATCCGTAGACAGTCATGCACAATACTAACACACAAGAATATGGATAGTGGATAGTGGATAGTGGGATAAATATTGCAATAGGTTGAGAATATGGACTATATTAATTTCAATGAAAATAGGTATACTGAAAAATAAACTGTATATTTAAATGATAGGTTTCTATTGTGTATGCAAACGGATTCGTTTTTTACCACAAACCCACCTGAATTAACGAACACCAAGTATTGGTTGTATACTGCTTAATACAGCTATATTTATTTTGTATTTGAACCCAATCGTTTGCTAAGTAATTTACACTTGCTTGCTGAATTAAAGCTGATAGTGATACTAAATCTGAATTCAATTGATTAATTACAGCATTAAGAAAATCTAAAAACTTTGGATTAAAACGATTGATGTTCGATGGATTTTGTATATAATCGATTGCGGAAATAACTTTTTGAAGAAAAGTATCTAAATCTGGTTTTAATGCAGTATATTTTGTTTTATAATCACATACAAGTGGGAATTTAGATTCCGTAACTGCTAGGTTAAAGTCATACTCCAATGCATTTAAATCACGAAGAAATGGAGGTTTAAAATTTTCTATCATCTTTTCAATTAACTCTATCAAGCCATTAATTACCTTTTGAGCTGCTACATCATTTGGATTTGATTGGGCAATTAAACTCACACTTGGATCGTATGCGTCTATGATATGAGACACTATATCTGCACTACCTAATATATTTGGCATTTTATAATATTTTAGTTTAAAGATTTATTGTTGCAAAAACGGCTAGATGAGCATCGCTAGTATAGTCATCATCACAAATGCCGTTCTGAATTGCATTTGCATTTGTAATTATATAATCTACTCCATTGTGAACTGCACGCAAACCGTTGTAGTTAGGATTTGCTATAGCATTAGCATTTACATTTAAGTCTGCTGCAATTATCCACAATCCAGCAACTTGATTGTTTACTCCATGACCAAGTACATCATTTAAAAGGGTAGCTATTCCTCCAATTTCATTATGCCAAGTAAGCACATTAAATGCTGTATTTGTACCCACTTCAACAAATTGTATTTGAACGGGTGGTCTACCTTGAACATTGTTTCCAATCACAAATGCTTGTGGTTGAAAGAAAAAAGGAAGAGTATTAGGCACTAATGTAACTCTTAACGTATTAAATACAATTAAATAGCATACTGCACTTACACTGTTTGGAGTTGTGCCTGGTGGATATTCTGTATCCATAGTAACCACTGCAATATTTGGTGGTAAGTTTAAATTTCCTGCAATTGGTAAGAGTGCTTGAGGCACTTCTTGAAACACTGCAATGTCAAACAGAGAATTGTTTATAAACCTTTGTATACGTTGTAAAGCAGTTTCTCCATTTACAACTCCATAATATACATTCCATGTCGCAACTCTTATTGGCATGATTTCTTTTTTTATTATTTTGAACAAAAAAAACTATTTTTTTTTAATTTTTCAAAATTAATTTTTTAGTTAAAAAAAAAGCCCACTTGAATATTTATAAATGCTCCATTTTTTATTTTTTAGTTAAAAACTCTGTCTCTTTTAGTAATCCGTAGACAGTCATGCACAATATCAATACATAATACTGGGATAGTGCTTCTA
This sequence comes from Bacteroidota bacterium, assembly GCA_004293915.1. Classification (GTDB taxonomy): domain Bacteria; phylum Bacteroidota; class Bacteroidia; order Cytophagales; family UBA9547; genus REAG01. Next base: position 20,443 of record RDZG01000079.1, on the reverse strand, counting down.
AAAATTATTTTTGTAAATCAAACTTATTTTAATTCAATTCCCCAAGAAGCCTCCATTGTGCGTTCTGGAGCTATGATTTGAAGTCCCATTCCATTATTAAAAGCATCTGCTGCACAAGTCATAGGTTCAATGGCTATTGTTTTGCGATGTGGCGGAATGTAAACTTGTAAAAAATTAAATTTTGTGTCTTTTGATTCTTGCCAAATATTTACTCGAACCGAATTTGCAGAGTCAATTATTGAAATTATTGCTTTTGAAGCAGTATTTTTGAGTTTAAACCCAGTATCTAATTGGGTATTATTTACGCTATCGGTGTGTTTGAAAATTGATGTTGGAATAAGTTTGCCCGTAGGAATCATATTTGAGTTAATTTCGATTTCCTCAATTTCGGGCAGTTGAAGCATAATATCATCTACTTTACCAGAAGTTTTAAAATAGGGATGCCAACCAAAACCTATAGGAATATTGTGAGTATCTAAGTTTTTTACAGTTGTTTGAATGGATAAGCCATTATGTGCATGAAAAGTATATTTAATAATTACTTCGCAGGCAAATGGGTAAGAAGAGTTTTGTCCCGATTCTTCATATATAAGTTCTAATTCTGCTTTTTCTTCAAAAACTTCAAAACGTTTAATATTGAACTTTACATCAACTAAATATCCATGCAATGCATTGTTTAAATTGCCAGAATCGTTTATATCAAATGAATAGGTTTTATTTTCAAAAGTATATTTTCCATTTGCTAATCTATTTGTAAATGGAAATAAAAATGAGCCTTTAAAAGTAGAAAGCCCATTCGTCAAAAGTTGTTCGTATGTTTCAGAACCATCAATTAAATCAAATAATTTGTCTCCTTTTTTTAACACTAAACAGTTTAATGCAGCACCACAATCAGCTAATACACCCACATATTCACCTGTTTGTGTGTTAATTAATTTTACTTGAGTTATTTTTCCAAAAGGTTCAATTTTAATTGCAAACACGGCTTTTACGATTTAATTATTTATGCTTTTCCGACTTCAAATGTAATCTTTTTGTGTCGATTTTTTTACTAATTTTCTTAAAAATAAAACTAATATCAATTCTAATCTATTGATTTAGTGATTTTTATAAATCTGTATAATCGAAAACAACCATATAAAAATAATAATCCTCCTAAAATCATTGGATTTGGCAAATCGGGCATATTTTCGAAAAAATATTTTCCAAAGCCTATCCAAAGTCCAGCAACTAAATAAATAATTGCCATTACTAAACTGATGTATTGTATAATTTTCATACTAATTGTTATTCTATTACAAATAATTTTCCTGAAACAGGTATTTCTCCATCATCTTTTGACGACAAAACAATATATACACCAGGACTTATTTTTTCGCCATTGTATCTTTTTCCGTTCCACGATGCCATACCGCCATTTGCTCGTGTTTCATAAACCAATTGTCCAGCAATATCAATAATTTTTACCATTGCATTTGCTCCCATATCTCTAATTCCGACCATACCAGTATACGAAGTTTTCATTGGGTTTGGAAATATAGTAAGCTCATCATGTTCGTCTTCTCTACCAATTGTGCCATCGCCACCATAAGAAATAATGCCTAAATCTGTACCAATCAATACTTCGCCTGTCTTACGATTTACTTTTACATCAGTAATCGAATTTGAAGGTAGCGGACTATTTTCGCTATTAAAAAATTGTACAGTTCGTGTACCATCAGCACTTACTAAATATAATCCATTTGATGTGCCAATCCATTTTCGGTTTCCACCATCCACATCTAAAGCAGTAATAATTTGGTCAAATAATAAGGGTCTATTTTCAACTATTGGAAATTTTGCATCAATTGGTTTGGGCCAAGTTTGTATTGAAGCAGGTGAGTTTGTAGAGGGCAAAAAATCGCCATTGTTTTGAAAAATAGCAATACCTTTATCTGTACCTAACCAAATATTTCCTTCCAAATCTTTCGCCATTGCTCTAACACTTGTCGATGGTAAATCGCCTCTCGATTTGCCACTATACAAAAACATACCCAATGGAGTATTTTCAATCAACCCTTTAGTTTCGTTAAAAACCAAAATTCCACCACCTTGAGCGGGATTTAATCTTACCCATTTATTACTATAATCATCAATAATTATTTGAACAGGATATGCCAAACTTCCCAGACTGATTGATGTCCCATTTATATCACGATAGCCATTTATAAAAGAATATGAACTGCATTTTCCAGTGTTATCTTTTTTGAAAATACAAATCGATTCGAGTGGGTTTGCAATCCATAAATCACTAGAATTGTCATCAATTGCTACGGCTGTAGCTCTTGCTTGTCCTTGCAATTCGCAGCCTGTTGAAGTTTTGTCTGTTATTACTGGATTTTTAAATTCGTTTGATGGATTTAAAATATCAAAATCATACGAATATACACCTCTACAATTAGCAGAAAAATGGATTTTTTTATTTGTTTTATCATAAGCAACATCACAAATATCGGGTATAAATGGATTGAAATTCTGACCAGGAATATACACATTCCATAAACCATTTATAAGCATGCTTAGTCCTTCGAATTTTGGTAAGCTACAATTTGTGATATTGTCAAACCCATTTGGCAATGCAAATACAACGTTTTCAATTGCTTTAAGCCTAAAAATATTTGAAGATGTAGGTGTGTTTGGGAAAAAACGTTCTGGATTTTGTGTATTAAATTTAACTATCGAAGTAATATAGTCCGAATGCCATAAACTGCCATCGGTATCCATTTTTAAATCTGTTGGGATGTTTGTAGAAATACTTTTTAGCGAATCAAAGGTTGTGCCGTTATAAACTAAAATTTTTCTATCAACCATTCCATATATTTTTTTATCTAAATTAGTTAGGTTATAAATTTTGGAATTTATAGATGTGATTTTTTGCCATGTTCCAGATTGATTTGAGAAAATTCCATTGTTGTTTTGGGCAACAAATAAATTGCCATCTTTTTCGGTAATTGCTTGAATACCAGATGCTGTTACATTATTAATACCTGCAAAAGTAATAATTTTCCAACTATTAAAATCGAGCAAGTTTTGGTTTGTGAATTTTGCTTTCAACAATCCTTGCGAAGTAGCCAAAAAAATAGAATCATTTGCAATTACAGAGGCAAAAGCAGAAAGAATGCTGCCGTTTTTACCAATATTTAAGTAACTTTCTTTGATTTCTAAACGTTGCAAATCGAGCAAAACTCCGCCAAAATCGCAAGATAATAGGGCAAAATTTTTGATAAAACTGATATGATTTATTTTTTTTGAGCCTGTTCGGTTTGTATTTTTGATTTGTGGGATATTTATAATTTGATTGTCTTTCAAAATATCAATATTTCCCGATTGATAAGCAATTACTAAAACATCATAAGTTGAACTATATTTAATTGCCGAAACACTCAAATCACTAAATCCTTCGGTAATTGAAACACGATTAATTTCTTTTGTTGATTTATCAATATAAAAAAGTCCGCCATCTGTGCCACAATACACTCTTTCTTTTGTGATTTCCACACAATTTGCACGACTCAAATCTGTGTGTAATCGCCATTTTCCAACTCCAATGCCACTTTTTTGTGCATGAGTTACAAAAAATGAAAAAAACAAAAATGCTATAATTAACTTTTTCATGTATTTGCTGCAAAAAAATATTTTCTATTTCGAGGTTGATATTTTTCGGCTGCTCCTAAAACTACTGTTTCGTTTTCATTGTTTAATCGAAACGAAAAAGAAGCATCTTCGCCAGAAATAGCACATTTTGCTTTTAGTTTTGTAACATGCTCTGCCACAGCTAATAACTGAGGCATCGAACCAAAAGGATTTCCTCTGAAATCCATATCTAAACCTGCAATTATTACTCTTTTTCCCAAATTTGCTAAAGTGTTTGCTATTAAAACGATGTTAGAATCAAAAAATTGTGCTTCATCAATTGCTATTACATCTGCATTTTCAGACATTTTTAATATATCATTTGACGAATCTAATGCTTTTGCCGAAAAACGTTTGTTATTATGTGATACTATATCTTCTAAATCATATCGATTATCAAGTTTTGGCTTAAAAACAGCAACTGTTTCTCCTTCGGAAATTGCCAAATTGATACGAGAAATCAGCTCTTCGGTTTTTCCCGAAAACATACATCCACAAATAATTTCTATATGTCCTGCTGGTTGATTCAATGTTGGAAATAAGTAAAAAAAGCCCATTTTGAAAATCAAAATGGGCTTGAAATTTTAATATTATAATTATAAACTCAATTCAGAAGTAAAATACCATTTTCCATCGATTTGCACACCAACAAAAACAATATCTCTTTCCAAACTTTCTTGAATAATTGGAATAATTACTTCTTTTAATTCTACTGGATCATAATTGCTTTTGTTATAATTGATTGATTCAATAATTGAATATTCGATTTTATTCAAATCTATTCCTGTTTTTTCGATGTATTTTAAAATATTTTCAAAATAAACCACTTCTTCGTGTAAGCTAAAACCAAATTCGCGTTGAAAATATTTTTTCTTCTTTTTATCGCCAATCAAATTAGCTAATTTTTCTTCTTGTTCAGATGTAAAACAATAGCTCAAATATAAATCTTTGTTTTTATCTTTTAATGAACGAACTAAAATAGCAGTAAGAGAATCTAAGTTTTCGGCACTTTTGTACTCGATTTTGGTCGAAGAATTATCTGCAACTTGATCAGAAGTTGTTTCTTGTACTGGTTCTTGTTTTTTACAAGATTGGAGTGCAAACGCTAGGGTTGCTGTGGCGATTAAATAAGTGATGCTACGCATAAATATTTTTAGTTATAATAAATAATGTTTCAAAAATAAACTAAATATTTATTCATCAAAATAAAAACTTGGTTTAATATTGAAAAACACATAAATTCAATTTTTAGGGACTAAAAAAAATAGTATACTTGCAACATGAACCCAGAAAATATAGATCCAAAATTTTTAGCACAGTTTAAAAAACTTGAAGAAAAATATGATTCGATGGGTCAAGATGTGTCTTCTTATTTGGATGGATTGCTCTATTCTAAATATTTGCATTATGCTGATTATATCCAGCTCGAAACTTTGCTTTCGCTTCAGCGACCACGAACCGACATTCCTGACGAATTAATATTTATTATTTATCATCAAATTACCGAATTATATTTCAAACTTGTAAACTGGGAGCTAAAACAAGTTGCTGATTGTAAGCAGGTTACCGATGTTTTTTTGCAAGAAAAAGTTTCTCGTTTGGTTCGATATTTTGATAATCTTATTCATTCGTATGATGTGATGACAAAAGGAATGGAAATGGAGCAATTTATGCATTTTAGAATGGCTCTTTTGCCAGCTAGCGGGTTTCAATCTTTTCAGTTTCGATTGATAGAAATTTATTGTACCGATTTATATAATTTGGTTGATGCAAAATATAGAGAAAGCCTTTCTGAAACACCAAGTATAGAAATTCTTTTCGAACATTTATATTGGAAACATGGTGCGCAAGAACTTTCGAGTGGCAAAAAAACATTGACACTAAAACAATTTGAAGAAAAATATACCCGAAAACTTTTGCGAAATGCAAATATGTATTCGACAAAAAATTTGTGGCAAGTGGTTAAAAAACTTGCGGCAAAGCAAGAATTGAGTACAGAATTAAAAACTAATTTAAGGGATTTTGATAAAATATTTAATGTCGATTGGCAGTTGGTTCATTATCGTACGGCATCAAAATATTTGGATAAAAAACCCGAAGTTTTAGAAGCAACTGGCGGCACAAATTGGCACAAATATTTGCCACCTCGATTTCAGAAAAAAATGTTTTTTCCCGATTTATGGTCGAAAGAAGAGGTAGAAAACTGGGGCAAATTTTAATTGTAAATTACAGAAGTTCGAAAATATTTTAGAATGTAAGCACCAAAATACTAAAAAAAGTGTACTTTTGCACTCCATTTTTTAGTATTATATTAATCGAACCGTAATGAGATTACAATGAAGTTATCCGAATTTAGTTACAATTTACCTCCCGAATTAATAGCTCAATACCCATCAGAAAATCGCGATGAATGTCGTTTGATGGTTTTAAACCGAGCTACAAAAACGATAGAACATAAAAAATTTAAAGATTTACTCGAATATTTTGATGAAGATGATGTTTTAGTAGTAAATGATTCCATGGTTTTTCCTGCTCGTTTGTATGGAAATAAAGAAAAAACTGGAGCAAAAATTGAAGTTTTTTTACTTAGAAAACTCACAAACGAAGGTCATTTATGGGATGTACTTGTAGATCCAGCTCGTAAAATCAGGGTAGGGAATAAGCTCTATTTTGGCGATGGAGAGTTAGTTGCCGAAGTTATTGACAATACTACATCAAGAGGTAGAACTATTCGATTTTTATTTGATGGTACACCAGATGATTTTATGAAAGCTATTGACGAACTTGGAGAAACTCCACTTCCTAAATACATAAAAAGAAAAGTAGAACCCGAAGATAGAGATCGTTTTCAAACTATTTTTGCCGATAAATTAGGCTCTGTTGCTGCCCCATCTGCAGGTATGCATTTTACAAAACAGTTGGTTAAAAGACTCGAGCTGAAAGGTGCTCATCTCGAAAAAACAACCTTATATGTTGGATTAGGTTCGTTTAGAGCTGTTGATGTTGAAGATTTGACAAAACACAAAATGGATTCTGAGCAATTTATCATTCCTGAAAAAACTGCCGAAACAGTAAACTTTGCCTTAGATAATAAAAAACGAGTTTGTGCAGTTGGAAGTACAGTTTTGAGAAGTTTAGAATCTTCTGTTTCTGCTGGAAATAGAGTAAAACCAACAAATTTATGGACAGATAAATTTATGTTTCCTCCTTATGATTTCAAAATTTGTAATTCGTTTATAACTAATTTCCATCAACCAGAATCTACTTTAATGATGATGGCAAGTGCGTTTGGTGGTTTTGAATTTGTAAAACATGCATACCAAGTAGCTATTGAAGAAAAATACAGCTTATTAACTTATGGAGATGCTATGTTGATTATTTAGTTGGGTTAAAGGTAATGTGGTCAAAAATGGTTGGTAAATTTTTCTAAAAGTCGTACTATTTTTATAACATAATACAAAAAGGAAAAAGGCTCTGCTGAGGAGCAACCTTTCAGAGAAAGGGTTACCCTGTAGAATGAAAAGTCCCATTTTTGTGGGACTTCTTCCTGACTTCAACACTGGGATTATAGATTAAAGATATAACACTACTCCACCAACATTTTTTGTTTAAAGCCACCTATTTGCACCAAATATGTTTCAAATTAGTATTATTCATCAAATTAAAGCTTGACGTTTTACTGTTTTTGTTACAAGCGAGATATTACCTTTCGGGGGCTTAACCCTCGAAGATATAAATTTTTATTATTCGCCAAGTTGCATATTTTTTTAGCCAACTTGGCGAATAATAATTTTATTATTCGCCAAGTTGTATATTTTTTTAGTACATTTGGCGAATAATAAATCTATTACTAAAATGAAAGTTGCAGGCAGAGAAGACGAAATACATATCATGCAACGATTGGTTGAAAGCTCAAATTCAGAGTTTTTGGCAATGTATGGCAGGCGTAGAATTGGCAAAACCTACCTTATTCGTCAGGTGTACGAATCTAAAATGGTGTTTGATTGTAGTGGGATTCATGAGAAAGAAATGCCACAACAATTAGAAAATTTTTGGTTGTCATTAATTGAAAAAATAAATGGAGAAAAACCACCCATGCCAAATACATGGCTGCAAGCATTTCATTCACTCAAGCAACATATCAAATCACTAAAAGGGAAACAAAAAAAAGTAATCTTTCTCGATGAAGTGGCTTGGTTTGAAACTCCAAAATCGGGGTTTTTGGCTGCTTTAGACAATTTTTGGAACACCTTTTGCACCCAAAGAAACGACATACTATTGGTAATATGTGGCTCGGCAGCATCATGGATTATAGACAAAGTAATCAACAACAAAGGAGGGCTTCATAATAGAGTAACTTGCCATATCCACCTAAAACCATTTACATTAAGCGAAACCAAGCAGTATCTAGCCATGCAGCAAGTGAGGCTTACCGCCAAAGACTTAGCATTATTATATATGTGCATAGGAGGCGTACCCTATTACCTCAAAGATATTAAGCCTGGCTTGAGTGTGCCGCAAATTTTAGATCAACTTTTTTTTGTACCACAGGCATCGCTCAAAAATGAGTTTAAAAACCTATACGCTTCTCTATTCAAAAACAGTGACTTGCATCAAAAAATAGTGGGAGTACTGGCTCTCGCTCACAAAGGGATGACTAGAAATGAAATTATACAAAGTACAGGCTTGAGTAGTGGTGGTGGATTCAGTATGCTGTTAGACGAACTCGTTCAATGTGGATTTTTGATGCAAATCATGCCATTAGGCAATAAAAAAGAAGATATACTGTTTCGCTTAATGGATGAATACTCGATCTTCTATTTCAAATTTTTACAAAACTCCAAAGCAAACAATAGTTGGATGTATATAACCAATACCCAATCATTTAAAATATGGTCTGGATTTGCATTTGAAAATGTATGTTTCAGGCATATACTCAAAATAAAGCATGTATTAGGCATTCAGGGCATGATCACCAATGAATACTCGTGGGTATATAAAGGTTCAAAAACCGAAAAAGGGGCTCAAATAGACCTTATTCTTGAGCGAAGCGACAATTGCTTACATCTTTTTGAATTAAAATTTAGAGATGCTCCATTTGAGATAAGCAAAGAGTATGCACAGCAGCTTGAATTGAAAAGAGAAATATTCAAAGAGAAATCTAAAACCAAAAAAAATATATTTATTACCCTGCTTTGCAGCAATGGGGTGCAGAAAAACGAATATTACCTCAGCACCATTACCCAAGAATTGAAGTTAGAAGATTTATTTTAATAGCATAGAAAGCCCATAAAATATTTACTTTAAAAATTACAGTATTCAATAATTCTTGATTTTTATTAACTTTGCTTTGTTATGATAGAAAAACCGATTTTAAATAAGCGAATTTTTTGGGATATAGATTTTGAAAAATTAGATTATGAAAAGTATGCCAATTTTGTTATTGAAAGAGTTTTTGAGCGTGGAGATGTAGAAGACATCCGCAACTGTAGGCGTTTTTATGGCGATGAAAAAGTAAGTCAAGCCCTGCTCAATGCCAAATTTTTGCCTGAAACAAGAATGTATTTGGCAAGTGCCGTTATACTACAACCTTTAGAAGCATTTAGATGTTACAAACTCAGACAGTCGACCCCCACGCTTTTTCCTTATTAAAGCAGCTGATTGCTATGCCAGAGCTTCAAGATTTTTATCTTGTTGGAGGAACAGCTTTATCCCTTTTGTATGGACACAGAATATCGGTAGATTTAGATTTATTTTCTACAAAACCATTTGATAATCAATTTATTACAAAATCACTGTTTGCAAAATATAGCAATCAAATTATCCTCGAAGACAAACCTATGCATTTTGGTATATTTGCCAATATACAAGAAGTAAAAGTAGATATGATTCGATTTCCACACCCACTTATTAAACCAACAATCGAAATTGAGGGAATACGCATGTTTGCTCCAGAAGACATTATTGCCATGAAAGTACAAGCTGTATTGGGTAGAGCTAAGAAAAAAGACTTTTGGGATATTGCAGAACTATTACAACATTATTCTGTATCTGATTTTATTACCTTTCACAAACAAAAATACGCTTCTCAAAATCTTTTTATTACCGTACCTCAGGCAATTAGCTATTTTGCAGAGGCAGAAGAAAGTCCAGACCCAATAAGCCTCAAAAACCAAACGTGGGAATCTGTAAAGCTTGTAATTAGCCAAAAAGTTTCTGAATATTTGAGATAACGTATTACCCTTAGTGGCATTTCATATAAACTGAAGCTATATACCTACTCCACCAACACTTTAGGTTTAAAGATGCATATTTGCACCAAATATGTTTCAAATTAGTATCATTCATCAAATTAAAACGTATTGTTGGGCTGTGTGTGGTACAAGCCAGACGGTTTCACTGGTGGGTGTGTAAGGTTATAAAAATTACCACGAAATAAAATGATTTATCTACTTTTTGGTCTTTTATTTTTTGAATTTAAAACTCTTTTTTTCTTATTCTTGAGTTCCCAGCCCCAAAAATCCATTACACAATTGTATTGATACCTTTTGTGCGAACATATTGCGATGCCTACTCGCCTAAACTCAGGTGTAAGTAAATTTTTTCGGTGACCATATCCAGCAACTCCTTCATCAATCATCAAATCCATCAAAATATCCATAGCCAATGGCTCTCTATTTGGATAATCACAATTTTCGCCAATTGTAAAACCCAAGTTGTATAATAATCTATATCTATCAACCAAGCTACCATAACGCCTACAATAGTGTCCAATACCACTAGTACGACCCATTTCTTTAGCAAACAACCAAGCCCACACTGTGGCATACATACTCATGTGCAAGGGTTTAAGCTTTTTGGTCTTTCGCATATCATCAATTACAGTCCTTGCATATTTATTTTGGATGGTGTCGTAATTGTTGCTAATTAAATAAGGAATTATTTTTTTATTCAAGAATTTTTGTGGCTTTGTACGCATGGAATTTGTAAGCAACAGCAACTTGGTTTCTTGAACCACATGTTTGGGATTTCTAAATATAATTAGTGCGTTGCAACTAAAGGTTAAAAATACAATAACTACTAAATAATATGTCGTAACAAACTTCATCTTCTATGCTGAACATCTTTTTGAAGAATCATTTTATCAATTTTAATCCAATATGCTTCAATTGTATCATTTGGCATGTTTTCTGATAAGGCTTCTTCATAGATACGGAGATATGCCCCAAGTTTATCATTATTTACCTTTATTAATTTTTCTATAGTTTCTATGGTTTTTACTACGTGATGTGTTTTGCCATAAAACATAAGTTGAGTATATAAATATAGTGCTGAATTGGTATCTAAGCCATATACTGGCATTAATAACATTAAATGATTATATCTTTTTTGGTCTTCTAAGCTGAATTTCTCTTTAAAACTATATCTTTTATTTATTTCTGTTAAATGGTTTGTAATAATTTCTACCATTATTTTACCTGCTAAATAATGCACCTTTGAATGCATAAATTCTTCTTTATTAGCTTGAACTAGTTTAAAAAATGTACTATTTGAATCCAGTTCTAGCATTGGCATTGCATAAACAAAATATGAAAGATACGTAGTGTCGAGATATTGATTTTTGCTCCAATGCTTAACTGTATTTTGTACTAACCAATTTCTAAAATAGTAGTGTATAGTGTCTTTATCCAAAGTATCAACTATGGATTTCAGTAGTTCTAAATCAAAATTTGATTTTGCAAATTCTTTGATAAAAACGGCAGAGTCTCGACTTATATCCTCTGGCAAAGTATCTACCATAAACTTAACATATAATTTTGTTAAAGAATGCTTATCGGCTACAGTCTCTCTAGGCTTATCGCAGCCAATAAAATAAATACTTATTGATACTAAAAGTATGGCAAAAAATACTTTAAAGTATTTTTCTGCTAAATTTTTATATATTATCATAACTGGTAATTGTTTGTAAAACTTTTGAATTTTGTGTTGCAACAAATTCCATATAAAAACCCAAAGCAAATAATAGTAAACGAATGCCCGAAAATGAAACTCCCTAAAATTATTTGTGAATTTTCATTATAAACATAAAATATTTCTTCTAATACAGAACCCAAGTACATTACTATAACCGCTAAAGCAAAAGTCTGAAATTGGAGCATATTCAAAAATGGCACTTTTTTTAGTTCAGGGTTAAAAAATAACTGATATATCACTATCAACAATAATACAAAAATTGGTAGTGAAGAAAGGTAGCTTTTGGTTTGAAGTGAATTATTAATAGTGTAAATAAATGTCATTTGTGCTTGTACCAAATTCCAAATTGCAAATAATGTACTACCTAGAGTAGTCAAATAATAACTTAATTTTTTGCCCTTCCAAATAGCACGTGACTTTGAAATAACAAAAAGCTGCAAACTCATCAACCCTACTATTGCAATAGGTGATGAAAACCATAAAAATACAAGAAACCCTATTTGGTATTTGATACTAAATATAAATGCTTTACCAATTATTGATGTTGATTTTAGTACCTGAGAATCTTCTAAAACGAGATAAACCAAAAGATAAACTATAATTAATGCGTATTTATATTGAATGATTATTTTAAAATAATTTAAATCTATAAAGCCTGTGTTGGCAATTAATGGATATAAATTTGTTTCTGCTAACTCTCTTTGAAAAGAAAGATAAAAAGCTAATAAGACAAACACAATAAATAAAAAGGGAAGTAGGCTATATAGTTTTGCTGTGTTAATATTTATTGCGATATAAAAAGCTATAATTGCTAACACAATATATGAAAAACCATAAAAGTAAAAAGAACTATGTGCTGGTGTTTTAAGAAATAGAAAAAAGCATTTTAAACACATTAAAATGACAATAATTACATGTACTTTTTTCATATGGGCTCATTTAATTTGAAATAAAATATATTTTAAACTTTTTTCACTCTACATTTTTAATACTATATATTGGCTTTGCATCTATATCAGAATCAGGCAATTCAATTTCTAAAAAATCATTTACAGTATCTAAGCAATCTAGAAAATACACATTCCAGTCAGCTTTGGTATGTTGTATGATTTTTTTTACTTTTGAATGACCTACATATTGGTGTATTCCTATCAAATTATCAAATTCAACCTCCCTAATATCAGCCCAAAATATTCTACTGGCTTTATCGCTACCTCCTCTTAAGCTCGATGCCATTACCAATTTATTAAATTCATATTTAGCCAATATATTAATACTACTTTGTGTAGAAGATGAATCTGGCTCAAACCCATAATGTGGCAATATAGGTTTTATGTGGTTAAACCAGGCATTAGAAATGCCTGCATGTGTCCAGACATGCTTACCTAGCTGAAATATATACTTAAACAGTTCTTGATTTTGAGCATATTCTGTATGCAATGTTTCATCCATTGATATTCTATGCCCACTACAACGGTATTTTTTTTGAAATAAATACTGAATATCATGGTTGCCTAGTAATAATTCTACTTTGGTATGATTGGCTTTTTTAAATTCTATAATAGCTCGAAGATTGTCTAAAATATCTTGATCGGTATGCGTAAAAGAATCTACATAATCTCCCACAAAAACAACTTTATCATATTGAGCAAAGTCTATTTTTGTCCAAATATCTTTTCCATGCAAATCGGGTATGGTTAGGATTTTCATTTAGTTTATTAAATTAAAATGCAAGATTCAAATTCACCAATTTTATAAAAATACGTTTATTTAGTTATTCAAAGAAAAAAAATTGAGTAGTACAATTTTATAAAATTTCAATTAATATTTTTTATTTGATTATTTCGCAATTAATACAATAATCTGTCCACCAAAAACCTGTTCTAGTAAACCCATCATTTAAATGTGTATTTCCTTCTTTTACATAATTAGTAGGAAAAGTTAATATTCCCTGTCCATTTTTAAATCCATCTTTCCACTCACCTGAATATTTTACCCCTTTTTTATAATAAACTGTTCCTTGACCATGATAGCAACCATTACTATTTTTTAATCCAACATATTTTAAAACATTTGATGGCTTTTCAAAACAGTTCGCTGGAATACCTACATTTTTCGGATTGTCATTCAAAAATTTAATTTTAATAGATTTAGTATCCATTATACCATCTTGAAATGATATTGTACATTCTATTTCGTTAGGAACGATATAAATTCCTACTTCATTAGGTTTGCCTTCAACCCATTCACTTTCAAAAGTAGAATTGTCTTCGTAAGTTAGCTTGCCATAACCATTAATGCAATTGCCCTCACATTTTTGAGCAAATGACTTATTTGTAATAAGTAAATAAGTGATTGAAAGAAGTAGTAATATTTTTTTCATGGTTTAAAATATTAATGTAACAGTTCGATTTATTTCAACTTCCACCCTTCCCATACTGTTTGCACACTTGAGCTTACATTGGTTTTGGGGTGCTGGTCTTTGTTGTTGATTTGAAGGCTTTTGTCGGGTATGTTTTAGGTTCAGAATTCTATTGCAATAGTGGGATTTGATTTTAATTTACAACAATTGCTGCTTGCCAATAGTACATTAAATCATTAAACAATATTGGTTGAATAAAATAAGACATAGGATCATTAATTAACAATTGAGCAGAGTATCCACCATTGAGATTTGGCATCCAGTTTATGCCTCTTAATACCACAAAATGTCCAATTGATTGATATGGTGATGATTTAATAAATAAAATTATAGCCTTACCTTGAGATAATGTATTATAAATAGCAATTTCATTTGCTGGTGGAGTAATTGAAGAATAACGACCGCCATAATAATATATCAATGTTTGAATTTGTTGAAGTGATCCAGGAGTATTGCAACTTTGAGGATATAAACAACAATAATCAGGACTAGCATTATAAGCCATAGCTACAAGTTGACATTGATTAGGAGAATTTCCTTTTAACCAATTTATGATTTGTTCTGAAACTGCAGCCCAGCACCAATTGCTTGTTAATTGAGTAATATTTTGAATTCCAAGGTCAATATTCTTCAGATTTTGAGAAGTCGAATTGTTATTTTGCTGAGGTGTATTATTTTGATTTGGGGTATTATAATTTGGTGGAGAGGTATTATTGTTTTGAGGTATCACACTTTGATTAGGACCACAACTAACTATATACAAACTAATGCAAATTATATATTTTTTCATTTTTTTTAAATTTATTTGTTTCCCTACTCTTTACAGGATTTTCGGTAGCTCTTTTTTGATAATAAAATGATTGTTGCATTATTGTACAATGATTTTTTTTACTAAATTATTGATCTTGACAAAATAAATGCCTGGATTTAATCCTATAATTTGATGCTTGATAGATTTTTCTGAACCACTTCGTACAGTTACTCCAACCTGACTATAGATACAGAAATCAAATGGAATAGAATTTTCTATAATAAAATTACCAGAAGAAGGATTTGGATATATGCTAAAATCTACCCTTTCAGACTTTACCGTATTTAAGTTTGTTTTTTTAAATCCACTTATTGTAATAGTTTGATGAACTTGTGCATCGTTATAAATAGTATTTCCTTGCTGAAAAGCTGACAATTCAGCAATACCATTATTAATAATAATTATTGAATCTTGAGAAACTCGAAAAATAGAGCTATCAGATGATGAAAAACTAACATTATTACCTGTTTCACCTTTTGTGTACTTAATTTTATGTTTTGAGTTTTTCAAAATAGGAATACTGTCAACTATCAGATATTGTTTCTTTTTAAAGTTATATTCTAGCACAACCCTTCCTCCAAAAATATTCAAACCTAAATTTGAAATACCCTTATCAAAGTCAAAATCAATAAACTGACCATTATTATAACTATTAGTTATATAGAATGAGTTATAATCTGATTTTATAATTTCTACTCCACCCAAAGTAGGCGACAGAAAATTTAAATTAGAAAAATTGCCATTGGAATCACATTCTCCAATTAAATTTCTTAATGATTGTGTAACTTTTCTAGTAGTTAAGATATTTCCATTCTGATCAGTAATTGTATCAGCGTATGTTGTTCCAGTAAAAAATATACTGTTTTTATTTGTAAGAATTGCACCATAATTCACAATAGAATTAAAATTAGGAGAATTATGATACATACGATTACCACGCACAAAACTTGCAAATTTATAATTACCGCTATTATCATATTTGGCAACAAATAAAGTATTATAATGCCACGAACGACTACCTGTCCGAATAGCTTCACCTGAAGATGGATCAAAATCTACTATACCATTAAAATTACCCGTTACCAATATATCATTGTTAGAATCAATTGAAATGGATTTACATTCAGCACTTCCAGCAGTAGTTAACACTTCAATTCGTTTAGACCAAATTAAGTTTAAGGTAGAATCATATTTACTAAAAAATCCGAATTTTGATTGGTATGGATATACATTTGATATAGTTAAAGGAAGTGTGGTATATGAAGGATCGGGATAATATTCTGAATCATAATAACCACAAAGATAAATATTTCCATTATCATCAAAATTAATATCTGATACACTATTATGTCGTTTTTCAAAAAAGGTGGAAGATATTATTTCACCAGTACTAGAAATTTTGTAAATAAACCCTAGGTAATCATCACCAAATCTAGCAATATTATTATGTCTTCCTACTAAATATATATTCCCTTTAGAATCTAATTTACCAGCATTAAAATCAACATCATAGTTTCCATAAAATATAAAAGTGCGTAGGTTTTGCCCATCATACCATCCATTTGGTCGTTGTGCTAAATATGTGCCATATTTTAAAATAGTTTTTTCAATTTCAATTACTCCATTTGAATTGACTTTTACAAAGTTAAAATCCTTGTCATATGCCTGTGTTTTGCGCATAAATACATAGCATCCTCCTTTTTGATCTGATATCACGTTTGTAATATCAAATCCATTTTGGAATGTAACCACCCACTGAAATTTCTTATTTTTATCATATTTTAGTAGATACGGCTGTGAAGGTATTAAAAAATCTAAATTAATTTGTGAGTTATTAAACCCATTTTTAACACCACTATTTCGATAATTGTTAGCATAAAACAAATTGCCATTTTTATCAGTTGAAATTGATTTAGAATTATTTGGAGTATCAGAAAAAAAACCAATATTTAGTAATGCTGGTTGCTGAGCATATATTATATTTGATATAATAAATAAAGAAATAGTTAAAGTAATTATCTTTTTCATTTTTTTTGTATAAGTATATTTATAATATTATTAACACAATTTTTTGAGTCTATTTACATTGGACATTATAAATAATATTGTCATTTGAGTCGTAAATATCTAAAGTTGCTGTCTGCGAACTATTTCCTTTCATAATCACTAGTGAAGGAGTATTTGGTTTCGCAGGGTTGGTAAATCTAACATCATAACTTGAACTACATGAATTAGTTACTCTTACAGTATAATTGTAACAAGTTCCATATGCTCCACAATTATCAATTTCTTTATATAAACTATATGAGATGCAACTGCTACAAGCAGCATATTGGCTACTTGAAGAGCCTGAACCAGAGCCTGAACCTGAACCTGAACCTGAACTGGCAAAACTGCAATCGTAAGGAATTAATGTACATTCATTTTCTTTTATCGTAAAAGAATAATCACGCCACTGATATTTACCACCCTCCGTAACTGCACTTAACAGATAAGTACCAGCTTTTAAATTTTCAGTAACTACACCAGCGGTTGCATCACAATTAACGTCAGCAGAATAAAATGCAGTAAGTGTACCAATAAAATTACCATTTCTTGAAACATCTATTGTCCCGTCTCCGCAATCATATTTCATATACACCAACAGCTTACCATTTCCTTTTCCATATTTATAGGTAGGTTGTGTATTACTATTATTAGAATTGTTTGAGGGAGTTGGATCTTTTTTATCTGAACAGGACAATAAAGATATAAAAAAAAGAAACAAAAAACCTAAAAGATTAGCACATTTTCGTTTAATAAGTGAGTTGTATATATTCATTTTTTTAAGAGTTTTATAAGTTAATTTTAAAAGATTGGTTGTTTTTTTTCATTTTTTAAAATTATTAATTTTTCCCCTACTCTTTGCAGGATTTTCGGAAGCTCCTTTTAGATATTATTTTTGATGTATTGCTTAGATTAAATCCTTCACATAGGCATATTCTTCTTCAGGCACATTCATTTTTTTGCTTGTGCTATAGCCATTAGTGCATGTCGGTCGCTTTGTTTCAAATCACTTAAAACATAATAGGCATACGCCATTAAATAATAACTTGTATATGTAGTTTTTATTTTGTTGGCTTTACGCAACCAATCTATTACCAAATTCACCACTTTTTTGTCGTTATGCCCTTGAAGCAGATTATTTGCTAAATCAATATATTTACTATGCCTTTCTACGTGCATCATTGGCACTATTACAATTGAATCAAATATCTTAAGCTCTTTTACAAAGATAGTTTTATTGGTTTCCATTTGGTACGCATATGCATTTAGCAAATTTCCAATATATTTTTCTTTTGGGTATTTTTTACGGAAGGTTTCCACTTCTGCCAATTTGAATTTTAAATTCGCTTTACCATCAACGAGCAGCACTATCAAATAATCTTCGTTTAAATTACGGATCAACGTGTCAGAATAAATAACCCCAAGGCTCTTATTTAGTTCGGCAGTTTTATTTAGATAGTAATCAAAAAGCTTTTTTGTTTTTGTAGATACAAAATCAAGCAGTGTATCTTGCGTACTTTTGGCTACAAAAACGGAGGGCTTGAGTTCAAAAATAAATTGCTCTAACTTAGCATCGTTCATGGTGCCGCTTTCGTACCAATAGGTCAAAAAATTACCAACGCCATTTGGATGCTCCAACGAATATTTCATCATCGCTAGTTTTTTATCGAGAGATACTTGATTGTTGGCATGAAGCTGCAGTAGTGGCATAAATTTTTCTTTGAGATATGCTCCTTTATATATACCCAAGAGTTCGCCTTCGACATTGAAAAACAGAGAGGTTGGAATAGACTCTATTTGGAACAATGTACCAAGTAGTGTACCATTTGGAGTTTCGAGGTCTATTTTGGCTGCTATGTAGTCTTTGGCAAAGGCTTTTTGCACCTCTGGTTGCAAAAAAGTTTCTTTCTCCATCATTTTGCATGGTCCACACCAAGTGGTATATACATCGATGTAAAGGTTTTTATTGGCAGCTTTGGACATTGCTTTCAATTCATCAAAAGATTTGTTTTCGATAATAACATTGCCAGCAAATGAGCCACTAAAAATTAATCCTAAGTAAATAGCTAAATACGCTTTCATAAATTATATTTTAAGCTTAGTATTAAAAGGCTAAAAAGGTAAACCAAATACTTTTGAAATATTTTTTAGAAGTTTTGCAATAAATTTTATGTTCATTTCTAACCTTAAATATTTCGTTTTCAAAATTATAGCAAAAAAAACTAACAAAAAATA
This sequence comes from Bacteroidota bacterium, assembly GCA_004293915.1. Taxonomy (GTDB): domain Bacteria; phylum Bacteroidota; class Bacteroidia; order Cytophagales; family UBA9547; genus REAG01. The sequence continues at coordinate 1,283 of RDZG01000079.1, read as the reverse complement.
ACCCCTAGGGGTACTTTTTGTATCTTATAAGTGGATTAATGTTAAATTATTGTTAAATCTGGCTGGTGGCTTGAGTTTTTATAAAAAATTAAACCTTGAGTTTGGATGGCTTTTTTAATTTTAAAGGAAGTTTAAAGCTGGAAGTTTTGTTGTTTTTGGTGTAAGCAGTTTGCTTGTACTAAGGATTTAAAAAAACAAAGTTAATTCATTGCCCTTTGGTACTATTCCAGAAAGTTCAATTGTGTTTGTGTGTGTTGAAAAATAAAAAACAATATATTTTTCAAAAAAATCAATTTTATGGATGTAGGGAAAGCCGACTATACTTTCGTAATTGGTTATATCTATGTGATCGCTATCAATTAGATTATTGACGAATGTTGCAATAATATTTTTTTGGCTTTCTTCAAGATTTGAGAAATCATTTAAAAACCTATTTGTTTGTATAACCTTCATTATTTAAAAGATTCATAAAACAATTTTGTTTCTTCTGCTGAATGTAAACCAGAATCTCTGCCTTCTTGAATCCATTTTTCGAGCGGATGGATGTTTTTTGAAGTAAATTCTATGTTTGATTCTTTTAAAAAATTCAAAACCTTATCGTTTGTTTCTTTGCTTTCTGACTTTACTAAGATTTCTAACATACTTGTAACTTTATAATTATAAATTTATCAAATAAATTTTAGAAAAAAAATATTTTTAGACAAAATCAGTATTCGTATGTTTTTTAAGCAATAAACTGTTTTTATATTAAATGAGCTATGTACTGAAATTTACAACAAAATAGGACTTTAAGATATTACATTAAAGATAGAATTAAAATTATTCTTACTAAATTTTTGCCACGAATGCACAAAAAAACCTAAATTTCAAATTGAAAAAAACAAATCTTTAAACTGGGCAGTATCTAAACAATTTACTTTAGGAAAGGCTACAGATTTAAGTACGTTAAAATCAGTATCATGCGTAACAATACAAGTTGCGTTGCAAGCAATAGCACAATCAACAAATTTATTATCATCCAAGTCTTTTAATAAACCAAACTTAAAGTATGATGTAACTAGTTCGATATTACTTAAATTTTCTATTAAACCAAGCAAACTTTCTGAGGCAGTATGTCCCATTTTAGATTCAATAATCTCTGCGTATTCTGCTAAAATTTCGGTTGAAACACATAAAATAAATTCGGCACTACAGTATTTAGAATGAAAATATTAGATTTGCCTAAAAAGCTATATGGATAAATTAGAAACACTTTTGACAAAAATATTAAATTTTGGGGAAGG
>RDZG01000139.1 GCA_004293915.1 Bacteroidota bacterium | reverse complement strand
TAGTGGTATCCGACAAAAGATTTATGAAGGATGAATCATCTTAGAAAAGTACAATAGCGAGATTTTGAAATCTCGCTATTTTTTTGTGATTTTGTGAGTTACCACACTACAAAAAATCACTATGCAAAGTACAAAATTAGCTGGACAACCTATAATTTGTCAATTACTTTCTTTGATTCCCAACCAAATTATTTCCAAGATAGTTGCTGAATGTGAATCTGACAAATATTACAAAACACTCAAAACCTATAAACAATTAGTTTTTATGCTTTATGGGGTGATTAATAAATCAGAATCGCTAACGAATTTATGCAAGTGTTCCATATTTCTAGAAAACAAGCTTAGCTATGTAGGCATTACCGAATTGCCTGCTAAAAGCACGCTTTCAGATGCCAATATCAATCGTAATAGTGAGGTTTTTGAGAAGTTATATTATGCACTTTTAGAACACTTTAAGTCAAGCCTGAGCTCTATCTTTATGCACAATGATATCAATGGCGAAGCTCCTAGCAACAAACTCAAACGATTTGATAGCACCACGATTACCTTATTTAGTGATGTGTTCAAAGGAGCAGGTCGATTGCCAGTAGAAGGTAGCAAAATGGGAGGCATTAAAGCACAGACATTACTAGCATTTAATAGTCTAGTTCCTGAACATATTGTGCTTGGGGATGCTGCCAAGAACGACAAAGATTTTCTCGGACAGCTAGTTGTAAAAACAGGTCATTTATATGTATTCGATAAGGGATATGTGAACTACCAAGTATTCAAAAAATGGACTGATGATGGAGTATATTTTGTGACAAGACTCAACGAGAATGCTTCTTACACAGTCATTAAACACTCAAAAGGGGAACATTTTGACTGCATCAATGGCGAAGGAATATTGAGCGATGAAATCGTTAAGTTCAAACTAAAAGGCTCCAAAAGCGGCTTAGAGCTACGTTTGGTAACTTACAAAGACCCAGAATCTGGCAAAATACTCAGGTTCGTAACCAATCATTTGGACTATAAACCGCTCACAATAGCACTCATTTATAAAAACAGATGGCAGATAGAAGTGTTCTTCAAACAGCTCAAGCAAAACTTTCAATTAGACTATTTTTTCTCGGATAGCCTGGAAGGAATTAAGACGCAAATATGGATAGTTATGATAGCAAATTTGATTTTTAGTATCTTTCACAAACGATCTAAAGAAAACGAATCCTTCACAACCATCGTCAGCATGGCTCGTCAAGGCATGTGTTCGTATGTGTGCTTCACCACCATAATAAATGAGACAAAATTAATCAAAAACGACCGAAATCTTGAAAAAATACAACTAACTTTGTTTGAAATGAAAAGAGGGGGGTGTTTTTGAAAACAAAAAAAAAGACCCCTAATTCTTCAATTTAAGGGATTATTTGTCCGTTTTTGATTTTTGTCGGATGTCAGTA
>RDZG01000138.1 GCA_004293915.1 Bacteroidota bacterium | reverse complement strand
TTGGATATTTTAAAGTCATATTTTGTTGTAAATTTCAAAAACACAACTTAAAATTTGTATAATTTTTTTAATTTTGAGAAAAAATCAAATTATGCCCACGCCACTATGCGTAGAGTTCACGCAGTGGCTCTACGTATTAGCAAATAAATTGTAGTCTCCGACTACATAATACACAAAAAAGTAGGAACACGCCTTTTTGGCGTGTTCTTTTAAAAATTATCTGAACCATGATTAAAAATGATTTTTGTGATTGGTATGATTTTGAGTTTTTTTAAATCAAAACAATCAATTTAATCACAAAAATCATAGTTCAGATATTTTTATGATTGGTAAAACAGAAAATGATTTTCTCTAGATTAAAAATAGTATTTATATTTGCCTAATGGATTCAAGCAAAACCTTAGAATATCATAAAGAAGAGATAAAAACAAAATTAGAGTTTTTGAAAATTGATGTTTTCTTTTTGTTTTCGTTAGTAGCAGGAAGTATTAGTATGGTATTTTCGGAAACTTTTAACGATAACTTTTCTAAGCAGTTATTAGTCTATTTTGGTACATTTGTTTCATTGTGTTGTTTTATATATATGATTATTTTATTAAAAAGTATAAGAGAGCATTTAGACGAAATCAAAAAATTACAGTATGATACAGATAGTAATAGTTAGTATTTTGGGGGTATCTTTTTTGGTAATGATGGGCTTTTGGGTGTATTACTCAGAGTCTCGAACAGCAAATGCAAAATAACCCCACTATGCGTAGAGTTCACTCCCACTATACGTAGAGTTCACACATTGGCTCTACGTATTAGCAAATGAATTGTAGTTTCCAACTACATTATAAAATTATCTGAACTATGATTTTCGTGTTTGGTATGATTAAAAAATAAATTAATATAATTGTTAAAATATAGGATACTAATTTTATATTTTTGTAGCTCAAAAATAAAAAAAATGAAAAATACCATTGCAGAAGCACAAAGATATATAGACAATGCCAAAGAAATATTATCTACTAAGGCAAACAAAGAAGATGGGTATTATCAAGATAAAAAATATATTAAATTGGCAGGTCATGCAGCTTATTCGGGTGTTTTAGTGGCTTTAGACACTATTTTAGCATCAAAAGAAAAGGGAAGAAAATCAGTAGATTGGTACAAATCTGAACTTGCCAAAATTGATAAAAAAGTACTCAACTATTTTGACACTACCTATCAAATTTTTCATTTAGTAATGGGTTATGACGGACATGGTAAAGCTAAATTAGCACAAGAAGGTTTTGAAGATGCTGATAAATTAATAAGATGGGTAGAAACTAAAATAATCGCTTAACCCACACAATGCATAGCATTTACCCCAGTAGCGTTCACATTAGCAAATGAATTGTAGTTTCCAACTACATTATAAACAAAAAAGTGTTCTTTTTAAAATTATCTGAACTTTAAAAACTGGTACAAGCAGATGTTTGCACCAGTGGTTTTTTTTGGTTTATAAAAATAAAAATTGAATTTTTTGAAAATAAATATTTCATATATTTGTTATATGAATGCGAATGAAATCAATAAAAATGTAGAAAAATTAAGTGAATTAAATCCAGAATAAAGAGAAGCACTTTTAAGTATAATAGATAGTAAAATTAACAACGACATGGAAAAAATATTATTGAGAATTGACTCCAATACAAAAGAAATGCAATCAATAAGTAAAGAATTAAACACCAAAATAGACAGTATAAAATGGTTTATACTATCTTCTGTGGGATTAATAAGTTTAATAATTGCCGCTTTTAAATTGTTTTCATAACCCACTCCTGCTCTTCGGAATTTATAATTCCGAAGCCTTATCATAGGTTCTTTGAACCGTTTCAACCAAAAGTACCCACACTATGCGTAGCGTTCACGCAGTGGCTCTACGTATTAGCAAATGAATTGTAGTTTCCAAATACATTATAAACAAAAAAGTGTTCTTTTTAAAATTATCTGAACTTTAAAAACTGGCACAAGCAGATGTTTGCTCCAGTTGGATATTTTAAAGTCATATTTTGTTGTAAATTTCAAAAACACAACTTAAAATTTGTATAATTTTTTTAATTTTGAG
>RDZG01000078.1 GCA_004293915.1 Bacteroidota bacterium | reverse complement strand
CCTTAAATAACTTTTCTGGGTTGGATGATGCTTTTTTCAAATTATTAATTTTATCTTTATGCAAACTTAATACCTAGCACCTCAAATTTAGTTTTAACCCTATTCCTAAGTTTCCAGAGTTATTTAAATATAATTGAGGTGAAAAATTCGTATTCATTGTTATTCCATTTGCACCAAGAAAAATTGCATTTGGCACACCCATTACTCCACCACTACCAGGTATAACGCTTGGGTTTCCTAATTCAATTAATCCATATTGTGAAGAAATCCTGCCTGTAGCATAAATATCGCCATCAACATATAGTTTTGCTGGTATTGTGGATGCTCCAGTGCCAATCAAAACCTTTCCACCTAATTCATTTAAAATTGTGTTTCCATTTGGATTAATGGCATTTGATTGTATTTTTAAATTTGTGGGTGCAGTTGGTGTGGTTGCATCTGTATACAGTTCGTTTAATGGTCCTGATGGGCTATTTGTAGCATCAATGATGAGTGAATTTGTACCAATTTTTAACTTACCTTGCACATTTACATTTTGTGGGTAGGTCAAATAATTATTGGTCATTTGCCAGTTGCTACCAGCCGTAGTTTGCACTGTGCCATCGGCAAATTGCAGGGCTTTGTAAATTTTCACGGTTTGGTTGGCATCCCAACTTAGGGCTAGTTTTGTGCCTGTGGTGTTCCAATTGCTGTTTGCGGTGCTGCTTCCTAATGCACCTCCATTTTCGCCAAATACTACTGGTCCCGAATAGCCACCAACGCCTCCAAAATCATTTGCTTTGCGTATGCCATTGTTAAAATTGCCTGTATTGCCAAAATACATGGCGTTGTCGTTTAGGTATGGCGAACTATAAAAATTTATTTCGCCATATTGGCTCATGCTCAATACGGGTTTATTTCCGTTATATTGTCCTTGCACAGGTGTGTAAAACTCTAGTGCCGAACCTGTAAAATTTATTCTATTGCCAGTATAAGTAAGGTTTTGTAAGGCTAAACCGATCAAACTCACATTTGTAGTTTGTCCGTTCAATACAGCTTGGTTTATTTTTGAGGCAGAGTTTATAAATGTGCCATCATCAAAAATCAAACCTGTGCCTGTGCCAGTTAGGTTGATATTGCCCGCCACCGATAGTTTTTGGGTGGGTGCTGTGGTGCCAATGCCAACATTGCCATCTGCTGTAATACGTACTTTTTCGCTGTTATTGGTATATACTTTAATTGCTTCGTTGTTTACTGAGCCTAAAAACTGCGAACCAGCAACGGTATTGCCTTGCAGCGACCACATGCCAGGCAAAATGGGGTTAGTGGTGGTATTGGTTATTTTTCCATTTATTACTAAATCTAATCCTGTGGCTTCGCCAAAGCCTGCTGCTTCGTACACATCGGCAGGGTTGCTAAAGATATAAAACCGCAATTCGATAGGCGTTTGTATTCCCGTGAGCGAGTTTATTGTAAATGTTTGGGCTTGGGTTGGTGTAGTAATGGTTCTGTTTTGCACATTTATCAAATTCGATTGAGCATCGATATAAGATAAATTAAACGTGCGGTTGCGGTTTTGCGAAAAGCCCTGAATAGCTACACTACTAATATCGATGGCAAAGTTTGGATTTGGCGAAATCGTAACACTTATATAGTACGCGGGAATTGTGCCGTTTCCATTTTTGGCTTGGGCTAAAGTAGTAGCCGATAGGTTGGTTACCGAATAGGAGTTTGTAAAAGATGTAGAAAGTTGAATATTTCCACTTGTGGCGATGGTTGCAGAACCTAGCCCGATGCCAATGTTGGCGTAGTGTTTGCGTTTGCAAAATCCCAAGTGGCAAGTTGGATGGTTTGAGCGTTGGTTTGCATTGCAAAACAAATACTAAATATACTTATAAGTATGAAATGGGGGGGGTAAATTTTTTGAACATTTTGATTGATTTTTAGTTAAATATAATTTCTTCACAATAATAGATGTAATATTTTAAATATAATATTAGTTTTGAAATATTCATTCAAAAATACAAAATAATATTTGATAAAGAATATTATTCATAACTTACATTCTGGTTTTACTCTTGGTTTTATCAAAAGTCGTAAGGATTGGTCGTAAGTAAAATAATTCCAGCACCAGTTTACAAATATTAATAAGCGGTTTTTTACCCCCACAATCGACATCAAATGCACAAACATCCAAGTTGCCCAAGCCAAAAAGCCTTGAAATTTTATAAACGGCAATTCAACTACCGCCAAATTTCTGCCCACAGTTGCCATGCTGCCCAAATCGTTGTATTTGAAAGGTTTTAAAGGTTTGTTTTCGAGCTTATACTTGAAATTTTTTGCCAAATTTTCGCCTTGTTGCATGGCTGGTTGAGCCAGTTGCGGATGCCCGTTTGGGTATTTTTCTTCGGCTTGCGAAGCCATATCGCCAATGGCAAAAATATTTTTTGAACCCTCAACTTGATTAAACGCATCTACTTTTAATCGATTGCCTCTCACAAACCATTCGGCAGCCAAACCTTCGATTTTGTTTGGCGAAACACCCGCAGCCCAAATCAAAGTTTTAGTACCAATGGGTTCGAGTTTATCGGTAGTTACATTTTCGCCATCAAAGTCCAAAACTCGGGTTTCCGTTTTTACAATCACACCCAATTTATCTAAATATTCTCTCGATTTTTTGCTCGATATTTCGGACATCACACCCAATGTTTTTGCAGAACCTTCGAGCAAATAAATGTGCATCGAGCTAAAATCAAGCTCTGGATAATCTTTTGGAAGGATATTTTTTTTCATTTCTGCCAATGTACCTGCAATTTCAACACCTGTTGGACCGCCACCAGCAATCACCACATTCATTAATTTTTGCTTTTCGTCAGGATTGGTTTCTTCCAACGCTTTTTCAAGGTTTTGGAGAATAAAATTTCGCAAATACAATGCTTCGGACACAGATTTCATCGGAATGGCATGTTGGGCAATGTTTTGCATTCCAAAATAATTGGTATTGCAGCCCAATCCTAAAACCAAATAATCGTAATTTATACTTCCCAAATCGGTTTCAATTTGATTAGCCTCAGGATTTACAGATTTTACTTCTGCTATTCGTATATGAATGTTCGTGAATTTTTGAAACACTTTTCGCAACGGAAACGAAATGGCACTTGGCTCCAAACCTGCCGTGGCAACTTGATAAAACAAAGGTTGAAACTGATGATAATTGTTTTTATCCAACAAAACCACTTGATAATCTGTATTAACAAGATTTCGAGCGAGTTTTAACCCACCAAAACCTGCACCCACTATTACAATTCTTTTTTGATTTGTTTGAGGAATATTTGCTTGCATCATTCGACTTTAAAATTATGGCTTAAATATACGTTTTTTAAGGTTTTGAGAAAATATAATTATAGTAAAAATGAAAATTTATTGCCACGAAGTCGCTAATTTTTAGTGTTATTTCGTGCATTCGTGGCAAATATTTATTTAGAACTTCGAAGAATTTTTAAATCTAAGATTCAGTTACACATAAAACCAGATTATAAAGTAAACCTCATCTTTCACTCCAAAAAAATAAAATTTCCCCATTCACACACATTTTTGTAGTTTCGCAAATTATTTTTGGATAGAGTAATGAGACAACGATTATTAAGCGAGGGAGCAAAAGAACTGAGTTACGAAATACGTGAGATTGTAAAAAAAGCCGATCAAATAAAACAACTCGGACAAACTATTTTTTGGGAAAATATTGGCGATCCTATTGCCAAAAACCACCAAATGCCCGAATGGATGAAAGAAATTATAGTTGAAACCGTTCGTGAAAACGATAGTTATGGCTATTGTCCATCAAAAGGTGTGATAGAAACTCGCCATTTTTTGGCAGATTTGAGCAACAAACGTGGTGGAGTTCAAATTTCGGCAGAAGATATTTGTTTTTTTAATGGCTTAGGCGATGCCATTGGCAAAGTGTATCAATTTTTGAGAGATACTTCACGTATAATTCAGCCTTCGCCTGGCTATTCTACACACTCATCGAGCGAGAGTGCACATGCACACGCAAATCCAATTACTTACAAACTCGATCCCGAAAACCATTGGTATCCCGACCTCGAAGATTTGTATATGAAAATAAAATACAACCCAAACATTGTCGGAATTTTGATTATAAATCCAGACAATCCAACAGGTATGGTTTATCCGTTGGAAAGTTTAAAACGTATAGTAGAGATTGCTCGAGAATTCAATTTGTTTTTGATAAGCGATGAAATTTATTTGAATATTACTTACAACGGTGTGAGAGCTTATTCGTTGGCAGAAGTTATCGAAGATGTGCCAGGAATAGCTATGAAAGGAATTTCGAAAGAATTGCCTTGGCCCGGCTCTCGTTGCGGATGGATGGAATATTATAACCGTGAAAAAGATATTGATTTTTCGAGATTATGTTCGGCTATCGACAATGCAAAAATGATTGAAGTTTGCTCTACAAAAATCCCACAAAAAACTATTCCAAAAATCATGTCGGATGAGCGTTATTGGCCTTATAGAAAAGCACTAAACGAAAAAATTGGTAAACGCAGCTTGCTCATTTCGGATATGCTAAAAGATATTCCGCAATTGGCTTTTAATCCAACCTACGGTGCATTTTACAATACCATTATTTTTAGAGATGGTACACTTAAACCGCATCAAAAACTAAAAATTGAGGATAAAAAAATACAAAATTTAGTAGAATCGTGGGTTAGCGAAGAAGGTACAAATTTGGACAAACGTTTTGTGTATTATTTATTAGGTTCAAAAGGACTTTGTGTTGTACCAATTTCTTCGTTTTGTTCTGATTTACAAGGATTTAGAATTACTCTTTTAGAAGAAAACGAAGACCTTTTAAAACAAATATTTACTAACTTAAGAGCAGCTATTTTAGAATATATAAATTCATAAAACCACATGGAAGAACAATTGTTTTCGGCAGACGAAATAGAATCAAAAATCGAAAAAATACTCGAAAAATGGGCTGATGCACAAGAAGTTGTGTTTTTAGGCGACAAATGGAAAGGCGGAAAATTGATTTTACAACCAGCCGATACTTCGCTAAAACCAAAAGAGCTTGACATCGAAGATTTTTTCCATAAAATCGTAATGCTTCGTGACCGTTTGCGGGTAATGGAACAAAAAATAAATGCAAATGCTAAAATGGATGATATAGAAAAAGTAGAAATGCAACAATATATCACACGCATTTATGGCACATTAACGAGTTTTAATGTACTATTTCGCTATTCATCTCAACAGTTTGTGGGGCAAAAATCGAGTGGGGAATAACGCTATTTTTGTTTATTGAATTGTGTTAAATCATTTACTTTTTCTTTGAAGGCATCTCCAAGCGGAATTTCATGGTCGTTTACTAGCAAAAAATTAGATTTATATGATTTGATATACGCTGTATTAATCACATAGGAACGATGAACCTGTACCAAAAAGTCTAATGCTAATTCGCTGGTGAAATATTTCAAATATTTTCTAATAAGGTATTTTTTATTGTCATTGGTATGTATTTCAGAATATACATTATCAGCTTTGACAAATGTTATTTTTGCACAATCTAAAACAATGTTTTTTGTGCCATGTTTTACTATAATAGTTGCCTGCGGTTGTTTACTAAAGCACACCACCTCTAGCGTACTAAATATAGCCGCTTCGTTGAATGGTTTTAGAATATAGGCACTTGGAAACGTAGTTTTGGCTCGATTAACAGTGGCATTATCGGCATTTGCAGTTATATATATAAATGGAATTTTTAATGTTTGATTGATATGGTGTGCCAGATCTATGCCATCATTTTCAGAATAATCTAAGCCGATATCTAATAAAACTAAATCGGGTGTGTGCTTTTTTAATAGGTCAACGGCTTCGTTATATCTATTGGCAATAGCAACGACCGTATAGCCCAATCGCTGAACCATTCGCTTGAGTTCTTCAGCAATCAAAGATTCGTCTTCTACGATGAGAATATTGGCTTTACTCATAAACAACAATTCAAATTTTTATTCTGATTATAGTTTCTAAACCGTCCTTATTTATTCGCTCAATGTCTGCTCCTATTTGCTTACATAAAATACTGATGGATAAAAACCCAAGGCTTTCATTTTGATTTATTTCTTTTAAAATCCCAGATCCATTATCTTTTATAGAAATGCTATAGTTGCTGTTATCACTTTTTTTGCCTGAGATTTCCAGTATATTTGTTTTACTCGGACTGACGGCATGTTTAATGGAATTTGTAATTACTTCCGTGATGATAAGCCCTAGAGGTATAGACTTTTCTATACCAGCAATACAAGGTTCAATATCGTTTTTTTGCACAAGTTGTATTTGTGGACTGCTATACATTTGAACTAATAAGTTAGATAATTCGGTGATATAGTTCTTTAAATCTACTTGTTGAACACCTTCGCCTTCCTGTAATTTATTATGAACCAAAGCCATTGAAACAACTCTAGCTTTAATATCTTTTAATAACTCTTGCGATTCTTCAGACTTAATAGAGTCTCCCCTCAAGCCTATCATGCTTAAAATAACCTGCAAATTATTTTTAACCCGATGATGAATCTCTTTCAAAAGAATATCTTTTTCTTGCAAATTCTGTGTCAATCCTGCTTGATATTCTTTTGCACTTCTTTTAAAAGATAATAAGCCTATCAATAAACCAACCATCATTATTATGGAATAACTTATTTCAATAAACAATTTTTCCTCAGGTTTAAAAACATTCATAGGTTGGAGCAAAGAATGTGCATCAGCCACATGCCAAGCGATTAGAATACTTAAATCTATAAATGCAAAAATCAGAATAGATGTTGTAGTTCTAAGGACAGCACCAATAATAACAATAACTGTCAAATAAAGACCATCAGCATTTAAAGTGTGAGGCACCAAAAAGGGAACAGAGCATAATTCAAATATCCAAGTAGAACTGAATACAAAAGCTGCTAAACTAATTTTTCTTTTATAGTTTAGATATAATGCCCAACCTAATCCCAATTTAAAAACAATGGTGTGTAAAATTAATTGCCAACCCATTACACCTATTTCGCCTATATCGCCTATGGAGGTGAGAATGATGATAAAAAAAGAGATTTGATTAATCAGTTTTATGGAATGTTTCTCTTCAAGCGTAACTTGGTGACCTTCAATTCCGAAATTCAAAATTCGATTTACAAATTTTAACATGTTGGTTTATTATATTAATCTAAAACAGTTGCAAATTGCAATTTTTTTATAGATGTACTACTTTTTTCACATACAATTATTGCTAGTTCACATACATCTTAGCCAATAGCACACGCACTGCTTGTTTATTATTAATAAAATTGCGTTTTGATTATTTAATTATAAAAAAAAATCTAAACAACTTCAAAATGAAAAAAACAATACTTATTTCACTCGCAATTTTATTGCAATTTATTTGTAGCAACGCACAAACAGGTTCTGCCTTAAAGTTTGATGGGGGCAATGATCATGTTATTATTAATGCCAATAGTTATTTAAATCTCACCCAATTTACGATAGAAACTTGGGTTTATTGGGAAAGATCTGGTGTTGCCGTTGATTTTATTATTGGTAAAGGAATTGAGCAACTAGAAATCCATACAGGAGGTCCCTCTAGCAACAATATTCGTTTTATTCCTACCACAGGTGTATATATTGATGGAGGAATAAATACCATCACTTCTAACACTTGGGTACATTTGGCTTGTGTGTATGATCCTAGTATTGGTTTAGCCAAAATGTATATCAATGGAGTTGAAGTTACTACCTCCAAAAGTGGTGCTAATCCACTGACTACCCCCGTAAATGCCAATGCCAATAATTTATCCATTGGATTAAGATCTGATGGTAGTTTTCCTTTTTTGGGAGCGTTAGATGAATTTAGACTTTGGAATAGAGCCTTGACCCAAGAAGAAATTCAAAATAAAATGAATTGTGAAATTGCAAATAATGCAGCAGGTTTGGTATTGAATTATCATTTTAATCAAGGTACCGCTTCTGGCTCAAACCTTTCAATAAATACGCTTTTAGATCATTCAGGATATGTAAATAATGGAACATTGGCAGGATTTGATTTAACTGGCTCTAGTTCAAACTGGATTACTCCTGGTGGTATTGCTAACGGCAACTCTTGTGCCATTGCTGGAAATAATGTAGGTTGTACTTCTGCAACTTTAACAGTAAGTGGAGGTGTTTCATATCTATGGTCTGGTGGATTGGCTCTTACTTCGGCAGTGAATAGTTTTACTGCCTCTGGTTTATATACGGTAACCATTACGGCTGCTAATAGCACCACAAGTATAGCTTCAGAATATGTTGCATTGGCAATCACAACCCCTTCTGCTCCAATTGTACCAAGCATACAGTCTTTTTGTGGAATAATTAAATTAAGTCAATTGTCTGTTTCTGGACAAAATATAATGTGGTTTTCATCGAGCGTGGGTGGACTAAGTTTGTCGAGTAACACCACTTTTATTGGTCAAAATACTTTTTATGCCAGCCAAAATCCTTTTGGTTGTGAATCAGGTCGTACCATAGTTTCTGTTTTGTCAAATCCCATCCCATCAGTTCCTACTGTAAGTGGCATACAAAATATTTGTAGTGGATTTAAAGTAGAAAGCCTCACAGCAGTTGGGCAAAATATTCAATGGTTTTATAGTCAAGATATTAACAACCCAATTGCAGCCAATACTTCCATTTATTCTAATGAATATTATGTAAATCAAAAAGTAAATGGGTGCTTTAGTGATTTTGTAACAGTAGAGATTAATGTACCAGAAGAACCTAGCTTAGAAATAGAATATAGTCCATCTTCAACTATCAATGCTGGAGAGTCTATTTTATTTGATGCTGATTATAATACTAAAAATCCGGACTACATCAATCCAAGATTTCAATGGTTTATAAATTCAAGCTTAGTTGGTAGCAATAGCAACAAATTCTCTACTTCAAGTTTAAAAAATCAAGATAGAGTAACAATAACACTTACTGTTACCAGTAGTTTTTGCCCATTAGACTTTTCAACTTCAGATGCTGTAACAATCAATGTGAGACAATATCCTGCCAATAATTATTTCTATAATGGCAAGTTTGGTGATGATTTTGGCACGCTCATAGATGTATCTGTTGCTCAGGATGGGAAAATATTTGCCACTAGTGCCAATAGCATGGGTGTAGAAGTTTGGACACAATCTGGAAATAATTTTGGAAAACTAACCACTTTTGGTTCTTTTGGTCAAAATCCTGGAGAGATTGACAACCCCTATTCCATACAAGCTGCAAATAACGGATACATTTATATAGCCGATCGAGATGTTCATCACATCAGTGTATGGACACAATCTGGAAATACTTTTGGATTTTTTGCCAATTTTGGCTCCTTTGGTACTGGTTTAGACCAATTTGACAGACCTATTGATGTAGCAATATCGCCAAATGGTAACATTATTGTGTGTGATTCTCGCAATTACAGATTTAGTGTGTGGACACAATCTGGAAATACTTTTGGAGCAATAGCCACATTTAGTGGACCTAATACAGATGCTTCAAATTCAATTACACCTTTTGCTGTAGAAGTAGATGCCCAAAACAACATTTATGTGAGCGATGGTGGACCCATTATTTCTGTTTGGACACAGTCAGGAACAAATTTTGTGATGGTAAACACTTTTAGCGGTTTGGGACTCAATGATAAAATGGAAGATTATGAGATTGGAAATCAGTTTGGTTTAGAAATAGCCAATGATGGAAAAATATTTGTAACTGATTTATATACATATCAAATCAATGTTTTTACGCAATCTGGAAATAATTTTGGTGTTTTTGCCAGTTTTGGAAGTTCAGGTGATGCCGATTTTGAATTTTCTAGGTTAAGAGGAATATCAGTTTCTCAAGATAATAAAGTTTTTATAGCTGATGATAATGATAATTCCATAAAAATATGGGAGCCATGTAGCATACCTTCCACTATAATAACTCAACCTCAGTCTCAATACATTTGTGACGGTGAGCAAGTTGTGTTAAATGTTTCTGTCGCAGGTATTACACCTGTACATTATTATTGGAATACAGAGAGCCAATCATTGCCTACTCTTACAGTTTCTGGTTTTGATAATTATAATGTAAAAGTTATAGGATGTGGTACATTTTACTCTAATTATGCTCAAATAAAAGAACACGAAATCATAACAAATAGAAATTACAATACTTCGTTTAGCACTTGCTTAGGTTCAAACGTAACTTTAGGAATCGAAGCAAGTGGTACTTCTGTATTGTTCTATAAATGGAGCAACAATGCCACCACTACAAGTATTAATACAAATGTACCTGGAAGTTATATAGTTACCATTACAGGAACTTGTGATGATGTATTTATATCTAATCCTTTGGTATTGACTTCTATTACTGACACTAATATAGTTTGTTCTACTACTGGCATTTCTACCTATCTACCTATCTACCAATCTAACAGCTTTAGTATTTACCCCAACCCAACCTCTGGTGCATTTACCATTGAGGGCTTCGACAAGCTCAGCCTGACAACCAGTGTGGAAATTTACAATGCTATTGGAGGGTTGGTTTACACCCAAAAACTAGTTTCTGAAACAACTGTAATCAATGCTAATTTAGCTAAAGGAATTTATCTAGTGAAAGTGGGTAATGAAACGAAGAAATTGGTGGTTGAGTAAAGCCCCCAAACCCCCGAAGGGGGCTTTTGCTTACGCACTATAAAAAGGGTTTGGGGGAGAACTTGGTAAGCGTTAATCAATTATGTCTTACAGAACGATTATCAGCAGCATGAAAAACCTAGTATGGAAAAGCTTGCCGCTCTAGTGCGAGAACAAATTCCTAGTATGGGAAAGCTTGCCGCTCTAGTGCAGGAACAAATTCCTGATGTGGGAAAGCTTGCCGCTCTAGTGCGAGAACAAATTCTTAGTGTGGGAAAGCTTCCTGCACAACGCAGGAACAAATTCCTAGTGTGGGAAAGCTTCCTGCTCCATAGCGACAAACTTTCTACGGTAAAAGAAACCTTGACGCACAGTAGATTGCAAATTTCCACCTACCCAAAGAAGCAGTAAACAAAAGTGGCTTTCACATACAAAAAAAGCCACTTCACAACTCATTTTTTTATATCAAAAAACCTTTCAATAACATTGCTTATTGTTAACTTAAAATATAAAAACCAATGAAAAAATTAATTCTAATTGTATCTATCGCAGTAGTTTCAACATTAGCTTCATGTGCTTCAAAAGCTTGTAATTGTACTGACGACAAAGGGGTGGCTAGTAAGTATACAGAAACAGAAAATGAATGTGCTGCCAGAACGATTGGTGTGGCATTTGCTGGTGGCAAATGTGAATACAAATAGCAAGTTTAAAATCTTTAATCTTTTAAGCGATTTTTATAGAAAAGCATAAAAATTGCTTAAAAGATTAAATCAGAAATAACACCTATTTTGCATCATCATAAATTTGTTTCAAACGTTCGTGTGTTTCGCCTTTGGCAATTTCTTTTAAAATAGGTTTGTAAGTAGTGTCAATTACACTAATTTGTGTAACACATTGATATGCAGCATACCTAGCCCATGGCGATTTGTGCGTTTTTGCCAAAACGACTAATTCGTTGGCACATTTTTTTTGTAATGTTGTGTCTTTTTGTTTCGAAGTGTAAGTTCCATAATGTTGGATTAAACTATAAATATTTTCGCCATTGTTTTCTTTAATTTTATTAGAATACCAAGCGGCATAAATACTATCTTTTTTAGCAGAATAATACTCGGCTAATGCCAAAACAATTTCCATATTTTTTTCATTTTCAAATTGTTTTATTTTTTCCGTAGCATTGTTTGCATCAAGTTTGAGATAAGCCAAAAGCGATTTTGCTGCCATTTGATACGAACTATCTTGCATCCCTTTTTCATAAATAGAAACATAATTTTGGCGTTTTTTTTCTGCCAAAAGTGCTATTGCTGTTGCTTTTACGGTTTTGTTTTTATCAAATTCGGCTTTATTTGCCAATATCAAAGTTACTTTTGCGGTGTCTTGTTTTTTTGCACTTACAATCGTTTCTAAAGCCATTTCTCGTAATTTCCAAAAACCATCTTCAGTGGCTTTAACAAAAACATCAAACACTCCTGCTGAATCTAATTTTGATCTTAAATCATATAATGCTTCGTATTTGTGCAAATATTTTTCTGATTTATAGTATTGATTTATAAACTCTTGTGTAGATTTTATGTGCGAAATTTTGCCAGTTAGCTGTGCTTTACTATCGAAGTTTATGGCTTCCAAATTTCCAGAAATATCAAATTCAAACTGCTGATTTGCTTGGTTTATTACAATATTTTTATCCTCTTTTTTTCCAGCAAAATAAAGCGAAACTGTAATTGGTAATTTATAAATTGGTGTGTAAACCGAGTCTTGTGCCTGATTTACAGTGAGTTTGAGTTTACTATTTTCGACCATATGGTTTACATACAAAACGGGATGCCCAGGCGAAAGAAACCATTGATTAAAAAACCAGTTTAAATCTTCGCCTGTGGTTTCTTCAAAAGCTAGTCTTAAATTATGAATTTCGACTGTTTTGTATGCATTTGTTTTGAGATAAAGCGAAAGAGATTCAAAAAAAGCTTCATCGCCAACATAATTGCGGAGCATGTGCAAAATTGTACCGCCTTTGGCATACGAATGGCTATCAAACATATCCTCAATGTCTTTGTTTCGATACCGAATCAGTGGCACACGTTTCGATTCTGCTTCCCAAAAATATTGGTCCAAAGAATTTTGACGCAAATAATCTGCAGCATCTTTTCCATATTTATATTCCTCCCACAAATATTCGGAATAATCGGCAAAAGATTCATTAAGTGGTAAATTTGCCCACGATTCGCACGTAACCAAATCGCCAAACCAGTGATGAAAAAGCTCGTGTGCCAACACACTTTCGTACGACATATCGAGCAATTCTCTGTCGGTTCGTTGCACTTGTTCCATAAAAACAGTGGCAGATGTGTTTTCCATTGCCCCTGAAACATAATCTCGAACTACAATCGAACTGTATTTTGCCCAAGGATATGGATAATTTAACTTTTTAGAATAAAATTCAATCATTTCTGGGGTGTTTCCAAAAATCTTTTTGGCGTGCTTTTCAAACTTTGGTTCTACATAATAATTGACATCAATATTTCGCCATTTATCTTTTATAATCGCAAAATCGCCAATAGCTAACATAAATAAATAAGGTGCGTGTGGCAAGGTTTGTTTCCAATAATCTGTACGTGTACCATCTTGATTTTCAGTACTATATACCAATTCGCCATTCGATAGTGTTTTGTATTTTTTATCAACAGTGATATACATTTCTTGTGTTGATTTTTCGTTTGGCGAATCTATAGTTGGAAACCAACAAGAACTGCTTTCGGGTTCGCCTTGTGTCCAAATTTGGTAAGGTTTATCTGGGTTTAAAGAATCGGGAACAATAAAATACAAACCTTTATCATCTGTTATGGCAATGCCCGAAACCGTATTCGTTTTTTTATATACTTCAGGTTGAGCCACATAATCTATAAAGTATGTGATTTTATCATCTTTCGTAAGTTTTTTTGATAATGGAATACTTATTTTTTTATTATCGTATTTAAAATCAACTTTAGATTTTTCTGTACCATTTAGAATTTCTATTTTATTGATTATAAACGATTTAGCATCAATTTTTATAGTGTCGATAGGATAATAATAAGGCTTTAAGGTTAAAGTAGCTTTACCATTCATGGTTTTGGCTTTCCAATCGAAATTTACTTCGAGTTTGGTATGCAAAATATCGATTTCTCGTGTGCGAGAGGGTTTATATGTGTACTTTGGTTGTACCCAATTTGGCACATAATTTTCGGATTCTGAGGTATCAACTTCCTTTTTTTTCTTAAAAATTGAACACCCAACTAATAAATAAAGTGTAAGAAAAGCAATTAAAATTTTGTTCATTAATTTAGTAGATATCTTTATAATTTAATCTAAAAGTTTATTAGAAATAGCATATTCTATTTGATTTTTCAATACTGGAATCTTGTTTTTTATAACATCCCAAACAATATTATAATTTGTACCCATATAATCATGAATAAGTCTATCTCTCATTCCTGCCATTTCTTTCCATTTTACAGATGATATTTTTTGTTTTAAATCATCAGGAATTTTTTTAGTGGCTTCGCCTATGATTTCTAAACTTCTAACTGTAGCTCTTTTTAAGGTTTCATCTCTTAAATAAACATCTTTATCAATATTTGCATTATTTATCGCTGAAAGTAGGTAATTACATTCTTCTAAAATATGATTTAAGACTTCTTTATATTCCTTATACATATATAGTTTGTTTTAAAATATATGGAGAAATGTATTTGCTTAAGCCATTTTTAGTAATAACATCAACTTTATTTAACTTAAAAGTTTGCTCTAAAATTGCACAAGTAGCCATTAAATTATCAAAGGTTTCTTGAGTTGGCTCAAAGTCTATCAAAACATCGATATCGCTATTTTTGGTAGCCGTATCATTGCTGTAAGAACCAAATAAGCCCAATTGAGTTACTCCAAATTTATGTAAATCTGCCTTTATAGCATTTAGTTGATATAAAATAGTTGTTTTATCTAGCATGTTTTGTTATACTTTGATATAATTATATCTTTTGAGCAATTAAAACATTTATTTTGAAAACAGAATCTAAATTTTGAAAAAATATTATGCAAAAACCAAAGTCTTATTTTTTTGTTGGAGTCTTCTGATAACATAAATCAAACGTGTTTCATGTGAAGCTTGGCTTTTTGTTATCAGCTAAAAATTACTTGTTACTATGTTATCATTTGATGGTTTTGATAACTTAGCATTATTTATTGTTGCTAATTTTTTTTTATTAGCATTGCAATTTTTTTTGCAGCTTCAGCACTTTCTGGAAAAATGCTTTTGTTACCATGCTTTTTTCTCAAATTAGTCAATAGCACTTTAGGATTAAGCACTAATGTATTGGAATCAATTTTCATAGTTAATTAATTTTATACTAAATTGATTATAATTTTTTGAAATATCAAATTTTGAAAACGATTTCTCTCCTTCAACAATTCCATTAATCTCATATAAATCACAAAAATCGTTTATATACATCTTTAAAATTCGATTATATAATTTTGTTCGTAAAATATTGCTACCTGTAAACAAAACTGTAGCTTTTGGGTGAATTTTAAAAAATAATGGTATAGTTTGAATCACAGATGAAATAACTTTAATTGTATCACCATTATTTGTTACAATTTTATCGTTTACAGTATTATTTATTATATCTAAATCGCCAAAAGCCAGGTTATAAACATCTTTATCAACACATTGATACTCGACTACTTTTGGTACAATGCCATTTTTACCAATACTAAAAAACATATATAGCAAATCCCCCTCTAAATGCGATATTTCATATGTTTCATTTTTCATTTAAAGTATATTTTTTGTTGTAAAAAAAGGCACATTCTAAAATTATCTTTTGAGCAATTAAAACATTTATTTTGAAAACAGAATCTAAATTTTGAAAAATATTATGCAAAAACCGAAGCACCTTCTGTGCAGTTTTTGCACATTTGGATTTCGGTGCGATTTTCTAATAATTGATTTCTAAAGTTTTTATAGTTTTGGCTTTTCCAAATTTCACTAAAAGTAAGGTTTTTGATGTTTCCCATCGCATGGTTAGCATCTTTATCAAAACAACAAGGCACCACAGTTCCATCCCAAGTGATAACTGCCGAATGCCACATTTTCCAACATTTGTTTTCGATTTTATGTTTTAATTCAAACGTGCCCAACGCATTTTTTTTGTATCGTGCAAATTCAGTTTCTGTTGGAATAAAATCTGTATCTTGTTCATAATCATATATTTGTGCTGTTTTTAATTGAAAATCTATGTTTTTATGTTTTTTGGCAAAAGCCTTAATTTCTTCGATTTCGTGTTGATTGTGTTTAAAAATTACAAACTGCAAAACGACAGCCAATCGCTTGTTTTTTAGTTGTTTTTTTGCTTCAATTATATTTTCAATACCTTGTTTTACTTTGTCGAGTTCGCCACCAATTCTGTATTTTTGATAAGTTTCTTGCGAAGTACCATCAATCGAAATAATGAGTTTATTCAACCCGCTTTCCACTGTTTTTAAGGCATTTTCTAAACTTAAAAAATGAGCATTTGTTGATGTCATTACAAAAATTTTATTGCTCGAAGCATATTTTACCATCTCAAAAAACTGTGGATTGAGATATGGTTCGCCTTGAAAATACAAATTAAGATGCAAAACATGGTTTTTAACTTGGTCAATCATTTTTTTATAAAGTTCTATATCGAGCATTCCTACAGGTCGTGTAAAATTTCGCAACCCACTGATACACTGCGGACAACGCAAATTGCACGAAGTAGTTGGTTCGATCGATACAGCAAAAGGCAAAGCCTTTCCGTTTGTTTTTTTAGTAAAAAATGTGAGATAACAACCCAATATATTTACCAGTTTTTGAAAATCAATAATTAAAAAATAATAAAATAGGGTTTTTAAGGTCTTCAAAGAGCTAAATTAATTTGATTTTAAAAACTTCAACATAGACAAATGTATGAAATAATTAATGATTTGATTTTGAGTTTATAAACAATTAATCGTTTACTTTTGTGGTGGAAATTAGATTTCAGAAAAACAAAAATGATAGATACGCTTACACCACGGCAAATAGTAGAAGAACTTGATAAATACATAATTGGTCAGCACGATGCCAAACGAAACGTTGCCATTGCACTCCGAAATCGTTGGCGAAGACTTAATGCATCTCCCGAAATGCAAAAAGAAATTATGCCAAATAATATTTTGATGATTGGAGCAACTGGTGTTGGAAAAACAGAAATTGCCCGCAGATTAGCAAAACTGGCTGATGCACCGTTTGTAAAAGTTGAAGCTTCTAAATTTACCGAAGTGGGTTATGTGGGCAGAGATGTGGAAAGCATGGTGCGTGATTTGGTTGAACAAGCTGTTCACATGATTAAAAAACGCAAAACCGAAGAAGTAAAACAGAAAGCGGAAGAAGCTGTAGAAGCATTGATTCTGGATTTATTAATTCCTCCATTAAATGCAAATCCACCCAAAAGAAAATCTTCTAAAAAAGAAGTTGATTTAAAATCGGTCGATATGATGGAAGTTTTGAAAGGTTTTGATTTAAAAAAATCAGAAGAAGAGCAGCCATCGGCAGAAGACATTGAGCTTAACCAACGCACGAGAGATAAATTTAAAGAAAAACTCAAAAACAGAGAAATAGAAGATAAAAAAGTTGATATTGAAGTTCCGCAACATTTTTCGACAAATGTTGGTGTTGTAGGTCCCATTGGAATGGACGACTCTTCTATGCAAGGCATTCAAGATATGATTTCGGGAATGTTACCTAAAAACAAGAAAAAACGAAAAGTTACTATTGCCGAAGCCCGAAAAATACTTTTAGACGAAGAAGCATCTAAGCTTATCGATATGGAAGATGTGAAAATCGAAGCCATTAATAAAACCGAAAATTCGGGTATAATTTTTATAGATGAAATAGATAAAATTGCTCGTTCAAGTTCGAAAGGTTCGGGTCCAGATGTGAGCCGAGAAGGTGTGCAACGCGATTTATTGCCGATTGTTGAAGGTTCGAGTGTAAGCACAAAATATGGAGTTGTGAATACAGATTATATTTTGTTTATAGCTGCTGGAGCGTTTCATGTTTCAAAACCATCGGATTTGATTCCCGAATTACAAGGCAGATTTCCGATTCGTGTAGAGCTACAAAGTTTATCAAAAGCCGATTTTATTTTGATTTTAAAAACTCCCAAAAATGCCTTAACAAAACAATATTTTGCCTTGATGGAATCCGAAGGTGTTGAAATTAGTTTTGAAGATTCTGCCATTGAGAAAATTGCCGAAATTGCTTTTGAAGTAAATTCGGAGGTCGAAAATATTGGAGCCAGAAGATTGCATACCGTGATGAGTACACTTTTGAACGAGTTTTTGTATGAAATTCCCGATACCATAAAACCTGGTTCGGTTTTAAAAATAGATGCCGATTTAGTAAATAAAAGGCTTTCTGGATTGGTAAAAAACAAAGATTTGAGCAGGTATATTTTGTAAAAGTGTTATTCGATATTATTATTAGAATTTCCTTTTCTACTTAGTTAATTTGCCAATTTCGATACTTTGTATTGTTTTTAGTTGGACACACCATTAAAAACATTTCACAATATTATAAATGTATAACTTTAGGCACAATTATAGTTTTGATTCCATATTTTTTACTTTATCCAAATTTTGTGTTAAAAGCAGTAAGTAAAAATTAAAATTTTAATTTTTACTTACTGCTAAAGTTGTCTAAGTTACATTTTTAAATTTGCAGTATAAAAACATATAATGGATAAAATTATAGACATTATTTCTATTTTCACCATAGGCACCAAGCTTTTGCTTTGTTTATTATTGGCATTTAGAAAAAACAATGCTCTACCAGTTTATGTACTCATAATTTTATTGTTAATACCTGGAATTACTGCACTTACCAATTATCTTATGTATTATAAACTCTATAATTGGGTTTGGCTGGTGCATGTTCAGTTTATGACAATTTTATCACTTGGTCCATTTTTATATATTTATACAAAAATGCTACTAGGGCAACTTTCTACTTTTAAACCTAGACTTTTGCTGCTTTTTGCACCTAGTATTTTGTATATAATAGTAATAATATATCATTATTCGCTACCTATTTCTGAGCAAAGATTATTAGTTGATAATTTTTACAGCGACCTAGTTTGGTATTTATTATATTCAAATCTAGTTTTAGGAATATATTACTTTGTTTTTTTGATTATCAGTATAGTAAATGTTTTGAAAACAGAAAAAATTGCCCTACAAGTTTTTAGCAATCTACAAGTTATAAAGTTAAAATTTATAAAAGAATTTCTTTTTTTAAGCCTTGCAATTGCAGTTGTTGCTTTACCTATTTCTATGATAATGGGCAATGAAATTTCAGATTTGATAGTATTGCCTGTTGCCATGAATATTTATACTTTTTATATTTATTACCAAAGTATTAATAATGGTGCGGTGTTTAATAATGAGCAATTTGAAGTTTATCAAGCTGAAATAGAGCCACTTAAAAAATTTATGGATGAAAAAATTAATCATTCAAAATTAACTGATGATGAATCTACAAAATTGTACAAAAGTTTATTACATCTATTTGAGTTAGAAAAACCTTGGCTAGAGCCAGAATTAAAACTTTCGACCATTGCTTATAGACTTAATGTCTCATTACACAAACTATCAGAAGTGATTAACCATGAGGCAAGTCAAAATTTTAACGAATTTGTAAACGAATTTAGAATCAGAAATGCAATTAAAATACTAGAAAAAGATGTTGATAAAAAAATGAAAATAGAAAATATAGGTTATGATTGCGGCTTCAACACCAAATCGAATTTTTATAAAATATTCAAATACAAAATGCATACTACTCCAGCCGAATACAGAGATAAAAACATACAAAATAAAGCAAAAAAATCTTCAGTTATCTGAATTTGATGCTAAAAATGTTTACAATTAAAAGTATAAATCTGTCGTTTTAATAATGAAATCCTAGTTAAGATTTAGTTAAGCTATTTTTAAATCATAACCCAATAATAAAAAAATCAAGATTATAACGCCAATACAAATTCTGTACCAACCAAACCAACGAAATCCGTATTTAGTTAGCACTGATATAAAAAATTTTATGGCAATCATGGCAACAACAAATGCTACGAAATTTCCAAAAATCAACAACGAAATATCCTCAGTTTGTATGTTTTTATAGGTTTTAAGCAATTTATAACCTGTGGCGGCACACATCGTTGGGACAGCTAAAAAAAACGAAAATTCTGCTGCTTTTTTTCTTGTCCAGCCTTGAAGCATACCGCCAATGGTGGCAGCAGCCGAGCGAGATACACCAGGAATCATGGCTAAAGATTGAAAAAATCCTACAATTATGCCTTTTTTATAAGTTATAGTATCGCTTTCATCTGAATTTTTTGCAAACCATTTATCTACAAAAAGCAAAATTATGCCACCCAATATCAAACAAATGGCTACAACCCAAACATTTTCGAGCAAACTATCAATAAAATCGTTTAATAAAAATCCTAAAACTAAAGTAGGAACAACAGAAATGGCTAGTTTAAAATAAAAATCAACATTTTTTAAAAACCGCTTATAGTATAAAACTACAACCGAAAGGATTGCTCCAAGCTGAATGGCTACTGTATAAGTTTTTACAAATTCGGTAGATTCTATGCCCAAAATGGCAGAGCCAATAATCATATGTCCAGTTGAGGAAACAGGCAAAAACTCTGTAATTCCTTCAATTAAAGCTAAAATAAAGGCTTCTAAATAGCTCATCTTATTTTTTTACAGGCGAAACAATGGATTTGTCTTTGTGCAAAATTGCCCAAAATTGAATACCAAAACCAATCATAACTAAAATTGGTCCGAGTGTTAAACCCAAAAATCCAAAGCCATAATCTTCTTTGTCGAGTGTCATTGTTACAAATCCAATAATTAAAACTGCCAAACCCAAAAGCATGATTTGATAGTTTTGTTTTCCAAAAACAAGTTTCATTTTTTGATATATTTTAGGGTAAAATTAATTTATTTTTATGATTTTATATATGTAAAACGAAAAAAACGCATTTATTTCAATCGTATGTTTGTTTTTCTCTTCGATAGCCTTCAAAAAAACTATAAATTTTTAGTTTTATAATTCCCAAAAACGCTTCGGCAATGATAGATTTGCTCATTTTGGCTTCGCCTGCTGTTCTGTCTTTAAAAATTATGGGAACTTCTTTTATTTTAAAGCCATATTTCCAAGTATTAAATTTCATTTCGATTTGAAATCCATAACCAACGAAACGTACATTATCAAGTTTTATGGTTTCCAACACTTCACTTTTATAACATTTGAATCCAGCTGTGCCATCGTCAATCGGCATTCCCGTTACAAATTTTGCATATACACTACCAAAATACGAAATCAACAAACGATTCATGGGCCAATTAACCACATTTACAACACCATCGACATATCTTGAGCCAATAGCCAAATCATAACCATCTGATTTACAAGTGTGTAAAAGTCTAATTAAATCATCTGGATTGTGCGAAAAATCGCAATCCATTTCAAAAATATATTCGTATTTATTACGCAAAGCATACTTAAATCCATGAATATATGCAGTGCCTAGTCCAGATTTTTGTTTGCGTTGTTCCAAAAAAAGTTGGTTTGGAAATTCTAATTGCAAAGATTTAACAATTTCGGCAGTGCCATCAGGCGAACCATCGTCCACAATCAGTAAATGAAAACTTTCGGGCAAAGAAAAAACTTTTCGAACCATCAATTCGATGTTTTCTTTTTCATTATATGTTGGAATGATGACTATGTTTTTGCTCAAAATTATAGTTTTATTGCTTGCTTACATTAAAAATTTTCGAAACAAATATACATATTTTTCTTTTTTGACTATTATTAGTTTGACTTCAAAAAAGTGTCGTGCAATTTCAAAACTTGCGGAATGAGCAATTGTGTTTCGTCATTTTCTAAAACATAATGAGCCAATTTTATTTTTTGCTCATCGTTCCATTGTTTTGCCATAATGGCTCTGATTTCTGTTTCTGTGCGAAGTATGTCTCTTTTTTGAATTCTTGAAATACGTAATTTTTCGGGTGCAACAACTGCAATTACTTTATCTACATTTTTATATGCCCCAGACTCAAAAAGCAATGCCGATTCTTTAATTACATATTTTTTTATGGCATTTTCAGTATACCATTTTTCCGAATCCGCAAATACTTTTGGATGAACAATGCCATTGAATTTTTCTAATAAGGTTTTATCAGAAAATATTTTTTGAGCAATAAATGGTTTATTTAGTTTATTATCAGGCAAATACGCATCATTTCCTAAAAGCGAAATTGTATCAAAAATAAGTTGTTTGTCGTTTTCTTGAAGCCATCGAGAGCGAGAATCGCTATCATAAATGGGAACTCCTAAAAGCGAAAAAATTTGCAAAACGGTTGATTTTCCACTTCCAATTCCGCCTGTAATGCCAATTTTTAACATCTATTTTTTTGCTATCGCAAATTTTACTTTTACAGTATTGTAAGCCAAAGTGATTTCTCTTGAAGGTCTATAATTAATTTCGACTTCTTCATTATAATTTTTTTCTATAAAAGTATTTGGCAAGGAAAAAGATATGGTATCTGGCAAATTGTTAATATTTTTTCTGGCTCCGTTGCAAATAATAAAAGCTGGAATGATTTGAACTAAGCCATCGATTTTTGCACCTTGCGGAAGCGAAATTTTTGATTTATCAAGTGTTAAAAACACACGTTTTGATTCTCTATGGTCAATATCAAAACTAATGGTATCTTCTATAATATTTAGAATTTTTATATCAGGCAAAATACTCCGAAGTTGGGGCAAAAGTGTGGCTTCGGTAGCTATTTTTTGTAATGATAAGTCGTTGGCAGATAGCAATATAGGTTGGTTTTGGATACCAAAAGAATGTGCCAAAATAGACCATCCATAACCCGAAACTGCCACCGACACATCTTTATTTAAACTCCCGCTTGAAATGTATTTGTCGGCATCTATAATCAAACGTACAGGATATTTCACTACTGTGCTGTAGTCGTGGCTCAAGGCATTAAAGACCCAAAAAATTAAGGCAATCGCTAAACAAGCAAAAATGTTTAGCATTTTAGTACTAAACATTTTTGGTTTCGATTTCTTGATTTTTTCTTTTGGTTTATTTTCCATTTTTTCTTTTGGATAAATTTAAAACCGATTGAAAAAGCAGTTTTTTAATTATGCTTTTGCCAATTTTTTTGAAAGTTCATCTGAAATTGATGATTTTTCAAATTTGATTTTTACGCCTCTATCTACATCTAAAACTACACTTTCTGCCGAAATTTCAACGATTTTACCGTGTGCACCGCCAATTGTAATTACGGTATCGCCAACTTTTAAGTTTTCACGAAAGTTTTTTTGGTCTTTTTGTTTTTTCTGTTGTGGACGCAACATGAAAAAATAAAATACTACAATAATTATACCAATAAAAATTAAATTGGCATATAAGTTTGCTCCTTGAGCTTGTAAAATAGTTATTAAAAACATGATTTATATTTGGTTTACTTTTTGATTTTTGTTGAATCTACAACCGTAGGAACTTCTACTTCGCCTTTCAAAACTACATTTGTTGTATTCGGATCTGTGTTTGCAGTTACAGCCACTACTTTGTTTTGAACTCCTGATTTGCCTGTGCTATTAAATTGTACTTTTATTTCTCCCGATGCTCCTGGTTTTATTGGTTCTTTGGGCCATTCTGGAATGGTGCAACCACACGAAGCAGTAGCGTTTGAAATTATTAAATCATTTTCTCCAGTGTTTTTAAATGTGAAAGTATGCGGCACCACATTACCTTGTTTTATTTTTCCAAAATTATATTCTGGTTCATCAAAAACAATTTTTGATATAGCTCCAGTTCCATCTACAGCCGTAGATTCTTTTTTGGAACAACAAACGCTTATTATTAAAATCGAAAATAGAATTACTAACTTTTTCATTATTTACTAAAATTATTTTTGTGCAAAATTAGCGAAATTATTAAACCACCAAAGCAATTAATGAGATATGATTTTTTAAACAAAAATTCTCAATTGTTATAGTTGACTTTTTTATTGATTAATTGAAAATACACCAGTAGGATTTTTGATTTTATAATATTTGAAATCTTGAGAAGCATCCAATCCATTGCCTGTTAGCACTTCTGTTGCTGTTTCGATACGGACAAATTTATCAGTATAAACTTTTTTGGTTGCCGGATTCCAATGCAATTTTTCGGTATTCATTTTTTTGTTAGCTACCGAATCTCTAATTATTACATCGCCTGTACCTGTATAAATGCCTGTGGCTTTATAAAATTTTCCATGATTTGCTTTCAAACTATTGTTTACTGAACCATCCGGATTTAAAAAATACATAATCACTCCTCGCGGAAAAACTCTGTCGCCATTTTCGTATTCGTATTGCAAAGGAGCTTTTAATTCGACTTTTACCAAAGCCGAATCGCTAAAAAGTGTATGCACATTTGTAGCCTGAATGAGTGGTCCATCGTATTTTTTTGCATTCAACAACGCACTCGAATCCGATTTGCAGGAAATTAAATAAATTGAAAAAATTAGGATAAGAAGTTGCTTCATATTCTTTTGGATATTCGTTTATAATTATCTATTTCCATTATAATTATATCCTATAACAAATATATTATTAAACCAAAGTTTGTATACTTATAATGCCCGCCAAAAACTGAATTTCTGTTCTTTTCATACCAAAACAGCTTCATTAAAAATATATTTTTTCAAAAATGGTTTTACACAATCTTTGGTAACTAAATCGATTTTTAAATTCACTAATTGCAATAAATAATTTTCAAGTTTTAAAAACTAGCTATATTTTGGGTAATTACTTTCGTCAAAAACTACAACCAAATCTAAGTCGCTATTCTCGGTTTGTTCGTTTCTTACATAAGATCCAAAAACTTCTATTGAAACTACTTTATAATCATTTTTTAACTTATTTTTACAGATATCAGCTTTTTTTTATCTCTTCAATTGTTTTCATAAGATTTTTAAAAATATGTTTTTTAAACTATCAAATTACAAGATACTTAAGAAGAAAACATTTATAAACAAATAATAACACACTATTTCTCTGCCACCAATTCTTCTTTTTTTCCAAGGATTACGGCTCCAATAAGAGCTGCTAAAAACAAAATAGAAACCAATTCGAAAGGAAGTAGATAATCGTCAAATAGTTTTTTACCTAAATTTTTTACCAAACCAATTTCTATATTTGGGTTGGCTTGGGTAATCATTGCTGAATCTTTTAAAGCTGCTAAAAACACTAAGAACAACGAACCACCTGCAATTACACCTGCAATTTTTACTAAAGTAGATTGTTGTGGTTCGGTTTCGGTATTTAGATTCAAAAACATAATCACAAACAAAAACAAGACCATAATTGCTCCTGCATACACAATAATATGCACCACAGCCAAAAACTGTGCATTTAATAATATATAATGCCCCGCAATGGCAAAAAACGTAATGATTAAATATAATACGCTATGGATTGGGTTTTTAGAAAATATGACCATAATTGCACTCAATAGTCCTAAAAAAACGAGAAAATAAAATACATTTTGCATCATACGATTATATACTTTTTATACTTTTAAATTATTTGATAACTCTAAATTTTGAAATGCAGAAGTAACTTGTGCATTACCATGGTAATAATTTTTATCCAAAGGTCCACCACCACGCACTTTACCTTGTGGTCCGTGAACTTTTTCCACTAACTTGTCTTTTCCATAAATAAAATCTCCTCTATCGAAATTTGCGGGGGCAATTTCTTCACTTGTCAAAAATATGGCTTCTTTTGGGCAGGCTTCTTCGCACAATCCACAAAAAATGCAACGCAACATATTTATTTCATATACAGCAGCATATTTTTCTTCTTTATAAAGGTGTTTTTCTGCTGGAGTGCGTTCGGCTGCAGTCATGGTTATGGCTTCTGCTGGACATGATAAGGCACAAAGTCCGCAGGCAGTGCAACGTTCTCTGCCTTGTTCATCTTTTTTGAGCACATGCAGTCCTCTATATGTTTTCGAAAACATTTTCTTGATTTCTGGATAACGAATCGTTACTTTTTTCATAAAAAAGTGTTTGATTGTTACTGTCATACCTTTTAAAATGGCAGGCAAATAGATGCGTTCCATAAACGTCATCTCTTTTGGTGCTACTGGCTTTGCTCGATTAGTTAGTGATTGCATTTTGTGATATATAGTATTTTATATTTTTGTCATTTTTTTTGTTACTAACATCATTTTATAGAAAAACCATGTTGAATAAACTAGTAAAAATAATGCTCCTGAAAATTGCAATATTTCTTTATATGTTATTGTTTCCATTTTCTAATTTTGATAAAGTATCATTAATTTTTAAATAAAATGAATAACATGTGTATCCATTTAGTGTAATCACCATTACTAATATTACTAACAGATATCCGTGAGTTTGATTTTCTCCCAAGTTATCTTTCATTAGCAAAGTTGCAAACAAACCCAACAATACTAACTCAGCACTAAAGAATAACTTTAATAATTCGGTATCTGTTCTAATTTTTTCTTTGTAAAATTCGGTTTTCATTTTCTAACTTCCAAAGAAAGTTATGGCTATACCTGTTAATACAATATTAATTATGGCGAGTGGAATCAAAACTTGCCATCCCAAACGCATCAATTGATCGTAACGAAAACGTGGAATTGTCCAACGCACCCACATAAATAAGAATATAAAAAAGAAAATTTTGCCAAGTAAGAACACCAACCCTAAAATACTAACCATATTTTGTGATAAACCTAAGTCGTTCATAAATGGGAATGTATATCCCCCAAAATAAAGTGTTGAAAGCATGGCAGAAGAAATAAACATATTTATATATTCTGCAAATAAGAAAAATCCTAATTTCATTGAACTATATTCTGTATGATACCCGCCAACAAGTTCGGTTTCGCATTCGGGCAAATCAAATGGTGCTCGGTTGGTTTCGGCAAAAGAGCAAATCAAGAATATCAAAAAGCCAAGTGGCTGATAAACAACCATCCACGCATTTTGACCTTGCCAAACTGCCATATCTTTGAGTGAGAGCGAGCCTGTTACCATCACAACAGCAATAATTGATAAACCCATTGCAATTTCGTAACTAATATTTTGCGAAGCGGCTCTTATGGCTCCCAAAAGTGCAAATTTATTGTTTGATGCCCAGCCACCAACCATGATGCCATAAACTCCTAAAGAAACTACACCAAAAACATATAGAATGCCAACATTAATATCAGCAACTTGCAAATCAACTTGGGTATCGAAAATAGTTAAATAAGTTCCCCATGGAATAACGGCACTTGTCATACAAGCCGTAAGCATTGCCAACGATGGACCAAGCACAAATAAAAACAAATTGGCATTGGTTGGTATAATTTCTTCTTTAAAAAACAATTTTCCACCATCGGCAAGTGGCTGAAAAATTCCCCACGGACCAGCTCTGTCTGGACCAATTCGGTCTTGAAAAAACGATGCAAACTTACGTTCGGCATAGGTGCTATACATAGCTGTGAGCAAACTGATGCCAAAAATAATGGCTATTAAAGCAAATTTTACAATTATTACGGTGATTTCCATTAACGTTTAATAATATAAGTTTTGGTACTACTTTCGATATCTATTTTTTTATTTTTTACAAATATACTATCTAAAATATGGTTTTCATAAACCACATTTTGACAAATATTTCTTTCATATGTCGAACGAATAGAAATAGTATCTTTTGTGTTTTTATTGTATTTTAATATTAAATTATTCGATTTCAAATTATATAAAACATACCATTGCTGGGTTTTTATTGTGTCTTTATTTAAACTATTTGTATCAAATGTAATTTCTACTTTATCAGCAAATAATCTAAAACTATCTCTATTAAAACCTGTAACTGAGCTAGAAAACACACTTTTGTTCATGGTTTTTTCAGTTATAAATAATTTCATTACTGTTGCATTTAGTGTTGGTGTATTATTATTTTTTGTATCACAAAATGTATTTCCATCAATACTTGGAGCACAGCTAATTAACACACTCAAAATCAATATATATATGTACTCTTTTTTCATATTTATTTTACAATATTTTCTTAATAATTAAATGCTATAAGAAAAATATTTGCCAAAATTAAAATAGCATTATCTGATTATTTGAGCATTCATTATTTTGCCAAATTTTCTTGATAATTAAATCTAATCAAAAAAACAAATAGCCAAATAGCAAAAACTAAAAGTGCTCCAATCATTGCAAATACACCAATTCCGTATTCATTCATATTTTCATTTTTTTTAAACTTTTGAACAACATCACAATTATTAAAGCTAACAATAGTACAAATACAACTAAAAGAATTGAAAGACCATTAAAGACAGCATAATACATGATTTGTGCCAAATTATTTTCTTTAAAAATAGTATAAGCACCTGCCGCTACAGCTACAATCAAAATCACTAATACGTTTATTAGCGATATGTACGCCTGAACTAAATTTTTATAATATTCTTCGTTTCTCATTTATTACGAAAAAGCTGGATTTTCGGCATTCAAACTTTTGCGAGTTGGAACAACTTGTTTATCGGGTGCTAATTCATAATGGTTTTGCGATTGTACTGATGCTCTGTCTATTTTTCTTGGTCCTTCAATAATCCAATCTGAGGTTTGTTTTTTCTCAAATCTACACGTATTACATATAAATTCTTCTACTTCTCCAAACTTGTCTTTTCTGCCTGTAACTCTAATAATTTCTCCGCCTTTTTCCCAAACTGTAACTTTGCCACAACATTTATCACAATCACGGTGTGCATCCATTGCTTTTGTGAACCACACTCTGTTTTTGAATCTAAATGTTTTATCAGTTAATGCACCAACTGGACAAACATCGATTACATTTCCCGAAAAATCATTATCGATAGCTTGGGAAATATAAGTAGAAATTTCTGCTGCATCGCCTCTGTTCATGATTCCATGCACACGATTATTGGTAATTTGGTCGGCTGTAAACACACAACGGAAGCACATTATGCAACGTGTCATGTGGAGTTGAATATATGGACCGATATCTATTTTTTCAAATTCTCTTCGTTGTTCTTCGTATCGCGTGCCTTCGGCACCATGTTCGTGTCCCAAATCTTGCAAATGACATTCGCCAGCTTGGTCGCAAATTGGGCAATCGAGCGGGTGGTTTATCAACAAAAACTCAACCACTCCTTTGCGTGCTTCAACAACTTTTGGCGATGTAAGGTTTTTTACTTCCATTCCGTCCATCACATTTGTGCGGCACGAAGCCACTAATTTTGGCATAGGACGTGGGTCTTTTTCCGAACCTTTTGATACTTCGACCAAACAAGTACGGCATTTGCCACCCGAATCTTTCAGTTTAGAATAATAGCACATGGCAGGCGGAACATTTTTGCCAATCTTGCGAGCTGCATTTAAAATACTTGTGCCTTCTTCTACTTCGGTAGTGAGTCCATCAATTGTAACTTTGATAAGTGCCATGCGTGAATAATGGTAATGTGATATGTAATCAGTTTCAAAATTAGTAACTCTGTTATGATTATCAAAGTTATAAAACCGATAAAATTAATTTAGACGCATTTTATTTAAAAAAGTGATATGTTTTGATGGTTTATTTGTAAAAACAAACTGATTTTTTAATCTGCCTCATACATTTTTTCTATTTTAGCTACGTTTTTAGCATAAATATTTTTTCGTTTTAGCTTCAAAGTTGGAGTAAGTTCGCCATTATTGATATTCCACTCGGTATCGAGCAACTCAAATCGTTTGATTTTTTCGTATTGAGCAAAATTAGAATTTAGTTTTTCTATTTCTTCGCTTATTCTTAACACAATTTCTTGTTTTTTAATCATTTCTGCGTTTGTAGAATAGTCTATTTTTTTAATAGCACACCAATCTTTCAAAACCGAAAAAGCAGGAACAACCAAAGCCGCTGGAAACTTTTGCCCATCGCCAACAACCATAATTTGTTCTATAAACTTACTTTCTTTAAACTTATTTTCCATGTTTCCAGGTGCAATGTATTTTCCTCCAGAGGTTTTAAACATTTCTTTTTTTCGATCCGTGATTTTCAAATATTTTCCATCAACAAATTCGCCAATATCGCCTGTTTTGAACCAACCATCTTTGTCTATGGCATCTGCTGTGAGGTCGGGTTTTTTATAATATCCTTTCATAATATGTGGACCACGAGTTAAAATTTCGCCATCTTCGGCAATCTTTACCTCCACACCGGGAAATATTGGTCCTACAGTACTAATTTTTCTGTTTTCTTCTTCATAATGATTTACAGCAATCACAGGCGAAGTTTCTGTAAGTCCATACCCTTCCATAATTACCACATTGGCAGCCGAAAAAATACGTGCCAAGCGAGGTTGCAAAGCTGCTCCACCAGATACAATGGCTTTTACATTTCCTCCCAAAGCTTCACGCCATTTATTAAATATAATTTTGTTTGCTAATTTAAGTTGTAAATTATACCACAAACCTTGGTTGGTATTGAGTTCGTATTTCATTCCCAAGCCTACTGCCCAAAAGAATAATTTGCGTTTTATACCCATAAGTGCCTGACCTTTTGCAATAATTTTGTCGTAAACTTTTTCTAACAAACGAGGCACAGTTACAAAAATATGCGGATGTACTTCTTTCAAATTGTCGGCTATCGTTTCGAGATTTTCGGCATAATAAATCGACAAACCATTCGATTGATACACATAACTCAACATTCGCTCATACACATGACACAAAGGCAAAAAACTAAATGCTCTGGAACCAGGCGAAACAGGTATAAGTGTTGATGCCGCTTTGCATTGACTCACTAAATTTGCATGGCTCAACATCACACCTTTGGGTGTGCCTGTGGTGCCTGATGTGTACATTATTGTGAGCGTATCTGATGATTTTACAGCATTTTTATACGGTTCTAAACTATCTGATTCGTTGATATTTAAAAACAATTCTTTCCAATTGTGGCAATCTTCTACATGCTCAAACGAATAAATTCGGATTAGCGAACCTAAATTTTGCGAAGCAACTTTGGCTTTTAAAAATAATTCTTGATTGGCTACAAAAATAATTTTGACTTGTGCATCGTTAAAAATATAAGCAAAATCATCGGTAGTAACTGTTGGATAAATTGGCACACTTACTGCTCCAATTTGCTGAATTCCCATTTCAACAAAATTCCATTCGGGTCTGTTTGGCGAAATGATACATATATTATCTTCTTTTTTGATGCCTTGAGCCAGTAATCCACGACTAACAGCATTTACCATTTTTAGGTATTCTTCGGTAGAGTATTTTACCCATTGCCCATTTACTTTAGATGCCAATGCATCCTCAAGCGGAAACTTTTCTGCTTGGTAAGCCAAAATATCGAAAACACGAACAAATTCCATAATTGTAAAATTATATATATCTATTATACAATATTTTATTAAAATAGTTATGGATTTATTCTATAAGAAAATATTTTATTATTCTCAAATAAATTGTTTTTCAAATAAATTTTTATATTTGAGAGTAAATCACTTTTAAATTAACACAACATGGAAGAATTTCCTAAAAATAAGTTTTCGTTTTCTGGCTCAGGAAAATCATTTTTTGGTATTCAAATGACCAATATTTTGCTCACAATTGTAACTTTAGGATTTTATTATCCATGGGCTAGAGCAGCTACTTTGCGGTATGTTTACCAAGAAACCGAATTTTTTGGCAGTCGTTTTGCTTTTCATGGTACTGGTAAGGAAATTTTTAGAGGTTTTATAAAAGCTATAGGAGTTGTTATTGCCCTTTATTTAGTGCTTACGCTAAGTCAGCTTTCGGGTAATTTAGTTTTAATTATCGTTGGTACTTTGGTTTATATTGCTGGTTTAGTGGCAATTATCCCACTTGTGATTCATGGTGCAATGAAATACAGAATGTCGAGAACAACATGGAGAGGCATCCACTTTGGATATAGAGGCGAGTTGAAAGAACTTTACAAAATATTTTTGATTGGTGCGTTTTATACTGTAATCACACTTGGAATTTATAGTATTTGGCTAGGCATAAACATTAGAAAATATGTTTTGAGCAATACACGTATGGGAAATGTAAAATTTAGTTTCATTGGCGAAGGTTCTGATTTGTTTTTTGTTCATTTGGCAGGCAGATTTTTGAGTTTTGTTACGCTAGGAATTTATTTATTTTCTTACATGAGAGACTTATATAAATTCAATGTCAATAATGTTTTGCTGCATCAAGAAGATATGACATGCCAACTCGAGTTAAACATTACAGCAATGGATGTTTTCAAAAATGTGATGGGCAATTTTTTAATTGTTGTTTTCACACTTGGTTTGGGTCTGCCTTGGGCTACCATGCGAAACATGTCTTTTTATTTAGATAATATGAGTGTGGTGGGTTATTTTGAACCTGATAAACTCGAACAAACCGAAGATAATTTTAACAATGCAACTTCTGATGATTTATCAGATATGCTCGACTTAGGCTTAGTGTAATTCTGATTTATGCATTCGTTTTCAGCTATTTATTATGATGGAAAAACTTCGAGAAGTAAAATTTGCGAAGTTTTTTTATCAACAGAAAAACTTACTATATCTTATACCGAATCTAATGAGTTTTCTCATTTTACCGAAAGTATAGATTGGGATATTTCATTAATTAATCAAAATGATATTAATATTTCAAGCTCGAAAGCACTTTTGAGCTATGGTAGTTTTCCAAAACAGTTATTAGAAGTTTCGGCTGCCGATTACGAAAATGTGTATTTGCCATTTTATAAAAATCATCCGAACACAAAAACAAACTACTCTTCCTTTGTTGGCAAAAAAGGCATGGAAAAGTTAGTGATTATGGGTGCGGCTGTTGTTGCCATCATTGCTGGTTTATATTTTTTTGTAGTACCTTTTGTGGCAGAAAATATTGCAACCTCGGTTATCAGTCCTAGCTTAGAAAAAGAAGTAGGAGATAATTTTTATGAATCTTTTATAGAATATGCCGAAGTTGATACAAATAAAACAGAAATTATTAATCGTTTTTATAAAACCCTTCAATTTAAAACCGAATATAATATCAGACTCACTGTTTTGAAAAGCAATATCCCAAATGCATTTGCATTGCCTGGCGGAAACATTGTGGTTCACGATTCTATTATTCGGATGATGAACCACAGCGAAGAATTGGCGGCTTTATTATCGCACGAAGTTTCGCATGTACACCATCGTCATGCCATAAAAGGGTTATTTAAAAATTTAGCTGGCTATTTCCTAATTTCATTAGTAAGTGGCGATGTAAATGGCGTTTTAGGCGTGGTTATGAGTAATGCTAACTCGCTTAAAGAATTGCAAAATTCACGTTCGCTCGAACAAGATGCTGATTTAACTGGGCTAGAATTGTTGCAAAAATCAAACATCGACCCACAAGGTATGATACTTCTATTTGAAAAACTAGGTTCCGTTTCTAAAGATAGTGCTAATAGTATGCTTAGTTTTTTGAGCACTCATCCACTTTCGACTGAAAGAATTGATTATATAAAAACAACCATAAAACAAAAACGGCAATACAATCACCAAAAAAACACCAACAGAGAACTTATTTGGAATGAATTGAGGGGGTACTGAATTTCTCTCCACAATCAAGTAAAAATGATATGGACTTTTTTTTATTATTTAGTCGGAAACTAAATTTTATTTGATAATCCGTAGTGCCGCTTTGCGAACACAAAGGATAGGAAGAATTGAAAATACCTAATACAACAAATGCCATAGATGGACATTTTTCAGACTTTAAAAACAAACTCCGCAACCATAATGGAATGGCATTAAAGCGTAAAATCAAGTTTATAGATGAGTTTTTGAAGGCATAGCTAAACAGGTAGGTACTCAAAAAAGGGGCAATTGCCCCTTCTACCTTATTAGACCAAAATATTCCTTACATCGTTGCTCTCCAGCAGAGCGATGATATGCTTGTCTCTGTGAATCAAACATCTGTAAAAAAAGAATCTCTTTTACAAATCCCACAAAATAAAAAGCCTACTTTTTGTCCATTATTGCTACAAATTCATTGATTAATTGCTTTTCAGCGTTTGAAAACGTGGATTTTATTAATGTTAATTTACTTGGCGTTTTTAAATCTGAGCGTTTCTCATTTATAGTATATTCTGCATTTTTGCCTGTTTCTGGGTCTCCTTTTTTATAATGTCTGTTAATTATACCAACTTGAATTATTTTACAGACCAATATTGGTCTAAAAATATATATCCAAAAGAGCAAATACTTTTTACTTCGGTATTTTTTAAATTTTGA
>RDZG01000046.1 GCA_004293915.1 Bacteroidota bacterium | reverse complement strand
ATGTTTGAATTCTAAACTATATCTATTTACTTCAAATCTCTCCGTTTTTTCTTCCATATTTTACACTACTTTTGTGTAAACCTATTTCAGGACAAGACATTTCGTCTCTGGAAACCACCATCCTTCGTGTTTATGTTTATACCCCCAATCGACCTCGTTTTCCAAGGGGTCAGTTGAGACATTCGTTTTTAACGATTAAATATACAATAATTTCTTATTTTAATTTATTGTTCATCTTCACAAACAAACCTATTAAACTTAAATCAATGATTTTAAAATTTGTTAGTCAAAAAATATTCGATTATTGTAAAAATTAAACCAATTTCAAAAATCTGTGTTTTTGGATGTGATATAAATTCCGAAGGGGTGAATATATGAAGCAAGTAAAAATTATTGCGCCTACATCATCTTTTAGCACATCAATATACCTAAACTGTCGGTATGGAATAAAAAGTTGTATGGTTTCGTCTATTAGCCCAAAAAGAGAACAAATCACAATAGAAATCAAAATTTTGTAAAAATCCGATATGTCATAAACATTTAATGCCCAAATAATGATTAAACTTAAGCAACCAAAAACTAAAACGTGTGCTAAAATTCTAGCTATTCCGTTCATGTCTAATTCCGAAATAATTGTTGCTAATTTATCTTTACTAAATACCGTTTGGTCAATATCATCAACACTTTTTTGGATAAAAGCTCCAGTTGAATTAGAGTTAAATGCAGGATTTATATTTATGGCTTCAAATATCAAAAAATAGATGA
The DNA here is from genome assembly GCA_004293915.1 of Bacteroidota bacterium. Taxonomy (GTDB): domain Bacteria; phylum Bacteroidota; class Bacteroidia; order Cytophagales; family UBA9547; genus REAG01. The sequence continues at coordinate 5,465 of RDZG01000046.1, read as the reverse complement.
TAACGAATAAAAAGCGATAAATAAATTTTCGGTTGCAGTTCATAAAAAGTTTCTGCAAAATACAGATTTATATATAACTATAAGATTAAAATTAAAACTTATTTGGCATCTTCTAGTTTTTTGATGAGCATAAGTGTAAATTGTTTTTCGGCTTTTTGCAATTCAACCACCTGACGGAGCGATATTACTTTTATAAATTTTAGCGTAAAATATTCTTTTTCGAGCATCAATTCTTGTTGTCGGAGGTCAAATAGTTTTTGCAAATCCAATTTCAATTGCTCATCTGTTGCCGAAAGTGCGCCAGTTTCGGTTTTTAGGGATTTTATTTGTTTTCTAATCTCTTGTTTTTTGTCTAAATAATCGTTGTAAATGGGCCAGAAAAGCATTTCTTGATTTTCGGTAAGCTGAATTTTTTCTTTCAAAAACGCAACCTTAGCAGCTTCAATTTTTGTGCTTTTATCTTGAGCTTGTGCGGCTAACAACGAAAAAAATACAATAAGAATACTACTAATTATTTTCATTTTTTATAATTCATATTCAACTTGTGAAACATCAATTTGTTCTAATATATCATTCTGATTTACAATTGGTTGCGTAATTATTTTTTCTATTTTTTCGTTTTCATGTACTGCTTCGTGATTGGCTTCTATATGTTGAATAAGATATTCTCTAATTTCTGATTTTGACACACTACAAAGCAAATCTTTACACTCGATTTCTGATTTGTAATTTATACCAAAATAGATTCCAATAACTAAAATGGCCGCAATACCAGAATATGCTAATTTGGGCATAAATAGAGGCAAATCAAATTCAAATACATTACATTTTTTTGCAACTTTCGCTTGAATTTGCATTGGAAGCAAATCGAAATATCGTTCGGGAACTGTATAATTTTGAGCAACTTCTATTTCGTCAAGTTTTTTCCATTTTTGTGCCTTAGCCGTAATTTGATTCGTTAAGTTATCAAAATATGCGTCAGAAACTTCGAACCCTATTTCCTTTTTTGCAGTATCGAGTGTAAAATGTTCATTTTCAATGTGTTGCATGATTTTTTTGATAAATTTATCGAAATAATCGTTTGGCACATCAAATGTGTTTTGCTTTAAAAAATCATTATTTACTAATTTAAACTTTTTCACTTCTTTGTTTTACAATGCTTTGATACTTTTTTTTAATCAAGGTTTAATTCCAAGTTTACTTTTTATTGACTTTCTTTATTAATATATTCTTCAATTTTTTTTACTGCATGGTGGTACGAAGCTTTTAATGCCCCCACAGATGTTTCCAAAACCACTGCCATATCTTCATATTTTATATCATCATAATATTTCATATTGAAAACCAAACGCTGTTTTTGTGGCAAAGTCAAAATTGCTTTTTGTAATTTTAGCTGAATTTCATCGCCTGTAAATTGGCTCGATGTATCAATTTTAGAAGCCAATTCGGCTTCAACATCATAAATTGGTAACATAAATCGCTTACGTTTTTTGTTCAAAAAATTTAGACATTCGTTGGTTGCAATTCTATAAATCCATGTAAATAGTTGAGAATCAGCCCTAAAATTATCTAAAGCTTTATAAACTTTTATGAATGTATCTTGAGTAAGATCGTTGGCATCATCATGGTCGATAACCATTTTTCGGACATGCCAATACACTTGCTTTTGATATTTGCGTACTAAAAGATTGAATCCGTAGTTTCGTGTTTCAACTTCAAAAAATTTAGCTAATATTTCAGAATCTTCCAGTGATTATTTTGGAGTGTTTTGAGTTAGACGATAAAAAATTGTAAAAGTTTAATTCCAGTTTTATTTTTTTAGTTTAGCGAAATTGCAGGGAAAACCATCTCAGGAGAATTATGAAATAGCAATTCTATAATTTCGTATTCTAAATATTCGGCAATAGGAAAACGATTCAAATATTTTGCCACCTCTTTTTCGTTTTGGCAAGAAAAAATAATCCAAAGCTTTGTACGATCTACAGACAAGCTATAGGATAAAATTGTACCTTTAGCAATCAATGTATCAACATAAACTCGTTGGTCTGGAATTAAAGAAACAAAATTATTATCTATACTTTCAGGTAAATTTATAGAAACCATGTACTGTGCCATTTCAGAAGATATTACAAAGCTTAAAAATATTACAATTTTTTGTTCAAGAAATTAAATTTCGATGAAAATTATTGTATGATAAACCAAATAGTAATATTGATAGTTCAAAAAATTATATTCTACCCGCATTTAATTCATCTTGAAACTTTTTAAGTTCTTCAAATTTGCCATCTCTAGCCAATTCAGATTGTTTTGGCCAAGTTGATGGGTCGTGCATTTGAAATCTGGAGCCAGCATTTACCAAAATTTCTTTTAATTTTACAATATCAGCTTTTGACAAATCAGCAAACGTAATTATACCAGCTTTGTGTAATAATTCTTCAATTTTAGGTCCAATTCCTTCAACAATTTTTAAGTCATCAGGTTTAGATTTTTTTTGAGGAGCAGGAGCAGAAGCCACTACTGTTTTTTCTGCAACGGAAGTTGTAACAACAGGAGCCGATTTTAGAGCTTGTCCTCTTTTATTGCATTCGTCTAATTTAATAGATAGGTCTGTATTAGAGCGTTTTACATTGCCGAGTTCTAATAACAAATCGTTATTTTTCTTTTTAAGTTTTTCTATTTCTTCGAGATTAGAATCAGAAACAGAGCTAGTTTCTGCATTTTTATTTCTAAAAAGTAGCCAAGCTAAAATAAAGCCTAAAATTGCTGCAACAAGCAACATAATTAATATCTCAAAAATTGCTGTAGATTTATCCATTGGGTTAATATTTTCGAACATGATAGATTAATTTTTAATAATAATTTGAACTCTTCTATTGCTTTTTCGACCTTCTTCAGAATCGTTTTCAGCAATTGGCTCGGTTTCACCTTTCGATGTTGCTGTTATTTTACCAGAAGTTGAACCGTATTTATATAATGTTTGCATCACAGATTCTGCTCTTCCTTGCCCCAAAACTAAATTTGTTGGTGCAGAACCAACATTGTCTGTATGTCCAATTATCTCAACAGTTGCATTAGGATTTGATTTTGAAAAAAGAGCCAGCTCTTTTAAACTTTTTTCTAATGTAGAATCAGAAACATAATCGGTACTTTTATATTTGAATACAATATTGAATGACTTATTAAAATATACTTTTTGGGTTGTTGCACTATCAGGCAAAACACTAAGTGTATCTGTTGGTTCAATAATTTCTGTTGTTGAAACAATATCAACTGGTGTTTCAGCCATATCCATCTGACTAAGAGCAGTTTCTGTTGAAGTATCATCGCACAATTGTTTTATTTTGCATGTATACCAATATGCTGAGCCAAAACACCAAACCACAAAAGCTAAAATTGTAATTAATACTTTCATCCGAACAAATTTTTCATACTTTTAAAATTGAAAATGTGAAGTTTTGCATTGCTAAATTATACTTTAACTATTTTTTAAAATATAACTTACTGTTAATCACAATCCAAAATTATACTATTTCTTTAAAATACCTAATTTTTTTAAAAAATAATTGGCTATCAAATTTGAATTTGATAAAATATGATTTTAAGAAATGTTTAAAAATGATTTTTAAGAGTTAGATACCTTACCTCTTTTTGGCTCTTTTTATTAAAAATGCTTGTAAAACTAGTTTCAGATTCTATATCAATAAAATCCATTTTGTATTGACGAAATTCCTAATTTGTACAAGGGTCTGTCTTTTACCAATCAAGCTAAAAGTTAAGCTTTAAAAGCTATTCGATTTTTTTGGCTATTGTCAAAAATAACGTGGCTTTCAAATAATACCAACATAGAAAAATAATCAGATATTCTTTGTTTTACATTATTTCATACAAATTATTATATTTGACCATTTAAACAACATAGTTAAAAATGAAAAAAATAGTTTTTTTGTTAGCAATTACAACTATTGCATTTGCCCAAAATATTCAAAAAATAAATCCCAAACTACTCGAAAATAGATGGTCGGCATTTTAGCTTTATCCAGAAGATTCACGAAAATATGGTGTTTATCATTTTCGTAAAACTGTAGATTTGCAAACCATACCAAAAGAATTTATTGTTCATGTAACTGCTGATAATCGATACGAATTTTTTGTGAACGAAAAAAGAGTTTGTTTGGGTCCTGCTCGTGGCGATTTGAATCATTGGCAGTACGAAACCATAGACATTGCTCCATTTCTAAAATTAGGCAAAAATGTTTTAGCAGCTCAAGTTTGGAATGCTGGAAGCAGCAAACCGATGGCTCAAATATCGGACAAAACTGCTTTTATTTTACAAGGAAATACTACTGTTGAAGAAATTGTAAACACAAATACAACATGGAAATACACTGAAAACAAAGCCTATACGCCATATTCTCGCCAAGCTTATTTTGGAACACCTGGAGCTTGCGACAAAATAGATGCCAGTTTATATACTTGGAATTGGAATAAAATCGACTTTGATGATTCGAAATGGCAAAATGCTATTACTTGGGATGGACAAAATGGCTATCCCAAATCGTATATTTTGCCAATGAATACCTGGCAATTGGTGCTAAGAGACATTCCTTTTTTGATAGATTCTGTTGTTCGAATTCCAAAAATAGCACGATTAGAAAATATAAAAACTAACGGAGAATTTTTGAAAGGGAAATCAGATTTGATTATTCCCGCAAAAACGAAGTGCAAAATATTATTAGACCAAACTTTTTTAACCAATGCATATCCCGAAATTGTTGTTAGCAAAGGTAAAAAATCGAATATAGAATTAATTTATTCTGAGGCACTATTTGATAAAAAGAAAGCAGATAACCCTCTCGACCCAGCCTTTGGTAAATTACACAGAGATAGTATAAATGGATTAGTAATTAATGGAAATGCCGATGTATTTTTGCCCGATGGGGGAGAGAAGCGCCTGTTTCGTCCGCTTTGGTTTCGTTGCTATCGCTATTTACAAATTGATATCGAAACTAAAGACGAAGCTTTAATTATTCATGATTTTAAAGGAATTTATACAGGCTATCCTTTGGCTCAAAATGCAAAATTTAGTTCGGATGATGCCCAACTTTCAAAAATTTGGAACGTTGGCTTTCGAACTGCTGCTTTGTGTGCTCACGAAACATATTTTGATTGTCCTTATTACGAACAATTGCAATACATTGGAGATACCCGAATTCAGGCACTTATATCGCTTTATGTAGCTGGCGATGATAGATTGGTTAAAAATGCTATCAATCAATTTCATTATTCTCAAACTTACGAAGGATTAACTCGAAGCAGCTATCCCAATCACGGACAACAGTTTATTCCGCCATTTTCGCTTTATTGGATTTTATATTAAACCGAAAATAATATATTACATTTTTGTATATTTGCATAAACTAAAATTCTATGCAAAAAATATCATTTCCTGAAAATAGTACGGCTCA
>RDZG01000045.1 GCA_004293915.1 Bacteroidota bacterium | reverse complement strand
TGTTGGTGCAGGGTTTGGGTATTTTATTGCTAACAATTTAGCAATTGGCATTAGACCACGATTATCATATAATGAATTTAATATTGATTCATACAGTAGTCCTACTAGTGTCCAACAAAGTACTAATATTAATAGTTTAGATTTTGGATTAAGTGCATTTAGTCGCTACTATGTAGATATTAGTAAACGAATTAAGTTTTATGTTTCTGCAAACGTAGGTTTTAGAGTTGGAAATTCTGAAAATAAAACAATCAGAAACAATATTGAAAGAAACAGTCCTAGTTCATTTGTTGGCGTTTTTGCAAACATTAGTCCAGGTTTGGCTTTTTTTGTTAGCAAAAAAGTTGCACTAGAATTTACTTATGGTAGTTTATACTTTAACCAATAAATTATGGATTTGATTTTAATAGTTCTGCATTTTCGTTTGGATTGAGTTATTATTTTTAGTATTTTAAAACTAGTTATCTGAAGCATACTGAAATTTCAGTATGTAAAACTAAACAAAATATAAGCTATGAAAAACTTCAAATATATTAGTGTTTTAATATTTATCTCAGCATCAACATTTGCACAGCAGTTGATTCACGAAGACAGTTTGCATTTACATACCTTTGTTTATCAAGATAGCACTAGAATTAAAGATCCATTTTCTAATCCTCTAATCATTGATTCTATAAAAGTTGATACAATTACGTTTAAATATTCTAAACCAATCATAACCAACTCAGCTTCCAAATTTTGGAATGTTACTATCACCTCATTTCGTACAAACTCAGTTTTAGGGGTTGGTAAATTGACATTAGAAAACAAAATACTTACGTTTCCTAAATATAAACAATTCTATACTGGTCCAATTAATGGAGGTGTTTTTTGGGATGGAAAATATAATAAAGTTGATTCTTGTTATATATGTTCACGCTACACAGATGGAAGTGTGCAAGGAAGATACAAGTCATTACTTCAACAAATAAACAAACTTAAATTTGTTGGAGTTGAAAATAAAATACTTCAAACGTATGAAAGCAATTATCAAAGCTATGAAAGTAACACAAATGACTCTTATAAAATAATTTATTTTTCAGGCATTATATTATATTATATTATATAGTATGCTAACAAAACAAGATTATTATAATTTAAATAGTAATAATTTGAGATTATTAAAAATCGATAATAGAGATGTTAGTTTATTTACATTACAAACCATAACTGGGATAAAAGGCGAAAGTGTAAAGTCCAAAATTACTATTTATCCTAATCCTACAACTTCAAAAGTGAAATTAAATTCAGGGTTTGATGGCGATAGTCATATTGAGTTAGTAGATTTTACTGGCAAAGTTTTGCAGACCTTTAAATCAAATTCTAGTGAAACAGAAATTGATTTAAGTGCTTATTCAGATGGCATGTATTTTTTCAAAATTAATAATCGAATAGGCAAACAAATAGTTAAAGTGGTAAAAATTGAGTATTGAGAATTAAAATCTTGTATAAGCAATATCCTCCATTGTTAATGTGCTGTGGCAGTTGATTTGAAAATTTAATTTACATTATAATAATCTTTGTTCCGTGCCAGGTCTATTATCTACACTCATTTTATTTAACCTAACACCGGATAAAATCAATTAAAATACTCTGTAATTGATATTCAATTTTGTAAAAAATAGTTGATAAGAATTTAATATTTGAAAGCTATAAAAAAAAGATTTTATAAACTCATTCATTATACAGATATTTGCATAATATTTAGTGCTTAGGCTTTTCAATCCGCATGCAGAATTTGCAATCGTTGCGTGAACTATTAACAGGTTCGCCAAAGAAAATAGTTATAACTACACACCAAAAGCCCGATGCCGATGCGTTAGGTTCGAGTTTGGCACTTTATAATTATCTTAAAAAATACCATCACGACATCACTGTAGTTGCTCCAACCGACTATCCACGATTTTTGTTTTGGATGCCCGGCAATAATTGTGTTGTCGACTTTGAATTGGATGATAAAAATAAAACACATATTATAAAAGCTATAGAAAAAGCCGATTTGATATTTTGTTTGGATTTTTCGAGTTGGGAAAGACTCAAAGAAGTTGCCCAATATGTAAAAAAATCAAATGCAAAAAGAGTATTGATTGACCATCATTTGGATCCTACGGTAGATGCAGATTACAAAATGTGGCAACCAAAAGCAGCCGCAACATGCGAACTTATATATGAACTTATAAAATAGATATTGAAATTGGCGAGTGCATTTATGCAGGCATTATGACTGATACAGGCTCGTTTCGCTTTCCTTCGACAAGCAAAAGAATACATCTTATAATATCTGAATTAATAGAATTAGGAGTTGATAATTCTAAAATTCATCGGATGATATACGATAACAACTCGCAAGAAAAGTTGCGATTTTTGGGCTATGCACTCAATCAAAAATTGCATGTTATCGATAGTTTAAATACAGCCTATATTGCAATTTCTAAAGAAGAGCTTTCGATGTTTCATTCACAAACAGGTGATACAGAGGTTATCCATAGAAGGTGTTATATTTGCAGTTATTATAATCGAAAGAGAAGATGCCGTGAAAATGTCGTTTCGCTCTTCGGGTAATTTTGCTGTAAATGAATTTGCAGCAAAACATTTTGAAGGTGGTGGTCATAAAAATGCAGCAGGTGGAAAATCAACCGCTTCATTCAAATTAACATTAGAAAAATTCTTAAACTTATTGCCATCATACCAGCCGATGCTAAATGCTGAATATAAATCTCAACCCAATTTAATCCCATGTTAAAATCAATCGTAAAAGTTTGTGCCTTAGTTGGCATTGTAGTTTTGGCTTCATGTAGCAAAAAATATGAAACATCGCCAACAGGTTTAAAATACATTATCTACGAAGACAAAGAAGGCACAAATGCAAAATTTGACGACCTTTTGATGATAAACTTCCAGATGATAGCCAAAAACAAAGGCAAAGATACCGTGTTAAAAGACACTTGGAAAGACGGACAACCCGTGCCAATAGTTGTTCAAAAATCAAACTTTAAAGGTTCACTAGAAGAAGGTTTATTGATGCTTTCGGCTGGCGATAGCGCTAGTTTTCAGGTAAATGCAGATTCGCTTTTCCAAAAAACGTTTTATGCTATGCGTCCCCCATTTATAGACTCGGCAAGCGACATTACTTTTAATATGAAAATTATTAAAATTCAATCGCGTGAAGAATACTCGAAAGAACAACAAAAAATTATGGAACAAAAAATGACGGCTCAAAAAGCAATAGACGACCAATTAATTGCGGATTATATTAAACAAAATAATCTTATAGCTCAATCAACAGGTTCTGGTTTGTTTTATATCATTACAAAACCTGGCAAAGGAAAAAATGCCGAATCAGGCAAAAATATTAGTGTAAACTATACAGGTATGCTTTTAGATGGTACTGTTTTTGATAGTTCTACTGGCAAAGACCCAATCGAATTTCAACTCGGAATGGGACAAGTAATACCAGGTTGGGACGAAGGTTTGACCTTGCTTAACGAAGGTGCAAAAGCAAAATTAATTATTCCTTCTCGTTTGGGATATGGTCCAATGCAAATGAGTGATAAAATTCCTGCAAACTCTATTCTTTTGTTTGATGTGGAATTAGTAAAAATTAAATAATTAGTTTAATAGATAATTTGCAAAACGGAGTTGAATCTTAATTTAGGTTCAACTCCGTTTTGGTTTAATAAAAAAAACATTTAAAAAATTATTAAAATCAGCTAAAAGAAGTAGTTTTAATAAAATTTTTATGCAATTATGAAAAAAGTTATTTTATTTTTTGTGATATTTTTTTTGAATTTAATTCATTTTCAATCATTTAGCCAAGGATGCAGCGATGCAGGATTTTGCACACTTGGAGCATTAAGACCAAACCAACCATATTCTAAAAAAGTAAATTTAAAACTTCGTTCCATCGAAATTTCAAATTATTTTGGTATCACTCAAAAAGGTAGCGGACTGATAAATAATGGTTTAGTTGAACCTTATCATATTTTTATTTACAATATTTCAGCAGATTTGAATGTTAGTATTTCTAACAAAATAACAGCTCAAATCAAACTTCCATACCAATTTGTTTCTGGCGGATTGGCAAACACAAATGGATTAGGAGATATTTCGCTAAGTGCCAGTTACAATATTTTAGCAAAAGAAAAATTCCAAATCAATGGCTCTTTGGGGATGAAAATCCCTACTGGAAATGCCAATAATACAAAAAGCGAGACTTTACGAAATGGCACAACAAAAGATTTACCTTTACCAATGTATTACCAAACCTCGCTAGGAACTTGGGATATTTTAGGTGGAATCTCTTTAATGTCAAAAAACTGGCTTTTTGCAACGGGTTTTCAACAAGTTTTAACCAATACGCCTAATACTTTTTTATGGAAACCATACGACCAAACTCCAGATTCTTCGCTCGTTTATCATTATATGAAATCTAAAAATCTAAGAAGAGGTACGGATGTAATGCTTAGAGTTGAACGAAATTTTAGATTTTCAAACTGGAATGTGTATGCAGGTGTTTTGGCAATTGTAAGAATAACAAAAGATACTTTTTTAGATGGTGATGGTAAAATAAAACAAATTGATGGCAGTAATGGACCTGCTATTACAGCTTTATTTGGTGCAGGATATCGATTCGATACACATTCTGGTATAAAAGCCATGTTTGGATATAATTTGATGGATAGAAAAGCCACACAAAATTTTAAAGAAAACCCCATTAAAGAACCTAGAAATCCAGATGGGCTTTCTAGGTTAATGGTTTTTACACTTGGGTACGAATATAGATTTTAGGGAAAAAAGTTAGAAATTGAAAATGCTAGTTCAACTACATTAAAATAGTAAAACTTATACGCTAAAAACTTCGATTTCTTTCTCTAGTAGAGATATAATCTTTAATGGCTTTTTCGGTTGTAAACCAAGTTTTACCCTCTTTGTATGCATCAATTTTTCCTTGCCTAGCTAATAAACTTACATATTCTTGTCCATAAGGCACCATAGGCTCCTCAACAATATTCGAAATGGGTTGATAATCAGCAAAAGTATCTTCCAAACTGTTCAAATATATATCCAATGAGCGTTCCATAGCTTGAATTGTGAGCAAAAATAGCTTTTTATAATCTCCATTATTGGCTTTATTCAAAGCTTCATAATATTTTTTCCTGTCTGTTTTCAAAATTATAGCTGGCGGAAAACAATCTTTCATTAATAATAAATTAAAAATCAGTCTAATTGTGCGTCCATTTCCGTCAAAAAATGGATGAATCCAAACAAATCTATGATGAAAAATAGTGGCTTTCAATAATGGATGCCATTCTTTTGCTTCGTTGTTTGCCCAATAAATAAGTTCGGCAATTAAATCATATACCTTTTGAGCATTTGGAGGTATAAAATTTGCACCACTAATTCTAACACCACCTGTTCTAAATCTGCCAGCAAATTCTTTTTCAATTTTATGTAGCACCAATGCGTTTACATCTAAAATATCACTTTCGGATAAAACATAATTTGGCTTAGCTAATTTTTCTACATAATCAATCGCATCTTGATGGTTGACAGCTTCAAAATGTTCTCTAAGCGATTTTCCACCAATCGTTATTCCTTCTTCTATTACCAAACGTGTTTCTTGGAGCGTAAGTGTGTTGCCTTCGATACCATTTGAATGGTGTATCCATTCTAAATGCATTGTATTTTTGATAGACGACAAAATAATAGATGGAATAGGTCTAAAAGCAACTAGTTTTTGCTTTTTTAGATCTATACGCTCTAATTGCTTATCAAATTCGGCAATTTCTATATTTGTTTTTTTCCAATCCACTTCTTATTATTAATATCGTTTCAAATATATTTATTTTTATCCGATATTAAAAACCAAAACATAAAAAAACCTCAAAATTACTTTTGAGGTTTTTTAAGTTTGCAAAAAGCTATTTATTTCCCAAAAAGATTAGTTAAAATATGTCCTCCTTCGGTAAGCATGGCTGTTATAAACCAAATAATAAATACAATAGGAATAACAATAGACAAAATCAAAGATTTTGCTTCGTGCTTTAAATGCATAAATTCTGCAACAATATAAAAAGCTTTTACCAATGTAAGTGTAACAAAAACTACAATTACTAAGGTTTTGGGAATACCCATCGGACCTTTTACAAATGCAATTAAAAATTCAAATGCAGTGATGGCTAAAAGAATATAAAATGTAGCCCAAATGGTTTTTCTATGTGCAATAGATTCTGGATTTGTATCTGGCACATATTGTGCCGAAACGCTTGATTCTGAATGTGATGACATTATACTTTAATGATTAAATTGTGATTTTAAATTTATACTAAATAGAAGAATGTGAATACAAATACCCAAACTAAATCTACAAAATGCCAGTAAAGACCTACTTTTTCTACCATTTCGTAATGACCTCTGTTTTGATACACACCCATTACTGTGTTATAATAAATTAGAATATTTAAAATAATACCACTTGTTACGTGTGTGCCATGAAAACCAGTGATGAAGAAAAACAAATCGGCAAAAGCAGGTGGACCATACGGATTGTCTTTCAAGTTGGCATGCCAACCATCAACACCTTCGATAAATATCGACCATTCCCAAGCTTGAGAACCTACAAAGCAAATGCCGCCAAAAATTGTCCAAAGCATCCATTTTTCAACTGCAAGTTTGTCCATTCTGTGTCCAGCCTCAACTGCTAAAACCATAGTAACCGAACTCATAATCAAAATAAAAGTCATTAAACCCACAAATGCTAAAGGAGCATCTACACCATGCAAAAACGGAAAGTGAGTAAAAACTTTTTCTGGAATGGGCCAATAGCTAGCCGAAAACATGTAGTTTTCTACCGAACCATCGTAAGATGGAAAGCTATAACGTATTAAACCATAGGTAATTAGCAATGCAGAAAATGTAAATGCATCGGAAACCAAGAAAAACCACATCATTAATTTGCCATAACTGGCATTCATTGGTTCTGCATTGCCTTTCCAAACGTCTTTGGAAGGAGATAATACGGTAGCTGTAGCTGACATATTTTGTTTTAAATTATGAGGTTGTAAAATTAATGCTTTTTATTTTTTGTGCAAATTTAGCGATTCAATATTAAGAAGAAAAATAAATAAAGCCAAAGTCCATCTAAAAAATGCCAAAAAGTTGTACAAATTTCTATCCATAACATTTTTTTAGAATGTATTTTATCTTGAAAAACCATTATAAAAACGATAAAAAGAAAAATCAAACCTGCAATAATATGTGCTCCATGCAATCCACTAAGTACATAAACAAACGAACCAGCTGGATTTCCAACAAAAAAAACTTTATTATCAACCAATTGTCCCCAAGCATAATATTGTAGAATCAAAAAAACTATTCCTAAAACAAATGTTGCAACAATAAAAATTCGCAATAAATTAAAATTGTCTTTTTTGGCTTGCAAATAAGCAATATGCATGGTTACGCTACTTATTAATAATATAACACTATTGATCCAAAACAAACTTGGCAAATCAAATTCGAGCCAATTACCTTCGCCTCTGCGCACTACATAAGCACTTGTGAGTGAGGCAAATATCATTACAATACTCACAATGAAAAGCCAAGTAGCAAATTTCAAAGGATTCATTCCCAAAGGTCGGTATTGATTTGGGGTAGGCTGTTGAATGGTGTTCATATACGATCGGTAACTAATAAAATTTGAACTAATGTTAAGTAAAGAATACTACCAAACATCAACTGTTTTGCAGCCTTATCTGTTTTGGTTTTGAAAAGATAAATGGCTTGTGCCAAAAATAAAAGACCTAAAATCACAATACCTATGGCAGAAAAAACACCAGTAATGCCAATTTTGAAAGGCAACAAACCCATTGGAATCAGAAAAGCTGTATAAATTATAATTTGAAAAGCAGTACGATTCGATTTTCCACTTTCTGTTGGCAGCATTTTGAAACCAGCTTTTTTATAATCGGCATCTAAAATCCAAGCTATAGCCCAAAAATGTGGAAATTGCCATATAAATTGAAGTCCATAAATTACCCAAGCTTCGATACCCAAACTGTTTGAAAACGCTGCCCAGCCAATTAACGGAGGCATTGCACCTGGAAATGCACCAACCAAAACCGAAAAAGAAGAAACTTTTTTCATGGGAGTATACACAAACGCATACAAAATCACCGAAACCAAAGTTAGAAATGCTGTAAGCGGATTTGCATTAGAAAGCAACAATAAAAAACCTACCGAAACCAATATTAAACAGAAAAAGGGTAATGGTCGAGAAAATGTACGTTTCATCAAAAAATCAGAATCAATTTCGATTACTTGGTTCAAAATATTGGCAGCACCAGTCATCAAAAAACCACCAAAAAGCAAGCTAAATAGCGTTGTATAATTTATATTTCCATTTGCAGCTAGCAAATAGCCAAAACCAGCAGAAATAACTACTGTGAGAGTTAATCTAAACTTTAGGATTTGAAAATAAGCCTTTAATTTTTCGGAAAAAGTAATCGAATGCGTAATTGTTTGTTCTGTTTGCATGAAATAGGATGCAAAATTAATACTTTTTTTAACACTATTGTTTTGAGTTAATAATAATTTGAGTTGTGCTAAAAATCAAAAGTAAATACGAGGTGATTATATTTTGAATTAAGTTTTTTCAGAAAAGTTCAAAATATACCACAACCAAAAATAAATTGTGATTTTTAGGCGAAAGCACATATTTGTAAACCAAAAAATCAGTCTATTAGCATCTTTTTAATAAAAACACCTTCTTTTGTAATTACTTTGATAAAAATTAATCCTTTTTGATAAATGCTTATTTTGGTAATTTCATTGGTAGCAATTGTTTTTGAGATTAATGCACTATTAGAATTGTAAACTTCGATTATACTCGACATGGGACTTTTTATATTAAAATTCCCGATAGAAAACTTCTATTTCAGCTTTTAAAATCGAATCTATATTTTCATTTAAGTCAATATTTTCAATATGCTCGGGTATGTGAAGGGAAGAATTTATAAAATCATATTTTGTATTTAATCGACCAAAACTCAAACCGCTAATAGATATTGTTCCGTTTTTTGCATTTCTTGGTATATATACTTGTGCATAAGCTCCAAAATAGTTAAAGATACCTGTAGCAGGTTCATCGTTTATGGTTTTAAAATGACATTGTTCTATAAAGTTCAAGTTTTCTCCCATTACGATAAGATAGTTTTTCCCTTCTTTATCTGTTGAATAAAGTATGCCACTGATGGACGGAATCCCAGGTGTAAAACTCACTTGGGTAGAAACAATTCCAAATGTACCGAGTACAGATAGAGTTGAAGGTATAGCATCTTTAGGCACAAAATACACTTTTAAATAATCTTTAAAATCTACAATTTGAGGTACAGCTACTATACCAGAACTGGTTTGAAACAAAACCTGTTTTATTTCACTAAAATTTGTTCCTAATAGTGAAATTTGCCCATTTTCATCTGCTCCTTGAAGTGGATATATGCCTGTAATAGTGGGATTATTAGCTAAAGAAATAGATATGAACGCAACGTAAACCAATACAAAAGTAAATCTAAATACCACTTTTATTGATAAAGCAATTGAATTCATATCCATCTCAAATTATGTTATTCGATATTAATTTTGATTGTTTTATTGCCTTTACTAGAAGTTATTTTTACTATAAAAACTCCTTTTTGTAAAATACTGATTTTTGAAATTTCATTTGTCAAGTATATCTCTTTAACTAGTATGCCTAAAGTGTTAAATAGTTGAATAGTTGAATTTTGGGGTGCTTTTATATTAAACTCTCCGTGAGAAGGATTGGGGTAAATTTCTATTTCATTGTTTTGTGTGCTGTGAAAAGAAATATTGGTAACAACTTCTATTGCTACTGGTGTAATGCCCACTGATGGAGTCAAACCCGGATTTTGAATTATGATGCTTGGATTAGATGGATTTGCCACCACTGCACCTGCTGGAATGGTACCTGTAATTACATTACCCGAAACTACTATATTACTCAACACCACGCCACCTATGGTAACCGAAGTGCCATTTACAAAACCTGAACCAGTTAAGGTTATAAATACTTGATTTACAATGTTTTCTAAACTTACTGAACTTTGAATTCCGGATACTGAAACTACGGTAGTATTAATGCCCGGAACACTAGGCACTATTCCAGGAACTGTAGTGCGTATAAAACGTATATTAGTGGCAGTAAGTCCACTTAATCCAATCCCTGTTATAGATATTTCTCCAGTAATTGCATCTGCTGGTACACGTATTTTGGCAAAGCCTTCTAAAGTAAAGTTATTGGTAGAAACAAAATCTGTTAGTGAAGACACAAAACGGATGGTTTGTAAACTGGTAAGATTCTGACCGAGTAGCGATATGTCTCCGTTTTCATCTACACCCACAGTTGGGTAAATACCTGTAATTGAAGGAGGCAGTACTACATCTGTGTATTGAATTCCTGTCTTAATAACTCCAAAATTGGTTCCTACCAAAGATATTTCACCCGAAATTATGTTTGGATGATCTGTTATTACCAAAGTAGAATTGGTTCGGGGATTGGGTTGTGCATTGTATATTCCTGAAAATCCTAGCCCTACAAATCGTACATTATCAACAAAATAAAAATTCTGACCAGTGAGAGTTAAAAATCCATTGCCAGTGAAACCAGTTTGGGGATTTATTCCTGTAACTGTAGGCATTGGTACTACAAAATTAAGTGAAGTAGCAAATTCACCAAAACCTCCAGAAACAGTAATGACACCATTACTTACAGTTCTATCAACAAAAGAAATTATAACACTATTTGAATTGGAGGTGATAAAACTTGTACTAAATATTCCAGTAGTAGTTTTAAATTTTACAGTAGAAATGCCCTCCATATTATTGCCAAGCAAAGTTAAGGTACCATCATCTGCTACACCAGTAGCAGGAAATATTCCAGTAATTGATGGCGTAGGAGTTTGAAAACTGAACTCTGAAATTTTAGTTCCAAAACCACCTGTAAGGGTAATAGCACCTGTGCTAATAAAATAGGGTGCATGCACTATTTTGTTCGTAGAAGTATTAACAACATCTGTAACGATATTTCCAACAGTATTTTTAAACATGATTGATTGCACACCATCTAAATTTGTGCCTAATAAAGTCAAGTAACCGTCAATCAAACCTTCAGTAGGATAAATACCTGTAACAGTAGGAATAGCTGGAGTGAAATTGATCGTAGAAATTACTGTTCCAAAGCCTCCGGTGAGCGTAATAACACCTAAAGCAGCATTTGATGGGATAAAATTAACTCTAATATAATCACCAAAGTTGATTGGAAAATTTGAGGAGGCTGCGTTACCATCCGAAGAAGTAAAATTTACTTTATCAATGCCTCGCATATTAGATCCCAAAATAGAAATACGTCCATTGGAGGCAACAGGAGTAATACTAGTTATATTTGGAGTTGCCAATGTAAATGGAATTGAAGTAACATAACTTCCAAATGTTCCAGTTAAAGTTAAAACTCCGTTTCTGATAGAAGATGGGAAATTTAATTCTAAAAAGTTTGGAAAAGCACCAGCAGTAGTAAAATCTATGCCACCATTATTATCATTAAAATATACAAACTCCACATCGTTAAAATTAGAACCTAGAAGTGAAAAAAATCCATTTATTTCTCCAGTGGCGGGGTATATTCCTGTAACAACTGGCGTAACGGCATGTGCAGAAAAGAGCGTACTTATTTGAATGATTAAACCTAATAAGATTGATTTTACTAAATTGAACCTACTTTTTTTGATTGGTAAATTTGTTTTTTGCATGAGTAAAGATTTAAGATTTAAAGAAAAGGTTAGAAAACCATCTCTATTATCAGCAACAGAGATGGTTTTGTGAAATGAACAAGATTTATTCAATATTGATTTTGATTGTTTTATTGCCTTTATTAGAAGTTATTTTTACAATAAAAACTCCTTTTTGAGAAAGACTGACTTTTGAAATTTCATGTGTCAAGTATATTTCTTTAACTAGTATTCCTAAAGTGTTAAATAGTTGAATAGTTGAATTATGCGGTGCTTTAATATTGAACTCTCCATGTGAAGGATTTGGATATATTTCTATTTCATCATAGTCAGCATTTGAATCGTTTATTGCATTTGGCAACGATAAATTTTGTTGAGTAGTACTCACACAACCATTTGCATCTGTAACTCTAACTGCATATAATCCTGTTGTAAGATTGCTAAAAAGATTTGCTGTTTGGGCAGATCCATTGTTAATGGCATAAGATAAACTGCCTGTGCCACCAGATGCAGTTATTCTAACAGCATTGCTGTTTTCTATACTCGTAGATACACTAATACCGCTTGCAGGCTGACCGATAGTTATACCTGATACCGTTACGATACAGTTACTTTGATCTTTCACAAGCACTTCTTTTGAACCTGAACTCAGGTTAGAAAGTATAGTACTAGTGTTGTAAGCACTATTATTTAGACTATAATTATAAGGACTTATACCACCAGATACGTTTAATAAAATAGCACCTGTATTGGCTCCAAAACAAAGCACATCTGTTTTGCTAGATAAAGAAGCAACTAGTGGATTAGTTGTTGGTGCTACTATAGAAGTAACTGTGGCTACACAACCTTTGCTGTCTTGAGCAAAACCTAATACAGTAGATGGAGAAAGATTGTTTATGGTGTTTGGAGCAGCATAATTGCCATTGTCAAATTTGTAGGTAAAACCTTCATTGCCACCAGAAGCATTTAAGGTAATAGACCAATCGTTGGCTGGAGTACAAGTGGCTTTGCCAACTACTCCTGTGAGTGTGATGCTTTCTTTTTCAGGCACTTGTGTATTGTAAAAATCTACACATCCATTTTGATCTTGAATACGGAGTTGATATTGTTGCAATGCAGTTAAACCAGTTGCTGTAAAATTACCATTACACCATGCTCCATTGATGGTTGTACTTTTTATTCCAGTTCCTCCAGTAAGTGTTACCAACAGTTTACCATCTGTATCGCCATTACATGTTGGGGCAACTTTACTTTCTTGAATTCCAAATGGAAGCGGATCAATAAGTTGTGCACTTGTTGTGTTTGAACAATTATTTGCATCGTTTACCTCTATTAAATAAGACCCTTGAAATTCATTGCTAAATATCCGTGTAGACTGAAAAACACCACTATTTAATCTGTATTGATATGGTGGTGTGCCACCTGTGCCAGTAACAGTAATACTTCCTTGGTTTAAGCCACTACAAAGATTATTAGTAATTGCTCTACTTGCTACTAATGCTGAAGGTGTGGTAATGGTAATGCCAGAAATAGTGCTTGTACAATTACTTGAATTTCGTATAGTTAAATTATACAAACCTGGACTTAAACCAGAAATTGTATTGGATGAAACGCTGGGTAAACCAGTAATAGAATACGTAAAAATACCACTATTCCCTCCAGTTGCAGTTGCTACGATTAATCCGTCATTAGCTCCATTGCAAGAAATATGTTTTCTAGAAATAAGACTAGGTACAATAGCTGGTGGCTGAGAAACTGTTGTTAAAGCACCAATTACAAAACAACCATTTGCATCCCCAACATTCACTCTTTGTGCGCCTGGGCTAATATTATTTATTAAATATGAACCACCAGATATGGTATTTGCAATTGCACTAACTCCTGAAATAGAAAAAGAATAAGGAGGAGTACCGCCTGTTGGTAGTAAGTTTACACTTCCGTTGTTTTGACCATTACAAACCACATCTGTCCATCCTATCACGCCAGAGTTAATGGGACTAGGTGAAGTAAATATATGAAAATAATTTCTAGAACATGTTAATTGTAAAACAGTAATAGTTACAACAATATTAGGTGCAAATGCGGTAAAAGTCCTAGGTACTGCTGTAAATAAAGTGCCGTTATCAACTTTAAATCCTTTTTGAGCAAGTCCAAATCCACCTAAAAGGCTAGTAACTTGCAATACCGCATCTAAACCTGCATTACATTTAGCATTCTTGAAAATTCCTGTAAATGAAAGCACCGGTGGTGGGTCGAGTGTTACAGAATCAAGTTTAAAAACATTGGTACAGCCATTATGTCTGGTGGCTGTATAATATTTTCCTGCACTTAAATTAGAGAAAATAGGGCTCAATTCAGGAAAAACAAAAAAGTTTCTATCAGTTGAAATATACCATCTTGAATTTGCAGGTCCTGAAGATAACCTAATTTCTCCTGTACTTGTTCCTGTACAAGTAATAACGCTTGTAATGCTTGTAACGACACTTTGATAAAATTCAAAAGCACCAATATCTACTTTTCCAAAACTCATGCGAGGATTACCTTTTAAATCTAAATTAGGAAGACCAGCAACTGTAGTACCCTCATTAAAAGCCTGTGAGCAATTGACTTCAATTTGATAATTTCCAGCAGCTATGTTATCAAACAGAGTCATCAAATTTGAATTAAATGTCAATACGTTAGCTCCGTAAGCTACTCCTTCAAATAAATTATTACTATAGTTTTGAGTAAAATTTGATGGCATAATGATTTGTTTATTTTGGAAACTGCCATTATTTACAACTATATTATTCACAAAACGATGAACCGCAGTACCAGACCAAGTTCCGTCAAATAAAACCGCATCGCCATGAAGGTATTGAATCCCAGATGCTGGATTACTGTTGTTTGCCACAAATGTACAGTTAATAATCTCACCATGTGCAAATTGAATACATACAGCACCGCCACCTAAATTAGCATAATTGTCATTGAAGACGCAATTTGTCATTTTTGCACTACAACCAGCAACGTACATAGCTCCGCCATAACCAGTAGTAGTATTAAATCTAAAATAACATCTATCAAAAGTATTTTTACTATTTACATTTGAAACTCCTGATTGAATGTTAATAGCACCACCAACATCTTTGGCATAGTTTTTTTCAAATCGGCAATTAGAAACTGACAAAAAACCAGCAGTAACCGACAAAGCTCCACCTCCCGAAACGGTTGCATATCCACTTTCGATGGTAAATCCATCGATTAGAGTATTAGACGCAGTTGCAGCAGTACTTGTTAATTTAATAATAGTAAATGAATTATCCGTATTATATTAAACCGAAAATAATATATTACATTTTTGTATATTTGCATAAACTAAAATTCTATGCAAAAAATATCATTTCCTGAAAATAGTACGGCTC
>RDZG01000044.1 GCA_004293915.1 Bacteroidota bacterium | reverse complement strand
TATGTTTAGCAAACAAAGCCTCAATTTCCAGATGTATTATCTGCAAATTTATTGAGAGGTAAAAGATAAATAACGGTCAACGTTATTTAGGCATGGACAGTAACACCATCTACCCACCATCCCCATTTCGTAAGGTTACCAATACTAATACACCAAACAAAAAATAAGTACAAAATATAAAAATCAATAAATTACCTATTATTGTATTAAAGTTGAGGTCAGATTTACCATCTTCAAATTGTTGAAATTCAAATCTAATTTTATCATATCTTTTATCTTTCATTAATATTAAATAATTAATAAATAATAAAATTATAAATATAGAAATTATTACTGGAAGATGAGTCCTTTTATCAATGAGTTTTATATCTGCTATTTTTATAAATACTAAGTAACTAGATATTATATTCAAAAGAAGGATACCAGAAACATATATCATAGCTGCACTTGCTATACTAGGGTTAAATGGTTGATTCCAACTTAATATCTTAGTAAATTGGTAATATATAAATTTATAGTATTTCATATCTACCTAAACATTTCGTAAATCCAACCAAAACCTCCTGTAGTCTCTAATATTCCTAGACCAATTCCTAACACTGCTGCTGTGAAAACAGGCCCCACTCGACCTCGTTTTCAACCTTTCCGCCTTTGTTGGTATTCTTCTCCAACAAACCTACAATTTAATTCAATAATTTGTAAAATTTGTAGGTTAAAAATATTCCCCGCGGCAATATATAATAGTTAGAAAACACATTAAAACTAGCCCACTTTATTTCCTTCTAATGGAAAACAAAGGGTAGGTTTCCAGCTTTTTGCTTCTTCAAAATCCATTGAGGCATACGAAATCACAATCACAATATCGCCAACTTGCATTTTGCGTGCTGCGGGTCCGTTCATACAAATTATGCCGCTTCCTCTTTTTCCTTTTATGATATAAGTTTCTAAACGTTCGCCATTATTGAGATTCAAAACTTGCACTTTTTCGTTTTCAATCATGTTTGCAGCATCTAGCAAATCTTCGTCAATTGTTATACTACCAACATAATGCAATTCGGCTTGTGTGATTTTTACACGATGAATTTTGGATTTAACTACTTCTATATACACGTTTTATTTCTTTTTTTGATTTGGGTTCAAAAATACAATCTTATTCATTATCTACAATAATATTATCAATTAAACGCACATTTCCAACAAAAGCAGCAATACAAATACCATATTTTTTTCCTTTTTCAAATTTAGAAACCACTTTTCCCGATTCCATTTCAACCACTTCGATATATTCTTCTTTGATTTGTTTTGTTAAGGATAAAAGCTCTTGCGATTTAGCTTTTGTTTCTTCAAAATTATTATTTTTCAGTCCCTCAGCCATAGACAGCAGCGACATATATAACACAGGAGCAACTGCACGGGCATCTTCAGAGAGTCTAGCATTGCGTGATGACATTGCCAAGCCGCTTTGTTCTCTTTTTGTTTCTATAATTTTTATGTCGATAGGGAAAGATAATTCTTTTACAAGTTGTTGAATCACAATGCATTGTTGTAAATCCTTTTGTCCAAAAAATGCCAAATCTGGTTGTATAATATTAAACAATTTTGCAACCACAATTCCAACACCATTAAAATGCCCAGGTCTAAATTTGCCTTCCATATGTTTGTTTTGGTACCCAAAATCGATTTTTAATTCTGATTTTGAAGGATACATTTCATCAACCGATGGATAAAAAAGAATATCGCAATGTTCTTTTGTTAGCAGTTTAGAATCTGCATGAAAGGTGCGTGGATATTTTTCTAAATCAACCGCATTATTAAATTGAATAGGATTTACAAAAATGCTTACTATAACAGTTTTGGCAGTTTTGCGTGCTTCTTTTACTAAAGCTAAGTGTCCCTCGTGCAATGCTCCCATTGTAGGCACTAAAGCTATTGGATGCTCATAGTTTTTTATTTCTTTTCTAAATTGTGAGATAGTATCAATAACTTTCATAATAAAAATATAATATATTGTAATAGAGGCAATTATAAAATATTTTGCTTCTGTTTCGAGGCAAATTTATTGATATTATTGAACTTTGCAATAATTTAAAAATTAAATCTTAAACCAGGTCCAAAAAGTATAAATGGAACTTTTGCTTTTAGCAAATAACCACCACCTAAATATAATGGAAAACTCAATTTCGCACTTTGAATAGGTACTAAAGTCGCCAAAACTACAATGCCAAAATCTCTTGCCCCTGAATTGTCAGAATAATTAAATGCATCTAGTGCAATAAAACCTGCTCCAAAATTATAAGGTTTAAACTTATTTACTTTTTCGCCATCATAAAAACTCAGTTGAGCGATAAATGCTATACTTATTCCCGAAAGATTTCCATAACCTGGTTCATTAAATTTTTTCAACAATAGCCCAGCCGGGAACGAAACTTGCAAATCGAAATTGATATGTTTTTTCATTATTAATTTAATTTTTCGGGTATAGCCGGGTGTGCCTCCATATTTTTGTGCGTCATGCGAAATAGTAATATATATTTGTGTAAATGGATCTAAACTATATGTTTTATGTACCAAAATATCATTTAAACTTACCGACTGATTTCTACAATCTTTTAAGTCATAAAAAGTTCCACGAGGCGAACTTTCACCAGGGCAAACAACAACGTTATTGATATTTTGAATTTCAATCAAATCGTTTTTACTATTCATTATTTTTACTTCGATATTTAGATATTGTTTCCCATTTAATTTTCCATTTTTATCAATTTTTGAAGCATCAAAAAGTAGATTAATATCTTTTACAGATTTTTCGTAAAAAATAGGTTTATCAAATAAAGAATGAGTAAGCGGCATACTTTTTTCGCCATAATTTACCATCACAAAATCAAAATCGGTTGGACGTTGAAATTCTCTAATCTGAAAACTAAACTGTGTGCCAACACTGTTCATAAAAAGATTAATTTTCTTTTTGGTAATATTTTTTGGAATTTTTATATTGAAAAAAGCAACTTCATCTGTGATTCTTGTTGTATCTTTTTGTACATTTTCTGCACCCACAAACTGAAATAGAGAATTAGAAATTCCCTTTCCTTTTACTCGAACTTCGAGTTGTTCGCCTGGCGAAACCGACAAAACTTGAGTCCAATCTTCGCCATCGTGCATAATCGAAACATCATCTATTCTTGGCTTTTCGATGATATTAAAATTGGTAATAAACCGAGTTTTGTCGCCATCTTTGATATATAAATAGCCATCTGCAACTTGGTGAAGCGAAAAAGTTCGTACTCTGCAAAGCATTTTATTGCTATTTCCAACTTGCGATTGTGTAAAAATTTCGGCAATTAAATTTCCACCACTTTCTGCCTGATCTTCAACACGATAGGTTTTTCTTAAAAGCAAATTTTTATTAAAATCAAACTGAATATCTTCCGAAAGTTTATAATCTTGGTTATAATATATCACATTTCGTTCGGGGTTTAAATAATCTATGCGGTTTGGTTTTGCATTGAGTGTAATTTTTATTGGATTTAATTCGTATGTTAATTCATTGTTTTGATTTATAAATGGCTTTACAGTTTTCAGTTTTAAAGTTACAGTTTTTGTACCTAAGCTTTGTGGTTTTATTTTTAATTTTAGCGTATTTATTCCTGTTGAAAGATGTACTTCTTCTTCTTTGGCGTCTGTGTAATCGCCACTTAATCTAATAGAATAAGGGTCGTTGCATGGAATCTCTATTGTTTTTTCTTCATCCAAAAACACATCAATAGTCTCATTTTCAATGGTTAAAGCAGTTTCTTTAAATGAAAATAGTTTGATTTGATAATTAACATTTTTACCATTTTGCAGTTTTATTGAAAAATTCAAGCCTACACTTTTTCCATTTTCAAAATCCGAAAACTTTATTTTTGCTCGATAATATGCATCATCAAAAAATCTTAAAGAATCTAAAATAGTATAATCAATCGAATTTAATAACTCAAATTTTTCGATTTTAGCTTCTGCATTTGCTGCAATTATCAAATCAACTACTTCTTGATTTTGACTCGTTTTTATAAAAATAAACTTCTCGTTTTGATACAAAAATGTATTTTTTTGCAAAGTGTAATTAGCAGTATCAATTTTAATTGAAAACTTATCAAAATAGGCATCTTTTGTTTGTGAAAAAACTGCATTTACTAAAAATATACAAATAATATGTACTATGATTTTTTTCATCTTTTTATTTTTTATACTATCTTTCAAAGTTATAATAAGAATTTTAAATTGAAACTATTTGAGAAAAATTTGTATATTTTATATAAGTATTTATACTTAATTTTAAGATTTAAAATACGTATAAGTGCTTATTTTTTAATATTTCACCCTTAAAAAATATTTTTTATCATTTTTTTGATATAACTATGTAGAAAAAAATAAAAAACAGGCTGTATATGAACAGAAGTATTTTCAAAAATAACGATTCTAAAAATAATTCATTTTTATTAAAAAGTAAAACTAGAGCCGAGTTAGAAAATGGTGTAGAGCAAAAACAAAATGTACTCGCTGAGTACTCGATTCCTGTATTGCAAAAGAAAAAATAACATTTATTCTCCAAAAATTATATTTTAGGATTCATATAAGCGTGTTTAAAAATTTGCTTTATATTCAATTCTCATTACTGAATTTTGTATTCACAATGTGTTTTACTAAGTGTTTTAAAAAAATAAACATTTTTTTATGAGTAATAAATGAAATTGTTGGCAATACTATTAAAATCTTTTTTAAATTTGTCGCATAACATAATATTCAATCTCTGACAATGGGTTTATTTGATTTCATATTCAAAGACAAAAATGTAGAAATTTCTAACGAAAAAGAGGCATTTTATTCAATAGTGTATGCATGTGCAGCAGTAGATGGAGAAATTGCTCCTGAGGAAATCGAACAATTAAATAAAGTTGTTGCCACAAAAGATATTTTTAAAGGCTCAGATGTTTCTAAACTCAACGAAAAAGCCCGACAATTACATAAAGATGCTGGTTCGAGCAGTGGAACTTTAATTATGAAAGCCATTCCAAAACTTGGAAAAAACGAAAGAGAAGCATGTTATGCGGCCGCTTTTCAACTTTTTTTGGCTGATGGAAGCGTACAAGGTAGTGAAATGAAGTTGCTTGAAGATTTGCAAGAAGCATTGCAAATTACCGATGCAAAAGCAGCAGAATTACAAAAATCAATTTAATAGAAACCTATAATTAATATACTAAAATTCCTATAATGAGTGTTATTGAGATGAAAGTTCCCACAGTAGGGGAATCAATATCAGAAGTTACGATTGCCAATTGGTTAAAAAAAGATGGTGATGTTGTAAAATTAGATGAAATAATTTGTGAGTTAGAATCAGACAAAGCTACTTTTGAACTTGCAGCCGAAAAAGCGGGTACGCTTACAATTGTCGGAAAATCTGGCGACACATTAGCCATAGGAGCATTGATTTGTAAAATTGATACATCAGGTGCTGCTTCCGTGTCAGCCACAGTTGCTACTCCTGCAAAAGAAGAAACAGCCACTTTTTCACCAGCTGTATCAAAAACAGATAGTTCAAATTATGCATCGGGCACTCCATCGCCTGCTGCTGCAAAAATATTAGCCGAAAAAGGTGTTGATGCCACTTCTGTAAAAGGGACAGGTGTTGATGGCAGAATCACTAAAGATGATGCGCAACAAGCTCAAAAAGCCGCTCCAGCAGTTGCTGCTACTACTTTTTCAACTACTACTACATCTGGTGCGAGAGACCAACGTAGAGAAAAAATGTCGCCTCTTCGCAAAACAGTTGCACGCAGATTAGTTGCTGTTAAAAACGAAACGGCTATGCTTACTACTTTCAATGAAGTAGACATGAAACCAATAATGGATTTGAGAAGCAAATATAAAGATATGTTCAAAGAAAAACATGGCATTGGTTTAGGCTTTATGTCGTTTTTCACAAAAGCATGTACGGTAGCATTAAAAGAATTTCCTGCTGTAAATGCCTTTATTGATGGCGAAGAATTGGTTTACAACGATTTTTGTGATATTTCAATTGCTGTTTCGGCTCCCAAAGGCTTAGTAGTGCCAATTATAAGAAATGATCAAATGACAGGTGGCACATTCACAATCACAAATGGTGGTGTTTTTGGTTCGATGCTTTCAACTCCAATTATAAATGCTCCACAATCGGCTATTTTAGGTATGCATAATATTGTAGAAAGACCAATGGCTGTAAATGGCGAAGTAGTTATTAGACCAATTATGTATGTAGCACTTTCTTACGATCATAGAATTATTGATGGAAGAGAATCAGTTGGTTTTTTGGTTAGAGTTAAACAACTTTTAGAAGATCCAGCACGTTTGTTGTTACAAGTTTAAATCAAAAAAGGGCTTTTTAAAAGCCCTTTTTTATTTGTTATATAAATGTACACCATTATCCGTAGTCTTGTGTGTTGGTATTGTGCGTAGCTGAATACGGGTTAGCAAATGAAATTGAGTTTTTAACTCAAAAAATTAAAAAAGGATTATTTTAGTTTTATGATTCAGTCGGAGACTAAAAAATATTTATTAATCCGTAGTGTCGCTTTGCGAACACTCATATCTTTGCAATATCAAAAAAGAGTACAATTTTTGACACAATTAAATAAACACCAAAAAGGGTAAATATAGCGAACACTTAG
>RDZG01000077.1 GCA_004293915.1 Bacteroidota bacterium | reverse complement strand
TTGCATTGGAACATGGAATTGTCCAGAAACTTCGACTACATGTAGCAACAATGTGATGTCATATACAAATGGGACTGGAGTTTCTCCTTGCCAATTGGGCAGAATACATTGGACATTAGAAAATGAAATACCAGAAAATAAACTTTGTGTTTTTCAAAACAACACGTTGAATGTAACAGATTTTGCAATGCCACAAATTTTGTATCAAGCAAGGCAAATAAGTTCACAACAATGATTGGAGAAACAGAGGTAAATCTAAATCCAGGTTTTGAGGTTCAACTTGGTGCTACTTTTGAAGCTAAAACTACATCAAGTTGTCCATAAACTAAAGTATAAAACCCATGCAAACATTCAAAAAAAAAACTGCTTTTTTGTACTTTGTAGGTTGCAAGAAGTAAAAAACACAACTGTAATAAAATTATAAGTCACAAAAACTGTTTAAACTGTAACCAATTTTTTAAGACTATCTTGCGTTAGCGGTTTGTTCAAATACCGAACGATATAGGAGTTTTTCTTCGATTTTGTGATGTCTTTTGGATCGAGAGATGATGTAAGCAAAATTACTTTGCAATAGTTTTTAGTAAAATCCGAAAGTTTTTCAAATTCATCCACAAATTGAAACCCATCCATAAGCGGCATATCAATATCTAAAAAAATAAATTCTGGCAAAAAACTTTCGCCACCAACTTTTATTTTTTCTATATTTTTGAGATACTCCAAAGCACTTTTTGCACCAGAATGAACAAAAATGTTATCGGTCATATTAACCGATTCAATCATTTTCTGGTTTATGAGATTGTCGATTTCGTTATCATCAATCAACATTACAGCATTTACTTTTTTGATATTGCTCATGTTTTGTTTTAATCTAATAATCAAATGTAAAAAAATATTATTAATTAGCAAATTTTATTACGTATTATTTTTATGAATAGTATGTAAATTCAAGTAAAATAATATTAAGTATTTATACCTAATTTATTGATATTCAATGTTAAAACTATAATTTTAAGCGTATAAATTATATGTAATTTATGCATCTAAATCACGAAGTTTTTTTGCTTTTATAGCAGTTATACCCACAACCGTTAGAGACATTATGCCACCAAAAACCACTGACGTAACTGTACCCATAAGTTTTGCAGCAGCTCCGCTTTCAAATGCGCCAATTTCATTTGACGAACCAATAAAAATATTGTTCACAGCAGAAACCCTTCCTTTCATTTCGGGTGGTGTGTGTGTTTGAATTAAAGTACCTCTAATCACAACACTTACACCATCAAAAACACCACTTAAAAGCAACATAAAAAACGACAACCAAAGGTAACTCGACAAACCAAAGCCTATCATACTAAAGCCAAAACCAGCCACAGACCAAAGTAAAATTTTCCCCGTATTTTTTTTGATTGGAAAGTATGCAAGTGCAAAAGCTGTAGCTATCGATCCAATACCCATTGCAGCTTTTAATAAGCCAAACTCAAAAGCTCCAGCGTGTAAAATGTCTTTGGCAAATACAGGCAAAAGTGCAACTGCACCACCAAACAACACAGCAAACAAATCTAATGTTAATGTACTCAAAATGATTTGATTAGCAAACACAAATTTTATTCCAGAAGTGATATTTTGCCATAATCCTCCCGAAATAACATTTGGCATTAATGATTTATAATTTGGAATAAATAAAAAAACTAGAATACACAGAAACATCAAAGTTGCATCTAAAGCATAAGTGTTTTGGATGCCAATTGGTGCAATGAGCAAACCACCAATGGCTGGTCCTAGTGTTGAGGAAATTTGCCACATCGTGCTGTTCCAGGTTACAGCATTGGCAAAAATTGTTTTGTCTTTTATAATTTGGGGCCAGAAAGAAAATATTGCCGGACCAAGCAACCCACGAGCAATGCCGCTCACAAAAATTGTTACATAAAGCGGATAGGCATATGGAAATGCAATCAGCCATTGTTCAAATCCAGACATGATATATAAACTTACTGAACATAAAGCCAATAATCCTGTCATCAAAACAATAATTAATTTTCGGTTGTATTTATCTGCTAAATGTCCGCCAATGAGTGCAATGCTAATAGCAGGTATGGCTTCTGCCAAGCCCAATAAGCCCAAAGAAAAGGGATCGCCTGTGATTTCATACATTTGCCAACCAACAGTAACCTCCTGAATTTGAGTTGATAAAGTAAGTAAAAATCGAGCCAAAATAAACAATCGAAATTCTTTTACACGCAAAGCTGCGTAAGGGTCGTGCGAAAATGTAAGCATTTAAAACAAAGAAATATTTTAGCCAAAAATAGATTAAATTGGGCTATGTTTTGAAATTTACAACAAAATATGACTTTAAAATATTGGGATGAAAATCATTCTTACTAAATAATAGCCACGAATGCACAAAAAAACACTAAAAATTAGTGAATTCGTGGCAAAAAAATAGAATTAATTTGTATTTTAACTCGTCAAATACAAAAAGGAATTTAACAAATGTTGTTTAATTTAGAATATAGCCTTAAATTATTAATCTATCGGATAAAAAAGCTAAGGTTTTAAAGTTTGCGTACAATTTTGTAGATTTGTATTGTTATTTTGGATTAATAAAAACAATGAAACCCACCACCGAAAAAATGATTGCCAAAATTCGGGCATATTTTGCCGATAAACCCATTGTGAGGGCTTATCTTTTTGGATCGTATTCAAGAGGAGAAGAAAAACGTGGGAGCGATGTAGATTTGTTGGTAGAACTTGAGCCAATTAATGATATAGATTTGTTTGACTGGGCAAGAATGGTTGATGAATTAGAAAAAAAAATTAAACACAAAGTAGATATGCTTGATACTTTAGGACTTTCTAAATATGTGAAAAAGTATGTTGAAAATGATAAAATATTGATTTATGGAAAATGATTTTAGGCTAAAACTAGATAAAATAAAGTTAGAAAATTTTAAAAATTTTGCTTCACTTGAAGTTGAATTTGAGAATGGTGTAAATCTATTTGTTGGGGGAAATGGGTCTGGTAAAACTTCTATACTAGAAGCTATAAATGTGGCAATTGGTGCTTATTTTGGGTCTCAACCTCAAAAAATGCAGCGTATGATTGATTTTAGCGAAATCAAAATCACAAATGGAATTAGAGAAAGTTTTGCCTCAGTTACAGGGTTTAATGCAGCAATTGGTGAGTGGAAACGAACAATAAAAAGTGTTACCAAAAAAAACGATAGTAAATTCACATCACCAATTAGTGATATGGGTGAAATTCTATTCAAAAATTTAGATAATCAAATACCCGGTCATGCTCCATTAATTTGCTATTATTCAACGCAAAGGCTTTATAAAGACATAAGCAAATCTTCAAAAAACATTTATGATTCCAAAATTGGCAGAAGAAATGGCTATAACGAATGCCTAAATGAATATGCAAATAAAAAACTTATAACTGATTGGCTGATTAAAGCAACAAACAACCGTACAACCCAAATCTATAAAGGAATTTATAAACCCAACAATATTTTAGAAAATGTTGAATTAGCAATAAAAAATACATTGATAGATTTTTTAGAAATTAATCATGAAACTAAAATTGATATTTATTTTAACTCAGAAGATAATCAATTATATGTTAGATATGATGAAAATCATGATTTGCCATTAAACTATTATTCTGATGGATTTAGAAATTTAATTTTTTTGGTTTTCGATATGGTTTGGAGGTCCTCTCAAATTAACCCCGAACATACTTTAAAACATTTAACAAATGTAATGGAGGGTGTGGTAATTATAGATGAAATAGATTTGCATTTGCACCCCAAATGGCAAGGTAAAGCAATAAGTACCTTACAAAAATTATTCCCCAAAGTCCAATTTTTTATAACTACGCATAGTCCAACTGTGGTGGCTAATTTTGAAAAGGGAACTTTGTATGTTGTTGAAAATAATCAGGTTAGAAGAATTGAAGGGGGATATTTTGCAAGGCAAATTAATGATGTATTAGTCAACATACTTGAAGGAAGTGATAGACACAAACCAACACAAGAAAAAATTAATACATTATTGAGATTAATAGATGATAATAAAAAAGAGGAATATGAGCCTTTATTAAAAGAATTGACAGAGTTGCTAGGAGAAGATGATTTTGAAATTATGCAAGCAAATACTTTAATCGAAATGTCGACTATTCCAAACGATTAAGCTATGCAGTATATTCAAAAACAAGAAATTCAGCCAGATAATTGGGATGATTGGTTTAAAACAGCTAATGGAGTTAGAACATTTGATTATTTAAAAGCTCAAAATAATGGATCGGATTTAAAATCGGTAAGAGAATATTTAATCAAAGAACAATATTATTTATGTGCCTATTGTCAATCTAAAATTACGATTGATAATTCTTCTATTGAACATGTAATTCCAAAATCTTTAAACCTAGAACTTTCTACCAATTATCATAATTTGGTGGCGGTATGCAAAAATCAAATCAAGGACGAAAACGGAAGATTGCACTGCGATAAAGAAAAAGGGAGTTTACCAATAGTGCCTTATATATTTTACAGTAATTCAGACGTGAATATAGGAGTGAATAACAATTATTTTAGGGCTTCAAATGATGGATCTATTATTACAAAAGATAATAAAAATGAAATCGAGTATTTTCAAATCAAGTCATTTGTTGATATTTTAAATCTAAATCATACAACTTTGAAGAATAAACGAAAAAGTGCAATTTTTACTTTGACTTCTGTATATAAAAAACTTTCAGAACATCAAAAAAACGTGTTTTGGATAACGAAACTAAATACATTTCTAGCAAACAAAAGTAATCCATATCGTCAATTTTTGCTCATTTATTGCCAATCAAAGCGAAGAAATAAATTAAAACAACAATGAAACCCACCACCGAAAAAATGATAGCCAAAATTCGGGCATATTTTGCCGATAAACCCATTGTGAGGGCTTATCTTTTTGGGTCGTATTCAAGAGGAGAAGAAAAACGTGGGAGCGATGTGGATTTGCTGGTAGAACTTGAGCCAATTAATGACATTACTCTTTTTACTTGGGCAGAAATGGAAGAGGATTTAGAAAAAATAATTAGAAAAAAAGTGGATATGGGAGATGTCTTCGGACTAAGTAAATTTATAAAACCATACGTTGAAAAAGATAGAATTTTGATATATGAAAGATAAATATGGCGACAAAAGAAGACTTGAACATATTGTTGAATCTTTACAATCTATTTTTAAGTCTTTTGAAAATATTACAGAAAAAGATTTTCTATTGAATACAGAAAAAAGAAATTCTATTATTTATGAATTTATAATTATTGGAGAAGCCTGTCATAATATTTCAGAAGAAACAAAAAATAAATACACAAACATAGCATGGCGTTTTGCATATAGAATGAGAAATAAATTAGTTCATGAATATCCAAATATACAGCTCGAAATACTTTGGAAAACAGTGAAAAATGATTTACCAAAATTTGAAAAAGATATTTTAGAAATTTTAAAACAAGAAAATTTTAATGGTTTGATATGAAACCAGAGATTGAAAAAATGATTCAAAACATATAAATTTTTTCAGAATTTAATTTACAATAACTTATAAAAAACATGAAACTGATTTTAGAAATTAAAGACAATAAAGCTCCATTTGTGATGGAGTTACTTCAAAATTTTTCATTTATAAAAGCCACTCCAATCAGTAGTTATAAATCCGAAATTTTGAAAGATTTAAAAGAATCTGTTGATAATTTGAATTTAGTAAAAAAGGGTAAGATAAAATCAATTTCAGCTAGAGATTTATACAATGAATTATAAAGTTGAAGCAATACCACCATTTAATAAACAGTTGAAAAAATTAGTCAAAAAGTATCCATCATTAAAAAAGGAGTTTTTAACATTAATTGAAAGTTTAGAAATAAACCCAAATCAAGGTACAAAATTAGGAATGGATTGCTATAAAATCAGAATAGCAATTGCTTCAAAAAATAAAGGAAAATCAGGTGGAGCAAGAGTAATAACTAACATAAAGATTGAAAACAATGTTGTATATTTATTAAGCATTATGATAAATCAAATCAAGAAAATATATCAGATTTTGAAATTTATAGTCTATTAAAATTTATAGAAACATGAAACCCACCACCGAAAAAATGATAGCCAAAATTCGGGCATATTTTGTCGATAAACCCATTGTGAGGGCTTATCTTTTTGGATCGTATTCAAGAGGAGAAGAAAAACGTGGGAGCGATGTGGATTTGTTGGTAGAAAGTGTTTCAAATAGCGATTTAAGTCTTTGGGATTATATAGAGATGGAAAATGATTTAAAAAAAATTATTCATAAAAAAGTAGATTTATTTGAGAAAAGTATGATTTCCAGATTTGTAATTCACCATGTTGAACAAAATAAAAAGTTAATATATGAAAGATAAATATGGAGATTTAGCTAGATTAGACCATATTTTAGATTCTATTAAAAATATAAATTCTTTTTTGAAAGAAAATATAATTTTAGAAGACTTAAAATCCGTGAGGATGTTGTCATCTGCTATTTTGTATGAATTTGTAATTATTGGAGAAGCTAGTAAGCATGTTTCTGATGAAACAAAAGCACTATTTCCTGAAGCCAAATGGACTTTAGCTTACCAAACACGTAACAAATTAGTGCACGAATATGCTGATGTGGCATTAGGAATAATGCTTAAAATTATTAGAGTTGATTTGCCCATATTTGAAAATTATGTCAAGCAAGCTTTAGAAGTTGTAGGAAAAAAATTAAAATAATATGAAGGCAACAGAAACAAAAGTAGAGGACTTTTTATCATCAAATAAAACTCAATTTATTATCCCAGTTTACCAACGTAATTACGACTGGACAATAGGACAATGTAAACAACTATTAGACGACATTTTAGAGGTTGGAAACAGCAAAAAAATGAATGCTCATTTTATTGGAAGCATTGTTTACATTCACTATGATGCTTATACAACATCACGAATTAAAGAACTTACAATCATTGACGGACAGCAAAGACTTACGACTTTAACGCTTATTTATTTGGCACTTTACAAACTTGCGAAAGAAATTAATGATGAAGGTTTGGTAAATGAAATTAATGAAACTTACTTGATAAATAAATTTGCTATAGAAGAAGAAAAACTAAAATTAAAACCAACTGAAATTATTCCCAAACCTACTACTTTTATAGTTCATTGCCAAAACAACAAATTACGAATCAAGAAATCCTCAAAGCTAAATAATTTATTCAAAACAGATGCTTTTATTGATAAAATTAAAACTTTAAGCCAAACTTGCAAAAAAATGACTACAAATAAACAATAGAGTTATGGAAATCAGAAAGTTAATAAGCGCAAAAAACGAGTACTAAAAACGACTTTTCAGCTTAAAAATATCTTTGGTTTTATAGTTTGCATAGAATTTTGTAGTTTTGTGGGGAATAAATTAAAGTGCAAGCATGAAACCCAGCACCGAAAAAATGATTGCTAAAATTTAGGCATATTTTGCCGATAAACCCATTGCGAGGGCTTGTCTTTGGATGAAAACAAAAGTGATCGATACTAAAAATTAAAAAACAATAAAATCATGAGTAAATTTAAGTCTATTATTGCATTTCTATTAATTACTAACCTACATCTAAAAGCAAAAGAAATAGGTTGCGATAAACTAATTATACATAATGAAATTTTTAATTCTTATTGGGATTTTGAAGATTCAACACTTAACAAAGACATTACTTTTGAACGTGAGATGCTATTTACTTGGAAATTAATAAATGATTCTTTGCACTTGATTGAGCAAAATCCTGGATATTATAATTCTTTAAAAGGTATAAAAAAAGAGACATTTGACAAACCTATTTTTCAAAATAATTTTAATAAATCAATACTTGTTTCATTTGGAAAAAGTTTCGAAAATTCAAGTTCAAGTTTGCCATTTTATGAGTTTGAAAAGAAATTTAATTTTAAAAATGGCAAATTAATAAGTACAGAATTTTTTGACAACTCGAAAACAAGAGTTTCTGAACTAGACAAGGAAATGCCTAGAAAGAATTTACAAGAGTTTTTTGACCAAAAAGTTATTTATCTCAAAAAAGAAATACAAATATATTTCAAAGAAAAGTTGAAAAATAGATACGAAAAATTTGGTGTCGGAACAAACTTTTCTTGCGATAGTACTGGTAAAATTAATATTGTATCTTTCTATAGGACAAATAAACACACTCAATTTGAGCCAGCAGTAATTTCTGTTTTAAAAAGCATTGAAAATTGGACTGTTTTGTATCATCTTGGGAAATTTTATAATCTAACTGTCCATCAAATTTTTGATTTTAAAAAAAACTATACTCCTAAAATAGAAACAAAACCAAAAGCAAAAGCAAAAACCGGAATTGATTCCTCTCAAACAGAAGGAATTTTGACCAATAAAGAACTTAAAGTCAAAATATTTTTACCTAACAAATTTTTAAATATTTCCTTAATTAATTTTTTTAAAAAATCAGACATTTTTAAAGAGTATTTAAAATTTAATTTTGCAGAAATAAAAGAAGCGAAATCATTTATTTTTACAAAAGAAAATGAATATGCTTACTATGCTATTAGCAAATTTCCTAAAAATAAAGAATTTGAAGAAAATGGGAAAATGCTAATTGAGTTGACTGACCTAATGATTGAAATTGCAATCCGAGGTACAGATGCGGAAATAAATGAATCTAATGTTACAATTTCGAATCTTAATTTCAAAAAAAACATCTCAATTTCTACTAAAAATGAAGAGTTTTATTTCAGTAGCTACGCAACAATTGATCAAAATAAGTTTATATATGGCTTTTTTAAAGCCTCAAGTATCCAACAATTACAAATATTAAATGCACAGTTTGAAAAATCAATAATTTATTAATTTCAGCAGAGATTTAAAGTTCGTTAAAAAAATTAAATGGTTAATTTACCAAAATTAACCATTTTTGCATTTTAGAGAACTCTTTAAAATTAATGTAGTCTTTCATTCACATTGAACTAATAATATAGTGAAATATCCCGAATACAAATCACAAAATTACCCAGAAATAGCAGAACGAATACTCAAGTTTTGGAACGAAAATCATACTTTTCAACAATCGGTTTCTACCCGTGAGGGAAATCCTACGTTTACTTTTTATGAAGGTCCGCCAAGTGCAAATGGCACGCCTGGTATTCACCATGTGATGGCTCGAACGATAAAAGATATTTTTTGTAGATACAAAACCATGCAGGGTTTTCAAGTAAACCGAAAAGGAGGTTGGGATACACACGGATTGCCAGTGGAGCTGCAAGTCGAAAAAGAATTGGGCATTACCAAAGAAGATATTGGCAAAAAGATTTCTGTTGAAGAATATAACAAAAAATGCAGAGAAACAGTAATGCGTTTTAAAGCCGAATGGGACGATTTAACCCAAAAAATGGGCTATTGGGTCGATTTAGATAATCCTTATATCACTTTCGAAAATAGTTATATCGAATCGTGTTGGTATATCTTGAAAAAGCTTTTTGAAAAAAATTATTTATACAAAGGATATACCATTCAGCCTTATTCTCCAGCCGCAGGCACGGGTTTGAGTTCACATGAATTGAACCAACCTGGTTGTTATAAAGATGTAAAAGATACTTCTATTGTAGCACAATTTAAGGTAATTAGAAATCAAAAATCTGAAAAATTGTTTGCCAATTTGGGTGGTTCGGCTAAACCATTTTCGCACAGAGAATTGCTGAAATCTATAAACGACCCAGAAGTAACTGAAACGGAAACAAACATAAATTGGAACGATGTGTATGTGTTGGCATGGACAACCACACCTTGGACATTGCCCTCAAATTCGGCTTTGGCTGTTGGCGAAAAAATCACATATATAAAAATAAAAACATTTAATCCATACACTTTCAAACCAGTAGTGATTGTGATGGCGAAAGACTTAGTTTCAAAATATTTTCATGCTAAATCTGCCGAAATTCCGCTCGAAAGTTATAATGCTGGCGACAAAGTTATTCCTTTTCAACTTTTAGAAGAGTACACAGGAAAAGATTTAATTGGAATCGAATACGAGCAATTGATGCCAAGCCAACAAACTTCTGAAAATGGATTGCGTTCTGAAAACGAATGGAGAAAATCAGGTGCTTTTCGCATTATTACAGGTGATTTTGTGAGTACTGAAGATGGAACTGGAGTGGTTCATATTGCCCCAACTTTTGGTGCTGATGATTATCGTGTGGCAAAGTTGGCAAATATACCAGCCATTACGATTACAGATGCTGAAGCAAAAGAACTACCATTAGTTGATAAGCAAGGTAAATTTATTGCTCAATTCCCTGAATTTGGCGGAATGTTTGTGAAAAATTACGACAATCAAGACGAATCCAATCCAGCATACAAATCGACAGATGTATTGATTTCTATCAAATTAAAAACAGAAAACAAAGCATTTAAAGTCGAAAAATACGAACATAGCTATCCACATTGTTGGCGAACCGATAAGCCTATTTTATATTATCCACTCGAAAGCTGGTTTATAAAAACTACCGCTTTGAAAGATAAAATGGTTGATTTTAACAAAACTATAAACTGGAAACCCGAAAGTACTGGTACGGGAAGATTTGGAAATTGGCTCGAAAATTTAGTAGATTGGAATCTTTCTCGTTCACGCTATTGGGGCACTCCATTGCCAATTTGGGTAAGCGAAGATGGAAAAGAAATGAAATGTATTGGTTCGATAGCCGAATTGAAATCAGAACTAGAAAAAGCAAATCAAACACTTGGTTTACAACAAATTACAGAATTAAAAGATTTGCATCGACCATTCGTAGATGAAATTTTCTTAGTAGATATTCGTGGGCAAAAAATGATTCGCCAAACAGATTTAATTGATGTTTGGTTCGATTCAGGTGCTATGCCTTATGCACAATGGAACTATCCATTTTCTCAAAACTCATTGAACGGAGTTTATCCAGCCGATTTTATTTCCGAAGGAGTAGACCAAACTCGTGGATGGTTTTTTACTTTGCATGCGTTGGCGGTTATGCTCAATGACATTGACCCAAAAACATTTACAGGCATTGCATTCAAAAATGTAGTTTCTACGGGTTTGGTTCTTGATAAAAACGGAGAAAAAATGTCGAAACGTAAAGGAAATGTGATAAATCCGTTTACGACATTAGAAAAATATGGTCCCGATGCCACACGCTGGTATATGATTGCAAATTCTAATCCTTGGGACAATCTCAAATTCGATTTGGATGGCATTGCCGAAACACAACGTAAGTTTTTTGGCACCTTACACAATACCTATAATTTCTTTGCTCTTTACGCAAATCTCGATTCGTTTGTGCCTGATATTAATCTATTAAATGATTCAAAAAACCTTACAGAAGCCGATAAGTGGATATTGTCAAAACTTAATTCATTAATTGCAGAAGTTACAAAAGCTTACGATGAATATGAACCAACTAAAGCTGCTCGTGCTTTAACAGATTTTGTGTGTGATGATATGAGTAATTGGTATGTTCGTTTAAATCGAAAACGTTTTTGGTTGGCTAAATTAAATGACGACAAACGTGCCGCTTATACAACTTTATATACTTGTTTAGAAACCATTGTAAAACTTGCTGCACCAATTGCTCCGTTTTATACCGAAGAACTATATCAAAATTTAACGAAAAATAATACTAATTCAGTACATCTTTCTGCATTTCCAAAATCTGATAAATTATTGATAAATAACGAGTTAGAAGAACGAATGGCAATGGCTCAAACCGTTACAACATTGGTTCATTCGATTCGTAAAAACAATAATTTGAGAGTTCGTTTGCCACTCAACAAAATCATGATTCCGGTTCTGCAACCAAAAACAAAAGCACAAATATTGGCGGTTTCAGATTTGATAAAAACAGAAGTTAACATCAAAAATATTGAATTTATTGAAGACACTACTGGAATTGTAACCAAAAAAGTAAAACCAAATTTTCAAACTTTGGGAAAAACATATGGCAAATTCTTAAAAGAAATTGGAGCTAATATTGCTGCTTTGCATCAAAACGAAA
Organism: Bacteroidota bacterium; assembly: GCA_004293915.1. Classification (GTDB taxonomy): domain Bacteria; phylum Bacteroidota; class Bacteroidia; order Cytophagales; family UBA9547; genus REAG01. Next base: position 22,688 of record RDZG01000077.1, on the reverse strand, counting down.
TTGCAAATATTGAGAAAGGGAATCCACTAGAGTTTTCAGTTGGAGATACACTTATATCAATTTCCAAAGCCGATTTATTGATTTCTACTGAAGATATTCCAGGCTGGAAAGTAGCTACAGAAGGCGAAATCACTGTAGCATTAGATGTAACTGTTACCGAAGAATTAAAAAAAGAGGGAATTGCTCGTGATTTTGTAAACCGTGTGCAAAACTATCGCAAAGACAATGGTTTTGATGTTACAGATAAAATAAAAATAGTAGTAGAAAATAAAGATGCTTTAATTGATTCGGCACTAAAAACAAATATTGAATATATTTGTTCGGAAACACAAGCCATTGCATTTGATTTTATTCCTGCATTATCAAATCCAAGTTTGTTCGAAATGGAAGATTTTGAAATGAATGTAGAAATAAAAAAATAAACATTAAACTTTTATAAAATTTATTTGTCTAATAAAAACCTGTTTGAAATCCAACAAGCAGCAACCTAAAATTAAACTATTTCACTTAGGGATTTAAGTGAATTATTAAAAAAAATGAAAAAGATAACCTTAATTTTTGCTGCACTTGCCATAAGTGCATCAGCATTATTTGCTCAAAAAAATAATGAAAAATCAAAAAAATCTCCTGAGGAAAAAGCTCAAAAAGCGGCTACAAAATGGCAAGAATATCTTGGATTGACCGATGATCAAAAACAAAAATTTTATGATTTGAAATTAGCTCAAATCAATAAAATGAAAACCATGAAAGATTCTTTAAAAGGAAAAGAAAGAAAAGGAATGGGTGCAAATTTTAAAGCAAGCAAAGAAGATTTTGCTGCCAATGTAAAAACCATTTTTACTCCAGAACAATATGATAAATGGATGGCAAAACGCTCTGAAATGAAACAAAAAGGAAAAGAGAAAAAAGGAAACCAAGCCGGTGGAAATCGCAATAAAGACAAAAAATCAGACGACAACGATTCGGATGATGATGATGACGATGATTCAGATAAAGAAAATAACAAAGGTGGCGAAAATCGTGGTAAAGATAAAAAATCAAATGACAACGATTCGGACGATAATGGAAAAGATAAATCAAAAAATAAAGGAAAGAAAAAAGACAATTAATCTACAATTTCAAAAAATAAAAAAGCACTTAGAAAGTTTTTCTAAGTGCTTTTTTTGTGGGCCTTCTAGGAATCGAACCTAGCACCCCCTGATTATGAGTCAGATGCTCTAACCGAATGAGCTAAAGGCCCTCGTTTTTTCAAACGGATTGCAATATTAGTGTTTTGCCATAGTTTTACCAAATATTTTTTGCATTTTTAATCCAAAATCAAATTTTCTAAATCACTAATTTGAAGTTCGTCAAAATCGGTAATTGATTTATGAATTCCTAAAAGTTCGTTTGCTGGATGTGTTGTTGTGATTCCAATTACTTTGCAACCTGCCGCCAATCCTGCTTGCACGCCTGCAATGGAATCTTCGATTACAACACAATGTTGAGGTAAAATACCAAGTTTTTTGGCACAATTAATATAAATTTCAGGATTGGGTTTTCCTTTATTTACGTGTCTTTGGTCTAAAATCACATCAAAATAAGAATACAAATTACAGTTTTTTAGCGTGAACTCCACATTTTCAAATGGGGCAGAAGTGCCAATAGCAAACTGAATTTGTTTTTCTTTTAATTTATTCAAAAAATAAACCAAGCCTTTTACAGGTTTTATATCATTTTTATAAACTTCTCGCCAATACATTTCTTTTTCATCGCCAAGTTTTTGAACTTCGGCATCTGTAAGATTTCCGCCAAACACTTCATTTATCCAGTCTTTATTGGCTCTGCCATAAAGTTTTGTTTTGCGTTCATTTTCAGATAGTTGAATGTTATATTTGGATAAAAAAATATCTAAAGCTTTTTTGTGAAATGGATTGCTATCAATAATAACTCCATCCATATCGAATAAAACGGCAAACAAAATAGTAAGATTAAAAGATTAAAATACAGGACAAGGCAATTGCTGAATATTTCTTGGAGGTTTTTCTTTTCCAGGTTTACAAAACTCAAATATTAACGAAATTTCGTGTGTTCCATACGAGTATATCATTCGTGAAAGTGGCAAATCATAGCTGTAACATAACTTAAAATCGTATTTTTTGTAGCCAATCAAAAAAGCTAATGCATCAGAATTTAATCCTTTGCCTGTTATAAACGGAATGCCTCTATACCAAGCTCCCAAAACCAAATGATTTCTTTCCCAATAGGCTCCCAAATCTAATTGCAAGGCTGTACCTTGATTTTTGAGCTGAAATGCGGGGGTTAAAGTAGAGCCAGCATCATCATTTAATTCAAACTTTTTGCCACCATGAAGCGAAATTTTCATTGGCACATATTGCAATGTGTAAGGTGTTATAAATGGATTTCGTAATACATGATGAATACCCAAACCAATCCAAAACGAACGAGAATAAAGCAACCCACCTGTTGATAAATCGAAAAAATTGTAACTCGCAACTTGAGGTGCATCGGCTGGTCCACCCACAAAACCATTTAGATTTGTTAGTTGAGTGCCATAAATATAATTTGCTGCCGATAAATATTTGAGATGATACGAAGGTTGAATTCCGATACGAAGTTGCAAATCTTGCCTAATTTTTATTTGTTTGGCAAATGCAATGGCAAATTCAAAGGTATTGTATCCACCAGCACCTGGTGTATCGTGCAAAATATAACCACCCAAACCAGCACCAATTCTTCTGATGTTTTTATCTGCCGAAACCATATAGGTTGCATAAGCTCTATCGCTCAAAAACCATTGGTTTCGATGAGTTGCACCCAATCGCCAACAAGGTGTTGCACCCGCAAAAGCAGGATTAAGATACACCGGAGCAGCATAAAATTGGGTAAGTTGCGGATCTTGAGCAAATAAATTTGCTCCCAAACCAACTAATAAAAAAAATACAAATTTTAATTTTAAACGAATCTTCAAAATAAATTTTTACTAAAAACAATATAACGAAATATAAATTTAAAATTGTATTTGCTATATATTTTCAAAGGTAAATAAAGTTTAGTAAATATTCATTATGCCAAAATATCTTTCTGATTAATATGCTTTTAGAATTTTTTATCTGCAAAGATTTTCTTTTAAACTTTGTGGCATACTTAGAGGATTTAAAATTACAAATTTGATGTTTATCTTTAATGAAAAAATCTTTTGAGAATGCTTATAAATTACAAAAAACTTGGCTATTTACATCCTTTATATTTCACAATACATTTTTTTGACATAAAACCAAAATTTATTCAAAAATATATGTACCTTTGTATTGGTCTTTCGGCCTCGCCTACCAGAGAAGGATTCGTTCCCTGTGTGTAGGCATTTTTTATTTTAGTAATCTTCGGATAATTTCAAAATGTTTTAAATCAATCCAATGCTGTCTTGAGATTTCTTCAAAACAATATTTTTTGATAAATAGCACTTTTTCTATTTTATCATTATAAGTAAACCCTTTATCTAAACCTTCTATAATGTTTTCAAAGCTATGATTTAGTTGTAAATGACAAACAAACTCGTTCAGTTTTTGTTTTTGAGCTTTACTAAAACCATTTCCAATAGAATTTAATTTTGTAGGTGTTTTCAAATCAGAACGATTACCATTTATAGTATATTCTGCATTTTTGCGATATTCTGGATCTCCTTTTTTGTAATGTCTATTGATTACAATTTGATTTCCATAATCTGCCAATATTTTTGCTACGTGTAGGTTTTGTTCATAATCATTTGCATCAGCTAAAGTGCTTACTTCTACATATCCTCCATTTTTACCTTCATATATTTTTTGATATTGCATACTCAATTTGTTTCAATGCACAATCATACTTCAAATTGTTACATCTGAAAAAACGATGCCGTTATTAACGTCATAAATTAAATTGTAAGATTTTAGCTATCCAAAATTTAAAAGTATTAAAATAGCTTTTACAAAACCATTTTCAAATTTAGTATTTGGATTTCAATATTCGACATTACAATTTCTTTAAAAATTATGCTAACTTTATCGCTCAATTAGTAGTTTTATAAGACTAATTGTTTTTACATGCCATTTAAACTTGTTTCGGAATATAAACCAACTGGAGATCAGCCCAAAGCCATTGAACAATTGGTTGCAGGTGTAAATCGTGGCGATACAGGACAGGTTTTGCTTGGTGCAACGGGTACTGGGAAAACATTTACTATTGCCAATTTAATTGTGCAAACGCAACGTCCAACGTTGATTTTGAGCCATAACAAAACCTTGGCGGCACAGCTATATGGCGAATTCAAACATTTTTTTCCTGAAAATGCTGTAGAATATTTTATTTCTTACTACGATTATTACCAACCCGAAGCTTTTTTGCCTTCGTCTGGCACGTATATCGAAAAAGATTTGGCTATTAACGAGGAAATTGAAAAACTGCGATTGAGTGCTACTTCTTCTTTGGTTTCTGGTAGGCGTGATGTAATTGTAATTGCTTCTGTATCATGTATTTATGGAATTGGAAATCCCGAAGAGTTTGGCAGATTAACTATCAAAATTCAAGTTGGCGATAACATTGGCAGAAATCGATTTTTGTATGCTTTAGTTGAGATTTTATACAGCCGAACCACAGCAGAATTTAAACACGGAAATTTTAGAGTAAAAGGTGATACAGTCGATATTTTTCCTGCTTATGCCGATTTTGCATATCGTGTAGTTTTTTTTGGCGATGAGGTAGAAGCCATTCAACGTATCGACCCTGTTTCGGGCAAAAAACATGCCGATGAGCCAATGATTAGCATTTTTCCAGCTAATTTGTTTGTAACAGGAAAGGAAGCTTTGCATACGGCAATGAACGAAATCAGAACGGATTTGGTCTTACAAACCAAGTTTTTTGAAGATCAAATGCGATTTGTCGAAGCCAAAAGATTGAGAGAACGCACCGAATTTGATTTAGAAATGATGAACGAATTAGGTTATTGTTCGGGAATCGAAAATTATTCTAAATATTTTGATAGACGCCAAACGGGGCAACGTCCATTTTGTTTGATTGATTATTTTCCTGACGATTTTTTGTTTGTGATAGACGAAAGCCATGTAACAGTTTCACAAATCAGAGCCATGTGGGGTGGCGATCGCTCTCGAAAAGTAAATTTAGTCGATTATGGATTTCGTTTGCCTTCGGCAATGGACAATAGACCGCTCACTTTCAACGAGTTTGAGGGAATGCAAAACCAAACTATATATGTAAGTGCCACACCTGCCGATTATGAATTACAAAAAACAGGAGGTGTTGTTGTGGAGCAAGTTATTCGTCCGACTGGGCTTTTAGACCCAGAAATTGAAGTTAGAACAAGTCAAAATCAGATTCCAGATTTGATGAACGAAGCCGAAAAAACCATCAAAAATGGCGGAAGAGTTTTGATTACTACACTCACAAAACGTATGGCAGAAGAACTTTCAAAATATTTGATGAATGCTGGAATAAATACCCGATATATTCATTCGGAAGTAAAAACTTTGGATAGAGTTGAGATTTTGAGAGAATTGCGGTTAGGTATCTTTGATGTTTTAGTGGGTGTAAATTTATTGCGTGAAGGCTTAGATTTGCCTGAAGTTGAGCTAGTTAGTATCATGGATGCCGACAAAGAAGGTTTTTTGAGAAATGTTCGTTCGCTCATACAAACCATTGGTAGGGCAGCCCGAAACGAAAATGGCAGAGTAATCATGTATGCCGATAAAGTTACTAACTCCATGCAGCTGGCAATTGACGAAACGAATAGAAGAAGAGCCGTTCAAATCGAATACAATCGTGTTCATAATATCACACCAAAAACCATTATCAAATCGAAAGATGCCGTGATGGCTCAAACGCAAGCAGCTGATTCTAAACGAGATGCAAAAAATTATTACTCCACAGAAGAAGTGGCTGCAAATATTGCTGCCGACCCAATTGTGCAGTATATGGGTAAAAAAGAACTCGAAAAACTAGCCAATAAAACCAAAAAAGAAATGGAAAATGCAGCCAAAGACATGGAATTTATCCAAGCTGCACGATTGAGAGACGAATGGTTGGCACTTAAAAAATTGCTTGATGATAAATGAGTTTATGTGTTTTTGGAATCAAAAAATTCGCTTTCATTAAATGTTGTTCCGTTAAAACTAATTAATTTGATAGCAAAAATTAAAAATGTAAGTGATAAATAAAAAAGCATTAGATATTTTAATTTTGCAACATTCAAAACCCAAAAGTCATGTGTGAAAAGTATAAAATAATTATTTTTTATGTTATATTGTTGCTAAACACTTCTTGCGACAACAAACCTGTTGATAGAAATGCCTTTAAAGAAGAAATGGAAGACCGTGAAATTATGCGTGTTACTGCTGGGCAATTATCAAATTATGCATTCAACAAAGGAATATTAGCACTTGATAGTATAAATAAAATATTTCAAATCAGATTAGATTCTGCAATTTCTAAAAATGTTGGAAATCAATTTTGTAATATAAACAACATAGCCCTTATTACTCGCCTCAATAACGAATTAAAAATAAATGTATCTCGTTTATCAAAAAACAAAATCGCTGACACCACATCTAAATTATATAGTGTGTACGATGCCTATCAATACAATGCTTCCAAAAACGAAAATTGTTTGGATAATTTACAAAAAATAGACGACAAAACATTAATTTTAACTCGTGCCATCATATTATCAGACCAAAAATGTATTGATTGCCATAGCAAACCAAACAGTACAGCAGCCAATCAATCTGTTTTTAATAAAAAAAAGGGAGAATTATTAGCCATTTGGGCATTAGAAATGCCAAAAAAAGAATTAATCAAAAAAATTACCATCAAAGATTTAAAAACTTTAAAAGAATAATAAAACGATGTTGTTTTCAAAAATTATCAAATACGTTTGGATAGTCTTCATCGTATCACTAGCTTTCATAGCTTTGCATGTTTGGGCACTTAGTACAAATTTTTTAGGACTAAGTGGCGAAATGCCTTCGCTCGAAGTGTTAGAAAACCCCAAAAGCGAAGTGGCTTCAATCTTATATTCTGCCGATGGTATTGAACTTGGTAAATATTTTAGAGAAAATCGTACTCCCGTTGAGTTCGAACAGATTTCTAAAAACATGCTCAATGCACTTGTCGCCACCGAAGATGTACGTTTCGAGAGCCATCCTGGAATCGACTTCAAAGCCATTGTATCTATTCCCTTTTATTTAATGTTAGGTAAGAAAAAAGGCTCAAGTACCATCTCGCAACAGTTAGCCAAAAACCTTTTTGATACAAGAACAAGCCAATACGAAGGCTCGCTTCACGGTATTTCAAAAAAATTAGATATGTTGATGATAAAAACAAAAGAATGGATTACAGCCATTCGTATCGAACGTGCCTATACCAAAAAAGAAATCATAACAATGTATCTCAATACAGTAAACTTTGGGAGCAATGCCGCTGGTATTAAAGTGGCTTCGCAAACTTTTTTTAATACTACGCAAGATAAACTCACCATTACGCAAGCTGCGGTGCTAGTTGGCGTACTCAAAGCCCCATCTTATTATAGTCCAATATACAACCCCGAAAGAGCCATCATGCGTAGAAATACAGTGATAGACCAAATGGAAAAATATAACTTTTTTACAAAAATAGAAGCCGAAAAATATAAAAAAGATTCGCTCAATTTAAACTATTCTGTCGAAAATCACAATCAAGGCATAGCCACTTATTTTAGAACCGTAGCAAACAATTGGTTGCTCAACTGGTGCAAAGCACGAAAAATAGATTTGTATTCTTCGGGCTTAAAAATATATACAACTATCGACTCTCGACTGCAAACACATGCCGAAAATGCCGTTGAAAAACACATGAAATACTTACAAAATCAGTTCGATATACATTGGAAAGGCAGAAATCCGTGGGTAGATCAGTCGATGAAAGAAATTATTGGCTTTGGTGAAACAGCCATTAAACGCACAGAGGTTTATGTTTACTTGAAAAACAAATACGATGGAAATCTTGATTCTATAAACTATTATATCAATAAAAAACGCAAAATGAAAGTATTTTCTTGGAAAGGCGAACGTGATACCCTTTTTAGTTCAATGGATTCGATGTTGTATTATAAGAAATTTTTGCAAACTGGTATGATAGCTGTTGAGCCAGAATCGGGATTTATAAAAGCTTGGGTGGGAGGTGTAGACCACAAATATTTTAAATACGACCACGTAAAACAATCTAAACGCCAACCTGGCTCAACCTTTAAGCCCATATTATATTGTGCCGCCATGGACAATGGTTTTCACCCCTGCCAAAAAGTACAAGATGCCCCTGTTTCGTTTTATATCGAAGATACACAAACAACTTGGACCCCACAAAACTCCGATGGTCCTTCTACAGGAGAAATTCTTACCCTTCGCCAGGCTATGGCTCGTTCAATCAATACAATTGCTGCCTATGTTATGAAAATTATTGGTCCAGAAACAGTAGTTGATTATGCTAAAAAATTAGGTTTTAGTGGTCCGATAGATGCTGTACCCGCACTTTGTTTAGGCATTAGTGATGTTTCGATTTATGAACTAGCAGGTGCATATAGCACATTCGCTAATCATGGAACTTATACCGAACCCATATTTATTACTCGAATAGAAGATAAAAATGGTAATCTTATTCAGGAATTTATGCCAAAAAGTTCGGAAGCTTTAAATGAAGAAACGGCATATACCATGCTACACATGCTTAAAGGCGGAACCGAAGAGCGAGGCGGTACTTCGCTTGGATTGTATCGCTATCCAAACCTGTTTGGAGGCAACGATGTGGGTGGAAAAACAGGCACTACACAAAACTATTCGGATGGTTGGTATGTTGGTGTTACCCAAAAGCTGGTTACATCAGTATGGGTTGGGGGAGATGATAGAAGTATCCATTTTCGTGATTTCAACTTTGGGCAAGGTGCACGAATGGCAATGCCTATCTTTGGTATTTTTATGGAGAATGCTTATCTAGATAAAAATCTTGGACTAAAAAAAATGCCATTTAATAAACCATCTAGTTATAACCTCGAACTAAACTGTGGAAAATACACAGGCAAAATGCCAACAGATTCTACTGGCTCGCAAGATATTTATGTGCCTAAAAAAGAAAACAAAAACGATGAAATTTAATAAATCAATTTTAATTGATGGGATATAATAAATCATTACTTATCATATCGCCACACTTTCCACCCATCAACGCTGCAGATATGCACAGAGTAAGGCAAAGTATTGGCTATTTCGAACAGTTTGGTTATATCCCCACCGTGGTTTGTGTTGAGCCATCTAAAGTAGAAATGCAAAAAGATATGTTGCTTTTGAAAACTATTCCTGAAAACATAGCCATCATTAAAGTAAATGCTTTCTCAGCTTCGATTACACGCAAGTTCGGACTTGGAGCTTTAGCCCTCCGTTCGATATTTTTTTACTTTTTAAAAGTAAATCAACTCCTTAAAACAAAAAAAATAGACCTTATTTATTTTTCTACTACCGCATTTCCTGTTTTAATTTTAGGTAGATACTGGAAATGGAAGTTTGGAGTGCCATATATTATAGATATGCAAGATCCTTGGCATAGCGATTATTACAAAAATAAACCTAAAAACGAACAACCAGCCAAATATTGGTTTTCGTATCGCCTCAATAAGTTTTTAGAACCTATTGCTATGAAAAATGTAGACGGTATTGTGTCAGTTTCAGCAGGTTATTGCGAAATGTTGCAAAGCAGATACGCAAATATTAAACCAAAAATGTGTACTATAATCCCATTTGGTGCATTTGAAAAAGATTTTGAGCATATTAAAATACAAAACACAAAAACAGATAATACAATAATTAGATATATAGGCAGAGGTGGTGCAGATATGAAAACAGCTTTGCAAATCATCTTCTCTGCTTTTAAAATAGGCTTGCTAAAATACGAAAAACTATTCTCGTCTATAAAAATAGAGTTCATCGGAACATCGTATGCACACACAAACGGACAAAAAACCATAGAACCTTTAGCAATCGAAATGGGTTTGCAAGATTATGTAAAAGAATATCCAGAAAGAATACCCTATTTTGATACGTTGCAAAAACTGCAAGATGCAGATATTTTAATCATGCCAGGTTCTGATGATATTAACTATACAGCTTCAAAACTATATCCATATATTTTGTCCAAAAAACCAATATTGGCAGTGTTTTCAAACACAAGTAGCGTCATCCAAATAATAGAAGCTACCAATGCTGGTGAATATGTGAGTTTCGATTCTAAAAATCTTCAAATCAATCAATTAGCCAACGAGTTGGTTGAGAAATGGAAAAAAATGTTGGAGAAAATTCCATACATACCAGATACAAATTGGATAGCATTTGAGCCATATACCGCCAAAGAAATGACAAGAAAGCAAGCTGCTTTTTTCGATAGCATCCTCTCCTTAGTATAGGCAAAGTTAAATTACGAATGATGCAAAACTTCTGTAGTTTCTATTTCCGCTATGTTCATATTGCCAGAGTCTGCAAAAGAAGTAAGTTTGATTTTTTTGGTTTCATTAACCAATATAGGGTCATATTTGGCTTCTACTCTGATGTAATTCTCCGTAAAACCGCTCATTAAGCCGTTCTCTATGCCTTCTTCAAACAAAACTGTGGCAATTTGATTGCAATTTTGTGCATAAAACTCCCTCTTTTTCTTTTCAGATAACGTCCGGAGTTGCAGCGTGCGGGCATCTCTGCCTTTTTGTGGCACAGCTTGTCCCAAATTCAAGGCATGTGTGTTATCTCGCTCCGAATATGTAAAAACATGCAAGTACGAAATAGGCAATTCGTTCAAAAAATGATACGTTTCCAAAAAATCTTCCTCTGTTTCGTTGGGAAAACCCGTAATCACATCCACACCGATGCAACAATTCGGCATCAACGATTTAATATACGCCACCCGTTCGGCATATAGCTCCCGTTGGTATCGCCTGCGCATCAGTTTCAATATTTTATTACTCCCCGATTGCAAAGGAATATGGAAATGCGGCACAAACCGTTTGCTCTCAGCCACAAAAGCAATCACCTCATCCGTTAATAGATTCGGTTCTATGGATGAAATTCGGAAACGTTCGATTCCCTCAACTTCATCTAGTTTTTTGATAAGATCAATAAATTTTTCTGTTCGATGTCCATCGTGCAATCCAAAATCACCAATGTTTACTCCAGCCAACACAATTTCTTTTACATCCGTTTTGGCAATTTTCTCAGCCGATTTTATAATATTTTCGATATAATCGCTGCGGCTCGAACCTCTAGCCAGTGGAATGGTACAAAACGAGCAGGTATAATCGCAGCCATCTTGCACTTTTAAAAACGTACGTGTGCGATCAGCAATCGAATACGAATTATTAAATGTCTTTGCTTCAGATATATCAGAAACTAATATCTTTTTTGTGTGATTTTTTGTGAAATCACCGAGTAATTCAACTAATCTAAACTTCTCAGATGCTCCTAAAACAGCATCAACACCAGGAATTTCGGCAATTTCTTGTGGTTTCAATTGTGCATAACATCCAACAATTGCCACAAAAGCATTTGGCGAATGCCGCAAGGCTTCTTTCACTACTTTTTTGCATTTTTTGTCGGCATTTTCGGTTACAGAGCATGTATTGATAACGTATACATCTGCCTGCTCTTCAAAATTAACTTTTTGAAATCCATTTTGCTCAAAAAGTCTGCCAATGGTCGAGGTTTCCGAATAGTTGAGCTTACAACCTAAAGTATAAAATGCTACTTTTTTCAAATTATTATCAAGCCTACAAAATTAATGATATATTTTTTGAAAATAGCAATTTAGCGTATAAATATGTTTTTAGAATCATATTTAGGCTACATCCTAAATAATAAAACAGTAGTTTAATCCCTTTTTAGATTTGAAAATATGAGTTCAAATACAAATTTATTTAGTTAGAATGATTTTATCCCTCTTTAAAGAAGTATTTAAAAAATGAAATTTAATACATTTTGTAAGTTCTAGGCATGTCAAAAAATATAAATATCAGATTATCAATGATTTAAAATTCATTCCCAATATTTAAAGCAACTGGCAGCATCAAAAGAAAAGGAATACAATTTTCCATTTTTAAAGCATAATAATTAAACCCAATATGTATTTTTTGATAATATTCTGCCTTGTGCTTTGCATAATATTTTTCACTTTGTATCGACCAAGCATTTTCGCCTAATTTTTCTGCTAAAAACCATTTTTCTAACAAACGACCTGCTCTGCCATTTCCGTCCATAAAAGGATGTATTTTTTCAAAAATCAAGTGTATCATTGATGCATAATAAAAAATTTCTTTATTCGATAAATCAATTTTCAATAATGCATTAATGTCAAAAAACAATTTCTCAAATTCTGTTTTTACAAATTCGGGTTCTACAGCCATATACTCTACTTTTCCAGAACTAAAAATACCCACTTGTTGGTTTCTCAATTTTCCTCTTTGGCTTTTAAGAGATAAAATGGTTTGACTTAAAATCTTGTGTGTTTCAAAAAAAGTGGTCTGACTTAACTTGTTTTGAATAGCAAAATTATAAGCAAGAATCAAATCATCAATTTCAGTCATTTCTTTTGGCTTCGACTTAACATTAAATTTTTTATTTTTTAGATAAGTATCAATATCTATGCTATTTCCTTCTATATTAGACGAATATGTGGCAGAAGACTGAATATAGTATTCAAAATCTTCTTTTGAGTATTTGGTTTTTGTGCTAATTTGTTTAAACATATCAAACCAATCAACAGTAAGATTGCTAGAATACGCATCAAAATATGCTTCAGTTAGTATTTTAAAATGTATTCCCATTTTCAAAAATTGAATATTAAAAGCGTAATAAATATCTAAAATCTAATAATTTTTCTTAAAAAATTCGCCATAGCCTTTCCAGCTTTTGGCTTTGGTCATAATTTCATAATTTTTTTCCGACATCACAAAATATTCTAATTGCATATCGGGAAACTGCCTCAATGGCGAACTTTTTCCGTTTTGTTTTTCCCAATAATTCATGCTCTGGATTTTATTTTTAAAGGTGCGAATTGCCAAAACTGAAGACACGCTATCCAAGCTAAAATCCTGAACATCAAGCATTTCGTCTGTATAAAAATCTTTGTTATAGGTAATAAAACGTTGTTTTAAATCGTCTAATTTAGTTTTTTGTTTTATCACAATACAAAAATAATGTGGGAAATTGATGTCCAAATTCCAAGTGATTTTATTTGATAATTTTCCTGCCAAATCAGCTTTTGCCAATTTTTCGGCTTTTTCGAGCAAATCTTCTGCAAAGGCTTTTAGTTTTGATTTTGGATAGTCTTTTATAAAAAGTTTTAGTGCATTTTGATAGTTTTCCATGCTTTGTGTTTGCCCAGTAATCATGGCTTTTAGCACAATCATGCGGTCTTCAAAATCGCTTTTAGGAAAATATTTTTGCGTTGTATCAACCAAAGATTGAGCCCTTAAATAATTTCCTTGCTCGTAACTTTCAAATGCCAAACGGTATTGTGCTTTTACTTTTTCACCTTTGATTTTGTTTTTTTGGAGATATTCGGGGTCTAAAACCAAATAAGTATATAAATTTTCGGGATATTTTTGAATCAAACGCTGTTTCACACTTTCGGCACAGCTGTCGTTTTTGGCTTTGTTTGTGCAAATCAAATATACAGCATAAAGTGCTTCGGGAGCTCTGTCATCGTCCTCAAAATCAGTATAATATCTTCCATACGAACGCTTTGCATTTTTATATTCTTCTAAATTAAAATCATAAATCCGACCGAGTTTAAACAAGGCTCTTTTGAGTTTTGCCACCGAAGTATCAAATTTTACTTGGTCGAGAGGTATTTGCTCCAAATAATCTTTTTTTCGTTGATCCGTTGTTGGACCTTTCACTTCTGTTTTTGCTTTTTCAACCGAATCTTTTTTTGCTTTTTCATTAGTTTGTGCAGCTTCTTCAGCAGGCGAATCTGTAAATTCTCTTTCTTTGTTTTGTCTACGCCAGTTATCTTCTAACATTCGATTTCCCCATTTTTTAGAAAAATCTATTACACCTAAAGCCAATAAATTTGGGTTATAAAAATACCATTTTTCGTTGTTTTCGGTTTTTACAGAAGCATCTGCATTTGGATTTAAGGCTTGCTGTTCGGCTATTCTAGCCAGTTTTTCCATTGCTTTTTTTTCTGCTTTGGCTTTATCGTCCTCATCTTTTATCCATTTTGCAATCAATTTATCTAAATCATCAGGACTTAATTTTGCCAATTTTTGCAAACTATCCTCTTTGCGTACAATTTTGAGCTGTTCCACAAATTCAGCTAAAATTCGTTGTCTTTTTTTCGCTTTTGGATATTCGGGTAAGTCTTTATCCAAACTTAACATGGTGCTGTCGTAATATAGTTTTGCAAGTTCAAACTTTTCGGAATCGTAATATATTTCACCAATTCGCAAAAATGCAAACGAACGAACAAATAGATTTTTTTTGCCATTTGCAGCCGAAAGTTTATATTTTTCCACAGCTTCGTCCAAATGCGTTCTACCTTGTTCCAAAGTACCCCAATCGTAATAAATTTTATCTTTAAAATCAGTATTTTTGATGTCTTTCATGCTTTTTTTGTAAAAAGCATAAGTTTTATTATAATCTTCTTCGGTTTTATATTCTTTCAATAAATACGTATTTAAAATAGCATTAAAACTCATTTCATAGTTTGGATTTCGCCTCCGAGCTAAATCAAAATTCTTGACTGCCTCTTTATTATTTCCAATTTTTTGTGCCAACTGACCCAAAATATAATAAATTTTGAGTCTATACGGACGAGGTTTTGTATATTTTGCACCAATGCTAAGTTTTTCAAATGCTTTGTCGTATTCTCGATTATAAATATGATAATGGCCATTTGCTAAACTTAATTTACCGATATTTTTGGGTATCATTTTTTGTACTTCCAATCGAGCAATCCAATCCGATGCCGATTGCCAATCTTCCATATCCATATAGGTATGTATGAGCCAAATCAGTGCATCGTGTTTCACAATATCATCTTTGTATTTACTATTGACATATCTAAAAGTTGTGATAGCATTGTCTCTGTCATAATCATAATACCTGCATTTGCCAATCAATAAATAGCAATCATCGAGCCAGTGGCTTGGTTTGTGCCATTGAATCGGAATAGAAGATGTTTTAATGATTTTATCTAAAAAATCTTTTTTGGATTTTGAAAATGTGCAATCGACTTTAGGATAAATATTTAAAAATGTATTATAATTATTTTTATCTGCTTTGTAGAGTTCGTCCTCCATTTCTTTCATCCGCTCACGAGCCAAAAAATAGGCGTTATATTTTGAAGTGAGGTTGTGATAAAACAGAGCAACAGGTCCGCCAGCTGTGGGTGCACAACGAAATAAAGTAAAAATAATTAGTGCTAAAATCGAATAGTTTAGAAATTTCAAATCGAAAACAATATCAAACAGTGTTGTAAAAATAACTAAACGATTGGGAGTTACAAAAAGTATATTTTTTTATGATTATTTTGAATAGCAATGTTAGATAAATTGTGCATAAAATTATCCTTTTAGCGCTAAACTATACGTTTCTAAAACTCTTTTTCGAGCAAATTCGTGGTTTACGATTGGTTTTGTATATGTAAATGGATTTGAAAACTCTGGTACCCATTTTTTGATGTATATTTTGTCTTTATCAAATTTTTCCATTTGCAAAGTTGGATTAAAAACCCTAAAATAAGGAGCTGCATCGCAGCCCGAACCAGCAGCCCATTGCCAACCACCATTATTTGCCGAAAGATCGAAATCAAAGAGTTTTTTGGCAAAATATGCCTCTCCCCAACGCCAATCTATGAGCAAATGTTTGGTAAGAAAACTAGCCACAACCATCCTTACTCTATTGTGCATAAAGCCCGTTTGGTTTAGTTCCCTCATGCCCGCATCAACAAGTGGATAACCAGTTTGCCCATTGCACCAAGCCTCAAAATCTTTTTCATTATTTAGCCAATTTATTTTGTCATATTCTTTCCGAAAACCATTTGTGGCAACATGCGGAAATTGATATAAAATCATCATATAAAAATCTCGCCAAATTAATTCGTTTAACCAAGTTTCGTTTAAAATTTGTGCTTTTTGAGCTAATTTACGAATACTTACTGTGCCAAACCGCAAATGTACACTCTGTCTTGTTGTTCCCAAAATGGCAGGAATATCTCTCGTTTGATCGTAGGATTTTACTATTTTTTCGTTTAAGTCTATTGAGGGAAAATATACTTGAAGAGCCTTAAAACCTATTTTTTCGATACTTGGAATTTCTAAAGGTTTGGTTTTATAAAAATTGTTGTAATACTTTTCGCAAGGATATGATTTTAGATAAAAATCCGAAATTTTTGCCTTCCATTTTCGAGAATATGGAGTAAAAACGGTATATGGTTTTCCATCATCTTTTGTGATTTCATCTTTTTCAAAAATGCATTGATCTTTGAAACTCAAAAACGGAATATTTTTTTGTACCAAAATATTTTTTACAATTTCATCTCTAGTTTGTGCATAAGGTTCATAATCATGATTTGTAAATACCTGTTTTACATTATGTTCTGTTATTATATCTGTCCAAATTTTTGCTGGATTTCCTACACGAACATCCAAACTCGAACCGATTTGCAAAAGTTCTGTTTGCATATTTTCTAAAGATTTATGAATAAAAAGCACTCGTTTGTCCGATTTATCTTCGAGCTTCGATAAAATTTGCTCATCAAAAATAAACAAACATAAAACTGGAAAAGGCGATTTTAGGGCATGATACAAAGCTGCATTATCGACCAAACGTAAATCTCTGCGAAACCAACAAACTGAAATTTCTGTCATTTAAAGCTAATTTTAAAAAAATCATGTGATAAAATGGTGTAATGTTTTTCTAAAAAGAAAATACAAATGGCATTTTTACATTAACTATACATCAAGAGAAAAGTTCAAAATTGTATTTTTTAAAATTCAGTATAGAAAAAACTAATAGCTTTTTTTAAACATTATGTAAAAACAAAAAGTAATAAGACCAAAATATTCACATGAAATTTCCTTTATTAACTACATTTATAATTTTGTTTTTTACAATTATAATTAGCAATTGCAAAAAAGAAGAAACACCTGTACCCAATCAAGTAAAACCTCCAAAAACATCTGAAAATATAAATACCACTAGTGGAACTGATTTTTCGAATGGAAATACAGTTTCTGGGACAAATACTGGAACCAGCACTGGTTCAGTTCCAAGTTCTAACCCAACAACGACCACTGGAAATTCTCAAAACACATCAAATACAACATCTGGAAACAATACAAACCCAACTACAAGTAGTGGTACAAATACAAATAATCCACCACCAACTACTACACCTTCAGCACCTATAAGTACATCTTATGCTTTAGATATTGCTCCAATACTCCTAAATAGAGGTTGTACTGGTTGTCATGGATATACACTTGCAACTGCCAAAGCAGAAGCTGGTCCATCTACAAATGTAAGAAGTATATTAAATAGAATCAATAGAACACAAGGAAGTACTGGTTTTATGCCAAGAAATGGAACAAAACTCCCACAAAGTGAAATAAACAAGATTCAAGAATGGTTTGATTCGGGCATGAATCCATAAATAAGTTTTATATGAGTCCTCTTAAAATTAAAGCAGTAAATATTTTTTAAAAACCAATGTGATTTCAGATTTGCCAGGGCTTCCGCATTTAAAATAACTAAAGTGTAACTATTGATTTTATTTTATAATTATTACTAAAAAATATGCTTGCGAAGCAAGTCCCTCCCTTTGGGGAGGGATTTAGGGTGGGGCTTTATTAATAAATAGTTTTAAATGCGGAAGCCCTGCAGATTTTCATTAGCTATTGTCAAATAAATATTAAATCGTACATTCGCATTAGTTTTATATATCAAATTCTACATGCATCGCGAAACTAAGGTTGCCATATTTGTAATTATTGCCGGAACCATGCTCTACATGGGTTTTAATTTTTTAAAAGGAATAGATTTTTTTTCGTCCACAAAAAAATACTATGCTGTATATCCAGATGTGCAAGGTTTAATGGTGTCTAATGCAGTGATTGTGAATGGTTTAAATGTGGGAAGAGTGAGTGATATTTCATTTACAGACGACACCTTGCACGGACTTAGGGTAACGTTAGACATTCGCAAAGAAGTTTCGATAGGCGATTCAAGTATTGCAAGTATTGCAAGTCAAGGATTGTTAGGTTCTAAATCTATTCTGGTAAAAATTATGCATCCCGAAAAGCCACTTCCCGAAAAATCTTATTTAATTTCGGAAATCGAGCAAGGCATGATGGACAAATTGAGTTTAAAAACCGAACCCATTTTGAAAAATTTTAATTCTTCGCTCGAACGTGTAAATGGTATTATGAGTCCAGAAAACACCGTTTCACTCACACATATTTTGGCAAATTTCGATAGAACCACACTTTTGCTAAACCACATGATAGCCTCAAACGATGCTCGCATTGGAGCCATATTACAAAATGTTCAAAACCTAACTACTTCACTTGTAGAAACCGAAAAAATGCTAAAACCGATTTTAGCCAAAACTAATACTTTTGCCGATTCGCTCAACAAAATGCAATTAGCTGCTACTATTGAAAACACCAACAAAGCATTGGCAGAACTCAACAAATCTTTATTGCAAATCAACAAAGGTAAAGGTACAGTTGGCAAATTATTGTATGACGACTCGCTATATACTTATCTTTCAAACTCATCACGCGATTTAGATAAATTGCTTATTGATTTGAAAGAAAAACCTAAACGATACGTACATTTTTCGCTTTTTGGACGAAAAGACAAGTAATATTTTTTAAAAAATGAAATATAAAAAACACTTATTTGTTTGCACCAACGAACGCACCGATGGTAGAAAAAGCTGCGGACACGAACATGGAATGTTGCTGGTGGATGAGCTAAAAAAACGCATTAGTGCCGACAAACTCAATGCCGAAGTTAGGGCTCAAAAAGCGGGTTGTTTTGATATTTGTCCGTTCGGACCAGCCCTTGTGGTTTATCCCGAAGGCGTTTTTTACAAAAACGTTGAAGTGTCAAACATAGCAGAAATTTACGAATCGCATATCAAAAACAATACCATCGTAGAGCGGTTAAAAATTGAATTTTAGGCTTTTAAATTTCAAAAAAATTCTTTAAGTTTATTTTCTAAATAATAAATTAAAGATGAATTCCATCTGGAAAACAGTTTTTGTAGATTTTCAAGAAATGGATGCCTTGAATCTTACAAAGAAAAAAACACTTTTTATTGGTTTGCTTTACATGTGGATTCATTTTATGATTCTCATCTTTTTTATTTCAACCAATCCTACACATAAAACCATACTTTGCATTGCTTGGGCTGTAAATATGTTTAATATTTACCTTTTGTGTAGAAAAAAAGGATTCTTACTTGCAGCTAGGTTGCTAGCTATTGCATGGGTTTTGAATGTTACAAACACCGCTTGGAATACTGGTGGAATCTACTCCACTTCTATGCTTTGGCAAGTATTGATTATATTTATTTTGGCCGCTTATTTGGATAGAAAAGCAGCATTATGGGTTACATTTTATATTATAGCTACTTACATTGTGTTTTTTTATATACAATACACAGGTATCAGAAACTTCAAGCTAGAGGTTTTAAAAAATCCCCCTTATTTCGAACTTATTAGTGTTACATCTTTGTATATCGTAATCCTTTGTTCATTGTTTTTTATTTTTACTGAAGAAAATTTCAATAGAAGTTGGAAAAAAGAAAAAGAAGTAAAAATCGATACATTACAAATAGAATTAGATAAAAAAATGCAAGAAATTGGTGTTTTAAGAAATAAAATTGCCAGAGATTTTCATGACGAAATGGGAAATAAATTGGCAAGTATTCGATTACTTTCCGAAAATTTAGCCGTAAAATCTGAAAAACAAATTTTAGAAAACGAAGATTTAATGCAAACATTGTTTACCATCGAACGCACCTCTAAAGAATTGTTTGATGGCACAAAAGATTTTATTTGGTCAGTTGGTACCAAGTCTGATAATGTTCACGATTTTTTTGATTATATTAGAGAGTTTTCAGAAAAATTTTTAAATGATTTGGATATAAATCTACATGCCATCAACCATATCGATAAAAATCATATTCAAAAAATAGACCCTACTATCACCCGTCAGCTCATATTTGTTTTAAAAGAAATTATTACCAATGCAGCAAAGCACGCAGCTACAAATACTGTAGAGCTTTCATTTTCAATAGATAACTCGCATTTAATAATAAAAGTGGTAGATTATGGCAAAGGTTTTGACATTTCTAAGACACAAACTAGAGGGCTAAAAAATATAGCATTTAGAATGAATAGAATCCAATCAGAATATAAATGTGTTTCTAATTCAAGTGGAACTACCTATATATTATCTATTCTTTTGGAATAACGTACTACACATTTTGGGTAGGATATGGTAAGAAAAATATACTTAATTTTGCAAATATATATTTCTATACATCATGATTGCGTTTTTTATTCCGCCTCCAATTCGAAATCCATCTCATGTTGAGTATCGAAAAGCACAAATAGCTGCAAGTTCCTTATTAATTATTTTGATTGCTTTGGTGCTTTATAGTTTTTACTTTTTATTGTATAAACCCGATGACACAACAAAAAATTACACAAATTTAGCTGGAGTTGGATTTTTAATTGGCACAATGTTGCTCATGCGATTTTCTAAATCTATTATTCCATCCATGACATTGCTTGTTTTTATGTCATTTGTGGCAGTATCTATAAGTATTTATCATACAGGAGGAATTTATTCAGTAGATATTTCGTGGCTGCTTTTGATGGTAGTTACATCCTGTTTTTTTGTAAATCTAAAAGTGGGAATAATTTATTCGTTTTGTGCAAGTTCATACATTGTTTTTTTGTATTTAGTAGAAAACAATCATTTAGCCTCCGAAATTCAATTTTCATCTTACCCAAATTTTTCAAACACTCCGCATTATGTTTTTACATGGGTTTTTATTATTATTTTTTTATTAACGCTAACCATTTCTTTTTTGAAAACGCTCAATAATGCAAACCAAAAGATAGATGCTTTACAAAAAATTCAACTTGAAAATTTGAAACAATTAGTTGCCAAAAAAAACAAAGAAATAGACCTGCTTCGTAGCAAATTAGCACAAGATTTTCATGATGAAATGGCAAACAAATTGGCTGGCATAAGGATGCTTTCTGAAACCATAGCTTACAAATCGGACAGAAATATGCTTGAAAAATCAGACATGATTCAAACTCTTCAAACCATAGAAAAAAGATCGAAAGATTTATATAACGGAACCAAAGATTTTGTTTGGTCAATCGGTTCTGATAGCGATAATATCCAAGCTTTATTCGATTTTATAAATACCGAATTGGGTGTTTTTTTTCAAATAAAAAACATAGATTTTAATGCAAATTTTCAGACTCAATACACAACATTGCCACCAATATTCCCACCTGTTTCGAGACAATTGATATATATAGTAAAAGAAATTTGTACTAATGTATCTTCTCTAATTCAAGTTGAAAACTCAAAATTGGAGTTTAATATAAAAGATGACAACTTAATAATTAAACTTAGTTTTTCAATAGCGGATTCCAGTGTTTTAATAGATTATGCAAGTTTTGTAAACCAAGTCGAAAATAGATTATTACGAATAGAAGCCAATTCCAAAACAAATCTATTGGATAAAGTATTGAATTACGAATTTGAAATTCCGTTGAAACCCAAATTAGTAGAATTATTTTAAAAGATGACCAATCATACCAAAGTTATAATTATTGAAGACAACGAAGATTTGCTCAATGGCTATAAGTTTATGCTCTCCAATATGGATAAATATCTATTGGTTGGTGCTTACACCACTTGTGAACAGGCTTTTGAACAAATACAAAATCTAGTCCCTAAAATTATAATTATGGATATAGATTTGCCAGGCATGAGTGGCATCGAAGGCACCAAAATAATCAAAAAAATGTTGCCCAAGTGCGATATATTAATGAATACAGTATATGAAAAAAGCGATTTGGTATTTCAGGCATTGTGTGCTGGTGCAACTGGGTATATCACAAAAAGTAGTGGTCATAAAGAATTTTTAGAAGCATTAGATGAAATTTCGGCTGGTGGCGCTCCCATGAGTGCAAACATAGCTAGACTAGTTGTAAATTCTTTTCAAAAGAAAAATTCATCGCCATTGAGCGAAAGAGAGTTTGAGGTTTTACAAGCCTTATCAGATGGCAAAAGCTACAAAACAATAGCCCTTAACAGTGAAATTTCTCTAGATACTGTAAAGTTTCATATCAAAAATATTTATATTAAACTTGAGGTAAACAACAAAGAGGATGCTATAAAAATTGCCAAGGATAACAAGTGGGTTTGATTTCGCTATTTTCGTTATGAAAAACTAAAAAAAAGATTTTGTAACCTCTTTTTACATTAAATTATATAAAGTCTAATAAATATTTACAATTAAATTACTGAGCGTTTTTCCTAATTCATTTTCATTTTCGAATGCAGTCATAAACGCATTAAATTTCA
>RDZG01000043.1 GCA_004293915.1 Bacteroidota bacterium | reverse complement strand
AACCATATCCCAACAAAATCGACCTATTTTAAGACTTTTTAACGAACCATATTTTGGGGAACTCGCAATAGCAGCTTAAAAACAGATAGTCTGTAATGGACTTAAAATGCAAAACAAACAGGCAGATTTTAAGATTATTTTACTCAAAACTGAGTTTTTTCACAGCCTGACGGTTTGGGGCTTGGCGAAGAGTGGGGATTTTCAGCACAAATGTTCGGTTTAGCACAAATGTTCAATAGAATTCCAAAAGTTCAATCTAGCACTTCAGCCCCACTTTTGCCAAACCCATGTTAGGCGTATGTGCCTTTTCGGTCTATACAAATAATTTAATTTGTCCATTATTTAGAGGTGTCATTTCATTAATAAAATTGTCCCATATACGAAGTGTCAAACTAAAATCATACATTTCATTAAGTCTTTGTAATTCTATTTCTAAATAATTTCTGTCAATTGTGTTTGCCAATTCTAATAAGTCAATACGCATTAAAACATCTTTTGTAAAAGTTCTTTTTGCATCAGCAAAAGTTACAGATTGTAAAAATTGTACAGTAGTGTCAGAATTGAGAAGTATTAAAGCATAAACTGCATATTCAATTTTGTCAAAGCCTAATAAATAACAAGTATCATCAAGCATTACTGGTTTTTCATTTTGGGGTAAAATTAAAGTAAAATGAAAAGTTTTGTAAAGTCCTGAAATGGCTACTTTAAATGGTTTGAAAGAATAGTCACCAATTCCAAAAATAGAGAATGCTGGTTTGTTATTGTAAATACTTGATTTTCTTGCATTAAAACTATCTTGATGGTCTGTCAAATATTGAAATGTTTTTGGAAATTCATTTTTAATATATTTTGTTTCTTGTCCAACTTTTCGTTGAGTTACAATGGTAAATTTCCTCGTTTGATTAATTACAGTATTTTTTAAATCTGAACTTTTTAAAAGTCCATAAACTAATCCATCTTCTAATTTTATTTCTTCGTTTAATCCATTTACAAAATGTCCATTCAGTTTGTCCAATTCCATAATACTTGAACAGTCGTGTTTTAAGCCTTGTCGCCAAACAAAAGGACTTACTCCATCTATGTTTTTTGTATGGAAATAAGTGTCAATATTCGACACAAATTTATTGTCTAACCAACCAAATTTTAAAGTTGGGTTTTGGTTATTATAAAAATTAAATTCAGTACAAAAGTTTTCAGAGTTTGATTTCAGTTTGGAATATAAAAGTGATGCTTCAACCGAAACATTAAATTCCTTTTTGCTATCAATACAATGTTTCTCGATATTAGAAATAAAATATTTGTTCTTCGCTTGCTCTGAAATAATATTTTTTATAACTGAATTTTTTACTAATAAAAGCAAATTCCCTTTCGTGTTTTGAAAAAGGGCAAGCATTTTTAAAGTAATAAATTCTGCAATATCAAAATTGCCTTTCCCCGTCATTGCATCTAATCCACTATGGTTTTTAAAATTTGATTTCTTTGGTAGGTTAGATGAATTAAGGCTACCTAATTTTGAATTTGTAACCCAAGGTGGATTTCCAATAATCAATAATTCTTTTTCAGAGTATTGCTTGGCTAAACTTCTGAAATCATAATCAAAAATATCGCAATGAATTATTGAAATTTGCGGTTTTTTGTTTTGCGGATTGTTTAAGAAAAATTCTATTATATTAAATTTTGTTTCCCACACATAAGGCTTGTAAATTTCAATGCCAAACACATATTCAATAGTTGGAAAAGTGGATAAAGAAGCAATAATAAAATTACCTTTCCCACAAGTTGGCTCAATGATAATTTGTGGATTAACGGTTTTGCTATTTAAGAATAATGCAACTTTCTTGGCTAAATCTTCATTGGTTTGAAAATCTCCATATTCAGCTCTATCAGGCTTAGAAACAATATTGTTAGAAATAGAAATTGTTTCTTTTAAAATTTCCAATTCGTCATTATTATCAAAAAGATGAATGATGCCGAAGGCATCATTCATCTTTTGATTTGCAATTTCAAAAGATGTACTATTTTTCAGATTTTCATATAAATATTCTGAAACTTGGTAAGTTATATTTGCTTCAAATACTTTACTCATTTTCTTTTATTTCTATTTCGGTATTCGTGAGTGCTTCGCAATTCATCAAGGTTTCATTTTATCAATGATTTTATTAATACCTGTAACATTTTCTGAAAGGGTTACAATTCTTTGATATTGTAATCTCCATTGTAATGCATTAGATATTGTCAAATAACCTTGTTCTGGTGGTGTTTTTAGGATTTGTTCTGCCAATTGTTGTAAGGTAATTTCATCGGCTGGAATATTTTTGTCATTTAAATATGCAATTATATCTTCAATATTAGCTTTGTCTTTAACCATTTCACGAAGCCTAAATGTCGTTGTATAATCGGCAGTTCTTTCTTTTGAAACTAATGAACAACTTACAAAATTTAGATTAGCTGTCTTGCTTTTTGGGTCATCAACTTTGTCATAAACAAACACCAATAAATGATAGCCAAGTCCAAATATTTTTTGTTTAGCGTCTTTAAAAGGGCAAGACGATTGAGGCTGTTTGATTGAAGTAACTTTTATATCAATATCAACCGAAGGTAAATCAATGCCTTTTGCAGATGAACCAATTTTAAGCTCGTATTTGTCTGCAAGATGTTGCTGAAATTTATGTTCGATATGAGTTCCAACGGCTTTGCCGTCAGTTACTCCATAAAGTTCCTTGTTTGGTGTCTTTGATTGAGCAATACAAAATGTCTTTGCTTCAATTATGACATTCTCTATTGTCAAATTCTGTTTCATAATGCAAATTTACAAATTTTGTCTTGGTTGGTTAGTCTAATTGTCAAATATTTGTTCAAATGTCGAAGTTTGTACGGTCGCTCGTGGCATTACGCCTAACGGAAAAGGCTTGGCGAAGGCGGGGGATTCTCAGCACAAAAGCCCAAATAAGTACAAATCCCCAATTATATTCCAAAAGTTCAATAAACCACTTCTGCCCCGCTTTTGCCAAGCCAATGTTGGCGGTAGTGCTTTTATTCTAATCTATGGTTAAGAAGTCTGTTATTGCTGTCAAAAAAACTTCTTCTCTTTGCGTAATGTCGTCTTTATTCCAGTCGTCACTATGATAATTACTCAACTCTTTTACTACTTCTATTTTTGAACCTAAATACTTAGTTTTCTTCTGCCCAAAATATCCATTTCCCGCTTGAATATTTAGTTTTTTCTCAATGGCAACCTTGTTACCAAATTTTTCTAAATACTCTCTTGCTTCACTTTCATTCCAACCGTTGTAGTTTGAGTTTTGCCATTTTTTTGGAAAAATATGTTCTATTTCAAAGTCGTTTATTAGTTCATTTTGGTTTTTATTTAAGTAGGCAAAAAGCAAAAGTAAGCCCCTTGACATTTTTGATGAAGAATGATTTGGAATAAATCTTGTTAATTCTTCTTTTGTCTGTGTTATGGTAAAGTTTAGTCTACCTGTTTGTTCTATGAAAATACAGCCTTGATAGATGTCGTCTTTAATTGCATTTACTGTTGGCTTTTCAATAAATTTTGAAAATAAAAATGAAATTAGTTGTTTCAAAAAGACTACAAAAATTTCATTAAAATTATTATTATCCTTATTTTTGAGGTAAAAAACATTTGCAATGTACTTCCAATATTCGTTTGGGTATTTGGAAAGAACTTGTAAATATTTTTTAATTTCAAAATCAAATTCTATCAAAATGTAATCATTCTTTACGCCTGTATTTACATAAAGCCAAAAACTTGCTAACTCAAATAAATTGTCGATTAAATTTGAGGCTTTCAATTTTTCGTACTGTGTTGCACCTGCATAGTAAAATTTTCTTAATCCAACTTCTTTTGATTTATCGTTGTTTTTTGCTCGTAAAATATGAGTGTAATACCTGAAAATATCATCCAATGAAACATAAGCACTTTTACAGATACCTGTCAATTCTTTCCATTTTTCGGTAAATAATTTTTTCTCTGCTTCATTTGGTTTATTTTTATAAATCTGTGCTTTGAAAATATCGGAGTCAGATAATGGCATTCCTCTATCGTTCAAAGTAGAAAAAATTGTCAATGCGGTATCTTGCACATCACACTCAATAGGTAGAACAATACATTTTTGAAGTATTGTTACACACAAAGGTTGCCATTGCATAGGATTATTTTTTGCATACTCTTGACATTTGTTATAGAAAAAATTATAGTTTCTTGAATAAATATTGGTTGGCAAAACTTCAACATCCCCATTTTCTAATAGTGCGTGAAATTTCTCTCTATCATCATCAGTTGCCACCAATGTTTCAATGTGTATCTTTTTTCGGTCTTCTATTTGTTGAGAAATCGGGTCAATATCCCATATACAAGGTGCAATTTGGTTTTTCAAACCAATCACTCTTGCATCTTCGGGCATTTCTTCCAATTTCTTATAAAATGCTCTCAACAAAAGGAAAAAAGAGGTAATACGCTGTTGCCCGTCTATAACATCAATGTTATTTTCGTTTTTAAATGAAACAACTGTACCTAAAAAATACTCGTCATTCACTCCTTTATTTTCGTGGAAACTGGTAATATCCTCCCAAAGAATATCACATTTTTCCTCGTCCCACTTATAAGGTCGTTGATAGTCAGGAATTACAAATTTTTTACCTTGCATATCAGTCAAAAGTTTGCTGATATTTTTTCTGCCTACGCTTAACTCTGCCATATTTTACAAATTGTTGTTGTCTTGTTACGTGGTTTGTTAGCATTACCGCCAACGAACAGGGCTTTGTGCAGGTTGGGAATTAGAATTCCGTCTGCCCATAACTACTGTTGATAATTGCAATATTGTTGATGTTTTATTCATTAGCCAAATTTATAACGTCCCGCTGGAACTGAAGCCAAATAGTAGTACAAATGTTGAGGCTTATTCCGTCTGCCCAACTTGCACAAAACCCCTTGTTGGTGGCTGGGCTTTCTACACTTCGTAAATGTGTCCACCATTTGGGTCTCCTTTATCCTTACGAACAATGGTTGGCTTAATCCAAATTAATTTTGTTTGATTAAGACCAGCACCAAACGGTTGATTTCTCCAATGCCCACGCCTCCAATGTGGGTCAACTTCATTGCCAGACTTTAAGTCTGTCAAATAATTTTTTAAGCTGTTCCCTAAAAAGTGAATTTTGCTATAAGAGAATTTTTTAAGTTTATCACTAATTTTTGCTTTCTCTATTGTTTTACTTGTTTTGCTTAATTCTTTTATTAGTTCAGTCGCTTGTGTGTTTGTTGTTGTCAAATCAACATCTTTGTCAGTCGAGTTTAAAAAACAAATGCAATTCACTAAAAGTTTTAAAGCACTGTCCATAAGAACATATTCCTTCCATTCGTAATGGTAACATTTGTCAGGTGTTCTTATGGCTTCGTGCATTTTTTGGTAAGAAAGTTCGCCTGAATTGCCTTTGTCTTCCCAAATGTCATCAAACACAACTGTAGATTGATTGAAGGTTGTCTCAGGGCTGTAAACTGTTTCTACTTTATCGCTATCAAATTTTCCAAAGTCTAACGAAAATTTAATTGTAGGAAATCTATAGTCATTTGTGATATTAACTTTACTGTCGAAGTTATCAGCCTTGTCCTTAAAACAGAGCAAAATGTCGATTGCTCCACGTTCAATTAGGGTTACAAATGCACCGTCTAACAAAAAAGTTTTGTTACCCAATTCATTTTGTATCCCATTTCTCAACTCATAACATTCAACAGGATATTCTATGTCTGACAACCCACCAAAATGAAAATAAATATTATCGTATGGAAGAACGAAGTCCTTAAATCGAATATTGCCAACGTCAGTATTCTTTAAAAGTTCGATTAGAAATGAAGAGATTTCAAAAATGTTTCTACCACTTTGATAAAATTTTATGATGTAATTTGAGATTTCGGTTTCTTCTTCTAATCTTGGATAATTTTTTATTAATTTTTTGGATTCGGCAATCCATTCTGTCCACTCTTTCCATACATCAGTTTTCATAATTTCTGTCTGATGTGCAGCAAATTTTTCAAAATCTTCCTTTGTAGGATTATCTGAAATTGCTGGTTCGTCCTTATTTAATCTATAATGAATATCCTCTCTTTGGTCAATTAAGTCATCTGGCAAATAAGCACCTTCGTGCCATTCTGCAACTGGCTGCCTTATAAAACTCCTTAATTCGTGGTAAGCGTCTCTGTTTTTGTCAAAGTTGATTGATAAAAATGTTTTGAATAGCTTATTTGAAAAGTGCCTGTTCGTAGGTACTGTCTTAAAAACCAAATATAATTATATAAATATTTCAAGAAATTTTAATTAACTTTGTGCCAAGGAAAAAGAGGGTATACCGACATCTGA
>RDZG01000076.1 GCA_004293915.1 Bacteroidota bacterium | reverse complement strand
TCCATTTGTTAGTTTAGACAAAAAAACAAAGACTTCAATCTATCTCTAAAATGATATTTTTGATTCTCTTCATACACACTTTTTAGGATACTACCAATATTAGAAAATTACGAATTATAAATATCTTTTCGGTGCCCTGTATCAATAACTGTTACAGTAAGTATGTTGTCTTCAATCAAATATATTATTCTGTAATCTGCAAAACGTATTCTGTAACCAGATCTATTGGTGAGTTTTTTGCAACCTAATGGTCGGGGATTATCTTCTAATTCTAAAATCCTTCTATTTATTTCATTTCGTATGCTCAAAGGAAGCTTTTCTAGCTTTTTTAAAGCATATTTTGTAATTACAATTGAATATTTATTTTGACTTTTTTTCAAGTTGTTTTATAGCATCTCTAAAAGGTATAACATCGTTTTTGTGTTTTATAGCTTTGTCAAAAGCCACTATATCTTGATAATCATCCATTAGATTCAATACTTTTTGATAATCGCTCAAAGGTATAAACACTCCAATGTTTTTACCTTTAGGATTCTTTACAAATGTATGATGTAGATTGAGCATAGTCTGCATTATAATTATATTACAAAGTTAATAAATTTCTGAAATAATTTGAACTGATAGAAAATGGTTATGTTTTATTCACAAATTCTTCTGCCACTTTTCTGGCTTCTTTATCTGTATTTTGATAATCTTCTAGCTTTGGTTTTGAAACAAAACTGCAAGCATTCATGGTTTTTTCATTGATTTTGGCAATATCCAAAAACTTGATTTTGTCTTTCAAAAAGGCATCAACCGCAATTTCGTTGGCTGCATTTAAAATACAGGCTTTGTTTCCACCCGCTTTTAGGGCTTCGTATGCCAAATCTAAATTTCTAAATGTTTCTGTATCTGGTTTTTCAAAAGTTAAATGGGGATAATTTAAAAAGTTAAATCGCTCAAAATCAGATGTTAATCTGTTTGGAAATCCAATGGCATATTGAATCGGAAGTTTCATATCAGGCAAACCCATTTGGGCTTTCATCGAACCATCTTTAAATTGTACCAATGAGTGCACAATACTTTGCGGATGCACAATAACCTCAATCTGTTCGGGTTTTAAAGCAAAAAGCCACTTTGCTTCTATCACTTCGAGTCCTTTGTTCATCAAACTGGCACTGTCTATGGTAATTTTTGCACCCATTTCCCAATTTGGATGTTTCAATGCTTGTGCTTTGGTTACGTGCAAAAGTTCATCACGCTTTTTGCCTCTAAATGGTCCACCAGAAGCAGTTAAAATTATTTTTTCGATGGGATTATGAAATTCGCCAACCAAACATTGAAAAATTGCTGAATGTTCGGAATCTACAGGTAAGATATTGATACCTTTTTCATAAGCTAATTTGGTAATTAATTCGCCTGCAACTACCAATGTTTCTTTATTTGCCAAAGCAATAGTTTTACCTGCTTCTATAGCTTTTATCGTTGGCAAAAGTCCCGAATAACCAACCATGGCGGTCAAAACCATGTCGATATCTGTCATTTGCACCACATCGGCAATGGCTGCATTGCCAGTATAAACTTTTATGGGTTGGTTTGCTAATGCTAATTTTACTTTTTCGTACAAAGTTTCGTTGGCAATAACCACACAATTTGGCTGAAATTCGATAGCTTGAGCAATTAACAAATCGGCATTATTTTGAGCCGTAAGTACTTCTATTTCAAACTTTTCGGGGTGTGATTTTACAACTTCTAAGGCTTGTGTGCCAATAGAACCTGTTGAGCCTAATATCGCCAAATGGCGTTTTGTTTTGGGTTCCAAAGTTGGAGGTAGATAAATGTTCTAAAAAAACGCTCTACTTATTTTGTTTTCGGCTATGCAATCGTTAATGATTTTATCCACTTTTTCTTCGGTCAAAAATTCGTGATAAGGCAATCCACATTGCATCACGGGTGCCATGCCACAAGCAGCCAAACACTCCACCGTTTTGAGCGTAAACATGCCATCTGGAGTTGTTTGTCCATCTTTTATGCTTAGTTTATTTTCGATGTATTCCACTATTTCGTCTGAACCACGCAATTTGCAAGGGCTTGTACGGCATACTTCAAATACATATTTTCCTACAGGTTTGGTGTAATATTGCGAATAAAATGTTACTACTTCATAAACCTCTATTGGCTTGATATTCAATATAGTAGCTATATAATCTTGTACATCAACACTTAACCAACCACCAAGTTCTTGTTGTGCCAAATGCAACAAAGGAAGTAAAGCAGATTTCTTTTTTCCTTCAGGATATTTTGCCAAATGTTTATCTACAAATTTTTGGGCTTCTGGCGAAAATTTAATTTCTTTTCCTGTTTTTATCGTATCGTGTGAATAGGCACTCATCTTTTAAAATCTATTTTATTTTCTAGTAAATCAGTATTTTCGTAAATATCTGCTAAAGTAATTTCTAACTCAATTTCTTTAATCAAAACAGTATGTTCTAGTTTGGTTGTATCAGCGGTTTGTTCCCAAACTTCAACATCAAATCGATGATATATTTCAACATGATGTTTTAATGATGAAACCAAAATAAATTCCTGCAAACTTGGTATTTGTCTAAACAATCCAAATTTAGTTGTTTTATCATAATTTTCAGTAGATTTTGATAAAACTTCAATTATTACACTCGGATTTGTAATGGCATGGTCAGTAAGTGGACTATATTCAGGTTTATTACAAACTATACTCAAATCAGGATAGGTATAATATGGGTATTTTGGTACAAATATTTTCATGTCGCTTGAATATAAACGACATTTTTTATTTTTAAGAAAATTGCCAATAAGCAAAGTTAAGTTTATGCCAATGTTATTATGTACCTGTGTACCTCCAGCCATAGCAAATACTTCGCCTTTAAAATACTCGCTTTTAAAAGGCGAAGAAATTTCCATTTCTAGATATTCTTCTTCAGATATTAATACTATAGGTTGTGCTGACATGATTTTTTTACTTTTTATAACTCAATACCTTAAATATTTATAAAATCTGATTAAAGCTTTTTAATGTTAATTTATTTTCAATTAAAGCTGTGTTGTAATAAATATCCTCTAAAGAAATTGTTAAATCTATTGTTTTAATAAATACATTTTCAGAAAGTTGGTTTTCACTTGCTGTTATTCCCCAAACGTTCTCATCGTGTTTATGATAAATAATTACTTCGTGTGTGAATGAAGAAATCAAAATATATTCTTCAAAACTAGGTAAAGCCCTAAACAATCCAAACTTCCCTGATTTATCATAATTTGAATTGCTTTTTGATGTAACTTCAATAATTACCGAAGGGTTCATCAATGTATTTTCATCTTTTTCAAAAAACTCAGGTTGCCCACAAACTATTGTCAAATCTGGGTACGTAAAAAAAAGGTATTTTTCTACAAAAACTTTTAAGTCAGATGGAAAGAAGTTACAAGGTTTGCCTTTTAAATATTGCCCTAAAATACTAGCTAAATTGCCTACAATTAGATTATGAACTGGGCTTGCACCTGCCATATCAAAAATTTCGCCACGATAATATTCTCTTTTTACAGGCGATAAGGACTCTGTTTCAAGATAATCTTCGATAGTAAAATGTAGTTTGTGTGCTGCCGACATAGAAAGTATTAGTTAAGCATCCAACTCGCCTGCAATCACATTGAGCGAACTCATTGTGATTATGGCATCCGAAAGCACCGAACCTTTGCAAAGTTCTGGGAAAGA
Organism: Bacteroidota bacterium; assembly: GCA_004293915.1. GTDB lineage: Bacteria > Bacteroidota > Bacteroidia > Cytophagales > UBA9547 > REAG01. The sequence goes on along the minus strand of RDZG01000076.1, from coordinate 45,624 downwards.
TTGGTAATAAATAAAAGATGGTCTGCGGAAATGCAAACGATAAGGTGTGCGTCCGCCATCCGAAATTAAATAAAAACCAAGTTCGCCATTTCCTCCTTCTACAGCATGATAAACTTCGCCTACTGGAGCATCAATTTCTCCCATTACTACTTTGAAATGGTAAATCAAAGCTTCCATTTTGGTATAAACATCTTGTTTTTTGGGTAAATAAATACCCGGAGCTTCGGCATGAAAAACACCTTTTGGCTCTTTTTCGATTTTTGCCAATGCCTGACGGATTATTTTTATACTTTCATAAATTTCGCCATTTAATACATTAAATCTATCATATGCATCGCCATTTGTACCAACTGGAATATCAAACTCAAATTCTTCGTACGAACAATATGGATTCATTACACGCACATCGTAATCTACACCTGCGGCACGCAAGTTTGGACCTGTGAAACCATAATTTAACGCTCTTTCGCCAGAAATTGGTCCGCAACCAATTGTTCTGTCCATAAATATGCGATTTCGAGCCAACATACCTTCAAATTCACGGTAGTTTTTCTCAAAATCTTTCAAAAATGCATTTAATTTTATAAATACATTTTCATTCCAATCGCGTTCAAAACCGCCAATTCTGCCAATGTTTGTTGTTAATCTAGCACCACAAATTTCTTCGTAGATGTCATAAATCTTTTCACGCTCTTGAAAAACATACAAAAATCCAGTTAATGCACCTGTATCAACTCCGAGTATTGATGTGCAAATTAAATGGTCGGCAATACGAGCCAATTCCATAATTATTACACGCATATAATCTACTCTTTTTGGGTTTTGAATACCCAAAAGTTTTTCAGCTGTCATGTGCCAACCCATATTATTTATTGGAGATGAGCAGTAATTCAGCCTATCTGTGATTGGTGTAATTTGATAAAAAGGTCTGCGCTCAGCCAGTTTTTCAAATGCACGGTGGATATAACCAATCGTAGACTCGCAGGCTACAATTTTTTCGCCATCCACTTCTAAGATGTTTTGAAAAATACCATGTGTGGCTGGATGTGTTGGTCCTAAATTAATGGTAACGGTCTCTTTTTCGAGTTCATTTACCAATTGTATATGTTTTTCTTCGCTCATTTTATTGCTAATGATTGATTGTTTTTTCGTTCTCTTCTAAGATCAAAAATACTGTATATAATATATCCACAAAATAACGAAATGGTTATAATTATAGATAACTGTGCTATAATTTCAGTAGATAAATTATTCATGACTTTTTAATTTTAATATATCTTCTTTAATATTATTTTGTAAGTTTAATAAATACAAAATCACAAACATTATTAAGATTATTCCAGCAAAAACTGTTAATAATATTTTATTGTCTTTAAGATTACCATTCAAAATCAAACCTATTTCTGCACCAATTAGCAAAACCGTTGCTTGAAAAATTGATGTAAATCTAGCTGTATTAAACTTTATATTCTCTTCTAAATATTTTTTCATTTATCGACCAAAAAACAAATCTTTTTTATCGACTCTATTTGGGTCTTCCAATGGATATTCTTTTCGCATTGGGTAAACGGTCATATCATCAACATTTAAAATTCGTTTCAAATTCGGATGTCCTGTAAATATAATTCCATAGAAATCAAATGTTTCTCTTTCCATCCAATTTGCAGATGCATAAACACTAGTAGCTGTTTTTATTTCTGGTTTATCTAAAGGCAAATAAAACTTAAATCTGATTCTAGTATTGGTAACTAAACTATGCAAATGATAAACTACGCAAAGTTGTAATAATTCATCTGGATAATGAACCCCACAAATATCAGTAAGAAACTGAAATTGCAACTCGGTATCATCATACAGAAAATGTAAAATATCTATATTTATAGTAGGTTTTGCAGTTATGCACAAAATACCATATTGCTCTTCTGTTTTAATGATGTTTTCACCAAACTTAGTGGTTAGTTTTTCTATCAATATTTCGTTTGAAATCGGCATTTTGGATTATTTTTCTGTAAAACTATAGCGTTCTAATAAGTTTTTATATTGTTCTGAGTTTCTGCGTCCAAGAGATTCGTTTGCGGCTAAATCTTGTACACGCATAAATCCGTCTATAATTTGTTCTGGTCTTGGCGGACAACCTGGTACGTACACATCGACTGGAATTATTTCGTCTATACCTTGCAAAACCGAGTATGTATCAAAAATGCCTCCACTAGAAGCACAAGCGCCAACAGCCATAACCCACTTAGGCTCAGCCATTTGTTCGTAAACCTGGCGAACAACTGGAGCCATTTTTTTTGCAATTGTACCCATTACCATCAATACATCGGCTTGGCGAGGCGAAAAACTTACACGCTCCGAACCAAATCGTGCAAAATCATAATGTGAAGCCATACTTGCCATAAATTCTATTCCGCAACATGATGTTGCAAAAGGCAGGGGCCAAAGCGAATTTTTACGAGCCATACCGATTACACTATCCAAAGATGTGGCAAAAAATCCTGGACCCTCAAAACCTGGGGGAGCTGGAACATTATTTACTTTTGTGGTTATTTGTGACATAATTTTTATAAAATGCTATGATTTTAATTCTCCTTTTTCAAACTTATAAGTAATATAAAGCATTTTGCTAAACATATATAACATGAAAAGCAATCCAACAACAAGAAATGTATAAGCGATGTAAATCATGGTCGAAATTGATTGATTATTTTAACTATTCGAATATATGAACTAATTGCTATAAAACCTATAATTATAAAACACAGAATTAAAATTGAAACACAAAGTATAAGTAAAAAGTTTGTTTCCAAACCTGATACTGTAAATACAAAACCAATACCAGCACCGATACCCAAAATCAAACTTACAAATATCGCTAGTAGCTGAATTTCAGCATTTAACAATTCTTTTTTGTTCATTATTTTATTCCCAATCCAATGCTTTTCTTTTGATTACATAAAAGAAACCAAACAATAAGAAAGTCATAAATATCAACATTTCTATAAAACCTGGCGTACCAAGTTCTCTGAAATTTACTGCCCAAGGATACATAAAAATAACCTCTACATCAAATAATACAAATAAAATGGCTGTTAAGAAATATTTTACTGAAAAAGGACTTCGTGCGTTACCAACAGATTCTACTCCGCACTCAAACGCATCTAGTTTGTTTTTGGTTTTACGTTTTGGTCCCAAAAAATGTGTTCCAACCATTGTAGAAACCACAAAGCCTGAGGCAAACAAAAATTGAAGAAAAATGGGGAAATAGTTAATTGGTAATTCTTTCATAAATTATGCTTCGATATATCGCAAAATTATACTTTCAATTGCTAGTTTCAAAATAAAGTAGAATGAAAGATTTTATATTTTACAACTGATTGTTATCAAAATTGTTTTTAAACTATTTTGCGAGCAATAACTGTCATGTTTTCGATGCGTTGCATATTGTCTAAATCGTATTTAGTTCCTTTGTATGTGCCACTATAAAATATATTTTCGACTTTAAATCCTGCTTTTTCGGCAAATAAACGAATGGATTTTCTTGAAAAATGAAAAGTATGGTCTATTAATTTTAAAGTTGGTCCAAAAGGTTGGGTATCAGGCAATCGCAAAACAACAAGACCGTTTTTTTCAGTAAGCTCAAAACATTTTTGTAAAAAATCGAGCGGATTCATGGTGTGTTCAATTACATTATCAGCAAAAATCATGTCAAATTTTTGTTTTGATTGCATGTTTTCAAAAAAACCTGTATCAATTTTCAATCCTTTAGATAGTGCAATTTCTGCCGATGATTTTTCTAATTCATTTCCAACAACTGTTTCCCAACCGTTATTTTTGGCTGAAATCAAAAATTCTCCAGAGCCACAACCAATTTCTAAAAGGGAGTTTTTGGACAAAATTTCTGCATTTTTTTCAATATCTTCCCAGTTTTTTAAGGCTTTAGCGGTTCTGCGTTCGCCATCGGTTTCGAGTGTGGCATAGCCAAATTGTTCAGGTAATGGACTCGAATAAAACAATTTAGTGTATAATATTTTATAAAACTCTGCGTTTGGACGCGGATTTACCCACCACAAATCGGTTTCGGAATCATATTGTAAATTCCAAGAAAGATTATTTACTTCGATTGTTCCAAAATATTTGCCATTTGTTTGATTTAATGGATTTAAAACTTCATCAAAAGCTAAATTTTTAGGCAAAAGCGGCAGCCTAAGTTGAAGCAAAATATTTTCCATAGCTTTTATTTTTTTCTCAATTCAGCTTTTACTACTTCTAGGTTTCTAATGGCATCGGCATCTGTAGGATATTTTTTCAAATAAATGCTAATATCATTATAGGCATTTTTGAAATTTTTGGTGTTAATATCAATAACAGCACGGTAAAAATAGGCTATTTTGAGCGATGAATCGGCTTCAATACATTTTGAAAAATCAGCATACGCACCATTATTATCAAAAATCATTTCTTTGTGCAACCCTCGATTAAAATAAGCTTCTGCATTTTTAGGATTTTCTTCAATTTCGCGATTAAATTCTTCCATAGCCTCTTTATAATCATCCTGATTTTGCTTTTTTTGCAAACTTTTAAATGATTTTGGCACGTATGCAGGATTCAAAGCAACTGCTTTGTCGAAATAGCTTTTTGCCTTTGGATACATTTTAAGTTCAAAATATAAATCGCCTAAAGTTTGAAATGCCTCAAAATGGTTTGGATTGTAAACCAAAGCATTTTCTAAATCTGAAATAGCAACTTTTATTCGGTTTAAACGCCACTCGCTTCTGCCTTTAAAGTAAAAATATTCGGGTTCGTGCGGATTAATAGCCAAAACTTTTGTAAAATCATCTAAGGCATCGTTGAATTTTCCGAGTTCCATCCTCGATTTGCCTCTTACAAAAATAGCTTTTTCAAAATCTTGTTTTTTTTCAATGGCTTGGTTCAAATATTCTTCTGCTAAAGAATAATTGTTCAAATCAAAGGCAGTATTGCCTTTATCAAATAAGCTATTTGCCGATTGCGAAAACAGATTTTGAGTTAAAAACAGATTAATTAAAAATACAAAAAGTATTATCTTATTCATAACTATAATTATTCTTTTCGTTCAAATTTTTGTTTTACATTAAATGGAAATTTCATATCAGCATTTCCTGTTTCAACTTTTTGGTGTTCCAAACCTAAATAAAAACTTTGAAATCCATTTCTATTTTGATAATTAAGTGATATTTTATTTATAAATCCAAAAAAACTATCTATATCTAATAACTTAAAATCGTCATATGTAATGCTGATTTTATCGCTAGTAGCAATATTTCCAATATCGAGTTTGTGGAGTTTTAAGGTGTTGTTTTTAATATAATTTTGGATTTGAATATCGCCTCTTATTTGTTTTGTATTGGTGTAAGATGTGTCGATACAATCATATGAACTGTCTTGCTCAATTACTTTAAATGGCGTATTTCCATATAGCACAGATTGTATCAAGTTATAATTAATATCAAAATTTAGCCTTTTTTTAAGGCTTTGATACGAATAACAATAGTATTCTTTTTGTAATTTATTAATGATATACACACTGTCTGTTGTGATCAAACAACGTACTGCTTCTATTCCCAAAGTGGCTGTGATAGAAACCCAAATTATGCTATCTTTTTTTACTCTTATATTCGCACTTGCATTGAAATTATCAACTCCATCACTAAACTCGATCTTGCTTTTACAGTTTAGAAAAGTAAAATCTGCTTCTTTTGCTTTAATTAATTTTCGAGTTTGTCTTTTACTAACTTCAGGATGATAATCAGGGGCATTTATTGTTTTTATTATCTTTTTTTTGTGACAAGCAGAAAGAATGGCTAATAAAACTATGCCAAAAAATAGTTTATTCATATAATTTATTATCAGCAATTTTTTTATCAATAAGTTCTGAACTATCTCCTAGTTTTTTTGCTTTTTTCCAAAATTCTAAGGCTTGGTCTTTTTTTCCTAATTGGTAAAGCACATCGCCATAATGTTCTACAATGGTGCCGTTATCAGATTTTTCTACAATTTTTTCGAAAATATCTGCAGCTGCTCTGTAATCTTTCATTACATAAAGTATCCAAGCATAAGTGTCTAAATAAGTTGCGTTGTCTGGGTATTCTTTTATGACTTTCTCGCTCAATTTTTTAGCATACTCAAGCCTTTCTTTACGCATCGATAAATAATAACTGTAATTATTCATTACTAAATGATTATTTGCATCAATTTTTAAAGCTTCTTCAAAAGCTTCGTCTGATTTTTTGTATTCTTTTGAGCCATTATAACTATCGCCAAGCATGGTTTGAAATTGCACCAGCATTTGTTTGTCGTTAAAAGATAGTTTTTTGCCTTCTTCAAATGCAACAGCAGATTTTCTGTAATCTTTTTTAAATTGATAGGCTAAACCATTATAAAACCAAAAGAAACTTTGGTTTGGAAAAACCTCAATAGCTTTTTCAGAATGCACTTTCATGCTATCAAAAAGCTGAAGTTCGTGGTCTATCATATTGATTTGCTGCCAAACTTTAAATTGCGAATTATCTATCGCAATTGATTTTAGATAACTGCTTAAAGCATCTTTGTTTTGGCTGGAAATAGAAAGTACATCGCCTCTAATGGCATGTGATTTTGCATCATTTGTGTGTGTTTTTACTAAAATCTCGCTTAGTTCGTCACATTGTTTTCTTAGATTTTCGTTTGGTAATTGGCGTAGTTTTGAAAAAATAATGCCAACTTTTGCATCAATATTTACGTCTGAATTCCCAAATGCTTGATATAAATATTTTTTTGAAGTAACGGTGTCGCCTTTTGCTGCACTGATATCAGACAAAACAAGTGTTGCATATGGATTAGAAGGGTCTTTTTTGAGCATATCTGAAACCAAGTTTTCGGCTTCTGAAAATTTTTCATTCGAAATAAGTAATTCAACTTGCATCATCATAATACGCTGATCATCAGGATAAGCATCAATAAGTTTTTTACCTTCTTTTATAGCTTCGTCAAGTTTGTTTTGTTTCAGTAATAATTGTTGTTTTGCAGAAGTTACATCATCGGACATTCCAAAAGCCTTTTCAATCTTTTCGTAGGATTTTATTGCTTCTTCATATTTTCCTAAATTAGTGTAAAAATTAGCTAAACTATAGTTGTATTCAATATATTGCGGATATTTTTTTAATAAACTTTGATAAACTTTAATGGCTTCGTTGAAATCTTGTTTTTGTTCATAAATACCAGCCACTAGCTCGTAATAGTATTTGTTTTGGTCGTTTAATTTTATGGCTTTTTGTCCAAAATCTAGTGCCTTGTACCAATTTCGTTGCTTATTATAAATTTGAGCAATCATATAATGTGTAGCCGCATTGGTAGGATTTGCATCTAGCGATTTGAAAAACGAACTATTTGCTTTTCCATAGTTTTCAAGAATAAAATCTTTCATACCTTCTGAAAAAAAGTATTCGGCTTCTTGATTTTTTGTAGAACTTATTTGGGATGTATTTTTTTTCTTAAAAAACAAAAATTGTGCCTCAGAAATGGTAGAAATTAGAAATAAACCTAAAAATAGCCCAGTTAAATTTGTCGATATTTTACTTGTTTTTATATAACTTGACATATTGAGGACACTAATTATAAAAGCGAACAACAAATTTAAACATTATTTTTGTTTTGAAAAAGTATATTTTTATACGATTAATACAATTAAAAGATTAAAAGTAACGTAAAATATTAAAAATAATTTTTAATTGATGTTATTTTAATTGTTTGATGAGTGAAAAAATAGAGCCACAAGTGCCTAAAAGTAAAAAAAACAACGTTAAAATAGGTTTTTTGAATTCAAAATAATGGTCGAGCCAATGCCCAAGCCAAGCCAAAACACAAATTGTAATTGCCATTTGAATGCCTAAACCAGAATATTTTAAAATTGGGTTTAAGGAACTATTTTTTGGAATCTGTTCCATCTTCAAGTTGTTTGATTTGTTTCATTTCAGAAACCATTTTGCACGAACCGTTAAAAGTTGCACCAGCCTCCATAGCCAATTTATTTGATGCAATATCGCCATTTATTTTTGCCGTATTTTTCAATATTATATAATCCGATACATCTAGTTTTCCTTTGATAAAACCTGCAATTTCGGCATTTTGGGCAGTTATATTGCCTTCAATTATGGCATCATGTCCGATTACTACTTTTGCTTTGGCAATTATATTCCCAACTATTTTTCCATCGATTCTAATATTGCCAGTGGCATTGATATTTCCTTCGATAACTGTGCCTTTACCGATAATATTGCTTGATAGCATGGTGTCTTCGGCTTCTTTTTTTGCTTCTTTATTTGAAAACATTTTTAAAAATTATAGGTTAATCAAAACAAATGTGATGTTTTTTTTCAATACTTTGCTAAAAGTACATCATTTTGAGTTTAGTTTGCAATTAGTTGTACAAGTTTTTCTTTTAAATTACAAATTTAATGTTTATTAATAAAATTTCCTTTATTGTTTTGTTTTCTTATGTTTTTTCAAATATAGAAGCTCAAAATGTGTTGCTGACAGAAAAAAGTTGTATTGAAACGGCATTACAAAACAATTTGCAAATAAAAATTGCAGATTTTAAAATCGAAAAACAACAGAAATTAAAAGGAAGCACTGTTAATTTACCTAATCTCGAAATATTAATTCAAGCTCCAGATGGCAAAAACTTCAGACCAGGTTTTATGCAAGGTATAGATTTTCCAACTGTGTATACTTCGCAAAATAAAGCTCAAAAAATGAATATCAAAGTTGCTGAAGCCGAAAAAGGAATTTCTACTAACACCCTGATTTATAATGTTCGCACAAGTTTTAATGAATTGAAATTTGCAACCGAAAAATTTAATATTTTGAAACGTCAAGATTCTATTTTCTCTGAAATTTTAAATATTAACGAAGTTAGGTATCGTGTTGGACAAATATCAAATCTCGAAAAATTAAATGGCGAATCTTATTATAAACAAATTCAATTTAATAAATTACAATCGCAAGCTGAGTTGCAAAATAGCAAAATTCAACTTTCGATTTTGATGGGAAAACCAAACGACACAACTTATACTTATGATGGCAAAATCACAAAAATAATTGATTATCAGATTCAAAACCGACCAGATACAAGCTTTGCATCAAATCCAATTACAAATTATTATATGCAACAGAAAAGTTTGAACAAAAGTCTTTTGAAAGTAGAACAAAACAGAAGAATTCCAGGATTGATGTTTGGCTTTTTGAATCAGGCAGAGAATAACACTGCTTTAAGATATTATTTTTCGGCTGGATTGCGTTTACCCATTTGGTATTGGACTTATGGCTCTAAAATTAGTGCTGCCAAAAAAGATGTAGAAATTATAAATTCACAATCGCAATATGCTAACTATGCTATAAAAGGCGAATACACAAAAGAACTTGCTTTGTATAAACAATATTCTTCTGCTGTTGATTATTATGAAAATACTGGCTTGACTCAATCAAACGAAATTATCCGCTCAGCCAAAGAGAGTTATCGACTTGGTAGTATTGGCTATTATGTTTATTTACAGAACATTAACCAAGCATTTCAGATTCAATTGAGCTATATCGAAAGTTTGAAAAACCACAATAAATCGGTTTTGGCTTTACAATATTTGTTGGGAAATCAGGTGTATTAATTATCCCAAAATCTCTTCGATATTTTCATAAATTTTGAGACTTATGCTATCGGTTTGGAGATCGTTTACATCGGTTCCGAATGGGTCTTCTATTTCTTCGCCAATTACCTCAAGTCCAGTGAAAGCATAAAAAACTATCATCATGATTGGAATCGACCAATATTTCATGTCGTTCACAATTCCGAATGGTAAAATTAGCATATATAGAAAGATAAACTTCTTTAAATGAACACTATACGAAAATGGTATAGGTGTGTTTTTGATGCGTTCGCAGGCTCCAGTAACATCTGTAAAAGCTTCTAAATGTTTGTCTATAATTAAAAATTGTTCTTTTGTAAGCGTATTTTTTTGATACAATTCATTTGTTTTTTTATACAATAATCCAGCCATAAAATTTGGTACATGTTTGTACTTTTTCATTTCTAATATTTCATCTTCCGAAAAGTTTTTGAGTTCTTCAAATTTTACTCCCGAACGCAAATGTTCTTTCATTGCAATACCATAATTCCCAATCCATTTGATATAAAATGCTTTTGTTTCGTTGTCGTTTTGTGGTAAAAAAGCATTAAGTTTTAATGCTAAATTTCGGGTATTATTTACCAAATTTCCAAGCATTCTTCTGCCTTCCCACCAGCGGTCGTAGGCAGTATTAGTTCTAAAAACCAACATCAAACTGAGTGCCAAACCGAGTAATGAAAAAATCATAGGATTAGGTTTGAAATCGAGTTTAAAAAGTTCGGATTCTACATACATAATCAAAAAAACATATACCGCAACGGCTATCATTCCTGTAAAAAGTATGTAAAGTGTTTTTGTGCGATGGAAATTTTTAATTGCCGAAAACCAAAAGGGAATATTCATTTTTGTTAATTGTTAATTGTTAATTGTTAATTGTTTTTGAATCGTAAATAAAAAAAAATTAGCTTTTGCTAAGTATTAACTTTAGCAAAATAAGTATTAATCATAACTTACAAAGTTTTAATTATAGTAAAATTAGTTCTAATTATAACTTAATATAGAGCTAACTATCTCCTAAATGGATTATTAACCATTAATAATTAACAATTACAAAGGGCTATCTTTTTCTTTTGCAAAATGATTATAAACCATTTTGTCCATAAATCCACCAGCAAATTTATTTAAAAACACAGTTAATTTTCCTTGCGAGGTCATTACAAGGTCTCGTTTTCGTTTTTGAACACCCATATAAATAATATCGGCAACTTCTTTGGCAGACATTATTTTTTGTTCTTCCAATGGCGATTCGCCTTGTGCCGAACCATCGGCAGTTAAGGCTGTGTTTCTAATATTAGATGCTGTAAATCCAGGACAAGCCAAAAGAATATGCACTCCTTTTTTGAGTACTTCTGTACGCAAACTTTCAAAAAAACCATGCATAGCAAATTTAGATGCAGAGTAACCTGTGCGAGCGGGCAAACCTCTGTAACCTGCTATAGATGAGATACCTACAATACTTCCTTTGGATTTTAAAATATATGGCAAAGCGTATTTACAAGCATAAACTGTTCCCCAAAAATTAATGTCCATCAATTTGCGAATCACATCTAAATCTACATCTATAAAAAGCGAACGCATCGAAATTCCAGCGTTGCAAATCAATATATCTAAGCTTCCATATTCTTTTATGGCTCTGTTTACCATGATGCTGCTATCGATTTCGCTCGAAGCATCGGCAACTAAGGCAACTACACTCATGTTTTTACTTTTTAGTTCGGCTTCGGTTTCGAGTAGTTTTTCCATATTTCTACCCGTTATAACTAATTTTGAGCCTTCGGAGCCAAATTTTAAGGCTAATGCCTTGCCAATGCCAGACGAGCCGCCTGTAATTACTACTACTTTGTCTTTCATTTTTCAAAATTGCTAAAATTTATGCAAACGCAAAGCGATAAAAATGTATATTTTTTTAATCTTAAGTAAATTTATATGTATTTTTACTTTTCAAAAGTATAATCAAAAATGAAAACACATTTATTACTAATAACCTTATTTTTAAATATAAGCCTTTTTGCACAACAGAATAAAACAAGTTCTACTGATGTTTTTGTGAAGATAAAAGATGATTTTGAGTTTGATTTATCATCATATTCAAATGCAAAATTAGTAAAAACACAATCTAAAAATGCAATAATCGAAAGCTTATTTTTTAATTTATTTGATAAATACGAAGTCAAATTCTCTAATAAAGCATCAAAACTAAAAAGTAGTAAATTGCAACGCATTTATAAAATATCTATTAAAGATTCTACAAAATTAAATGCATTTTTAGCTGATATTAAAGAAAATAAATTTGTAGAATATGCCGAAAAGATACCAATTTATGAGCTGTTTTATACTCCAAATGATTTACATCCTAATCAATGGTATTTGCCAAAAATAAATGCATCACAAGCTTGGGATTTGAGTGTTGGAGTGGGCAGTGTTGTGATTGCAATTGTAGACGATGCTGTTCGCCTCGACCACCAAGATTTGGCACCCAATATTTGGGTAAATCCCAACGAAATTGCTGGAAACGGCATTGATGATGATGCAAATGGGTATATAGATGACATAAATGGCTACGATGTGGCTGATGGAGATAATAATCCTACAACTACAAATGCTGGCAAAAAACACGGAACACATTGTGCTGGAATTGCTGCTGCCAAATCAAATAATGGAACTGGAATAGCCTCTATTTCAAGTAATTGTAAAATTATGGCAGTAAAATGTACACGAGATGCGGTTATTTCGCCAAGCATTCCTTTTGCATATGAAGGTTTAGAATATGCCATTGCTGCAAAACCAGATGTGATTAGTCTTTCGTGGGGTGGTTTTGGCTCATCACAAACCTATCAATTATTGTTTGATTATGCCTATAGTTTAGGGATAACAGTTGTGGCTGCCGCAGGAAATAATTACACTGATGTTCCATTTTATCCAGCATCATATAATCATGTGATTTCGGTTGGAGCTACAGATTCTAATGATCAGATTACTAATTTTTCAAATTATGGCAGCACAATTGATGTAATGGCACCGGGTTTAGGTATTTGGAGTTCGGTATCAAGTTCTAATGCTGCCTATGAAAATTTAAGTGGAACTTCAATGGCTTGTCCGCTTGTGGCTGGGCTTTGCGGATTAATGAAATCCTACGTGCCAAGTGCCACAAATGCTTTTATTGAAGGTTGTTTAACAAGCTCTGCAATAAATATTGATGCACTTAATTTTGGATACGAAAACCAAATGGGTTTTGGACGAATAGATGCCTTTCGTGCTTTATCCTGTATGAATGGAAAACCTGTAGTGGATTTTGATTCGGATAAAACTACACCATGTGTTTCGCAACAAGTTACATTTTTTGATAAAAGCATTGGCAACGGTATCACAAATTATGGTTGGACGTTTACAGGTGCCAATATTGCAACTTCTACGCTAAAAGACCCCGTTGTGAGTTACCCATCGCCTGGAACATATTCGGTAACTCACTCTGCCACAAACAGTAAGGGGATTTCGAGTATTACCAAAACAAGTTATATAACAATAAAAAGTCCGAGCGCAGCAATTTAGGGAACAGCTACTATCACACAAGGACAGCAAACTTTTTTGAAAATCAATTTTATTGGCACAGCACCTTTCAGTTTCAATATTAATAACGGACTTTCAAATACAAATTATTCGAATATTTATGCTAATCCACATTACGTTTTCGTTGCCCCCAACACTACATCAACATTTACTTTAAACACATTTGCGGATGCAAGTTGTGCAGGAAATACATCCGGAAGTGCATTGATAACAGTAAATACTGTTGCTGGCGGACCCAATACAGTTATAGGTTCAAATTGTGCTTCAAACAATGGTTTAGTTGCTTATTATCCTTTTGATGGAAATGCAAATGATGCAAGTGGAAATGGGAATAATGCAAATTTTAATAATGCTAATTTAACAATAGATAGGAACGGAAAAGCTAATTCAGCATATAGTTTTAATAATACATCAATTAAAGTTAATACAATTTCACCTTGTTGGTCAAGCTCTAGTAATCTTTCAGTATCAGCTTGGATTAAACCAACTGTAACAAATAGACGCCAAGAGATTATTATTTTTGGAGAAAAGAATTTAACAAATTCTGCAATTACATTATATATAGAAAGTAATGGACTACTTAAATGCGATTTGACTAATGTTCTTGGTGTAAGCTCGGGCATAAATATTATTGATGGAAATTGGCATCATGTTTTAATAAATATTACAAATAATGATTTTCAATTAAATTTAGATGGTGAAAAAATAGGGACTAATTTAATCATGAATCCTGATATATTTTGTCAAAGTATTGAAATTGGGAATCATATATCTGCAGTATTTAATAACCCGTTTATTGGGTTAATTGATGACGTTAGAATTTATAACCGTGCATTAGATGATTGTGAAATCAAAAAACTATATGATTGCAATAGTACTTGCAGTTCACCAATTACAAATTGTACTTCAAACAATGGTTTAGTTGCTTATTATCCTTTTGATGGAAATGCAAATGATGCGAGCGGAAATGGGAATAATGGAAGTATTATTGGAGCATCGTTTTCTTTAGGAAAAAGTGGCAATGCTTTGAAATTTAGTAAGGCTGTAGATTATGTTGAAATTCCAAATAGCAATAGTATGAAAATTACTGGTACAGGAATTTCGATTGCATGTTGGTTGAAAATTAATGGTGGTGGAAGCGAATTCCCTAGAATTATGTTAGGAGGAAGTGTAAATACAGCTTACACCTTTACTCTTTTTAGTTCTGGACAAAACAATCCAACGGATAATCGTTTGTTTTTTAGACCAGTAACTAGTAATAGTACATTTGGTTCAATTACATCAAATACATATTTAACTTGGAATATCTGGTACCATGTAGTAGCATTTTATGATGGTGTAAATACAAGGCTTTATATTAATGGTGAAAAAGATGCAGAAACTACATCTATAAATGGTAATTTGCTTACAAATGATTTTACAAAAGTTATCGGAGGAGAAATAATACCTCATAGTAACGGATGTTGTATCTCATGGTTAGATGGTGAAATTGATGAATTGAGATTATATGGTCGTGCATTAGATGATTGTGAAATTAAAAAACTATATGATTGTAATAGTACGTGTAGTTCGGGCTTAGTTGCTTCTTACCCATTTTGCGGGAATGCAAATGATGTAAGTGGTAACAATAATAATTTATCTTCCACCAATACAATATTCACTCAAGATAAATTTGCAAATAATAATGCAGCTATTTCTCTAACAGGGAATGGATTTTTAAATTCGAATAATTCAAATTTTGATTTTGGAGCAAACTCTTTATCGATTTCGACATGGATAAAATCAGGAGTTCAAACTGGAGAAAGAAGAATTGTTTCTAAAGGTCATTCTGGATGGAATACAGGATATCTCTTAGGTTTAAATTGGCAAAACCAAGGTAGCATTTGCTTTGGAGTAGGTGGAGGTAGTAGTTTATTTTCTACCTTATTTTATACATCCAATAGATTTGACGATAACCAATGGCATCATATATGTGCAGTACACGAAGTTGCAACTAAAAAATCCTATATATACATTGATGGTATTAAACAGTCTATTTTGAAATATCCAGGTTCTGGAGGCACTATCTTGTCAAATGACTTGGATTTCAGCTCAATTTTTTCATCTCTATTAGCCTCAAGTTCTAATGATTTTCTAATTGGTAAATCTCCAAATAATATTGAATATTTTAATGGAAACTTGGATAATATCAAAATCTACAACAAAGCACTTACTCAATCCGAAATCACTGCTTTGTACAATGAGCCTGCTCCCTGTACAACTACTGGTTTAGTTGCACATTACCCATTTTGCGGAAATGCAAATGATGTAAGTGGAAATTACAACAATGGCACTGTTTCAGGAGCCACCTTAACAACAGATAGATTTGGGAATGTGAATAGTGCGTATAGTTTTGACGGGGGATTTACGCATATAAAAATTCCTAGACCTATTAAAAATAGTTTTTCCATTTCTACATGGTTTAAAACTACTAAAACTTATGGAAACTACTCTAGTTGGATTAATGGGGGATCTATTGTAGATGCAGAGACATGGGGTTGTGTCAGAGATTTCGGAGTTTCTCTTATAAATGGAGGCAAAATCGCCTTTGGAATTGGGGATAACTCTACTTGCTATCCCACTAGTATAATATCTGCAGCAAATTATAACGATGGGAATTGGCATTTCGTGACAGCAACAAGAGATTATTCTTCAGGTGTGTTATCTGTAAGGGTAGATAATGTGTTAATTGGCAGTATGACCTCTTATATAAATACATTGGATGCTCCTCCATTTATTGGGATAGGCAGAAACACTGGAAATATAGAAAATAATGCAGATGGTAATTTGGCTTTTGAGGGATCTATTGACGACATCAAAATCTATGACAAAGCTCTATCACAAATCGAAATCACAGCTTTGTATAATGAACCAGCTCCTTGTACTACTGGTGGCTTAGTTGCTCATTACCCCTTTTGCGGAAATGCAGATGATAAAAGTGGAAATAATTACCACGGCACAGTTTCTGGTGCTACTTTAACAACAGACAGATTCGGAAATGCGAATAGTGCTTATAGTTTTAGTGGCGTAAATCAACTGATAAATATAAACAGTTCATTCTTTAATTTTTCAAGATCTAATCCTTTCTCACTTTCAATTTGGATTTATCCAACCAATAATTTTAGTTCTTGGATTTTATTGAAAAATGGTGTTTGGGGGATGAAATGGAATGGAACAACTTCTTCAATCCAAGTGTATAATGGAAATAACCCATACATGCAAACCAATAAAAATACTTGGAACCTAAACACATGGTATAATATTATTATAACCGATTCTGGAAATGGAGAATTTAAATGCTTTATTAACAATGTTATTGACAAGTCTGAAATTAATACTGCAAATAGGGTTTCAAATTATCTATTTGAAATTGGTGGTACCACAGATTCTTTTTTGAATAGTTTTTTTCAAGGAAAAATTGATGACATTAAAATCTACAATAAAGCCCTTTCTCAAACCGAAATCACAGCTTTGTACAATGAGCCTGCTTATTGCCCAACTCAAATATGCAATCCTGTTTCTATTACAGGAAATACAACTTTTTGTAAAGGCATTTCGAGTTCTAGTCAGACTTATACTGTAAACGCCTTGCAAGGAGCTACTTATTTTTGGTCAGTTTCGGGCTTAGGCATCATCGGAACTGGGGCTTCAATAACTATAAATTGGCAAGATGTTGGCAATTTTACGTTACAAGTTATTTCATCAAATTTGTGCCAAGGTTCTGCCACAAAATTAATTTCGGTTAATTGTTGCAGCAATCCAAGTACTGCTAAAGCTGAGTTTTTCTTAACTTCTGATGCAGTTTGTGGTAAAGCTTATATTCCGATTTTTAATAATTCGATTGGAAATTCTTTTAGTTGGGATTTTGGGAAAGACGCATCAATTACAAACTTTAATGGAAAAAATCCACCAACCATTTTTTACAATAAAGCAGGAAATAAGAATATTAAATTGATAGTTAAAAACCTTTGTGGGGTAAAAGATTCGTTAGTTAAACAAGTATTTGTTCAACCACAACCTTTTGCATATGCAGGAAAAGATATTATTAGTTGTTCTAGTGATGCTCAAGAGTTGGGTAGTTCAGAAATTGGATTTTTTCAGTATCAATGGTCTCCAATTACTGCTGTAGATAACCCTAATATTGCAAAACCAAATTTAATAAAAACATTTACGGGTACTGTTGTTTTAAAAGTATCTCAATTTGACGAAACATTCGACTGTCCTGCCTACGACACATTAAATGTAGTTAGATTAGATTCTAGTTTTTCAACCATTTTGCCACGTGAGGTAACAAGCATTTGTGAAGATGTGGTTTTAAATGTAGTTTCGAGCCGAAATACCAATCGCTATTTATGGTACACTGGCAGCACAATTTCGGGTATAAAAGTTTCTGAATCAGGAGTTTATTTTGTAAAAACTTATAATTCATGTGTCGAAAAAATAGATTCTGTTCAAGTTAAAATTCATCGACCAGCCGAAAAAATCCCAAATGTAATTACACCAAATGGCGATACATTTAATGAAGTTTTAGAATTTTATGGTTGTTATTTTGAACAAAATCCTTTTTCGATACAAATTTATAATAGATATGGTGTAAAAGTTTATGAATCAGATAATTATAAAAATAATTGGAATGCAGATGGATTGCCGGATGGCATATATTATTTTTCTACTCAAAGCATTAAATCGCAAGAAGTTAAAAAAGGTTGGATTCAGATTTTAAGATAAAATTTATAGTTTTGAAATACATCTCAAAAGTAAATGATTATTTACTTTTTTATTTTCACTACTTTTCATTATTTTTGTAATAATGAAAAGTAGTGAACTCTTAAGAATACTACAAAAAGATGGCTGGTATAGTATAAGCCAAAAAGGTAGTCATTTAAAAATGATTCATCATTTAAAAAAAGGTATAATCATTATGCCTAACCATGGAAGTCAAGAGGTGGGAAAGGGCTTACAACTGTCAATTTTAAAACAAGCTGGTTTAAAATAATTGTAAATGGTTTTAAAAATGAATAAAATAAAATTTATAATCGAAAAAACAAAAACTGGATTTAGTGCTTATTCGCAAGACTATGCTATTGCAACCACTGGGTTAGATATCGAAGAATTAAAAAGTAATATTGTTGAAGCCAGTAATTTGTATTTTGAATCTCTTTCAAAATATATTAGTGAACAAGATATTATTTTAGAGTCTGATTATAAACAAATGTTTGCATTTTATGACTTTCTAAACGCTAAAGGTTTTGCAAAATCTATAGGCATGAATCAGTCTTTACTATCACAATACATTTCTGGAATAAAAGAATTAAGTCCAAAACAAAAAAATAAAATAGGATTGGGATTAAAAAAAATAAGTAGTGAGCTTCAGCAAATTGCATTTTTTTAATTTTATTATTTTTTTTTAGAACATATTTATACAAAAAATACTATGCCAATACGAATGGTTGAAGACGAGAACACAGGTTCTCAAGATAATTCAGGTGGTTTTTCTGGAAACAACAAAAGATCTTCTGGTGGTGGTGGCGGTGGTTTTGGTGGTATTTTGGGTGCGATTTTGCCATTGTTGTTGCGAAATCCAAAACTACTTGTTGTGGCAATTGTGGTTGGTGGAATCTATTGGTTTTTTGCTGGTTCGGGCAGTATATTTTCTTCAGGCTCAGCAAATAATTTGGCAACTGGTGCCGAAATGAAACAAGAAGTTTTCGATCAAGCCGAAGTTTTTGAGCCTTTATATCCAGAAACAAATACCTTGCCCGAACGTGTTTCTTTGGAGCAATTTTGTCCCAAACGCCTCAATCAAGGCTCACAAGGTTCTTGTGTAGCTTGGTCGAGTGGTTATGCTGCTCGTACAATTTTGGAAAGCCAAGCCAA
The DNA here is from genome assembly GCA_004293915.1 of Bacteroidota bacterium. Classification (GTDB taxonomy): domain Bacteria; phylum Bacteroidota; class Bacteroidia; order Cytophagales; family UBA9547; genus REAG01. The sequence continues at coordinate 26,443 of RDZG01000076.1, read as the reverse complement.
AAAAATAAACCCAAACGATGTTCGGTTTAGTCCCTCTTTTTTATATAATCAAATCAAACTAGACGGTTGCCAAGGCTCGTATGTTGTTCGAGCGATGGAAAATATGATGCAAGTGGGTTCTTTGCCATTTTCACAATTTGCTTATGATGAAGAGAGTTGCGAAAAAGAGCCAAATAATTATGAAAAGCAACAAGCTGCACGATACAAAATGAAAGGTTTTAATCGCCTTACCAAAAGTGGCGATGATTACGATATTGATTTTGTTGGAATGAAACAAAATCTTACACAAGGTGCTCCATGTGTGATTGGCATGATGGTTGGTGGCAGTTTTATGCAAGATATGATGGGGCAAAAAGTTTGGATTCCACAAGCCGATGATTATGATATGTCAGGTTTTGGTGGACACGCCATGTGTGTAATTGGATATGATGATTATCTCGAGGGTGGTGCTTTTCAAATTATGAATAGCTGGGGTGAAGAATGGGGAGAAAATGGTATTGCTTGGGTAAAATATAAGGATTTTGCACATTTTGTGCGTGAGGCTTATGCGGTTTATCCACTCAGCCAACAACAAAAAGGCGAAGTTTCGACATTTGCAGTTGAAATCGCACTTATAAATAATTCGTCAAAACAAGCTATTGGCTTTAATCAAATCAAAAACAATGTTTTTAATACCGAAAAACAAATTTCAAAAGGCGATAAATTTAAAATTGCCCTCAAAAATGATATAGAATGTTATACTTATGTTTTTGGACAAGAAACCGATGGTTCGAGTTATGTTTTGTTTCCTTATACAAAAAAACATTCTTCGTATTGTGGCATCACTGGTACGCGACTTTTCCCGAAAGATTATTCTATGCAAGCCGATAATTTAGGAAACAAAGACTTTATGGCAATTGTTGTTAGCAAACAACCTCTCGATTATACAAAATTAAACCAAGCCATAAATGCCTCTAAAAAAGCTAGTTATGCCGAAAAAGTAAACGAAATTTTGGCTTCAGAAATGGCAGATGTACGCTTTTCTGCCGATGGTGCAATTCGTTTTGAGGGTAAGTCGGATGGAAAAAATACCGTTGCTGTAATTTTACAAATCGATAAAAAGTAAATAAATTTTAGAAACATGAAAACTTTATGTGTCATACTTTGTGTTCTATATTCACAAATAATATTTGCTCAAAATACTAAAAAAATGGAAGATAAATCTGAAAAATCGATGTTGGCTGACCCAAAACTAAAAGAAAAACTTAGTCCAGAACAATATAATATATGTGTAGGTAAAGGTACAGAAAGGGCTTTTTCTGGAAAATATTGGGATCATCACGAAAAAGGAACTTACAAATGTGCAGTTTGCGATACCGAATTATTTTCTTCGGATACTAAATATGATTCGGGTTCGGGCTGGCCTAGTTTTTATGCTGCTTTAGACAAAACCAAAGTTGAAGAAATTAAAGATGTTTCTTTTGGTATGGTTAGAATTGAAATCGTATGCAAAAAATGCAAATCGCATCTAGGGCATGTTTTTAACGATGGTCCAAAGCCAACAGGTATGCGTTATTGTGTAAATTCTGGTTCATTAGATTTTGAAAAAAAGTAAAATCTTAATTCAGATTTCGTAAATCTACTGGTACTACTCTCGAAATTCCTGTTTCAATCATTGTTACACCATAAATTACATCTGTACTAGCCATTGTACGTTTGTTGTGGGTTACGATAATGAATTGCGATTCGCCAGAAAATTTCTTGATGATGGTATTGAATTTGTCAATATTGGCATCGTCAAGCGGTGCATCAACCTCATCAAAAATACAAAAAGGAGCTGGTTTAATTAAATAAATGGCAAAAAGCAACGCCACTGCTGTTAGTGTTTTTTCGCCTCCCGAAAGTTGATTAATACTTTGTGGACGCTTTCCTTTTGGTTTTGCCATGATGTCAATATCTGATTCTAATGGGTCGTTGGGGTCGGAAAGTACCAAATCACAATTGTCGTCTTCTGTGAAAAGGGAGCGAAAAACTTTTATGAAATTCTCTCTAATTGCCACAAAAGTAGTTTCAAATTGTGTTTTTGCTGTGGTATCAATTTCAGAAATGGTGTCCATTAACGATTTTTTTGCATCTGAAATATCAGCTTTTTGCTTGGTTATCAAGTCATTACGTTCTTTTATTTCATTATATGCTTCCATTGCCATTGGGTTGATTTGCCCAATGCGTTCCATAGCGTTTTTGATTCTATCAATTTGAATTTTCAATTCTGCTTCGGATACTGTTTCGTCAAGTTCTTGGTTTTGAATTTCGTCTAAATTGATTTCAAACTCTACCGAAAGGCGTTCTTTTACTCCTGCCAATCGCAGTTTTGATTCGTTTATTTTATTATTTGTTTCTTGAATAATAAAATCAGCGTTTTCTTTTTGGCGTTGCAATTCTTTGAGTTGTTTTTCTATGCTATCTACCTGACCACGAGTGGCATAGTACGTTTTTTCGGTTTCGTTTAGTTCAAATTCTAGCTTTTCTTTTTCGGCATATAATGCAGTAAGTTCATCATCGTTTACCTCTGCTTTCGACAAAACTTGTTTTGTATCTGCCTCTACTTTTGCCAACTCGGCTGTTGCATCATCTATTCGTTTTGCTGTAGAACTGATATTAGTTTTTCTGTAATCCAAATCTTGCTCGAGCGAACTAAATTTATTGTTTAATTGGTAATAAATTATGTTTTGTTCGTTAAAAGCAGTTGATTTTTGATTCATTTTTGCCACTTCCGTTTCAACTTCTTCTTTCAATCCCTCAATTGAATCTTGAATCGTAGTTAATTCGCTTTGCGATTGTTCTACTTTAGGTTTATTGATTTCGGCTTCACGTTGTAATAAATCTATTTTTTCTAAAATCTCTTCTCTGCGTCCCGAATTTTTTTGAACCAAACTGGTAAGCTGCTCTTTTTTAGACGAATATGCAATATATTCTTGTTTAATTTGATTAAACTCTCGTTGCAATTGCTCGATTTCTACTTTTTTAGATTTAGATTTATGCACTAAAAAACGTTCGTCATTATGAGCAATAATTTGTTTTAGTTCAGTAATTTTTTCGTTTAATTTTTTTATATCACGTTCTAAAATTTCTAAATTCTTGGCTCTACCAATTCGTTTGCCTTCAAACAACCCAACTGAACCACCCGAAATACTTTGTTTTCGTTTAATAATTTTTCCGTTTTCAGAAATTAATGCTTGAAATTGGTTTTCTGCTAAAGAAATAGTTGCTGAATCTTTTTCGTCAATTAAATATACTCCACCTAATAAATAATCAATTAAAGATTTATATTTTGGGTCAAATTCGATAAGTGAAATAGCTGGTTTTGCATTTTCGATTGTTGTATAAGTATTTGTTTTTAAGGTATTTAATTGTGAAATAACAAAGAAATTTGCTTTTCCCATCGATGCATCGCTCAATAAATTTACCGCTTTTATGGCATCGGTTTCGGTTTCAACTATATAATAATTCATATAGCTTTCCAGATAATTTTCTATCGGAATTCTGTATTTTTCATCACAAGTCAAAATATCCGAAAGCAAAGGAACGTCTTTTACCCAATTAGCATTTCTTTTCAAAAATCGTACTGCTTCTGGAAATCCTTCTAGGTTTTCGACCAAAGATTTAGTAAGATTATATTCGTTTTGTTTTGCATCGGAACTTCGAGTTACTAATACAAGTTCGTCTTTCGATTTTTTAATTTTTTCATCAATTTCAGTCAAAGTTTCATTGTTTTCGGCTTCATCTGTTTCGATTTCTAGCAAATACAATTGCTTTTCAGAAGTTTGTGCGGCAAGTTCTTTTATTTTATCCTCAAACGAAGTTAGCTCGTTTGTTTGGCTGCTGCTGTCTGATGTGGTTTTTTCGAGTTCTTGTTTGAGCGAAGAAATCTGAAACGTACTTAATTCCAACGATTTAGATAAATCATAAACCAATTTTTGTTTGTTCTGAACTTGATTATTTAGTTCGGTTAATCGGTTTTGAAGTGCAGTTGTTTTTGTTTTTTGTTCTTCATTTTCGATTTTTAATTTTTCAACCTTTGCTTCTTGTTCGTTTAGTTGTTTGTTTAAACTTTCGTATTCTTGAGCAATAGATTTTATTAATATTTCCGATTTTTCTTTCAATTCTTTATCCGATTGCAATTGCCTAATCAGCCTTTCTTGCGTATCGGTAAGGTATTTTAATCGTTCATTTTTTATTTTATTCTCGCTTTCATAAGTCCGAATTTTAGTCATGTGATCGTTTAGTTTTTTTTGAGATTCTTTTAATTGTTGTTCTTTCAACACAATTTCTTTCTTTATTTTCTCAATTTCGGCATCTCCATTCAAAATTGCAGCTTGAATGGTGTTTTTTCCATCTGACTCAATAGTTGATTTTTTTTGTAATTCAGCCATTTCAAAAAGCGAATTAGAAATGGCAATTTTTGCATAACTTATGCTGTATTTTTTATATTCTCCTTTTAATTCATAATATTTTTCGGCTTGTTTGGCTTGTTTTTCAAGCGATTTTAGGTTTTTGTCAATCTCAAACAGCAAATCTTCAACCCGCATCAAATCTTTGTCGGTATCTTCGAGTTTGCGTAAAGTTTGTTTTTTTCTAATTTTAAATTTTGAAACACCAGCTGCTTCCTCAAAAAGTTCTCTTCGAGAGCCATCTCTGTCATTCAAAATATCTTCCACCATTTTTAGTTCGATAATGGCGTAACTATCAGAGCCAATTCCAGTATCTAAAAATAAATTATTGATGTCTTTTAATCGGCACGAAACGCCATTAAGTTCGTAGTCGCTTTCGCCAGTTCTAAAATACCTGCGAGTAACAGTAACTTGCGAATATTCAGTAGGAAGTAAATTTCTTGTATTATTAAAAGTAATTGAAACTTCCGCCATTTGATGTGCTTTTCGGTCTTTTGTACCGTTGAAAATCACATCTTCCATTTTTTCAGAACGTAAATTTCTGGTTTTTTGTTCGCCTAAAACCCAGCGAATGGCATCAACTACATTTGATTTTCCGCATCCATTTGGACCCACTATTCCTGTAATTCCGCTATCAAAATTGATGGAAATTTTATCTCCAAAACTCTTAAAACCCTTTACATCTAACCTACTTAATTCCATACCTCAAAATATGAAGGCAATATTAAGAAATCCCAAAAAAGAGTTATAAAGTAGTTATCAACAGAAAAAATCAAAAAGACAGAAAGTAATTTTGATATTCTTGTTCGTTTTTAAAAGTTTTTCTTTCTGAAAATCTTGATTTTTTTTCAGGAGAAGCAATAGATTTCTTGACTATATCAAACATTCTTTCTACTTCTGTTGTAGTATTTATTAAACTAATTTCTTTATTTGAAATTAAATTAGAATTGATTAGGCTAATAAGTTCATGAGCGGCAGCTCTAGAAATAAATGTTATTGAACTTGCATCAAGTATTACATTAGAATATTTATTGGTTTCTTTAAAAAAATCCACAACACCAACTCTTGTACTTATTTGATTACCAAAGTGTTGATTTAGTTTTATAGTTTTAAAACCTTTCATGTTGATAAGTTATTTCTCAACAAAACTATACAAATTAAAATTAGTTTCAAATTTTTCTGTCGGTATTCTTAAATGTACTAATGTGCCTTTAAAAAAAACATTTGTTTCTACAATATCATTATTTCGAAGTAATGAATTTCCAGATAGCATTAAAAATGTTCCTTTTAATCCGTCAATTATCATTTGCCTAGACGTATATATACCAAATCCTCTTTCTTTTTCTTGACCAACTTTTGTTGTATTTCCAAGTATTACAGCCTCAATTGCGTCAGAATCAGTCTTGATTTTGGAAAAATCTCTATTTCCATTATAGTTTTTATATGAAGCCAATAATCCACATCCAGCATCAGCAATGCAAATATCAATGTATTTTTTACTTGGATAATATTGATAAGAAATCCAGCTGTTTTCTGATTTGCTATGTTCTATATTATCAATAATTTCGCTAATCATATATTTTAATCCACTTAAGTAATTCGCTGGAATTTTAGTAATCAATCCAAATATTGAGTTGCATTGTGCGATTATTTCATCTTTGAATTTGTCTTCAAATTCTGTTTTTTTGTTTTTGAATTTAATTAAAGGTAGATATGTTTTACTAGAGTATGAATTCAACGTTTTTTTCCAATTCAAATCATAACTTAATTCAAGTGAATGTGGAAAATAAACGCTTTTATGGTATGGGTTGTTTGAATTTTCAATGATTGTAATGTTTTTTTTCTCGCTTAAATACGCACTTAAAAATACCGAAACAAAAGGAGGAATAAAATTTAGTGTTGAGAAATCAATGCTAACTTCTTGTTGTGCTTCTTCAATTAGTTTTACTTGTTTTTCCAAAAACAAAAACTGTTTACCGAGTTTGTCTTCCCATTCAAATTTTGGTGTTAAAATCATTTTTTTTGGTTGTGCATAGAGCAAAATTAAATATTTACAAAGAATATTTGTGAACAAAGTATATTTTTTTACATTTTCATCCCTGTTTTTATACCATTCACCTACTCAATTATACGTCTCGACTGCTATTGCATTTTGGCTTCAATTTAATTTAGATAGTTTTGAATCCATAAATATATTTAACATGAAAATCGAATATAAAGAAACATATCAAACCACAAAAAGTCCTGTTTTTATTGGCATTTTTGTTTTATGTGTTGGCTTGTTGTTGTTTGCAAAAGCAATCGGAATTGCAATTCCAGATTGGATGATGAGTTGGGAAATGCTCATTATTGGAATTAGTTTGTTAATCGGATTTAAAAAGCGTTTTGCTCGTGGTTTTTGGATAATATTACTTTTGATTGGTTTAATTTTTATTGTCGAAGATATTTTTCCTAGCATTTCGATTAGTACATTTATTTGGCCCATTGCATTAATTTTTTTAGGTATTTGGTTGATTACTAGTCCAAAATCTAAAAAAAAATGGCAACATAGTTTTTTAAATAAAGACTTTGCCTGTTATAAAGAAAGTATTACAGACAGTAATGATTTAATTGAAGTTACTTCACTTTTGGGAGGCGTAAAAAAATCTAATCACTCTCAAAATTTTAAAGGCGGAACGCTAACTGCTACTATGGCTGGAATCGAATTAAATTTACTTCATGCTGACATTCAGGAAAAAGCAATTTTGGATTTGAATATTGTAATGGGAGGAATAAAATTACTTATACCTTCTCACTGGATGCTTGATAATCAAGTAGTTGCTGTAATGGGAGGAATTGAAGACGAAAGATTGAATTTAAGTAATGTTAATCCGTCAAAAACTTTAATTCTTACTGGTACAGCCACAATGGGTGGCATCGAAATAAAAAGTATTTAATTTCTAAATCTAAAATAAACAAAAATGGCAAACTGGTTTTTAGCTAAATTAATTTATAAAATTAACTTAGCAGGTAAAAAAGAAAATTTTGAATACGATGAGCAATTGCGTTTGATTGAGGCAGCCACACTAGATGAGGCACTCATAAAATCGAATCAAATTGGTTTTGAAAACGAATTTTCTATCAACAATAAAAATAATAATACCATAAAATGGGAATTTGTTGATGTTTTGGATGTTTTTCCGTTGCCAAAACTTGAAAATGGTATAGAGATTTATTCTATTACTAATGTGCAAGAAAATGCAAATTTGTTTGAGAAAATGGTTCATGAAAGAGCTCAAAAAATAGGCTTACAATATAAAATTGCTTAATTTCAAAGCATGAAAAATGTGTTTTTGGGAAAATGGCAAAATATTGTTGGGCTTAATTTTTTCCTTCTTTTTTATGGGTTTATACTTTTTTATGGATTAAAAAATGCTGGTTTTCAAAATACCTTTCTCGATGCATTAGTTTCTGTTTTGGTTTTGACTCCACTATTGATTGGAATGAGTTTTTTGCTCTATTTTTATCGTCCCAAAAAAGATTCTTTTCTTTATATTTTAGGATTAAGTCTTTTTTTGACTGGTTTGTATGTTGGAATTGTAAAATCGTTGCATCTTCATTTAGATTTTATGGTAGAGTCAAAAAAAACATTGTCAGAAACCATGATTTTTCGCTGGTTTGGCACATTTATAATTTTTAACCTTTTCGGATTTATATGTTTTTTATTTTATGTAAATAAAGAAAAAGCACAACTTCATGCTCATTTATTAACCTCCGAAAAATTGGCTCGTGATACAGAGATTTCAAAATTACAGTACCAGTTTCAACCTCATTTTTTGTTTAATTCTTTAAATTCGATTTATGCATTAATAGGCTCTCAGCCCGAAAAAGCCCGTGAAATGATTGTACTTTTATCTGATTTTATGCGTTTTGTTTCTAATAAAGATTATAATGCTACATCGACTTTAAAAAACGAAATTTCTGCTATCGAAATGTATTTGGAAATCGAAAAAGTAAGATTTTCAAACCGTTTAAAAACACAAATTGAGCTTATGCCTGACACATTAAACGCACAAATTCCAATTTTGATTTTACAACCTTTGGTAGAAAATGCTATCAAATTTGGCTTATACGAAACGTTAGATCAAGTCGAAATTAAAATATATTCCTATTTGCTTGATAATCATTTGGTTGTAGAAATTTCTAACCCATTTGATATAAGTTTGCAAAATCAAAAAAAAGGTACTGGATTTGGTATTTCTTCTGTAAAAAAACGATTAGAATTAAGTTATTTCAGACATGATTTAGTAAAAATTTCGGAAATTGAAAATGTTTTTAAAATCAAAATTACAATTCCTCAAGTATGATTAAAGTTGTGTTGATAGATGATGAGCCTCTTGCATTGCAAATTTTGAAAGAATATTTGACAGAAAATTCCGATTTCATAATCATTGGCGAGGCTCACAATGGCTTTGATGGCTATAAACTTATCCAAACCGAAAAACCTGATTTAATTTTTTTAGATGTACAAATGCCTAAACTTTCGGGTTTTGAAATGTTAGAACTTTTAGACCAAAAACCAAGTGTTATTTTTACCACTGCGTTTGATCAATATGCAGTAAAAGCATTCGAATATTATGCAATAGATTATTTATTAAAACCGATTGCTAAAAACAGATTTCAAACCGCAATTTCTAAATTTAAAAATGCAAAAACACTAAATTTAAAATCTGAAACCGATTCAGAGTCAATTACTTATGATATTCCTCGTGACAGAATTGTAATCAAAGAAAGTGGAAAGTTAGAAATAATTTATTTTGATAAAATTTGTTTTTTTGAAGCCAATGATGACTATATTAATGTATATACAGCATCAAAAATGTATAAGAAAAAAATTACGTTGAGTAAAATTGAGCAGTTTTTAAATCCAACTAAGTTTATAAAAACACATCGTTCGTATATTTTAAATCTTGATTATCTAAAAAATATTGAGCCTTATGAAAAAGAAAACTTTGTAGCCGTTTTAATTACAAATCATAAAGTTCAAATCAGCAAAGCTGGGTATATTAAATTAAAAGATGCGTTGGGAATTTAGTTGTTTTTTAACCAAACCTTAATAGAGTCCTCTTTTATTAATTGTTTAAAATATTTCCAGTCAAAATTCCATGGATCTGTTTTTCGATTTGGGGCAGTTTCTGCATGACCTGTAATGATTTTGATTGGATATTTTATTTTGATTACATTCCATAAATTCAAAAGTGAGGCATATTGATTTTGCGTATAATAGCTTGATTTTGAGTTTATTAATTCAACTCCGATAGATCGTGTATTGATTTGATTATTTTTATCTGGCAACTCTCCTTTTCCACCGTGGTAAGCAACTTGTTCGATATTTACCATTTTGTAAATTATTCCTTCTCGGTCAATTATAAAATGTGCAGCTACATCATGTTTTTTGTACAAATCCAATATACATGGTAAATCAAAACTGTCTTTTTTTGTTGGGCAATACGATGAATGCAAAAGCAAAACATCTGGCTTTCGTATCGAATCAAATATGCAATAACCAAAGTCTAAGCACTTCTCAACAGTATTTAACTCGGTTTTTGAATCTTGAGCAGAAGTGTTTTGAACTAATAAATAGAGAATAATAGTTGATAAAATATTTTTCACAATCACATTTTTGTCAAATATACCTATAACGCAAATTTTTTACAAAAATTGCATTAGAAATTATGTATTTTTGTTTATAATTATTCTAAATTACAAAATATGGAACTAAAAAAAAGCACAAAATGTGCCAATTTTGATTCAAAAAAGCGGTTTGTATACATCAAATGATAAATTTGTAATAAATCTATTCAATTTCTATTTGATTTTATAGAATGTGATATTAGTTTTGTGGCTCTCAATAACAGATTAGCATCATATGTCAGTCAATTTAAAAGTTTTAACTAAACTTTCAGCCAAATTTGCAGTAATTTCATGTTTACTTTTTTCTACTTTCGCTGCATATTCTCAGGCTATACCAACAGAAGAAGCTGTAATAACAGCAGGTAAAGCATTATTCGAAAATAATTGTACCCAGTGTCATAAAGTAACAGATGAAGTAGTTGTTGGTCCAGGGCTTAAAGGCGTTCATGTTCGCAGACCAATGCCTTGGTTAATAAAATGGATAAGAAATTCAACATTATTAATTAATAGTGGCGATGCTTATGCAAACGAGATTTACAACAAATTTGGAAAAACTCAAATGCAAAGTTTCGATTTCAAAGATGCAGAAATCGTTTCTATAGTTGCTTATATTAAATCAGAATCAGAAAAAGTAGTTGCTGCACCCGCTGCTTCTGCTGCACCAACCGATGGTGGTACTGCAACTGCCGCACAACCACAAGATACTACTTCGATGAATTTAATTTTGGTACTTTTTGTTGCCATTCTTGCTATCATTTTAATTGTATTGGTTTTAATAATTTCCATTTTAACAAAATACCTTAACAACAGCACCTCACTTTCTGATATTGATAAAGAAGTAGTAAATACAAAATACGATTTTGCTGCAGTTTATAACAGCAAAGCTTTTAAAGGCATAGCTACATTTGTATTTGTACTTGTAGTTGGCAAAGCGTGTATTGATGGAATGGTTGGAATTGGTGTTTCGCAAGGCTATGCACCTACACAACCAATAGCGTTTTCACATAAACTTCATGCTGGAGAATATAAAATCAATTGTAACTATTGCCATACTGGTGTATATAAATCAAAATCTGCAAGTATTCCTTCTACTAATATTTGTATGAATTGCCACAATGCAATCAAACAAGAATCACCTGAAATTCAGAAATTATACAAAGCTATTTCAACTGGTCGTCCGATTGAGTGGGTAAGAGTTCATAATTTACCAGATTTAGCCAATTTCAATCATGCTACACACGCAAAAGTTGGTGGTATTGAATGTAAACAATGTCATGGACCAGTAGAACAAATGGAAGTTGTACAACAATATTCGTCTTTAACAATGGGTTGGTGTATCAATTGCCACAGAGAAACTGCTGTAAACGGCAAAGACAATCATTATTATGATGCATTGATGGCTGCACATGCTAAAAATTCAAAAGAACCGATGAAAGTAAAAGATATAGGTGGTTTAGAATGTTCTAAATGCCATTATTAATAAATTTCAAATAAAAAGTTTAAGCATATATGTCGCTTACTAACAAAACCTATTGGAGAGGATTCGAAGAGTTGGAACAATCTCCTGAGTTTGTTAAAAATGCCAAACAAGAATTTCCTGATTATCTGCCTTCAGAGTCAGAAAATGGTGGGCATTACCGCAGAGATTTCTTAAAAATGATGGGATTTGGTGTAGCTGCTGCCACTTTGGCTGCTTGCGAAACACCTGTTAGAAAAGCTATACCATATTTGAATAAACCTGAAGATGTTGATGCAACTATTCCTAATTATTATGCTTCAACTTATGCCGAAGGAGGTGATTATTGCTCTATAATTGTTAAAACTCGCGAAGGTCGTCCGATTAAAATTGAAGGAAATAAAAATTCATCTATTTCTAAAGGAGGAATTTCTGCTCGTGTTGCTGCTTCTGTTCTTTCTTTATACGACAAAGAGCGTTTCCGCAATCCAATGATTGATGGCAACAAAACTACTTGGGACGAACTAGACTCTAAGCTAGGCTCAAAACTTCAAGAAGTTGCTTCGTCAGGTAAAAAAATTGCAATTGTTTCAAATACAGTATTGAGTATTTCTTTACAACAAGCTATAAATGAGTTTGTTGCAAAATATCCAACTGCTATGCATTTGGCTTATGATACAAACTCTGCGTCTGGAATTTTAGATGCTAATGAAAAATCTTTTGGTGTAAAAGCATTGCCTAGCTATGATTTTTCAAAAGCAATGGTAATTGTTTCTTTTGGTGCCGATTTTTTAGGTACTTGGGTTTCTCCAGTACAATTTCAAAAAGATTATTCGATTCAACGCAAGTTATCAAAAGATAAAAAAACAATGTCTCGTCATTATCAATTCGAGACAACAATGAGTTTAACTGGTTCTAATGCAGATTTTAGAACTTCTATTAAACCTTCTCAAGAATTAAATTATATCGCTCAATTGCATAATGCAGTTTCAACTTTAGTAGGTGGAACACAATTAAGTGGAGTTTTTGGTGAAGATTCAAAAATAATCAAAAGTGCAGCAAAAGATTTGGTTGCAGCAAAAGGTAAATCTTTAGTTGTTTCTGGATCAAATAATGTTGCTGCTCAATTAATTGTAAATAATATCAATCAAATGTTGGGCAATTATGGCTCAACTTTATCAATCTCTAATCCTTCTTACTTTAAAAAAGGAAGTGACAGTGCAATTGATACATTATTGACTTCAGATGCTGGAGCTGTTATTTTTATAAATGCAAACCCAGTTTATGATGCTCCAAAGGCTAAAGAAATAAAAGCATTATTAGCAAAAATTGCTATTAAAGTTTCGATAGCTGATAGACCAAATGAAACTTCAGCTTTATGCAATTTTATTGCTCCCGATAATCATTATTTAGAAAGCTGGTCGGATGCAAAACCTGCCGATGGCTTATTTAGTTTAACTCAACCTACTATTTCTCCTTTGTTCAAAACACGTCAGTCGATTGAAAGTTTGAATAGATGGTCAGGAGGTTCATTGGATGCATACTCGTATGTACAATATGTTTGGAGAGTTAATATTTTCCCTACGCAAACAGAAATTTCTACATTCCAATCGTTTTGGGATAAAGCATTATATAATGGTGTTTATGAAAATGCAAAAGCATTTGGCGTAACATCTTCATACGCTTTTGATATTAATGCAGTTTCAGCTGCTTTATCAGGATCAAAAGCATCAACCGAAATTGAATATACACTTTATGAAAAAGTAGGTATTGGAAATGGTTCGCAAGCAAATAACCCTTGGTTGCAAGAATTCCCAGAGCCAATCTCGAAAGCAACTTGGGATAACTATGTTACTGTTTCTAAAACTTTTGCAAACGAAAAAGGATTAGAGCAAGGAGATAAAGTAAAAGTTACTTCTAAATCTGGTGTTTCGGTTGTATTGCCAGTGTTAATTCAACCTGGACAGGCAGCAAATACAGTTTCAATGGCTGTTGGCTATGGCAGAGAAGTTTCAGGTAAAGTTGCTAATGGAGTAGGTGCAAATGTGTTTACTTTTATTAATGCAATAGATGGAAAAGCTACTTATTCTGGAGTTTGTACAATAGAAAAAACTGGAGAAAAATATGAATTAGCACAAACGCAGACACATCAAACAATGATGTCGCGTCCAATAGTTCAAGAAACAACTTTGGCTGATTATGTAAAAGACCCATCTGCTGGTCGTTACAAACCAATGATAAAAACGTCTGATGGAGAAAAATCGCCAGAAAAAATTTCAATTTGGGATACAAAAGGACTACAAACACATAATTACAATAATCACTTTTGGGGATTAGCAATAGATTTGAACTCTTGTACAGGTTGTGGATCTTGTGTAATTAGTTGTCAAGCCGAAAACAATGTGCCTGTTGTTGGCAAACGCGAAGTTATCAATCGCAGAGAAATGCATTGGATACGTATCGATAGATATTACACATCGGATGCTGTAAACCAAGAAGATAAAAGTGTTGCGGGATTGATGGATACGAAACGTGAAGATCCGTCAGAAAATCCACAAGTAGTTTTCCAACCTGTTATGTGTCAGCATTGTAACAATGCACCATGCGAAACCGTTTGCCCTGTTTTGGCAACTACGCATAGCACAGAAGGGTTAAATCAAATGACTTACAATCGTTGTGTAGGTACAAGATATTGTGCAAACAACTGTCCATACAAAGTGCGTAGATTCAATTGGTTTAGTTATTATACAAATGATAAATTTGCAGAAATAAATCCAGCTCATGATGCTCGTGAAAACGAAGGACTTGGCAAAATGGTGTTAAATCCAGATGTTACAGTTCGTGCACGTGGGGTAATGGAAAAATGTTCAATGTGTGTACAAAGAATTCAGTCTGGTAAATTGGCTGCCAAAATCGAAAAACGTAGGCCAATTGATGGAGAAATCGAAACAGCATGTTCGCAATCTTGTCCTTCTGAAGCCATTGTATTTGGTGATATGAACGACCCACAAAGTAGAATATCAAAGCTATTAAATGAAACAAACCAAGAACGTGCGTATCATTTATTAGAAGAAATAAATGTGAAACCATCAGTATCATATTTAACAAAAATTAGAAACGTTTAGTAATAGAGAATAAATAAATAAACTATGCAAGTTAGTTCATCAGTTAGGCCACCATTAGTTACAGGTGGAAAAACATTGCACGATGTTACGCAAGATATCTGCCGCCATGTAGAAGCAAAACCCAATATTCGTTGGATGATTGCTTTTACGCTTTCGGTACTTATGCTTTCTTATGGTTTGTACAATGTGTATCGTACACTTTGGTACGGAATAGGGGAGTGGGGATTAAATAAAACTGTAGGATGGGCTTGGGATATCACAAATTTTGTGTGGTGGGTAGGTATAGGTCATGCAGGAACATTAATTTCGGCTGTTTTACTTTTGTTTCGCCAAAAATGGAGAACTTCTATCAACCGTGCTGCAGAGGCAATGACAATTTTTGCTGTATTATGTGCGGCTAGTTTTATTTTGTGCCACATGGGTCGTCCATGGGTTGGTTATTGGCCATTGCCTTTACCAAATGCTTTTGGTTCGCTTTGGGTAAATTTCAATTCTCCTTTAGTATGGGACGTTTTTGCAATCTCTACATATTTATCTGTTTCATTGGTGTTTTGGTATATTGGTATGATTCCAGATTTATCAACTATACGTGATAGAGCTACAAACAAAATTTCTAAAATTGTTTATGGTGCAATGTCATTTGGCTGGACTGGAGGTGCAAAAGATTGGTCTCGCTACGAATCGGTTTCATTGATTTTGGCTGGTTTATCTACTCCACTTGTACTTTCTGTACATACAATTGTATCAATGGATTTTGCAACTTCTGTAATTCCTGGATGGCATACTACTATATTTCCTCCTTATTTCGTAGCAGGTGCTATTTTCTCTGGTTTTGCAATGGTATTAACTTTAATGATTATCACTCGCTCTGTTTACAAACTTGAAGATTACATTACACTAGAGCATATTGAAACGATGAATAAAATTATTATTCTAACTGGCTCAATTGTTGGTGTAGCATATTTAACAGAGTTCTTTATTGCTTGGTATTCTGGTGTAGAATATGAAACGTATTGTTTTATCAACCGTGCAACTGGTCCATATTGGTGGGCATATTGGTCGATGATGACTTGTAATGTAATTTCTCCCCAATTATTTTGGATTAAGAAAATTAGAAGAAGTATTGCTGCTACATTTATAATATCTATAATTGTAAACATTGGTATGTGGTTTGAGCGTTTTGTAATCATTGTTTCATCATTACATAGAGATTATGTTCCGTCAAGTTGGGCAATGTTTTACGCAACGCCAGTTGATGTTGGAGTATATATAAACTCATTTGGATTGTTTTTTACTTTATTCTTTTTGTTTAGTAAATTCTTACCAGTAGTAAATATGGCTGAAATAAAATCTGTTTTGAATTCTTCATCAGAGGTTTTACCAGTAACAAGTACTAAATCTAATATTCACACTCACTAAATCAAATTTTAATGTCTGATTCTAAACATTTTATTCTTGGGGTTTTTGATGATGAAGATGTACTGATGCATGGAATTCATGATATTCGTAATCTTGGAGTTTCAATTCACGAAGTCTTTACCCCATATCCAATTCATGGCTTGGATGAAAACTTAGGTTATAAAAGATCAAGATTACCAATAGCTGCATTTTTATTTGGTTTAACAGGCTGTTCGTTAGCTTTAACTATGATGTATTCTATGAATGGTTTTGATTGGCCTATGAATGTAGGTGGAAAACCTAATGCTTCGTTACCAAATTTTATTCCAATAACATTTGAAGGTACAGTTTTATTTGCAGCATTTGGGATGGTTGGTACATTCTTTACTGCAAGCAGCTTAGCTCCTTGGTCGAAGCCTGTTATTTTTGACATTCGTAGTACAGATGACAAATTTATTGTTGCAATTGATTTATCAAAAAATAAAAAATCAAAAGAAGAATTGTCACAAATTCTATCTTCTCATGGTGCTGTTGAAGTTAACGAAAAAGAAATATAATTATTAAAATGAAATTTATTTATATCACACTTGCTTTATCTCTTACTTTATTATTTTCTTGCAAAAAAGACAATAATAATACAGGTACAGAGTATGCCAATGAAATGTATCATTCAGAAGCTTACGAACCTTTATCTCAAATTGTAGATGAAAAAAATGCGGATTATAATTCTAATCCAAATAATCCCTATAAGATGAATATGCGTAAACCCGTTTCTAATACGCTTAAAATCAATAAGTTTAATCCTAACTTTGGAAATCAAGGAGTGATAGTACCAACTACTTATCATATTAACAAAGACAGTTTTGAACTTTCAGGTAGAACTTTGAAGAGTCCTTTAAAAGCTAAAACTACATTTTTAGCTGATTCTGCTATCTTAGTAGAGCAAGGTAAAGTGCTTTATACAAACTTTTGTAGCCATTGTCATGGAGAAACAGGACAAGGTAATGGTGCAGTAGGGGTAGTTTATAAAGGCGTACCTTCGTATAGTAAAGGAAGAGTAAAAACAGATACAGAAGGGCATATATGGCATACCATTACATTTGGTAGAAACCGTATGTGGTCGCATGCCTCACAAATCAATCCTGAAGATCGTTGGAAGATAGTATTATATGTTCAAACACTTCAAAATCAAGAATAATTTTAACACATTAAATCGTATTTTATCCATTCATGTTACATCATATAGAAGTATCGGTTGACGAACAGTTATCGTTATCAGCAAAGTTTAAGAGAAATCTAACTATTGCTTTGATTGTAGGGTTAGCACTATTTGCAGCAGGCGTATTATTAGCAATGTTTGGTGGAGGTCATGGACATGAAGGTGCCGAAGCATCTGAACATGCTGCTCATGGTCCATCTTTTATGATGCGTGTATGGGCTGTTTTGTGGCAAAATGCTATATTTTTTACAGGTATTGGTGCAATGGGATTGTTTTTTGTATGCGTTCAATATGTAGCTTGGGCAGGTTGGTCTTCGGTTTTAAAAAGAATTCCAGAAGCTATGGGAGCATTTATTCCATATGGAGGTGCAGCAATTGTTGTAATTTTTTTAGCAAATTATTTTTTAGGAAATCACGATTTGATATTCCATTGGTTGCATCATGGTATCATGGAAAAAGGTTCAGAAAATTATGACGCAATTATTGCTGGAAAAGCTGCTTGGTTAAATTTGCCTTTTTATTTAGGAAGAATGATTGTATTTTTTGCTCTTTGGTATTTTGTATGGACAAAAATTCGTTCGTATTCGTTGCAAGAAGATTTAACAGGTGGTGAAACTTTTTACCATAAATCGGGATATTTATCTGCTGTTTTTATTATTATTTTTGCTGTTTCAACTCCAATGGCAGCTTGGGATTGGATTATGTCTATTGACACACATTGGTTTTCAACGATGTTTGGTTGGTATGTTTTTGCTAGTTGGTGGGTTACGGCTTTAGCTACGATATGTTTAATATGTATTTTCTTAAAAGAAAACGGTTACTTAGCTGCTATGAATAGCAATCATTTTCATGACTTAGGTAAATTCATGTTTGCTTTTTCAATCTTTTGGACTTACGTATGGTTTAGTCAATTCTTACTTATATTCTATGCTAATTTACCAGAAGAAACAGTGTATTTTATTGATAGGATTTATGGTTTTGATGGTTATTACAAAGGTTTATTCTTATTAAATATCTTTATTAATTTCTGCTTTCCATTCCTAGCTTTAATGACTAGAGATGCAAAACGACAAATGGCTACTTTAAAAATCGTTACTATTGCAATTATACTTGGGCATTGGCTTGATTTTTATATGATGATTATGCCTGGTACAACTAAAGGAACAAGTCAATTAGGTTTAATAGAGTTAGGAACTGCAATTACATTTGGAACTGTGTTTATAATGGTTGTAACAAATGCTATGACGAAAGCTAAATTAATTCCTGCTAATCATCCTTTCTTAAAAGAAGCGATACAGCATAATATTTAAAAAAATTAAAACAACAATACGTAAACAAAACGTTTAAAATATTAAAAAAACAATCTGATGAATTCGATAATTATTTCAATCACAGCCATTTTATTACTTGTTATATTCTTTTTATTATTTAGAGTAGGTTCTTTACTTTCGATATTAAAGGGTTCGTATGCAAAAAGAGTAGGTTCTAGCAATAGTATTAATGCCATATTGTTTCCTATATTCTTTTTTGTTGGTTTAGGCTTGATATTTTGGTACTCTGGCAAAGCTTCTGAATTTTATTTGCCAAAATCTGCGTCAGAACATGGTATTGTAACCGATTATTTGTTTTGGTTGATTACAGTAATTATTATGATTGCATTTATTGCAACAAATCTTTTATTATTTGTTTTTCCTTATATGTACCAATATAAAGATGATAGAAAAGCTCATTTTTATCCTGATAACCATAAACTAGAACTAATTTGGACAGTAATACCAGCTATTGTTTTAACTGTTTTGATTTTCTTTGGATGGAAAACTTGGACAGATATAACAGCACCAGCACCAAAAGATGCAGTTGTATTAGAAATAATGGGAAAACAATTCAATTGGGTTGTTCGCTATCCTGGTAAAGATGGAAAACTTGGTGGATATAATTTTAAATTAATTGACGCTACTAATGAAATGGGTATAGATTTTTCGGATAAATCTAGCTTTGATGATTTTTTACCAAGAGAAATTCATATTCCTAAAGGTAAAGCAGTGCAGTTTAAAATTAGAGCTAGAGATGTGTTGCATTCTGTGTTTTTACCACATTTTCGTCAAAAAATGGATGCGGTTCCAGGTATGCCAACTACATTTTGGTTTACTCCAATCTATACTACAGATGAAATGAAATCAATTACCAATAATCCCAATTTTAAATATGAATTGGCTTGTACAGAGGTTTGTGGTAGAGGGCATTTTGGTATGAAGTTTTTATTAGTTGTAGATGAGCCAGAAGATTTTGACAAATGGAATGCTCAACAAGAAGCGTTTTTGAAAAAAAATCCAGATTATTTAGCTAAAATTCCAACAGATTTAAAAAATATTGCGTCTGTTAAATAACAATTTAGTACAACAATTTGTAGATATTAAAAATCATTAAAAGTTAAAAATATGTCAGCAACACTCACTCACGAAATTCATGTACACGAGCATGAACACGAACATCATGAAGAACAAAGTTTTGTTCGTAAGTATATATTTTCAGAAGATCACAAAACCATTTCAAAACAATTTTTGATTTCTGGTTTGATTTGGGCTCTAATTGGGGGTTCACTTTCCATTTTGTTTCGTTTACAGTTAGGTTTTCCTGATGCAAACTTAGATTGGTTAAAACCAGTTTTAGGCGAGTGGATTCAAAATGGAAAATTAGATCCTGAATTTTATTTAGCACTAGTTACTATGCATGGTACAATCATGGTTTTCTTTGTACTTACAGCAGGGTTGAGTGGTACATTCAGTAATTTCTTAATTCCACTTCAAGTTGGTGCAAGAGATATGGCATCTGGATTCTTGAATATGTTATCATACTGGTTTTTCTTTATTTCAAGTATTTTAATGTTTATTTCATTATTCATTGAAACTGGTCCAGCAGCTGGTGGTTGGGTAATTTATCCGCCATTGAGTGCATTACCACAAGCCATTTCAGGTTCAGGTTTGGGTATGACATTGTGGTTGAGTAGTATGGCAATATTTATTGTTTCTTCTTTGCTAGGTAGTATAAATTATATCACTACTGTTATCAATTTGCGTACTGCAGGTATGACATTTACTCGTTTGCCACTTACAATTTGGGCATTTTTCATTACTGCCATAATTGGTGTATTGTCTTTTCCAGTATTGTTTTCTGCGGCATTATTATTAATTTTTGATAGAAGTTTTGGTACAAGTTTCTATTTGTCTGAAATTTATATTGGAGGCGAAGCACTACACAATATGGGTGGAAGTCCAATATTGTTTCAACACTTATTTTGGTTTCTAGGTCATCCTGAAGTATATATTGTTTTGCTTCCAGCATTAGGAATTACATCAGAAATTATTGCTACAAATTCTCGTAAGCCAATTTTTGGATACAGAGCTATGATTGGTTCTATTTTAGGAATTGCATTTCTATCTTTTATTGTTTGGGCACATCACATGTTTGTAACTGGTATGAATCCATTTTTAGGTTCAATATTTATGTTTTTAACATTAATTATTGCCGTTCCATCTGCTGTTAAAGGTTTTAATTACATTGCTACCATGTGGAGAGGAAATATCGTATTTACTCCAGCTATGTTGTTTTCTATCGGATTGGTTTCTTTATTTTTATCTGGTGGTTTAACGGGTATTATTTTGGGTAATGCTGCTTTGGATATACAATTGCACGATACCTATTATGTTGTTGCACATTTTCATTTAGTGATGGGTTCTGCTTCGTTTTTTGGTTTTATGGCTGGAGTTTATCATTGGTTTCCAAAAATGTTTGGTAAAATGATGGATGAACGACTTGGATATATACACTTTTGGCTAACTTTTATTGGTGTTTACTTAGTGTTTTTTCCAATGCATTATATAGGCATTGCTGGTTTTCCAAGAAGATATTATTCATTTACCAGTTATGATGCTTTTAGTACTTTCAGTGATTTGAATATGTTTATTAGTGCAGCTGCAATCATTACATTTACTTCTCAATTGATATTTGGATTTAATTTCTTCTACAGTATTTTCAAAGGCAGAAGAGCTACTCAAAATCCTTGGAGATCTAATTCACTAGAATGGACAACACCTGTAAATGTTGGTCATGGCAATTGGGAAGGAGAAATTCCAAGTGTGTATAGATGGCCTTACGATTATTCAAAACCTGGTGCATCCGAAGATTTTATTCCTCAAAATGTTCCACTAAGTTCTACTCCAGAAAGTAATCTTCCTCATGAATTGGAAGATGCTAAAAATGAACATGTTTAGTAATTAATTATAATTCATATAACAAAAAAAAGACCTTTTAATAAGGTCTTTTTTTTGTACTTTGAAATAGTTATTTATACGAAATAGTTATATGATTTTAAGTATAAAGGTTACTAGTTTTTATACTCTATATATTAAGTTTAATAGATATAATTAATATATTTATCGAAAAAACAAAGTATACCTTAATAGAACATATTATAATTGGTGTTACTTTTTTAATTAACCAATATTAATACTAAATATAATTCAAAATTTATATAAAAATGAGAATAAAAGCTACTAATATAATTTTAAAAAATTTATTTATTGCACTTAGTTTATTGATATATATAAATAAAACTATTGCCCAAAACTGTTCAGTAAATGCTAACGTTGATGTTACAGTTTGTGGAAATGGAGCACTAAATTTAGTTGGTACAAAATCGGCTTCATTTGCATCTGCATGGTCGCAAGTTAGTGGTCCATCGGTAAGTATTACTACACCAACAACTAGTTCTGGTAGTACACACAATTCAGGAGTAACGGGTTTTACCGCTCCAAATGTTTATGTTTTTAAACTTACAGCTACTTGTCCTGATGGAATTTCAGTTTCAGATTTTGTAACCTATACGGTATTGCCTATCACTACTGCCAATGCTGGTCCAGATCAAACCGTATGTCCAGGAACTTACCCATTAAGTGCTAATTCTCCTGGTGTAGGCGAGACAGGAGTTTGGTCAAATGCTGGTGGAGGTTTGTCTTTTGCAAATACTACTAATCCTAGTTCTAATTATACTGTAAATCAAAACAATGCTGCAAGTAGAAATATCACTTGGACAATTACCAATACAAATGGATGTTCATCATCTGATGTTGTGAATATTACATATTATGGAGGAGCGAATCTTGTAAGTGCAGGTCCGAATGTAACATTAAGTAATTGTTATTCAACTACACAATCACACACTCTTGCAGCCTCATTTGGTGGTTCAGGTGGAGGGCAAGGCGGAACTTGGTCAGTCGTTTCTGGACCTAACTTGCCTACTTTTGCAAATATAAATTCAAATACTTCTAATGTAACTAATTTAATTCAAGGTACTTATGTTCTAAGATGGACAGTATCGGGACCATGTGTGAACGGAACTAGCACAATGACGATTACTGTACCTACAGCTACGCAAAGTGTTACCAACCCTACTGCAAGTAATCAAGATTTTTGCGATGGAAGAAGCGTAGCCGTGTTGAGTGGAAATTTTCCTTCTTATAGTAATGAATCTGTATTATGGGTAAAAACATCAGGTACAGGAGGTACAATTGTAAATCCTACTTCTCCTAATGCATCTGTTACTGGCTTGACTTCAACTGCAACAGGATATACCTACTCTTATATCATTACTAATTCTGTTACAGGTTGTTCGAGGACAACTAGTGGTATTGATTTGAGGTGGTTTATTGCACCAACTATTAACAGCCTTTTTTCAAGTTCTGTTTTGGGATGTAATGTTATTAGTGCTTCTATCCCATTTACTGCCACAGGAGGAAATGTAAGAACATACCAAATTGTATCAGGACCTACTGTGACAGGTACTTCAAGCTTAACGGCCAGTCCACTAAACATTCCTGGACTCACAAATGGAACTTATGTTGTAAGATTAACAAATAGCCAAATTGGTGGTGCTGGAGCATGTGCTTCTGCTCAAAAAGATGTAAATTTAATAATTTCAAGAACTCCAACAGTTTCAAATCCTGGTACATCACAAAATTTACCTTGTAATATTTTTTCAACAGTTTTTGCTGCAAATACTCCAAGTGTTGGCGTAGGTTCTTGGAGCCAAGTATCTGGTCCCAATTTAGCAACAATTAACAATCCCAATTTACCTACTTCTTCAGTAACTGGTATGACTAATGGTAATTACACTTTTAGGTGGTCAGTTTCAGGTGGTGTAGGTTGTTCTATTCAGCAAAATGATGTTTCCTATAAAGTATCCTCAACTGTGCCAAGTGTAGCTGTAGGTGGAACTAGCCAAACTATTTGTGCAAACTCAGTTTTGTATTTGACAGGCAGTCCTATTGCAAGTTATGAAACTGCACAATGGAGTGTTACGCCATCTGGAGCTGTATTTTCAAACCTAACTTCTATAAACACAATAGTTACTAACTTAGGAATAAATACAGTTTATAAAATTGAATATAGAATATCAAATACCTGTGGGGCAAACTCCGACATCATTACGATTACAACCAATTCTGTAGCAGGTGCTAATGCTGCAAATGCAGGTTTAGACCGATGTCTTCCAACTACTACATCTTCTGTTATAATGAATGGAAATGCTCCTATTATAGGTGCATCAGGTTTATGGACAAAAGTAACAGGTCCAAGTTGTACAATTGTAAATAATACTTTGCCTGGCACAAGTATTACAGGGATGATAGCAGGTACTTACGTATTCGAATGGAGTATCTCAAAAGGCGGATGTTCACCTACGAGAGATTCTGTAATTATTACTATTGGAAATCCTAATAGTGCTGCTACCATAGTTCCTGTTCCTAGTTTGTGTGGAAGTACGACAACCCTTTCTGGAAATACTCCTGTGAATGGAACAGGTACTTGGACACAGGCTACTGGACCTGGAGGAGCTACTATTTTAGGAATAAATAATCCTGTTCCAACCATTACTGGATTGGTAGATGGCACATATACCTTTCAATGGACGATTTCAAATGGGATATGCCCAAGTTCTACGGCTGGGGTGAGTTTTGTAGTAAATGCTCCTTCTGTGATTGCCGTAGCATCTGCAGCTACATTTTGTGGTTCAAGTGTTGCATCGCTCATTGGGAATACACCTGCAGATGGTTCTGGCATTTGGAGTCAAGTATCTGGACCAAGTAGTGCTTTCATTAGCACAGTTACTTCTGCAGTTACACCAGTATTTAGTTTAGTTACAGGGCTTTATAAATTTAGATGGTCTGTTTCTACAGGGCCATTTTGTCCTGCTTCAACTGCCGATGTAGATGTGCCAGTATCGCTAAATGCAGCTATTTTTCCAAGTACCTTAGCTTTGTGCGATCAGTCAAGTGCTACTGTTTATGGCACAGCTGGAAGTGCGGGTGTATGGGCAGTGGTTTCAAGCACAGGTACACCCATCATCGTAGGTACAGGTTCAAATTCTGCCAATATTGGAAACATGTCGATTGGGAATCATCTTTTTTCTTATTCAGTACCAGGGCTTTTCGGATGCCCAAATACAAGTGCCAATATCCCTGTAACTGTTTCAGGTACAGGAGACAATCCTAATGCTGGGGCTGATCAGTTTCTTTGCAATGCTTCTGTAATTACATTAGCAGGTAATAATCCTGTAGTTGGAAACGGAACTTGGATAAAAGCTGCTGGTCCTGCTGGGGGGCTTTTTGTAAATTCAGCCACTGGAGTTACCAGTTTTACGGGTGCTGTACCAGGCAATGATGTCAATCCCTATGTTTTTGAATGGAATATTGCTAATGGTGCATGTGGCGTATTTAAAGATGTTGTTCGTATTATCAATTATTCATCTCCAAGTACTGCTACAGCCTCTAATTTATCTAATGTTTGTAGCACTTCTCCCGTTACACTAACAGGAAATAATCCTACCACAGGTACTGGAGCTTGGCTACAACTTTCGGGGCCTACAGTAGCAAATTTAACTTCGTCTATTACTGGAAATACCCTTATTTCAAATTTAACCTTTGGAGGGTATGCCTTTTTGTGGTCGATTTCTAATGGACCAGTTTGTGCGGTTAGTACTGTACAAATGGGTTTAACAGTGACTGGAACAACACCAACAACCGCCACAGTAGTTTCTCCTATCAATATTTGTAATCAAACAGAAGTAGAACTCACTGGCAACATAGCCACGGTTGGCACAGGGACTTGGACAAGAATTTCAGGACCAAATACACCTGCTATTACTGCTTTAAATAATAATATAACCTCTCTTACTGGTTTAAATTCAGGGGTTTATGTCTATAATTGGTCTATAAGAAATGGAAGTTGTACTTCCACAGGAGTAACTACGATTACCAATGCTGCTTTGCCATCGGTACCTGTGGTAGGAGGGAGCCAATCTTTATGTCCCTTTGATGGACTTACTCTTACTGGAGGAGCAGTAGCCTCAGGAACTGCAAGATGGGTAGCCACTTCTGGGACTTCTAATCCATTTATAATTAGTCCTTTAGCTACAAGCACAGGTGTGGTTGGACTCACACCTGGAAATTATATTTTTACCCGTTCGGTTACAAGTGGGGTTTGTACTCCTACCACGGCTCAGGTAGCAATTACTATTGCTACCAATTGTCCCCCCTCAGCACCTAATATTACTATTTCAGGTTTTGAAGATGTACTATTAAGTGCCACAATCACAGGTTGGACAGATCCTGACAATACCATTCCAACTATTACTGGCGTTAATAATGCCTTAACTGCTCAAGGGGGACGAATTACAATCACTGGATTTAATCCTACAGTACCGGGGTCGGCTATTGTAAGATATTTATCACCTTCTAATTTTTCAGGAATTGACACTTATATCTATCAAGTATGTGATGATTTTGCTGTTTGTACCACCGCACAATTGGTATTTACAATCACTAGTATAAATGATGCTCCTACCGTGACTCCAATTACAGTTTCTGGTGTCGCAGGAACAACAAATGCGGGTACCATTACAGGCTTTGGTGATGTAGATAATCCATTAAGTCAATTAACAGTTTCTGGATTAAATCCAATTAGTTCGGGACCAAACGGAACAGTAAATACAATCACAGGCGGAACAGTAACGATATCTGGCACAGGAGCTGTAACATTCCAAGGCACAATACCTGGAGTTTATACATTAAATTATCAAGTATGCGAC
>RDZG01000137.1:1526-2201 GCA_004293915.1 Bacteroidota bacterium | reverse complement strand
AACGCCATTTTGCCTTCTGAGCAACAAGTCGCCAAAATTACCTTAAAAAATCCTTACAACGTATCAGATTATGCCGAAGGCAAACTCTCTATTTTAGACATCAAAGCCGAAGGTGAAGACGGTAGATTGTTTGACGTAGAAATGCAAATTAGAGGCAGTAAATACTACGGAAAAAGGGCTTTATTTTATTGGGCGAAAATCTTTGGCTCACAGTTAGACTATGTATTGGACGACAACCAAGACAATGACGACAGCATTGAAGTAGGCTATTCCGATTTGAAAAAGTGTATTGTGATTTCTTTAATGGATTTTAACTTCTTTGATGATAAAAAATACCACCGATTTTATACCATCAAGGATGGAGAAACCCACGAAGCACACAAAGATTTAGATTATTTGGATTTGTACTTTATAGAACTTAAAAAGTATAAAGGTAAGTTGCAAAATCTTAATACAACTTTGGAAAGATGGATTACGTTTTTGAATAATGCTCATAAATATGACAACAAGACACTACCCAAAGAATTAGCCGAGATTAAGGAAATACGCAAAGCAAGCCAAAAATTAGACGCTATGTATTTGGACGAAAAAGAAAAAGGCTACTATGATGCCCAACAAAAATTTTGGCTTGACCAAAATGCTTTCATTAAAGAAACCGTTGAAAAGGCGGTTGAA
>RDZG01000137.1:0-1521 GCA_004293915.1 Bacteroidota bacterium | reverse complement strand
AATGCTTAAACGTGGAACTGAAACAACGGTAATTGCAGAGGATACAGGTTTAACAGTAGAACAAATAGAACAGTTGCGACACGAAAAAGAATAAAACAGGTGCTAACATAGGCTTGGCAAAAGCGGGGCTAAAGTGCTTTTTTGGGCTAATGAATAAGAAAGGAGTTTTTTTACTTTATTTGGGTAATAGTGCAAGGAAATCTTCGCCTTCGGCAAGCCTTGGGCGTTACCTGCTATTTTACGACCAAAAATGAACCAATATCAATATGAAAACTTGACAATTGAAGTACTTGACGAACCGACATATAAATTTGGCTCGGCAGACAACAATTTCAATTATTCAAAGCATTACTTTAGTAATGGAGCAACAGAATATCCAACTTCCAAATACGGAATTAAAATTTATCAAAACTACAAAATTATTGACAATTGTATAATTATTGGGTCTGGCGGGGCAACAAGTATTCATCAAAACTCATCACTTATTGACAAAGAACAATTACTAATCTGTTGTTGTGATACTGTATTTTGTTTGACAATTCCAAACCTTGAATTAAAATGGAAAACTCAAGCAGACCGAGCTACTTGTTTTCAAATTTTCAAACAACAAGATGACTACATAATACACGGAGAAATTCAAATTGCAAAACTTGACAAAAACGGAGTAATAAAATGGGAATTTAGTGGTACAGAAATTTTTGTATCAATAGACAATGAGGAAGAATTTAAAATTGAAAATGACGGAATTTTACTTACCGACTTTGCTAAGACGAAATACAAAATTGACTTTGATGGAAAATTAATTTGGGACACATACAAAAGATAAAAAAAACAGCAGGCAACGGGAGTTTTGCGTCAGGCGGGCTGAAGTGTAAACTTGGATATTTATACTTTTTTTTTCTGTTTTATTTGGAAGAAAATTGAGATAAAAAATAGAGCAAATATTTTTTATTTTAGAATTATTTTTATATTTTTGTGAGGTTTTTGGAAAGAATGAAAAAAAAATGCGAATAGAAGTTCGTGCATGTAATAGTTATGTGCTATTTATAAGAAAAATACGAAAAGGAATGATAATACTTTTAGACATAGATGGTGTTTTAGAAACGACACCAAATTGGCGACAGGCAGAAATTTACTCTGATGGGTTTATGAAACTGAATGAAAAAGCACTTGAAAACCTATCAAGGCTTTACAAAAGAACAAATGCTTCAATAGTTTTGACTTCAACCCACCGAATAAACTACAGTGAAACTAAATGGAAAGAAATTTTTAGAATAAGAGGCTTGAATTTTGAAAAAATATCAAAAATAAATGAAAGGACTGAAATAAATAATTTGCCTGATAGAGCAACTGAAATTAAAGAATGGGTAGAAAATAAAGGACGCAATTTGAACTATGTGATTATAGACGATGATATTTCACTTAATTTGTAATTATTAAAATAGCCACAATTTATTGAAAATCAATAAATTATGACTATTTTTTTGGATATATTGTTGCAAAAGCTTATTTTTGTAGTCT
>RDZG01000042.1 GCA_004293915.1 Bacteroidota bacterium | reverse complement strand
GTTTTGGCTTCTCGTTCGTCCATTTTTTCGCGTAAAACTTCGTACATTTCTAATTCAGATATATACATGTTACAATTTTTCGATTTGTTTTCAAATATAAATAAGATTACGCAGTTTTCAAAAACAAGTTATTACGATTATTTTAAGCACAAAGTAAACAAATGTGGTTTTAAAAACTGTATTCTTGCTTTCTATATTATGAAAATGACAAGTTGGATATTTAGTTGAGTCTTTAATTGTCCAAAACTTTCCCACCCAATTGGTCGGCTTGGTCTTTGGTGGTTTTGTAAAGCATAATTCTGCCAAATCTACCTGCAACATAGTTTTTTACTAAAATAGCTAAACCACCATCGGCAGTTTGGGTAAGATTACCTATTTCGGTTTTTGTACCTGCTCCAAAATATGTACTGCCAATAAAATTGCCCGAATTTTCGTCATAGCAACTTATTGATGTTTGTCCGTTTTTGGTTGTAGCAGCTATTAGATATACATTTTTAGCATTTAAAACTGCTTTTTTGAAAATAATTGGGCTAAAATTTTGGATTTCTTGTAAGGTAGTGCCTGTTAAATCTTTTACCGATTTAACTTGTGTTTGCTCAATGGTTTCTTGCGAAAGAAAACGTGTATTTCCCGCAACATCAAAAAGCGAAATGGCAAATTTTCCGTTTGCAAGTGGTAAAACACTATTTAAGCCTGATTCATATCTTACTCCAGTGATTTTGCCCGTTTGTGATACAAAATTTAATGAGAGCGAAAAATCATCGGTAATTCCATTAAAATAGTAATTTCCAGAGCCATTTTCGCCAACAAAAAATGGCAAACGTTTGCCTCTTCGTTGCAAATAATTTACAATTATACGTTCTTTTACATCTTCCGAAAAGTCGTATTTTTTAGTCGAAATTATATTTCCAGCTAAATTTAAAACTGTAAATTTTGTTTGGCTTCCATCGGCAAAATCATAGCTTAAAAGTGCAATTCCAGCCGAAACTTTTTGTGCAGCAAGTGGGTAAACAATACCTGAAATTTCTGAAATCAAGCTTAAATTTTCGTCAGCTTTTGTCAATTGAGTGGTAAAACTGGTGTTGTTCATGCAAATAAATGCGAAATCAGTGCCATTTTCTATTAGTTGCGAAGCTGGACTAACTAAATTTTCGCTCTGCTTTTCCCACAAAACTTTGCCTTTTTCATCGGTTTTGATGATATAAACCAACGGAAAATTCGAGCTTGTATTTTGCATTTCGGCTAAAATCAAAAAGCCTTTATCGGCAGTTTGTTTGATATCGAGTGGATAATAATCATTACCATTATTATTGTTTTCAAAAATAACTGTAAATGGATTTTCGGGCATAGCTTTGTTTTTTGAAATATCACAGGCTGACATCAAAAAAAGTAAATATATAAAACTAGCGATTTGCTTCATGTCGATTTATGGATTTACACGTTTATAGTTAGTTGATGTAATAAACTTCATCGGAAACACACAATAAAGCGAAATTTCGATGTTTTTTAGTTTTATATTATCCAAAACATCGCCAGTTGAGTTTATTTTTTGATTCGAAAAACGATTGGCTTCGCTGGTAATATTATTGAGACTGGCTCGATACATGTCATAACTTACGCCTGCCCCAAAAGCATACCAAAAATTAGAACGAATAAATAAATTAGTTACACTCATTTCAGGCAATGGATTTTCAATTACATTTTGAGCACCTGTTATATCATCGCTGCTTGTGTATTCGCTTTTGCGTGAAACACGAGTAAGGTAGCTATACATCATACCACCCATAACATACGGACGAATATTTCCTTTAAACAAATCGATTCGTAAGTAGAGTGGAAAATCCAAATATTGAAACGAATAAGTATTTTTTTGTTCTAATGTTATGCCACTTTGCGGATTGGTGCTACTCCATTTAAAATTGTTGCGGTAGGCAAAGCTTTGGATAGAATAGGCTGGTTCGAATACAATCGAAAAAAAACTCCTAAAATTATAAATTACCTGTATACCAGATTGAAAACCAGGGAATTGTATACCATCATAAACTTTGTCATAACTAAATGTGGTAGCATTGGGCAAGGGTTGAAAAACTTGGTATTTATCACCCACACTAGCCCACGAAAGATTGACTCCACCTTTTATTCCAAGCCAAAATTGACTTTTGGAGTAGTTTGTGCCATCGTTAGTCGAAGTATGTTTATTGCCACCTCCACCAAAAATAAATTGAGCATGAGATATGGAATAGACAAATAAAAAGGCAAAAATAAGTTTTTTCATTAGGCTAGTTTTTAATCAATTTTTTGGTTTGTGTAAAACTATTTGATAATAAGGTATAAAAATATAATCCTTTTGGCAATTGGCTCAAATCCAATGGAAATTCGTGTTTTCCTGCCACAAGATTACCATTAAACAAAACAAGTAAGCGATTTCCTTTGGTATCTAAAAGTAATAATTCAATTTTTTGCGATTTGATTAAAGAAACTTGAATGGTACAAAATTCAGTTGCGGGATTTGGAAAAGCTTTAAAATCGATATTTTTGACCATAAATGAATCTAAATTAGTTCGATTTCCAAAAAGAGGCACTTTATCATAAATATCAGGCTCACCCCAAGCGCTTGTGGCAGAAGTAGCTAAAGCAGGAAAAACGGTTGAAATATTGCTATTTTCGAGCTCAAACCAATCTTGCAATATGGTACTAAATATGACTTTAAAATCTATGACATCTTCTTTTTTATCAGACAGATTTCCACCATTGGCTTTTACTTTGCTCAAATCTGTATTAGCACCAATTATGCCCGGATTTATTTTTGTGCCTGTAACAAAAAGAGGTGCAACAGTACCATGATCACTGCCATACGAGTTGTTAGATTCGGCTCTTCGTCCAAATTCCGACATGGTTACAGTAACTACTTTGTCGGCAATTCCCCGGGCTTTTAAATCATCTTGAAAAGCTTTCATCGAAGCCGAAACATGATACATCAAAGCAGCATGGCTACCCAACGAATTATCATAGGTTTCAACTTGATTGACATGTGTATCAAACCCCCCAATTCTGATTAAGTATATTTTTGTGGTACAACCACCGCTAATCAATTTTGAAACGATTTGTAAATTTGAACCTAGCGCATTGTACAAACTGCCACTAGGTGCGGCTAGTGGATAGCGATTAGGATACACTACACTTGTTTTTGTGGCATCGCCAAGTTTGTAAGCTTCTTGAATTTTTTTGGCGTATTTATCTGTTCCTTGTTCAATTTCCAAAATCCATTCCAGCTCTTTACCATATAAAGTTGGTTTCATGGTTGGTGTTGGAATTCCTCTTGGGTCTACTTTTATTTCGTCATTATAACCTGTTAAATCTGAAACCAAGTCGAAAAAAGTACCCGGATTTGGAATAGAAATAGCCGCAGGAACTGTGGCAGCCGTATTAAATCCTAAAGAAACTTCATTGCTAAATTCCAACCCTAATGGAAAATACATGCTATCGTCAGGCGGAATAGTTGGGAAATCATCAGGAAATTTTTTTCCAGTTCGTTCGTATTCCAATTGCAAATACCTGCCCATCCAACCCGAAGAAATATTGTCTTCGGCACCTACACCGCCAAACCAAATATCTCTACCTTTGAAATGCGAGCCATTCATGTTTTCATAACCTACATTTTGCAAAATAGCTAACTCTCCTCTGTCGTAAAGTTCTTTAAATCCTTTCATATCAGGATGTAAGCCAATTTGTTTTTCGGTTGACAAACCACTATCTAAGGGTAAAAATTTACGTTGTCCAGTATCTGAAATGGCTAAATTAGGTCGTAAATTATAATAAGAACTGTATTGCGAAACCGGAATTACAGCATTTAAACCATCGTTTCCGCCATGCATTTGGATTATAACCATCACACGGTCGTTTTTACTTATGGCAGCCGAAGTTTGCAAACTATTGGCTTGCATGGTATTAAATGCAATGCCATTTAGAAAAAAAGCACCTCCAGAATAGGCTAACGATTGTCGAATAAATTTTCTTCTTTCCATAAGGTTATAATCGTTACATCAGTTGATATTCAGGCGATTGCATAAGTTTTATAGACAAATTCTCATAAGTTGTAAGATATTGGTATCTAAAACGTATGGATTCATTTAAATATGATATTTAGAATCGATTTATATATCAACAAATACATTGAAATTAATATTAGAAATGTACTAGACCTTTAGGGTTACAATTTTTTTATAAATTTTTATTTATAATGATTTCAACAGTCTAAAGAGCAGAATAAAAACAAATTCTTATTCATTTTTTAACCTTAATACCTCTTCTTTTAATAATTTGAGCTGTTCCTCAAGTAGTTTAATTTTATCAACATAAAGACTTTTGATTTCATCTGGGAATGAATTAAAAACTGGATTTAAAGAGTAAGCATTTACCATAGATTCAATTGTCCGTGGTTTACAAAAACATTTTTTTCATCAAAGCCTATCAGTTTCGTTACATCAATATTTAATGTATCTGCTATTTGCTGCAATTTATTAAAATTGACATCAACTTCATCTCTTTCAATTTTTGAATAACCGGCTTGAGACATAACAAGTTTTTCAGCCATATACTCTTGTGCGTAATTTCGTAATTCTCGCACTTTTTTTATCTTAAATCCAATTGACATATTGCAGTGATAATAAACTTATACATACAGTAATAATTTATAACCAAAAGTAATAAGTATTTTTCTCAATGTGAATTAATTTTGTAGAAATTTATAAATTAACTAAATTTAAAATATGAAAAAATCATTAAAAAAACCCTCCTCAATTTTTATATTTGTAGGTATAGTACTATTTTCATGTACAAAAGATAAAAAAAATGTAGTGCCAAATAATAAAAATCATACAAATATTGCCCCCTCAGCAGACGTAATTAAAGGTTTAGACTTACAAAAATACATATCTAAAGAGTTACCTAAAAACATTATTGAATTTAATTCTAATTACAGACAATCAGAGTTATCATATGAGTCTATTTCAATTGATATCTTGCAAGATTCAATAGGTGGAACATTCAAACAAAATTATGAAGATTATAAAAAGAAAGTAAATTATTCTGAAATAGATTTAATTGTAAATCAAATTATTGATAATAATATTGAATCAAAAAATATGAGAACTCAAGAAATGGTTTCTGAATTTGATACTCTTTTAAAAAAAAATGGAGCCCAAGAAGATTTTATAAAATTACATGACAAACTACAAATTGTTATAGATGGTGTCTCAAATTTATTTTCTTTAGAAAGTATGGATTCAGTAAGTATATCTAATTATAAAATAAAATTACGGAATGCAATTGATAACTATAGACTTGAAGTAAATCAGAATACAAATATTTCTATCGAAGAAAAAAACGTATTAATTGATGCTTCGGAGTATGCATTTTCTACAACTGGAGATTTGCTGATTAAAAATTATGAAATGAGTCTAAGTGGTTCTCAGAATCAAAGAATACAAGCTGCACAGTTCTTGAAAGGTTTTTCTAAAGCAATAGGTACAGCAGTAGGTGCTTTTGTAAATGGGGGTAGAACTGCAATTGCATTGGGTGGATTTTTATCAGGAGTAAAAACTGGTATAGGACCTGGAGGATTAGCTGTAATGGTTTCCACTGTAATACTAGACAGAGTTTTTTGGGCCGGATATTGCAATTCACAAAGTTCTGCTTGTAAAGGGGGATGCAATCTTTCTAGTCCGTCTTTTTATGTTACATTTGCTTTATGCGTAGGATAAGAAGTAAGAAGATGGGTAAGTTCTTTGTGGTAATTTGTTTATTATTTTCCAATATGGCATTTGGTCAGTTGGATAGTACTTTCTCGGTTTTAATTAGTAAAAACAATTATTTATCAGAATTTAATAATAGATTTAGATGTAAAGTAACTCTTACATCTAAATCTATTGTTATTAATTCTGTTAGGGATTCAGTAGTCAGCGTGATTCCATTAGATTTATTAACAAAAATTACTCGTCCATCTTTCAGGTTGAATTGTTTGAAAATTTATCAAAAAGAAAAACTATTGTTATTTCAATTTGAAAATACAGCAGAATTGAAGAAGTTTAAAAACATACTTTTTAGTATTCGTAAAATAAAATACAGAGATAACATAGGCATGGGTGTTACTATTATTTCAACTGAAGTAATAATTACTTCAATTATGATATTTTTGATGTTTTGAAATCATAATACACTAATTTATTTATAAATAAATTAGTGTATTATGAAAAGCATTTAGCTAACGATTGTCGAATAAATTTTCTTCTTTCCATAAGGTTATAATCGTTACATCAGTTGATATTCAGGCGATTGCATCAAAACAAACAAAATATTTCGTAATCGAGCAGTGGCATCATCTTTTATCATCATATTGCTTCCATTTCGATTTGTCCAATTAAAAACCCAGTTTTCAAAACTCAATCCACCCAAATGATACACTGCAAAATAATTATAGCGTTCATCAGAAATTTCGGTTGTTGGAGCCGAATAAACCAAAAGTTTTTGTGCAATATGTTCTATTAGGGTTTTGGCTAATTTTTGAGTTCCTACAATCGTGTCGGTGGTTGCAATGGTATCTGTAACGCCAATCGAAGTTTTATTGAACCAAACCAAAGGGTCGATATAAGCTAATCCATTGGTGTTTTCTGTAAAAATATCTTTTATAAAAATATATCTTCGTAATAAAGTATTTGTATTAATCCAGTTTCGACTATAAAGTGGTACTTGATAATAGGCTTCATAACCCGCTACATCATAAGGGTCTAAAAACGAAAGCCCCATGGTGTTGATGTAATTTTCGATTTGACCCATTTTGGAATTAAAATCGGTAGTACCGGAGGTTGGAAAACTAACTTCAAAATAGCGTAATGTACCCAAAACCAAATCGAGTGGCGATTTTATAGTCCCACCCATTTTGTCGTCATTGATTCCAGATGCTGCTTCAAAAAAATGTTCGCTTTTGCAAAGTTTTTCCAAAACAGTACGCAAACGAAATCCTCCCGTTTTGAAAATGGTTGCAAGTGGAATTATAATATCGGTTTCTATGCTTGCATCTATATTATAATGAACAAAAAATCGGTATAATTTTCTAACCAAAAATCGTGATGCTTCATCTTGATTATAAATGGCATCGATTAATTGACTGATTTCGTCTAAGGCACTGGCTTCGGTAGCGGTGGTAGAAATTGGTGTAATTATTGTATTAGAAAACGCATTTGATAATGTTTTTGTGGTGTTATCATGCGAACTTGCATTAGTCGAACTGCCTTTTATTTTTCCTCTTGGCAAGCTCGTATCAGTATCTAAAGTGGCAAAAGTATAATCTTTGTCCCAACCTGTGAGTGCTTTTGCAGCTGCTTTTATGTCGTTTTCGGTATAATTGGTATAGTTGCCAACGCCAATCGTAGGACCTTTTCCAATAGTAAAAAGTTCTAAAAGTTCGCGAGCAAAATTTTCGTTTGGTCTGCCTTTTACGTTTACATTTCCATTTAAAAAAGACAGCATAGAATTATCAATGCATATTTTTTTGATTAAACTTTTATAGCGGTTAAAAAGTGGAACAGTATCTGTAAAATCATTAATTAAATATTGCCTAAAAAGTGCATTTTGAAAATAAATATCACGAGCCGAACCACCAGTATCTTGTTTGGTTGTGATAATGGTGTGGATGAAAAAAACCAGTTTTTCTAATGACGTATTTGTGGTAGCCATTTGTCCCAACCACCAATATTTGAAATACGAAAAAAGTTCAAAATCTTTTTCGTTTTGCAATGGAGCTACATTAACCCAAGCCGAAGCATCGGGTTTAGTGGGTGCGGCTGGCATTGTGAAACCATCAAATAAAGCAGCTATGGCTTGGTCGATGGTGTAAGTTGCAAAAGTATCAATTTGGGTTTGGGTAGGACCAAAAGTTAGCCTACGGAGCAGGTGTGCTGCTCGTTTTGTTCCTAATGTACCTGTTATTGCGTCTAAAGCTGCCATAATTTCATCCTTACACAAATATAGCAGAATGAATCAATATTTCAAGCTATTTATTATTGATTTTTGTGATTGTTATATATCAATATTTGTAAAGTTTCACAACGTTATTGATGACATTTCTTACCCTTCGGAGTTTTCTTTGGAGGCGTAGCCTCCAAAGAAAACTCCGAAGGGTGGAAGATAAA
>RDZG01000075.1 GCA_004293915.1 Bacteroidota bacterium | reverse complement strand
GCTCTTCGGAATTTATAATTCCGAAGCCTTATCATAGGTTCTTTGAACCGTTTCAACCAAAAGTACATAAATTTAATTTACTCTTTCTAATTCCATAAAACTCTCCCGCACTACTATTTATATATTCTTGTTCTTTTTCTACAATTCCTGCTCTTACTGGGTTCAAATGTATATAATTTACCTTTGTATCATAAAAGGCTGAAGTAAAAATCTCTTCTCCATGATAGCCCTCCTCCCAAAACCAAATTTTATCATTGAAACTGAGAACTTTCAACAACCACTCTTTCCTGCTTTCAATTTTATCATTGAAACTGAGAACTTTCAACAACCACTCTTTCCTGCTTTCTTTTTCGTTATTCATAATTTTGTTGAATATTGATTTTGAAGTATATTTTTTAAAATCTCGAATTATATCACTCAAATTTTCATTTTTTGCTCTAACAATCATGTGCAAATGATTGCTCATTATTACCCACGCAAAAATTTCTAAACCTTTGTTTTCTTGACAATATTTTAAGCTCATTAATAATTCATCAATATAGATTTCTTTAGTAAAAACATCTGCCCACTGATGTACTGTAAATGTTACAAAATATGTTGCACCTTGATCTTTTATAGTAT
Source organism: Bacteroidota bacterium (assembly GCA_004293915.1). GTDB lineage: Bacteria > Bacteroidota > Bacteroidia > Cytophagales > UBA9547 > REAG01. Next base: position 51,832 of record RDZG01000075.1, on the reverse strand, counting down.
ATGCAAATCCCATTATACAAATTTAATACGGATTGAAAATCCTATGATATGGCTTCGGAATTACAAATTCTGAAGAGCGTGAAAGTGGTTAATATTTTACGAAAGATATTTTATAACTCCCACTTTCATTAATAACTGTTACAGAAAGGAAAATCCTTTTCTTGCTAAAATTATCTATATATGATACTGAAAAAGTATTTTTTTTCGTAATTATTTCTTTTATGGTTAAGGTTTTAAGCCATTCTAAGTCATAATCTTGAGCATTTACTAATGGATCAAAATCTAAGTCATCTAATTCGATTTTTTGTAACAATTTATTTGTACAGTATTTCTTCTTAATTAAATTGATTTTATAATCATTAGTGGGCATTTTAACATTCTCATGTATGTAACTTCTATAAAACACTGTTAAATGATTTATAATTTTTTTGTTCTCTAAGCTATCAAGATTAATTCCATTACAATTAAAGTTTATAAAAAATAAAATTCCTATGATGTAAAGCGATTTTAAATTTTCCATAGTTATTCCCATCTTAATATTGTGAAATCAGGCTTCCGCCTTTTGTTGGTGTTCTTTTCACCAACAAATCAATCAAAAATTTTTAGCTTTTATCTACATGCTAAAATGTTCTGTTCAAAAAGTACATATTATTTTTCGATATGAATAAGTTTAAAAACACATATTAAATCGAAAAACTATGCTTTTTCAAGTACCGTTTTATTTATACCACCTAGATAATTATCTTTTAAATTTGCAAATGACACAAATGGAACATCAGCTTTTTCGTAACCATAATTTTCTTTTAGGGTTTTTGTAAGTTCATGTCCGCCAGCACTTAATTCTACATCTTCCATTTTCATTTGGCAAGGGTGTTCGTAACCACAAGCATGTGTAATTTCAAGTATTTCTTTGCGTAAGTTTTTAACATAATTATAAAAACGTTCAGATTTTAAAGTAGGATCAACACCTGCTTGCAACCATTTGCTGTTGGTGGCAATTCCAGCCGGACAACGGTTTGTATGGCAAACCTGAGCTTGAATGCAACCAATAGAAATCATGGCTTCACGTGCCACATTAATTAAATCAGCACCCATCGAAAAAGCCATTAACGCATTTGCAGGAAAGCCCAATTTGCCCGAAGCAATAAAAACTATGCGGTTTGTAAGTCCATGTTTTGCAAACACTTTATAAACATTTGAAAAAGCATGCACCAAAGGCAACGAAACACTATCTGCAAAAGCTGGCGGAGCAGCACCTGTGCCACCTTCGCCACCATCGATAGTAATAAAATCGGGACCTCTACCCGTTTTTTTCATTATCAAAGCCAACTCTTCCCATTGATCCATTTTACCAACAGCCGATTTTATACCCACAGGCAATCCTGTGTTTTCAGCAATAGATTCTACAAAATCAACCAATTCTTCCATGTTGCTAAATGCAGTATGATTTACTGGAGAAAGCACATCTTTACCAATAGGTACATGTCTGATTTCAGAAATTTCTTTTGTTACTTTTGCTGCAGGCAAAACTCCGCCTTTTCCAGGTTTTGCCCCTTGCGAAAGTTTTATTTCTATGGCTTTTACAAATGGTTTTTCTTCTACTAATTTCTTGATTTTAGGTATCGAAAAATTGCCTTCGTCATCTCTCACTCCAAAATAACCTGTACCAAAATGAAAAACTACATCTGCACCAAAACTGTGATAAGGAGAAAGTCCCCCCTCCCCTGTATTATGATAACATCCTGCTTTTAAAGCACCTTTGTTCATGCTTTCAACTGCTGCTGCCGAAAGTGAGCCATAGCTCATGGCAGAAATATTTACAACAGAATAAGGTCTAAAAGGCTTTGCACGGTTCGATGCCAATCCGATTACTTTTGCACAAGGTAAAAAGGAAGGGTCTGCAAAATTGATATGATCTTTTTTTACATTAAAAGGAAATACTGCAGGTTTTATAAAAATATGACCTGGTTCATAAATATCTTGATCGGTTCCGAAGCCCGAATAATTATTTTCTTTTTTTGCCGATGCATAAATCCACGAACGTTGGCTGCGATTGAAAGGCAACTCTTCACGATTGTTTGCAACAATATACTGACGAAGTTCGGGACCAATTTTTTCTAGCAAATATCGCAAATGTCCAACAACTGGAAAATTATGTTTTATGGTATGTTTTTTATTAAAAAAGATGTCTTTTATTGCTACTATCACAATAAAAACAATAAAAGCATAGAATAAATAAGTTAAAATTTCAAATTCGGTTTCGATTAGTTTTAAGCCTTCGTCTTGCATATGGTAAATGATTTTAGATTCTTTTTTTGAGTACGACAATTAGCATAAAAATTTTCAAACTATTGATAAAATGAATAAAAAAATCTAATATTTTTAAAAAAATAATCTAATCAGGATATTTTTTTGTAACTTGATTTGTGTTGAAAACACTAAGAATTTTTACGGTTTTGATATCTTCAAAAACCTCAAAAATTATCAAAAAAGGGAATTTCATTAGCGGTAAAGCACGATAGTTTTTCTTTATGACATGAAAAAAGGGATTTTTTTTCAATATTTTATATGCAAGCTCAATTTCATTTATGTATTTTTTAGCTATTTGAGTTGATACTTTATTTTTGTAATAAAGATATGATAATTCTATTTCTGCTTGAGCCTGAGGAAGTATGATTATATTAAAGTTCATTTAGTAATCTTAAAGATTCTTCTGCCGTTAAGCAAAGATTGTTTGATACTTTAGATCTTTCATCTAACATTGCCAAAGTTTTTTTATCAAAAATAGGCGCATCCATGTTGTTTTTTAATGGTGTTTTTACTTTCCAACGAAATCTTTTGGCTACTTCTAAAAATAATTTATAGTCTTTTTCTGGAACAGAAAGTGTTTGTTGCAACATATTTGTCTTTTTTTTACAAATTAAACAATATGAATTTATTTGATATGTAAATAAACAAATTTTATACTAAAACTCAAAAAATAGTATAATTAATTTTTGTAAGATATAATCTATTTTGCTTCCTCTTTTTTCTTTAAATTGGTAAAATCGATATTATATGTAATTCCTAACAGAAATCCGTTATTTGATTCAATTACAGGAAGTTTAGTAATTTTATCCGAAGCTGGTTTAGTAACAATTTGATTGAAATAACCAAGTTCAAACTTGCAATTTTTATTAAGTTTATATCCAATACCAATATTAAAACGATTTTGGTCAAAAATATTGTTTTTTACATTTTCACCAGCTCCAATTAAGATTTCATCAAAAGCATGGATATAAAATTCGTTGTCGTCAATGGTGTTTCCTTGCAACGGCATTGCCAATCGAATGCGATAGCGAAACCGCATCACAAAATTCCATTTCCCAGCAATTCTGTTCTCTTTTGTATCATAAGCATTACCTAAAAAACGTTCTTCTAGTTTGAATCGATGACTAATTTCAAATCTGCCAGTATTGTTTTTTAGTAAAATATCTTGGTAAATACGATGCTCAGGAAAAGATTGATCATCGCCAAACTGATCTTTTTTAGCAATTGGTTGTAAACATTACTTGGTCTGTAAAATGGTAATTTACACCAAAACGTGCTAAAGATTGTTGCCAGTTAGTTATAAAATCTGTTCTACGAAATTGATATTCGGTATGAATGCTCCATTTTTTGGCAATTTTATGGTCGCCAAAATAGCCATACCATCCAATTGTATTAAAAACATTTTCTCTGTATGGCTGCGAAAATGCAGACAAAATTGTACCAAGAACCAAAATGGTTATGCAGTATTTTATTTTCATTTTTTTATATTAGAATAAATTATAAAAGATTGAACCCAGTTATGATATCTTCTACTATCTCTAGATCTGTTTTTTCAGCTCTCATATCGAAATAAATATCTCTAACAATTAGCGGAGCAATATCCGATGGAAGATGTATAAAACGTGCAAATTCGATTAAAAAATCTAGTTCGGCTGTATCCATATTCAAATCTGCCATCATAATTTTTTCCATATAAATCAATTGGTTTAAACGTTCCAAATTATTTGTAGGAGTAACTAAAAATTCGGCATCGATTTCATGTTCCAAACTTTTTATATCGCTTGGTCTCAATCCATTTTCTTTTGCCATTTGAAGTATATCTTGAATGATATTATGGTCTTCTTGGTCATGGATTTTTTTTTCACGGTCTAATTCGTCAAAAGCTCTTTTTACTTTTCGAGTAGGGTTATATATCCAATGTAGCATAAATTCTATGTTTTTAGGTTAAAATATTGTATTTAAAAACGTATTTTAAAGTAATTAAAATACGTTTTTAATACCTAAATAGTTGATTAAACTCCCCAAATTGCTTTTATAATCATCAAATAAGTTGGAATACCTAAAATGATATTAAAAGGAAATGTTACAGCCAGTGCCATTGGTAATAATAAACTCATATTTGCTTGTGGCACAGCCATACGCATGGCGGCTGGAACAGCTATGTATGAAGCACTTGCACACAAAATAGTGAATAAAAACGCATCGCCAACCGACATACCTATCATATACGAAATTCCAATTCCTAATGCCGCATTTATTAACGGAGTAATGATGGCAAAGGCTACTAAAAATACACCTGATTTTTTGAGTGCCGACATTCTGCTACCAGCCACAAGTCCCATATCTAATAAATAAAGTGCTAACATTCCTTTAAAAATATCTTTTACAAACCCATGTAATTCTTTTTCGCCATTGTCGCCAGCCAAATATCCAATCAACAAACTACCTACCAATAATACTATTGAGCCATTAAAAACAGCCTCTTTTACCACATCTTTCAAACTCGATTTTTTATGAGCCGAAATATTGAGTTCACTAGAATCGTTTTTTATGGTCATTCGAATCATTAAAAGTCCCATAATAATTGCAGGAGATTCCATAATTGCCATACCTGCAACCATATATCCACCTGCAGCAATGCCCTGATTGGCAACATAAGTTTGGGCTGTTGCAAAAGTTACAGCACTTACCGAACCATATGTAGCAGCAATTGCACCTGCATTATAGGCATCTAATTTGAGTTTTAACACGAAAAATGCAACAACTGGAACAATTAAAGACATAATCACACAAGCAATTAAAATAACGATAATATCACTAGTAAATCCACTATGAAACAATTCTTGCCCACCTTTTATACCGATATCAAAAAGTAGGTATAAAGAAAAATATTTGGCTATAGCTGGTGGAACTTCCAAATCGGATTTTACCATTACAGCAATTAAACCTAAAAAGAAAAATAAAACGGGAGCTGATAGAAAATTAGATAGTATTGATGAGAAATCCATAAAGTTAAAATATTAATTTTTTTGTAAAAGTAATTCGCAAAAAAGCATTCTCAACTATTTTTTCAATTAAAATCTTATTAAATTAAAAAAGCATCATTTTTTATAGGTTTTTTAGTAAAATATATGATTTTTATAAAAAAAAGATTGATTTTAAAAGGTATTTTTTAAAAAGCATCTACTAAATGCACGATTTCAGGATTATTTTCAGGGGATGATGTGATGGAAATAATATCAAAACGAATATCAAATTTCCAATCAATTTCAAAAATATAACTTTCGGCAGCCGATTTTATTTGCTCGATTTTGGTTTTTGTAACTGCTTCTTCAGGAAATCCAAATTTATTTGATTTTCGGAGTTTTACTTCAATAAAAACCAATCGATTTTTGTCTTTTGCTATGATATCAATCTCAAAACGACCTTTTCTGTAATTTCGCAACACAATTTCATAACCCAATTTTAGTATAAAATCGGCAGCAATATCTTCTCCTTTTTTACCAATTTGGGTATTTGTCGGCATTTTTTATTTTCGAGCAGATTTTGCTAATGCTTGTGTAATATCAGCTAAAATATCTTCAATATGCTCTAAACCAACCGAAATACGAATCAATCCTGGCATGATTCCAACTGCTGCTCGGTCTTCGTTGGTTAGTTTTGAGTGTGTGGTTGTGGCGGGATGTGTGGCAATGGTACGAGTATCTCCCAAGTTTGCAGAATGCGAAAACAGTTGAAACGCATTCAAAAAATCTCGACCACGTTCTAAACCTCCTTTTACTTCGAAAGTTACTAATCCACCGCCTAATTTCATTTGTTTTTTTGCCAAATCGAATTGCGGATGTGATGGCAAATATGGATACACTACTCGTTCGATTTCGGTGTTTTTTTCCAAAAATTCGGCTAATTTTTGTGCATTTTGACAATGTTTATCCATACGCACACTCAAAGTTTCTAAACTTTTCGACAAAATCCAACCATTAAATGGCGAAAGCGAAGGACCAGAATGGCGAGCAAAAAATCGAATTTCTTTAATCAATTCTTTATTTCCTAAAATACAACCTGCAATCACTCTGCCTTGTCCGTCAATAAATTTGGTTGCAGAATGTGTAACTAAATCAATACCAAATTTGGCTGGATTTTGTAAATATGGAGTAGCAAAACAATTATCCACATTAGAAATAATATTATGTTTTTTGCAAAGCTTGCCAAACCATTCCAAATCAATTAAATCGAGCGATGGATTAGATGGCGTTTCGATAAAAAACATTTTAGTGTTTGGCAAAATCAAACTTTCCCATGTTTCTGGTTTTTTAATATCTGCATACGAATACGTAATGCCCCATTTAGGTAAAATTTGAGTTATAATTTGATGCGTAGAGCCAAAAATGGAGCGACAAGCCACAATATGATCCCCAGATTTGAGCAAAGCTGCCATACTTGTAAACATAGCACTCATTCCAGAAGCTGTTGCAACGCCATCTTCTGTACCTTCGAGCAAACACATTTTTTCGATAAACTCATTGTTGTTTGGGTTTGAAAAACGTGTATAAATATTGCCTTCTATTTCGTCAGCAAATAGTGCACGAGCTTGCTCAGCATCTTCAAAAACAAAACTTGAAGTTACAAATAAGGGAGTTGAATGCTCTCTATATTGTGTGCGTTCGGTTTGGGTACGAATAGCAAGTGTTTCGAAATGTGTCGAATCCATTTTTAAAGTTTTATGAAACAAAAGTAATACGTTTTTACTATATTACAGAATATTATTCTAAAATATATTTAAAAAATACACATTTAAAGAATAATATTAATTTTTATAGTATTTTTTTTAGTAGAATGTTTTTTATCATAGTCTCAAAAATCAAAATTATATTTGTGAATCCAATTTTCAGAAAAATGAGATGATGTTGATTACAAAATTATTGAAATGAAAATTGTTTTATATACTGAGTTTTTGAAAAAAGGAAAGTAAAATGAAAATTAGCGGGTTTACGTATATTAGAAATGGGCTGAAATTGGGTTATCCATTTATAGAATCGATACTGTCTATACTTCCAATTTGTGATGAATTCATTGTTGCTGTTGGCGACTCAACCGATGGAACTCGAGATGCAATTGTTGCTTTAAATTCACCTAAAATAAAAATTATTGATACAATTTGGGATTCGACAAACCGAATTGGAGGCACAGAAATGGCTTTACAAGCTAAAATTGCCTTAGAAAATTGCACTCATGATTGGGCTTTGCATATTCAAGCTGATGAAGTTTTTCACGAAAACGACATTCAGAAAATTGTAAATGCTGTTCAAAAATACGATAATGATAAAACCATAGAAGGTTTTTTATTTCCTTATTTGCATTTTTATGGATCATATCAATACATATGTAAATCGCCACGTTGGTATAGGAGAGAAATTAGAATGATAAGAAATCGAATTGGTTTTTTGCCTTACAAAGATTCGCAAGGATTTAGGTTAAATAACAAAAAACTTACGGTAAAACTACTCGATGTGCCTGTTTATCATTATTCTAGAGTGAATCCTCCAGAGCTAATTAAGCAAAAAATGATGGCTTTTCATGGCATGTATAATTCTGAAAATTGGGTGAGAGAACATTATGAAAATAAACAGTTTGTGTTTGAAGATTCGAGCGAACTTTTAGAAAAGTTTGATGGAACACATCCTAAAACGATGCAAAAAAAAGTAAATAACCAAGATTGGGAATTTGTATATCATCCCGAAAAAGTAATTATTCCGTTTAAATATAAGTTCAAACTTTGGGTAGAAAAGCTCACAGGTTGGTTGCCATTTGAATACAAAAACTACAAGTTGATTAAATAGTTTTTCTTACAAATATATTGCCATTTCTTTTTGCACTTTTTTGGCTTCTTCGCCTGCTATTTTTGCAAAATCCACATTATTTGAAGCATATATAATGGCTCTCGAGCTGTTTACAAGTAATCCACAATGGTCGTTCATACCAAATTTAGATACATCAGCTAAACTGCCACCTTGAGCACCAACACCTGGCACCAATAAAAAGTTTTTAGGAGCTATTTTTCTGATATTTGTAAACTCTTGTGCTTTTGTAGCGCCTGTTACAAACATTAAATTTTCATGATTTCCCCAGTTTTGAGCTGTTTTTAATGTTCTTTCATACAGTTTTTCAATTTGATTTTCAATTTGTAATTCTTGAAAATCCTTACTTCCAGCATTTGATGTTAATGCCAATAAAATTGCCCATTTTCCTTTGAAACCCAAAAACGGTTTTACAGAATCTTCTCCCATGTATGGTGCAATTGTAACCGAATCAAAATTCATTTCTTCAAAAAATGCTTTGGCATACATACTTGACGTATTTCCAATATCGCCACGCTTTGCATCTGCAATGGTAAAATGATTTGGATAGTTTTTATTGAGATAATCAATCGTTTTTGAAAGACTTACCCATCCTTTTACTCCATAACATTCATAAAAAGCTGTGTTAGGTTTGTATGCAACACAAAATGGTGCTGTGGCATCAATTATGGCTTTGTTAAACTCAAAAATCGGATCTTCAGTTTTTAATAAATGAGGCGGGATTTTGCTTAAATCAGTATCTAATCCTACACATAAATAGGATTTTTTAGCTAAAATGGTTTCATAAAGTTGGTTGTAAGTCATTGTATTATCTCAAATCCACAATTTCAACGCCTTGATATTTTGTTTTATCAAACATAAAACTCAAATCTTCAAATTTAACATTTGGTACAAAATTGCTTACCGAATAATTATATCGATTGCCGTTTTTTTCAAAAATTCGCCATTTCGATATAGATTTGTCTTTTTTAGAAATCCATAATTTAATTTTAAAATAAGGCTTATTTTTATTTTCAGGCACTAATTCAATCATGTCATACCCAATTTTATTTATTTTTTCTTCGCCAACATGCAAATATTTATATCCTGATTTATACATCGAATATATTTTTGTTGGACTCAAACCATCGTCATCATCTTTATTATCCGTTACATTAACCTCATTTTCTTCTTTCATATACGTCCAAACGGTTTTGCCATCGTTAAAAATTACTTGATTACCTAAATCAACTGTAAACTTTTGACCTTTAACTTTTATGTCGCCAGAAAATTTGTCTTTTACTTTGGCTTGTGTGTTTTCTAATTCATAAACAAATTTGGCTTGGTATGATTTGAAAGATTCGTATTTTTTGCTCATAGCCATCAAAACAGCCTCTGCCTTAGGGTCTTGCTGAGCAAATGATTGACAAATTGATATTACTAAAAGAATAAGTGTGTATTTCATTAAATTTTTTTTGGTGCAAAATTAGGAATATGTTTTATATAAACGAAAATGCTTTATAAAGATTGTAATAATTCTTGAAGCGAATTGTCATCTTTTATCATCACATCACGCACTTTGCTGCCATTTGGTGGTCCAACAATTCCAGCTGCTTCTAGTTGATCCATTATTCTTCCAGAGCGTGCATAGCCAAGACTTAACTTCCTTTGAATGAGCGAAGTACTTCCTTGTTGATGTGCCACAATTAATTTTGCAGCTTCGTTAAATTTAGGATCTTTATTACTTAAATCTACATTTCTTTCGCTTGGATCAGCGTTTTCGTCAAAAAACTCTGGCAATAAATATGCGGTAGGATAACTACGTTGATTAGATATAAAATCGACTATATTTTCTACTTCTGGAGTATCTACAAAGGCACATTGCAAACGTACAACTTCCGAATTTATTTTCAAAAGCATATCTCCTTTTCCAATCAATTGATTTGCTCCGCCTTCATCCAAAATAGTCCTCGAATCAATTGTAGAAGTAACCCTAAACGACAAACGAGCTGGAAAATTGGCTTTTATCACACCTGTAATTACATTCACAGACGGTCGTTGAGTAGCCAAAACCAAGTGAATGCCGACTGCACGTGCAAGCTGTGCAATTCGGGCAATTGGCATTTCTACTTCTTTGCCTGCTGTCATCATCAAATCGGCTAATTCGTCTATAACTACCACAATATAAGGCAGATAACGATGTCCTTCGTTTGGATTTAGTTTCCTAGAAATAAACTTTGGATTGTATTCTTTTAAGTTTCTGCAACCTGCATCCTTAAGCAAACTATATCGCGTATCCATTTCGATACACAACGAATTTAAAGTATGAACCACTTTTTTAGTATCTGTTATAATTGCATCTTCGCTATCTGGCAGTTTTGCTAAGAAATGGCGTTCAATCTTACTATAAACACTTAGTTCAACTTTTTTTGGATCGACCATCACGATTTTGAGTTGAGAAGGATGTTTTTTATAAAGCAAAGATGTGAGCAACATATTGATACCCACAGACTTACCCATACCCGTTGCACCTGCCATCAGCAAATGTGGCATTGTAGCTAAATCTGCAACAAAAACTTCGTTTGAAATTGTTTTTCCAAAAGCGATTGGCAACTCCATTTTAGAATCTGTAAAACGAGGATCGCTCAGTACTTCCATTCCCGTAACCATTTGTTTGGTTTTGTTTGGAACTTCCATTCCAATAGTACCTTTCCCAGGCATTGGTGCAATAATTCGCACACCTAAAGCACTCAATCTCAAGGCTATATCGTCTGATAGATTTGCGATTTTTGATATTTTTATCCCAGCTTGTGGCACAATTTCATAAAGTGTAACGGTCGGACCAATAGTTGCCTTAAACTCTGTTACTTCAATTCCAAAATCCTTAAGCGTATTTAAAATTTTATTTCTATTTTCGATTAATTCTTCTTTTGAAACCACACTTCCAACATTTGGTCCATAATCTTTCAATAAATCAAGAGTAGGATATTTATATGTTGCCAAATCTAACGTTGGATCATAAGGAGGCAAATTTTCAATATTAAATTCCGATTCTTTTTCAGTTTTAATTTCGGGAACTAAAGGCTTAACTGGCTCTAAAACAGGAGTTAGTGGTTGAGTTAAATTGCTTTGATTTTCTATAATTATATCTAAATCGTTGATATTAGAACTTTCTTTCAGCGATTCTTTTGTCTTGATTTCCCAATCAGCTGGATTTAATTCCTCTTCATCTATTTCTTCTTCTTCGTTATCTTCTTCTTCCTCATCAAGAAGTAATTCATTACCATTTTCATCTACTAAAGGCTCTAGTTTATTGTCTATTTCTTCGTTTTCTAAGGATTTAGTCTTGGCAGCAAAAGACGTGATGTTGAGTGTATAAACTAAAAAAACAAGCATTAAAAGTACTATTAATAAAAGTGTACCGATTCCTAAAAAATCGTTGCTAATTAGTGCAAATTCATAACCAATTGCACCCGATAAAAAACCTAAATATTGCTCTTGTTCAGCTAAAAAAACAATATATCCAAACAAAAAACTTATCCAAAAAACCATAAAAAGTGTGTAATAAAGTAATGTTCGAGGAGGGTAAATTACTTTTTTGAAAACTATTTTGACACCAACTATAAAAAGCAAAGGCATAAACAATACTGATGCAATACCAAATGCCTTAAATACAAGTAAATAAGATGCAATTGCACCAAATAAACCGAGCCAATTTTCGGCTTCTTTGCCCGAATCTCTAAAGCCTGTTTCAAACAAAGATTCTACAATACTTTGGTCTTCGTTGCCTGTAAATGGATATGAAATAAGTGAAAATGTAAGAAAAATAGATATAAAAATCAAAACTATTCCAAATATAAAATGTAGGCGTGGGTCTTTAAAAAAAGAAACTTTGGGCTTTTCTACGGCATCATTTTCGTCAGTATCTGTTTGTTTTTCAACATGAGATACAGGCTTTTCTTTTATTGTATTTTTTCTAAACGTGTTTTGTGCCATTGATGTGTAAAATACAAAAATATAAACTTATCTTCATTTATCTCATTATGTGAATAAATTAAGTATTTTGTTTGTTTTTGAACTGTTTTGATTAAATTTGAGCATAAAAAATTACATACAACTAATATATGTGGAAAAAACTTACTACATCAGGTCTTGAAAAATCAGATATTTTAGATCCAAGATTACTTATTATTACAAATAAATTATGTATAATATTATTTTTTATTTCTTCGTTATTCTTACTGAATAATATTTTATATCATTTTACAATTCCAAGTATATGTTATTTAACAGAGATGTTATTGATTTTAATTGTCTATATATTGAATATAAATGGTAAACCATTTTATGCTAGACCTTTATATGTTTTTTTATCACCAATAACAGTTTTTTTACCATTCATTTTTTTAACAAAATATTACCCAAACGAACCATTTGAGTTTTATTATGCTTTTCTGTTTTTTTGTTTAACTCCTTTATTGATTTTTGATTCTATAAAAGAAAAAAATTGGATCGTTTTAGCATTAGTTTATTACAGTTTGATCATATTATTTTTTGATTTTTTAATCCCCAATTTTAAACAAAATGCACAATTAAATGGGCTGTACAAACCTAGTTTTGCAGCCTTTAAATTAAAACAATTTGGAATTTTTGCCATAATTTGGGTTATGTATTGGCTAAAATCAACTTTACACTTAAAAGGCGAACAAGAAATTATTGATTCTAAATCGAAATTAAAAGAAGAAAACAAACGCAATGTTATGTTAATGCACGAGCTTGGAGACAAAACGAAAAGACTTGAAGATACAATATCATTAATTTCTAAAGTAAATTCAAATTTGAGAGCAAATAATACTGTTTTAATGAAGCTTTCTACAAGTGCAAACATTAAAGAAGGGAATTTTGAAAAATCTATGATTGAAATTGCACAAATTTTATATCAAACATTAGATATTAGTAGGGTTAGTATGTGGGCATATGATAAATTTCAAAATATTTTGATTCCAATACATGTAATTTCTGATGAAAATGAAAAAAATACTGAATTGCCAATATTAGATATGCAAAAATATCCATTGTATTTTAATGCTATAAATTCCGAAAAAATCATTCCTGCTACGGATGCAGAATCAAATCCATCTACTTATGAATTTAGAGGAAATTATCTTGAACCGTATGATATAAAATCTATGCTCGATGTACCTTTTTATATCGAAGGAATTTTAGGCGGCATTATTTGTTGTGAAAATCAAAAAGAAATTAAAAACTGGAGTATTGAAGATGAAAAACTGGTTAAATCGATGTCAGATTTTATGTCTTTAGCTTATGATTCTGGACAAAGAAAAAGCATTGAAAATAAAATTAAATGGCAAAATGAAGAAATTGCAAAACAAAACGAAGAATTAAAAACTCAACAAGAATACATCCAAAATATTAATAAAGAACTTGAGAATAAAGTTGAATTGCGTACAAAAGAACTCCTTGAAAAAAATACTATTTTAGAAAAATATTCGTTTGCAAACTCGCACAATGTGAGAGGTCCGTTATCACGGATTTTGGGATTGATTGAAGTATTTAAAATTAATAATAATGCGATGCCAACGGATGAATTACTTACTTATATTCAAAATTCTGCAACTGAATTAGATGTAATTGTGCATGATTTGAACGAAATACTTACAATGGAATCAAAAGCCGAAAAATAATATTTTCAAAAAATCAAATTTCTTTTCTTAATCTAGCCACAGGAATATTGAGTTGCTCACGGTATTTTGCAACGGTTCTTCGGGCAAGCGAAAATCCTTTTTCTTTAAGCAATTTTTCGAGTTCTTCATCGCCAAAAGGTTTTGTTTTATCTTCTGAAAAAATAATTTCGGTCAAAATGTTTTTTACTTCTCTTGTGCTAATATCTTCGCCTGAATCGGAAGTTATGCTATCAGTAAAAAAATGTTTTAGCAAAAATGTACCAAACTCTGTTTGAATAGATTTGCTATTTGCCACACGAGAAACGGTGGAGACATCCATGCCTATTTTTTCGCCTATATCTTTGAGAATCATTGGTTTAAGTTTTGCATCGTTGCCATCTAAAAAATATTCGTATTGAAAATTTACAATCGTTTGCATGGTTATAAGCAACGTGTTTTGGCGTTGTTTTATAGCATCAATAAACCATTTGGCGGCATCTAGTTTTTGTTTCACAAACGTAACCGCTTCTTTCATTTTTTTGTCTGATTTGGCACTTTTTTCATACGTATCAAACATTTCGAGATAGGATTGGCTTACTAACAGATCGGGGGCATTTTTGCCATTCAAACTCAATTCTAATATGCCATTATTATTAACTAATATAAAATCAGGGATGATATATTGCGATTTTATATTGCCTTCGCCACTCCAACCTGGTTTGGGATTGCATTTGGTAATTACTTTTAATGCTGCCTTTAATTCGTCTGTTTTTATTGTAAGTTTTTTCTCAATTTTGTCATAATGTTTCTTTGTAAACTCATCAAAACATTCTTCAATAATGGTTATAGCATTGTTTACATCTTTGAGGTGGTCAGTTTTGCGATTGAGTTGTAAAAGCAAACATTCTTGCAAATCTCTTGCTGCAATGCCCGCAGGTTCAAATTCTTGAATTTTGTATAATATACTGAGTACTTCTTCGGTATCAGTGTTGATGTTTTGAGTAAAAGCCATATCGTTTACAATGGCATCGATTTTGCGATGCAAGTAGCCATCTTCGTCTATACTTCCAATGATTTGATTACCAATAAGTAGTTGATTATCAGATAGTCCTAAAAAATTAAGTTGTGTTACTAAACTGTCATAAAGTGTATCTTCGTTAGCCAATGGCGAGTCTTTGTCTTCTTCGTTTGGGTCTGGACTATCATCTGCCATTTTATAACCTTTGTCATCAGCACCTAAGTATTCGTCAAGATGCAAATTATCGGTTTCATCATCCGAAAAATTATCAGCTTCGTCTTTTTCGTCTGCAGAAATTTTGGTTTCTTCAGTCGAAGAAATACCTTCTTCTAATGCTGGATTTATTTCAAGCTCTTCTTCAATACGCATATCCAACTCAGCCGTAGGTACTTCGAGTAATTTTAAAAACTGAATTTGCTGAGGCGAAAGTTTTTGTTGTAAAGATTGACTTAAAGCTAGTTTTTGCATGTTTTGAACTGTAAATTAAAGTAATTTTGCTTTGTTCCAATATTCGTCCATTTGGTCTAAAGTCATTTCTGTAAGTACTTTTCCATCTTTTTTTGATTCGGTTTCCAAATAAGTAAATCGTTTGATAAACTTTTTATTGGTAGCTTCCAAAGCATCTTCTGGATTTATGCCTACAAAACGAGCATAATTGACAAGCGAAAAAAGCAAATCGCCAAATTCTGCTTCCATTTTTTTGGGTTCGGGTTCGGGAGCAAATTCTTCGTTTTTAAATTCATTCAATTCTTCTTCCACTTTTTTCCACACATCGCGTCTATTATCCCAATCAAAACCTGCGGCACGAGCTTTTTCTTGAATTCTGATGGCTTTTACCAATGCTGGCAACGATTGTGGAACACCTGCCAAAATGGTTTTGTTCCCATCTTTTTCTTTTAATTTTATTTGTTCCCAATTTCGTTTTACATCTTCTTCGTTTTCGACTTTTACATCGCCATAAATATGCGGATGTCTGGTAATTAATTTTTCGCAATTGGCATTTATAACATCTGCAATGTCAAAATGATTGGTTTCTGATGCGATTTTAGCATAAAACACAATATGCAACAACACATCACCTAACTCTTTTTTAACTTCGTTCAAATCGTTTTTAAGAATGGCATCCGAAAGTTCGTACATCTCTTCGATGCTCAAATAGCGTAAACTTTCAATAGTTTGTTTTTGATCCCAAGGGCATTGCGCTCGCAATTCGTCCATTATTTTAAGCAAACGCTCAAATGCAGCCAATTTTTGTTCGGTATTGTTCATTATTTTTAAAACTAATTTTCAAATATTGCAAAATATTTTCATTTGAAATATTTTACTTTTGTATATCCAATTATAAGAATATCATAAAAACATGACTTTAATAAAATCAATTTCAGGAATTAGAGGCACAATTGGAGGAAAAGTTGGCGAATCTTTAACACCATTAGATATTGTGCGTTTTGCTTCAGCATTTGGCACTTGGGTAAAATCAAAAACAGGAAAAAATAAAATTGTAATTGGAAGAGATGCACGCATTTCGGGCAAAATGTTGTCAGATTTGGTTTCGGCATCGCTTGTAGGCTTAGGAATTGATGTTGTAGATTTAGGTTTATCAACAACGCCAACTGTTGAATTGGCTGTGGAAGATGAACAAGCGGGAGGTGGAATAATTTTGACTGCAAGCCACAATCCCATTCAATGGAATGCCCTAAAATTATTGAACGATAAAGGCGAATTTATTTCGGGAAACGATGGTTTAGAAGTTTTGCAAATTGCTGAAAACGAAAGTTTTACGTTTGCCGAAGTGTTGAAATTAGGTAAAATAACAACTGATAATACATATATAGAAAAACATATTCAAAAGATTTTGGATTTGCCTTTGGTTAATATTGAAACGATAAAAAAAGCAAATTTTAACATTGCAATTGATTGCGTAAACTCTTCTGGAGGCATTGCTTTACCGCTTTTGCTCGAAAAACTAGGTGTAAGAAATATCACAAAAATTTATTGCGAACCCGATGGACATTTTCCGCATAATCCAGAACCATTGCCCGAAAATTTGACCCATATTTCAAACGAAATAGCAAAAGGTAAATACGATTTGGGTATTGTTGTAGATCCAGATGTTGATCGTTTGTGCTTTGTTTGCGAAGATGGAAGCATGTTTGGCGAAGAATATACATTAGTAGCTGTGGCTCAGTATGTATTAAAAAACAAAAAAGGAAATACAGTTTCTAATTTATCATCGACAAGAGCTTTGCGTGATGTAACCGAAAAAGCTGGTGGAATCTATGCTGCTTCTGCCGTTGGCGAAGTAAATGTAGTTGCTAAAATGCGTGAAATTGATGCAGTAATTGGTGGCGAGGGCAATGGCGGAATTATTTATCCCGAATTGCATTATGGTAGAGATGCTTTAGTTGGTATTGCATTGTTTCTCACACATTTAGCTGAATATGGAAAATCAATTTCGATGCTTCGTGCTAGCTTGCCAAATTATCATATTTCTAAAAATAAAATTGAATTAACACCTGATATTGACGTGAAGCAGGTTTTAGAAGGTATTAAATTAAAATATAAAAACGAAAAAATTAATACGATTGATGGTGTAAAAATAGATTTTGAAAAAGAATGGGTGCATTTGAGGGCTTCAAATACGGAGCCAATAATTAGAATTTATGCCGAATCAGAAACGCAAGCAACAGCAGATTTTTTGGCAAATAAAATTATTGAAGACATCAAAGAGATTATTCATTCATAAAAATATTTTCACAAAAAATATAAATCCACAATACTGGTTGTGTTGTGGATAATTTTTTATTACTTAGCATCTCGAAAATATTTGGGGATAACTTTTGTATAACTCTTAAAAAAATCCCTTTACTTTCGCTTCAATTTCAGAATCAAAATTATCAAATTATGGGTAAGACCATTGCAATTGCAAATCAAAAAGGTGGAGTTGGAAAAACTACTACAGCCATAAATTTAGCTGCTAGTTTTGCTGCACTCGAATACAAAACATTGTTAGTTGATGCTGATCCTCAGGCTAATAGCACTTCTGGGTTTGGTTTTGATACAAAAGTAAAAGATAATAGTATATATGAATGTATGATAAAAGGGGTTACGGCTAAGGAGGCCATAAAGCCAACTTCTATCGAATATTTGGATATTTTGCCCGCTCACATGGATTTGGTTGGTGCCGAATTTGATTTGACCGAATTAGAACGCAGAGAAGACCGCATGAAAGAAACTCTAAACCAAGTAAAAAACGATTACGATTTTATTTTGATTGATTGTTCACCTTCGTTAGGTTTAATTACGGTAAATGCACTTACTGCTGCACAATCGGTTTTGATTCCAATTCAGTGCGAATATTTTGCTTTAGAAGGACTTGGTAAATTATTAAAAACGATACAGTTAATCCAAAAAAGATTAAATACAAACTTAGAAATTGAAGGGATGTTGCTTACAATGTACGATTTGCGTATTCGTTTGAGCAATCAAGTGGTTGAAGAAGTGCGTAAAAATTTCCCAAAAATGGTTTTTGAAACCTTGATACCTAGAAATATAAAATTATCAGAATCGCCAAGTTTTGGTGTTCCAGTAATTAGTTATGATGCTGAAAGTAAAGGCTCTATTGCTTATGTGAACCTTGCTAAAGAGATAATAATTAGAAATAAAAAAGCAAATTTGATTTAGTCTCGCAAAGTCGCTAAGACGCTAAGGTACAAAATTTTAATTTAAAAATTTGATCTCGCAAAGGTGCAAAGACGCAAAGTTAAAACTTTATTACTTTATAAAACTATCAATTTTCAACTATCAACTATCAAATCAACTGTATTTTTAAATGATGAAAGAAAAAGATTTTAAGGCAAAAAAAAATGTACTTGGCAGAGGTCTAGCCGCTTTGATTGAAGAAGCCGAACCAGCATCTTCAAACGAATTGGGGGTGGAGTTTGCCAATAGTGCTATTGCCGAAATTTCGCTAGATTATATCGAAGCCAATGCTTTTCAACCACGCAATTTTTTTGACGAAGATGCATTAAAAGAACTTTCAGAATCTATTAAGGTTCAAGGGATTATACAGCCTATTACAGTAAGAAAACTTGCCGAAAACCAGTTTCAGATTATCTCTGGCGAACGCAGGTGGAGAGCCTCTAAAATGGCAGGACTAAAAGCTATTCCTGCTTATGTTCGTTTGGCTGACGACCAACAAATGCTAGAAATGGCATTGATCGAAAATATCCAACGCGAAAACTTAAATCCAATTGAAATTTCGTTGAGTTATCAACGTTTGCTTACGGAATGCAACTTAAAACAAGAAGATTTAGGCGAAAGAGTAGGTAAAAACAGAGCAACAGTTGCCAATTATTTACGTTTATTGAAACTTCCTCCCGATATCCAAATTGCTGTAAGGGATAATAAAATTTCGTTTGGTCATGCACGTGCGATTATTTCAATCGAAAATGTGGAGTCTCAACTAGCTGTTTTTAAGCGAATTATAAACGAAGAATTATCGGTTCGCAAAACGGAAGATATTGTTCGGGCAATGACAGAGCCTAAAGCAAATGCACCTGCAAAAGCTGCAAAAAATAATACGCACGAATATAAAAAACTTCAAGATAAGCTTTCAACACATTTTGATACTAAAGTTTCGCTAAAAGTAGATGACAAAAATCAAGGCGAAATAAAGATTCCTTTTTATTCGGTCGAAGATTTTAATCGTATTTTGGAAATATTATCTTTAATTTAGCGTTTGTAATTGATTCAATAGCTGCATTTTGTGAAAAAACATTTTCAAGTTTTTATTCTATTTTCAAGTTCTATTTTTGCACAAAACAATGTTTATACGTTAAAATATTGCG
Organism: Bacteroidota bacterium; assembly: GCA_004293915.1. Taxonomy (GTDB): domain Bacteria; phylum Bacteroidota; class Bacteroidia; order Cytophagales; family UBA9547; genus REAG01. Next base: position 32,133 of record RDZG01000075.1, on the reverse strand, counting down.
TAGAAACAGCAATTACAAATAATATTGATTTAAAACAAGCCGAACTTACACAACAATCGGCAAATGTGAGCCAAACACAAGCCATAAATCAACGTTATCCAACTATAAATGCCAATGCTAGGACGGGTTATCAATTTGGAAGAAGCATTGATCCACGTACAAATGAATTTAAAGAACAACGAATTGACAATACGAATTTTTCAATCAATGCAAGTATTGTTTTGTTTAATTTTAATCGCATAAATAATACCATTCAACAGCAAAAGAAAAATGGAATTAGTGCCGAAGAAGAAAAAAATGATATAAAAAATAGGCTTTACCTCAATTTGGTACAAGCTTATTTTCAGATTTTATTTCAAAAAGAAATACTATTAACTGCTCAAAATCAAATACTTACAACCCAATCGGATATTGAGCGTACCCAAAAACTAGTGAATGCAGGAACGGTCTTAGAACTGAATTTACTAAATTTAAAGTCTAAATTAAATACGGATGAACTAGCTGTTGTAAACGCTGAAAATCAGTTGATTATCTCTAAACTGAATTTGATTCAATTAATGAATATTCCTACTGATGATTTAGATTTAAAAACTATAGATTTTGAAACCTTTAATTTAGTTTTAGATAGTACAAATTCTACTTATTCTTCCACCGAAATTTACAAACAAGCTTTTGCAAATCAGCCAGTTATCAAAGCTTCAAAATATAGATTAGACGAAGCATCTTATGCCATAAAAGCCTCAGAATCTGCAAAATACCCAACCCTTTCGCTTTTTGCAAATAGTCAAACTTTTTTTACAAGTACTTATAAAAAACCAAATATTACAACATTGATGCTCGATGATGTGCCTTTTGCCAATCAATTTTATCAAAATTTAAACAATGGTCTATTCTTAAATTTAGATGTGCCAATTTTAAATGGCTATCGTGCAAGGGCAAATGTTCAAAATTCAAAAATTAATTTTGAACGTCAAAAACTTAATTTTGAGTCGAAATCAAATCAACTTCGCAAACAAATTGAGCAAGCAAATGTAGATACAAAGGCAGCAGATAGTAGGTTTAAAGCCATTAAAAATCAAATAAAATCTTCGGAAGAAGCATTTCGAGCTACCGAAAAACGATTTAATGCTGGTTTGGCAAATGCGGTTGAACTTATTACAGCTCAAAATACCATTTTTAAATCAAAATCAGATTTAGTTCAAGCCAAATACGATTTATTTTTAAAGAAAAAAGTCTTAGATTTTTATTTAACCAATGAATTTACTTTTTAAATGAACTCCATATTGTTAGCTAATAAAAGTAATATTAAACTAGATATTTCAGAAATATTAGTTTTCGGATTATTTATCCCACTTTTATTGGTTTATCACACCATTGATGAGGTAAAACAGATTTTTTATTTTATGCCATTTTTTGGGTTTATTACAGTAATAATAATCTATTTGTTTTTTGGAAATTTGATAGATATTAAGCTAAATTTCAGTTATTTAATCATAGCAATTATTTATTTATGTTCCTGTGCTATTAGTTTGATGCTAGTTGCTCCAACTACCGAAATATATTGGACAAATGTGTGGCGAGATATTGTTATCACAACTGGACCATTATTACTTTTTTCTTTCAAAAATTTAACATTTAAACATCAACACATCATAGCTTTATTTTTTGCATCATTTGTTTGTTATGTTATTTGGATAAAATTCGACATAAATTTTAATCTGATGCATTCGATTATAAAAAGTAACTTTGATTATAAACACGAATACCATTTTGGTACTGTTGCTGGTATTTTTGTATTGTATTTCATTTATAAAAAAGATTATATTTTTACTGCTATAGCTATATTTTTTATGCTTTTAGTAAATAAAAGAGCAAATTTATTGGGCATTTTTGCTTCTATTGGAGCTTTTTATTTGTTTATCGAATTTTTCAAATTAGATAGAACCAAAAAAGGATTGGTTGTTTTTTTGCTTATTTATTTTGTATGCTTCTACTTGATAGCTATGAACTTAGAATTTGTTACCAATTTTGTTTTAGATATAAGTGGAAAAACAGATGTAAAACCCGACAAATTTCTTACAGGTAGGCTGTTTATTTCTCAATTGTGGTTGCCCGAAGTTTATAATCGAGGTTGGATTAACTATTTGTTAGGCAATGGAATAGGACAATCGGAATATTATCTTTGGAAAACAATTCAACACGAAATTTATTATTTTTATACCAAACCTTTTTTGGCACATAACGACTTATTAAAACTTCATTACGATATTGGATTGGTTGGTGTTTTTGTTTATTTTATGGTTATGTATTATCTTTATTGTGGTAGCAAACCCGGACTGATGATGTTTTTTAATTTTGTAGCTTTGTTTCTAATTGATAATACGTTGGTGTTTTCATACAATATCATTATTTCATGTATTGTAGCACGCGTTTCTGAAGATTCTAAACCGTTTTGGGCTGGAGTACCTTTTAAAATCAAAATCTAAATGGAAGAAAATAGTTTTTTTGTACATCATTCCTCTTTTGTAGACCAACCATGCAAAATTGGAGAAGGAACAAAAATTTGGCATTTTTCGCATATTATGCAAAATTCAGAGATTGGAAAAAACTGTAATATTGGTCAAAATGTAGTGGTTTCGCCACAAGTAAAAATTGGAGACAATGTTAAAATACAAAATAATGTTTCTATTTATACTGGTGTAACCTGCGAAAACGATGTTTTTATTGGACCATCTGTTGTTTTTACAAATGTCATAAATCCACGAAGTGCAATTGAAAGAAAAAACGAATACAAAAATACAATCATAAAAAATGGAGCTTCTATTGGTGCAAATGCCACTATTTTGTGCGGAATCACAATTGGAGAATTTGCTTTTATTGGAGCAGGAAGTGTAGTTACAAAAAATGTAAACCCCTTTAGTTTAGTGGTTGGAAATCCAGCAAAACAAACGGGTTGGATGAGCAAAAATGGCTATAAACTTACTTTTGATTCGCAAAATAAAGCAGTTTGTCCAGAATCAAAAAAAGTTTACGAATTGCAAAATGGTGTTGTGATTGAGATTTAAAAAATGAGTTTAAGCACAAGACCAAACTATTGCATTTAAAATAAATTTTTATACTTTTGAAAATCAATTAAATACAATTCCATGCATAAATCAATTTCAATTGTAATATTCCTAATCCAAATAAATTTTATTTCAGGTTTTTCTCAAACGAAAATTGAGCTAAATAATGAAACTCAATATTCTAATTTATCAGTTGAAAATCAAACAGTTGATTCAAATATTGAAACTCAAAAAACGTTATTGAATGAATATGTTGAAGCACCTGCTGATACAATTTCAAAAACAGATAAAGGTTATTTTATAGGTACGAAAGCACTTACCAAACAACAACTTTTGGAAATTTTAAAATCAAATAATGCTTCAAATCAAGTGTATAAAAAAGCCGAAACATGGAGCTATATACTTTTTGTCCCAGCAATTATTGGTGGTGCAATGGTTGGTTATCCACTTGGCAGGGCTGCAGGTGGTGGCGATTTTAATGCACCTGTTTTTGGTATTGGTGCTGGAGTTGTTACAGCTACATTGATTTCGGCTGCATTAATTGATAGTTCTACGCTGAAAAAGTCAATTAAGGCGTACAATAAATCGGTTTTGAGCAAATAAAACTTATTTGTTTGCAATTTTATGCAAAATCTCATCTAAACCATTAAGCCTTATTTCATATAAAGTTGCTAAAAGCATACCAAGTTTTCCTGCTGGAAATCCTTTTCTTTGAAACCATTCGAGGTAGTTTACTGGCAATTTATACAACACAATTCCTTTATGTTTGCCAAATGGCATTTTCATTTGTGTAAGTTCGATTAATAATGCCGAATTGGGGACTTGTTCGTTCACTAAATTGCGTTTTAAGATATAACAACATTAACTATTAGTTGGCAATTTCACAAACATTTATTTTTGTTGCTCAATTAAGTGTTATCTTTGGATATTATTATTTTATAAACTCAACATCATTCATTTGCAATTCGAAGATTTAAAACTTATTCCGCCAATATTATCGGCACTCCAAAACGCTGGTTATAAGCAACCTACACCAATTCAAGAAAAAAGTATTCCAATTATTTTAAGTGGTAAAGACCTTTTGGGTTGTGCCCAAACAGGAACTGGAAAAACGGCTGCTTTTGCCATTCCAATCATTCAACTTTTACACACACAAGCCAGTTCTAAAAAAGGAATTAAAGCATTGATTTTGACTCCAACTCGCGAGTTAGCAATTCAAATTCAAGAAAATATTGAAATTTATGGGCAATTTACCAAACTCAATCATTTAGTAATATTTGGTGGAGTTTCACAAGTTCCACAAGTTGATAAATTAAAAAGAGGAGTTGATATTTTAGTAGCAACTCCAGGCAGATTACTCGATTTGATGAATCAAGGTTGGGTTAAATTAAACGAACTTCAAATTTTAGTTCTGGATGAAGCTGATCGTATGCTCGATATGGGTTTTGTGCAAGATGTTAAGCGAATTATTACTAAAATCCCTGCTGAAAGGCAAACGCTTTTCTTTTCTGCAACCATGCCAAAAGAAATTTTATCTTTAGCTAATTCGATTTTAAATAACCCAGAAAAAGTTGAAGTAGCTCCGGTATCTTCTACAGCCGATAAAATTGAGCAGACTGTTTTTTGTGTTGAAAACAGCCATAAAAGACCTCTTTTAGCACATTTATTAAATCAAAAAAATGTAGTTAGTGCATTGGTTTTTACTCGTACAAAACATGGAGCAGATAAAGTTGTAAAAGATTTGTTGCGTATTGGAGTTGAAACAGAAGCTATACATGGCAATAAATCACAAAATGCAAGACAAAGAGCATTGAATAATTTTAAAGATGGCATTACTCGTGTGTTGGTTGCCACAGATATTGCTGCTCGTGGAATCGATGTTGATAATTTGAGCCATGTAATCAATTATGAACTCCCAAATGTTCCTGAAACGTATGTGCATCGTATTGGTAGAACAGGTAGGGCTGGACAAAGTGGCATAGCATTTTCGTTTTGTGATAGTTCTGAACAAGAATATTTGCGAGATATTGAAAAATTGATTGACAAAAAAATCACTAAAGGAACAATAAATCCATTTACAGTTGAGTTTACGGGTGTAATAGCAACGGCAAAACCTGCTCAAAAAGCGGGTACCTATTTCAAAAAAAGAAAACCAGGAAATTCGAGTTCTAAATCGGGTGGTAGTGGTGGAAAATTTTCTGGCAAGAAAACAAGTAGGTAAGAAATTTTTGTTTTGACTTGCAAAACTGGCTAAGTCGCAAACAAGTAATCTAATATTTTACTATACTAATTTCGCAGTTAAGAACTGTATTAGAAATTACAAGACTTATGTTTTTAAAATTTACTACCTACAACAACATTATTTCTGTCAATGATTTTATTGCCATCGAGTGTAAATCCCTCTAAAAGAAGCATATAAGTTCCAGTCGATACTCTTTTGTTGCTATCATCGAGTCCATCCCATTTAAAAACAGCTTGAGTTCCAACCAAAATATTGTTGGCAATATTTTTTATTAATCTTCCCTCCACATCAAAGATTTGAAGTGAAATAGTGTATCCATTTGTGGGCAATTGACAAGTAATAAGTGTAAAATCTCGCCATCCATCATCGTCTGGAGTAAAAACATTGGGTTCGAATGACAATATTTTTGTGTTGATTGTGTTTTCAGCAGCGGATTGAGAGTTTTTGAATCCAGGAGTAGCACTGCCAGCCGAAGTAGCTGCCGATTGCCAATTCGATGGCTCTTGAGTAGGCAAATCGAAGCGTATTCGCTCAAGCGAAATGCCAGATTTGTCTTCTAGTAAAGCGTAATGAAAATCATCTTTATAAGCAAAATTATCTATGTTAACCGAATCAGAATTTAGCAAAACCACTGTGCCTTCATTGTCTGCAAAACTTGGAAAAGTTGGCATTTCTACAAAACTTTCTTTAACAGATTTTGGATAACTATTCCAAATATTTAAGTTGTCGGTTGTAAAAACTTTATAAGATTTTGGACCCAAAAGTATGTTTTCTAAAGAAATATTTTTACGATTTGCAATCTTACCATCTTTGTCAATATTGGCAAGCATCCAATTTTTTAAATTTATAGTTTTGGTAGAATAATTATAAACTTCCACAAAATCAGCACCTCCAGTACGTGGATTAAACAAAACTTCGTTGATTAAAACATCGTTTAAAACAGCTTTTTCAGGTAATACAAATGTTTTAGTTTGCATATTGTTTTGTTGATTCAAAGCACAATCTTTTATGCCTAAAACACTTATTACATAATTAGTTTTGGAAAATAATTTTGGATTTATTTTTAATGTAATATCTTGTATTCCAACATCTTGTATAGTAAATTGAAGATTATTAGAAAGATATATTTTTGCATCAAACACAGAAATACTATCTAAAATATCATCAAAATTGAAAAATAAGATGGAATCCGAAATAGCAAAAGCAGTAAGCAAATTAGGTGGAGTTAAATCAGGATTTATAGTTGCTACGCTATTTGCTTTTCCTGGAGTTCCTCCTTTGGCATCAACACTTGCTGTCCAATTTGAAGTGGATTCACACAAGTTATTCAAGTCTATTTTTTCTAAACTCCAGCCACCATCTTGTTTGTTTTGATTTCCATACCATGAATCACTATATTTTATGCTGCAAATAGTTTGTCCTTGCGGATTTCTAATTGAAATATCATCACCAGTTGCATTTAAACTCGGAAAAGATGGAACACCAACTGTTTTTCCAAAACTTGCATACAGACTTGCATTTGTGGTATTGGATAAAATCAGATAAGATTTTGGAGATATAGTTGTACCCGCAGGAATTGTTCCAGCCGAAGTTAAATCCCAAAGTTTGTATAAACTCAAATCTAAAACATTATCAGTTTGGTTATAAATTTCTATAAACTCGCCTTCTGGCAAACCGTTAGATGGTGTTTCGTCTGCATATATTTCAGAAAAAATAATATCACCTTTTTTTGCTTTTTTGGGTAATGAAATTAATGCAAAAGTATCAATAAGTAATTGACCTTCACAGTTTTGTATGTTTTTAATTTGCAGATGATGAACAATTCCAGAATCTATTGGCATAGTAATATTTACTAAAACAGAATCTGCATTACTATTTATATTTCCAATTCCTAAGCTTGTAGAACTAACGATAATTTGAGAAGAATATGGAGAAATAACATCAGAAAAGCGAATACCAACTTGTGTTAAGTTTACAATTTTTAGGGATATAATAGTAGGTTTTTTCCCAGTGATAGTGCTTGTAAATATACTGTTTTGAAGTCCAGGAGTGCCACCGTTTGAGCTTGTGGAAGCAGCCCAATTGTTTGAACCAGTGCAAGTTGTATTTGGATTAATTTGTTCTAACGACCAACCTCCGCCAGATTTTGAACTGTTTTTATACCAACTACTAAAATATTCTACTTGGTCGATGACGTTTCCTTGTGTATCTAAAATCTCGAATTTATCTTCTGTGCTTGGGTCTAAAGTTGAAAAACTATATATGGGAATATTTAATCCTGATAATGAGGATTTTGCCGAATTGCTACACAAAATCAAAAAACCATTTCCAGCAATTGTAAATATGCCTGTAATGGTTTTATTTACAAAAGTTCCAGAAGATGCATAATCTCTCAAAATTACGTTTTGAAGATTAATAGTTTGCGATTTTGTGTTATAAATTTCGATATATTCTACAGCAGGCAATCCGTTTGGAGCAGGATTTATATCAGACATAATTTCGTTAATTACAATATCTCTAAAACTAAAAACATAAGGTGGTATAGGAATAGAAAAGTTGAAACTCAAGGTTGAATTAGGTAAAATAGTATTCCCAGCCAAATCTTGAATTCCAGAAACCGAAATAGTGTTTGAACCAGAAAAAGTAGTTCCATTAAAAGTAAGATTTACTTTATTGATTCCAACAACTGAAATTTCAGTAGGATTTTGAGTATTATTTAAAAGATAATTTCCTAACAATGTGCTCGTTGCAGTTGAAATGGCTTCGCTAAATTCGAGTTGAAGAACATTTAAACCTAAAGCAGTAACCGTTTGTAATTCAGGCGGATAGATGTCAGGTAAAGAAGTAACTGTAATGTTATCAAACCAAAAATTTTGCCTATTTGTGGATGTGTAATTTACAAATATCCCAAAATAATTTGCCGAATTATTGGTAATATCCAAAGTACTTGCTTCAGCATTTCCAAAGACAGCACTAGTTGTAGATTTCACATACATTTCCCAAAGTCCTGAATTTGAGTAGGTTAATTTAATATCAACAGAAAATGCACTAGCAATGGTGGTTGTTCCACGCAATAAAGATGTACTTGTGTTTCCTGTTTGCCGAAACAAACTTACTACATCGCCACTTCCAGTTTCGCCAATTTGCAAATAATATCCGTTTAGGTTGGTTGATGAAAGCGTAGAAACATCAGAAGCAATATAAACTCTGCTTCTGTTTGTAGCCGATGATGCGAAATTGTGTCGAATTGAAATATTCCATTCATTATTTTTTAAGTTGTTCAATAAAAGTGGAGTAGAAATATAGCTTGATGTTAAGGTTGTTGGAGCATTTAGCCTCAATTGAGTTGAACCTGTAACGCTAAAATTTGAAATATCTCCATCCCAAACTGGATTAGTTGTAATGTTGCCATTTTCAAAATTTTCGATGAGTTGAGCATTACTTTTGCTAAACAAAAAATTAAGTAAAATGGTAATTATCAGTGCTTTGCTCACTTTTAAAGTCTCATCTTTTCAAAGATAAAAAACTTATAAGAGAATACAAATAAAAATTAATCTTTAATTTTGGAGATAGATACTATTTGGGATTTCTACTATAAAACTTGTGCCTTCGCTACGTTTAGATTCCATATTGATACTTCCTTTAAGCTTTTCTAAAATCCCTTTTACAATATATAAACCTAATCCTGAACCTGTTGAAGCAGCATTTGCTCTAAAAAACATATTAAAAATTCGGTCTTTATATTCATCTGCAATTCCTAAGCCATTATCTTGTACTGTGATTTTTGCATTTTGATTATTAGATTCAATACTGATTTTTATGTACTGTTTTTGTTTAGAAAAATCATGGTATTTAATCGCGTTTGAAATCAGATTATTAAATAACAAATACAAACGCATATAATCGGAATAAAAATCAAAATCTATGTTTTTTTCAATTATTAATTCTATATGACTGGCATTTTCGAGATATAAAAACTCATTAAAAACATCTTTCGTTAATGCCACAAAATCAATTTTTTCGCTCGAAATTTCTAATCGTGAATTTTTTGAAAAATTGATTAAATCATTAATTACATCTAATAAACGTTCGATGCTTTTTTGCATCAATGGCACATATGCAACAGTTTCGGGGTCTTTATTTTCGATTTGTGTCAAATTTAATAGTCCCAAAACAGATGTCAATGGAGCTCTTAAATCATGCGATGCTCGATATACAAATGCATCTAACTCTTCGTTAATTTGTTTTAGCTCTTTATTGGTGTCTATTAGTTTAGATTCTGTTTCTTTTGTTTCAGTTATGTCTATTGAATTTCCAATTATTTTTATCACATTACCTTTAGCATCCCGCTCAAATACTCTTATCCTAAACTCTTGCCAATGTACGTTTTTTGATTTATCAATCACACGGTGTTGAAAATTCAATGTATCATCATCTTGCATATCGTATATTTTTTCAATTAACGATTGCATTAATGGAATATCATCTGGATAAATCGACAAATCAAAATATGCTGGACCTAAAGTGATTACCTCTTCTGGAGTGTAGCCAACAATATTATAAAAAGCTTTGTTAGCATAATCAATTTTTTGGTTTTTAATATCATGAATCCAAATTTGAATCGGAGAAATTTCGGCTATTAAGTCGGTTAGTTTTTGATTTTTAAACAAAGATAATTCAGTGTTTTTTCTTGAACTTACATCCGAAACTCTAACAAAATTGCAAGAAACATTATCTATTACTATTGGAGTAGAAATCAAATGCCCCCAAAAACGTTTTTTATTAAACGTTTCATATTCTAATTCAAATTCTATTTTTTGTCCTGATTGATTTTTTTCAGTGATATACTCGATTTCTTTTTCGGAAAAATCTCTTACTTGAAAACTTGCACCATTTATCCCAATTAATGCTGACTTGTTTTTTGCATCAAACATTTCAATTGCTTTTTGATTGCAATCAAGTATTAAAAAAGTGGTTTTATCAACTATAAACAATGCATCTACGGAAGAATCAAATAAAGTCTGAAATTTATCAATACTAGATTTTAATTGTTCTTCTTGATGTTTAATTAAACTTATATCAGAAATACGGTTTATTGTAAATTCTTCATTTAAAATGTGCATAGGTGAACCATTCAAATGACCCCAAAAAATGTTATTATTATGTGTTTTATATTCTAATTGAAGTTCGTATGCTACGTTTTTTTTGATTTTATTTTTTATTTTTTCAATATCTTCTTCAGACAAAGGGTGTAAGTGAAATATATGTCCTTTTTTACCAATAATATCTTTTTTATTAGCAATTTCAAACATTTTAAGTGCAGTTTGATTGCAATCAATAATTTGATTTAAAGGGGGTTTTGTAATAAAAATAGCATCACTCGAAAAATTAAAAATTTCTTCAAACATTGATTTGTTTTTTTCTAATTCTGATTTAGAATGAATGTATTTTGTATTAATAATTATAAACATTAATCCAAGTAAAAAAAGCATTAATGTATAAAAACTAAATACCCAAAAGATATTTATCGAAAAATTATTATATACATAATATAAACTTATAAAATGAAAGCCTAGCCAAGATACTATAGCAAATTTTATATTTGAAAACAATAAAAAAAGTGAATCAAAAAAATGGTTTTTTTTCATATATTTAGTAGTCGTTTTATGAGATATAGATATTATCTATAAGTAATGTTCTATACTATTAAACCAAAATAAGTAATTATACTTATTTTGGTTTTTTACCAAACTAACGTAATATATTTTATATAATAGTAAATTTAGTATATTTTATTGATTTATAAAACTTTTAAAAATACAAATTATAATTTCATTTGTTGTAAATTTAACAACTCAGTAATAAAACAAAAAAATATAAAATTTTAATATTGATGTAATAATAATGGTAAGTATCAATTAAAAATAGTTTTCTAACTCGAAGTTTTGAAACTAGAATTTGTTGATAGTGAAATAGTCTTTATATTTGCGACCTTTTTTATTTAACAAACAAAACGAATATTCTTAAAAATGAAAGTAGCATTAGTAGGTGCCACAGGTTTAGTTGGTGGCGAGATGATGAAAGTTTTAACTGAACGTAATTTTACCGTTACAGAGTTCTATCCTGTTGCTTCCGAAAAATCGGTGGGCAAGGAAGTTGAATTTCAGGGTAAAAAATGGAAAGTGATTAGTGCATCAGACGCTATTGCAAAGAAACCTCATATTGCTATATTTTCGGCTGGCGGCAGCACTTCGCTCGAATTGGCTCCAAAATTTGCTGAAGTTGGCACTTTTGTAATTGATAATTCTTCGGCTTGGCGTATGGATCCTACTAAGCGTTTGGTAGTGCCAGAAATCAATGCAGATGTGATTGGAAAAGAGGATAGAATAATTGCTAATCCAAATTGCTCTACCATTCAAATGGTGCTGGTAATGAATCCATTGCATAAAAAATATAAAATCAAACGTGTGGTTGTTTCTACTTACCAATCGGTTACTGGTACTGGTAAAAAAGCGGTTGATCAAATGATGAACGAACGCAAAGGTATCAAAAATGGCGAAATGGCTTATAAATATGAAATCGACATGAATTTGATTCCTCAAATTGATGTATTTCTTGACAATGGCTACACCAAAGAAGAAATGAAAATGGTAAAAGAAACCACCAAAATTTTGGGTGATGATTCGATAAAAGTTACAGCTACAACCGTTCGTGTGCCAGTAGTTGGCGGACATTCAGAAAGCGTCAATATTGAGTTTGAAAACGAATTTGATTTGGCTGAGGTTCGTTCCATTTTATCAAATACCGAAGGTGTTGTGGTGGTTGATGATCCGGCAAACCAAAAATACCCAATGCCAAAAGATGCGCATGGAAAAGACGAAACTTTTGTTGGTCGAATCCGCAGAGATGAAACGCAACCAAAAACGCTTAACCTTTGGATTGTAGCTGATAATTTACGCAAAGGTGCTGCTACTAATGCGGTTCAGATAGCTCAATATTTAGTAAAAAAAGGATTGGTTTAATTCTTTAATCAATAATAAAGTAAAAAGCCCAAACGAATGTTTGGGCTTTTTTACTTTATACGCCAATTTTTTCGGCTATCAAATATTCTTGTCCTTTACGATTTGAGCTCACATTTATAATTTCGCCTAAATATCCTGCCAAAAAGAATTGAGTACCAATTACCAAAGCTACTAAAGCCAAAAAGAATAAAGGCTGTTCGGTTACTTCTCTCACTTTCAGTCCGTTATACAAACAGTATTGTTTCTCAAAAATTACCCAAACGGTAACAAAAAAGCCTAATAAAAACGAAACCAAACCCAACATTCCAAAAAAGTGCATTGGTTTTCGCCTAAATCTTGTTACAAAAGAAATGGAAAGTAAATCTAAAAAACCATTTATAAATCGTTCAAAACCAAATTTGCTTACGCCATATTTTCTAGCTCTATGCTCTACAACTTTTTCTGTAATCTTTGTAAAACCACTCCATTTTGCAATCACAGGTATGTAACGATGCATTTCGCCATACACATCAATATTTTTAATTACATTTTTATGATAGGCTTTCAATCCGCAATTGAAATCATGCAACTGTATACCTGACATCCAGCGTGTAACAGCATTAAATAATTTTGTTGGAATGGTTTTTGAAATTGGATCATAACGTTTGGCTTTCCAACCAGAAACCAAATCAAATTTTTGAACCATAATCATATTGTATAATTCTGGAATTTCATCAGGCGAATCTTGCAAATCGGCATCCATAGTGATTACCACATCTCCTAAAGCATGTTGAAAGCCAATATTTAAAGCTGCTGATTTACCATAATTTCGATTGAATTTTATGGCTTTTATAGATTTGTTTTCTGTGCTAATTTTTTCTATCACCTCCCAAGAACGATCTTTGCTCCCGTCATCAATAAGTAAAATTTCGTAATTATATTTGTTTTTGATCATCACTTTTGCAATCCACGAACACAATTCGGGTAGCGATTCTTCTTCATTAAAAAGTGGAATTACAACTGAAATATCTGTTTTCAAAATAATATATATGTTTGTGCAAAGCTATATATTTAATATTTCTTAAAAAATCCTTTAAACAAAAATATAAGCCCACAAACTACAATTGATTTATTTGCCCAAGTACTCAAACTGTGCAGATGCATATACTTTTTTTCTCAGCAAACAGGTATTATGATTTTTTGCATTGAATTTCTATTTGCCAATCAAAAAACATTAAACTATTTCGATATTTTTATTGTTCTAACAATATCAAATTGCCATAAATTTGTAAGGTATCAGACCAACTGCCAGTAAGATCTTGGCAAACAAATGGATTAAAAGTAAATACTTTTCTGCCTTTTGCATCAAAATCTACTGTTAAAACATCGCCACTGCCCGACATGGAAGTAAAAAAACGAGTGGTGCCATTTTTTGTGGTTTGCATGCCCGTATACACATTTTTTGTGCTGATAGAATCTTCTGTATATTTTATTACATACTTGGTTTTAACACTTGGAATTGCTTTTATGCCTAGACTCAATACTTTATAATCTGTTTTTGATACATAATCTGTGGCAGTTAAAAACAAATTGGGACTATCTTTTTGTTTTTGTAAAAAAGCATATACTTTTTTTCCGTTGATGTAGTAATAACTGCTTGTATCAGATGGCTTGATTTGTGTGTTTGGAGTTGGTGTGGCTTCTGGACCACCGCATGCAAACACAAAAACTAGAACAAGTAGGATGAGTGAATTTTTCATGATGATTATTGATTAATTGGTTTAAATGTAAATGAAACTTTTTAGGAACTATAAACAAACTCTTGCATAGATAGCCGTGTGATGTCAAATGTTTTTTTTACACAAATCGTGTTGATAAGCTGGATTTTATTCAGTTTGGCATTAAATGCCCATCTGCCATTCGTTTTTATAGAATCGTTTAAAATTGCATTGTATGTAAAGTCTGTGTTAAATTTCATTAGCCACTTAGGTTGATTAGCAATCATAACTAATGTATCTGCGTTAGATGCTGACACACTTTGCCAGATTGTTGATGTGATTGCCTTGAAACGAAAGCTATCTTTGATTAAGGTTTTTGGACCGAAACAAAAAAACAAAATACTTACCGCTACAATATAAAATTTGATGTACTTTTTCATTTTATTTCAAAATTATAAATTTCAATGTTTGTGTGTGATTTTCAGTTGTAAATTTACAAAAATAAGTACCAGAGATTAAATCAGTTGTATTGATTGTAATCATCTGAGTTCCAATTTGTGTGTTTTCAAGCGTATTGTTTTTAACAATTATTCCTGTAGTATTTAAAATTTCAATTTTTACGATTTCGATTGCGTTTAAATTAAATTCAACTATTATTTCTTTCGAGGCTGGGTTTGGACTTAATGAAATGTTGTAATTTACATTATCATCTACTTCTGTTGCTGCAAACTCGGGGTCAAACTCCATACGTGCCAAATTGCAACCCGCTAACGCGTCTTGAGCTTCCATACGAGCATTAGCGGGGCTACAAGATTGGTTGTTAAGTTCAAAAGTAGCATTTGCATCTATATCAAAATCACCTGTACCGATTTCGATGTCTGGTGCATTAATCACAAAATCCGAACCAGCAAAAGCTCGCAAATTGCCACCATTATGTCCTGTGCCTGATGCCAAAACTGCTCTTGTAGCTGCATTGATTGTGATTTTATTTTCGGGTTGATAATCACGAGCTGGAAAATAGTTTCCATTTAGTTCCAATGGATTGCCCGAATAACAACTTGGCTGTTGCCCATCCATACCTGTAACAAACCCAAAGGCACGTTCTAAATATGTTTTTTCTCTTCTATCCAATGCTTGGCGCACACTACCAGAAGCATTCCAAAAACTATGTAAGCGACCAAACCACTCTGAAACAGGAAAACCACAACTACTCGATCCACCACCAAGCATTCCTGTTATTCTATTTGAAGTTGTAAATAAAGATGAACCTGAAGATCCTTTTTCAACAACTCCAGAGGTAAAAACTGGTACTAGAATTCTAGGATTTTCTGTATAGGTACAAACTGTTTCGGTTCTAAAGGTTGTAATCCACCCAAAGAAAAAATTTAATACTGCATCCACTATTACTGTTATAGTATGACAAACAGGATTTAATCCAATCTCTAAAGTTGTAAATGTGTAAGCGATTTTTTTAATATCACCACGTGGATGATGAATTACATATTTGGGCAAACCAATTCCAAATGGATTGTAAGTTACATCCCAACCCGCATAATACACATTAAAATGAGGTGGAATGGGAGTTAATATCTCAAACAAAGCACCATCTACCCAGCCATTGTTGGCTATTCTGCGGACTCGGCTTCTATGAATGTACCTAGACAAAGCTGGTATGACTAAGTTGCTTGGATATGTGTTCCAATCTTTAAAACTGTCCCAGTTGTCTCTGCTCTGATTTCCTCTAGGATTAATTATATTCCCATCTATAATGTTAATAGAATTGGGTATAGAACTATTATTACAATCATAAGACTGATAATTAAAAATAAACACCCATTCATTGTTTAAATCAGTATCCTTGAAACAATGGTCAGCAGTTATAAAATATTGCTTCAACAATCCTCCAGAATCATAAAACTGGTTAATCATAGTACCTGTACAGTTAGTCCTGCCATTACTAAAAATAAATACTGCCCTTATGTTATCCTTATTCATATAACTTGTTTGTGCTGGCGAACAATATACATTTTTATTGTCTTGACAATTGCCTGAAAATTCAAATGACTGAGCATATTGAATATGAAAATTAAAAATTAAAAGTATAAAGAATATGTTTTTTAAACTATTCATAGTAATGAGTGTTTCCATTTGATATTTTGCCATTAAACAGATGTTTAAAGTTGAAAAATCTTTTAGTTTTTACTTGTTTTCCACCTATAAAACCAAAGCATTTATTACACGTTTGTATTGTTTCAGTTTCATCGTATTTAATATTTTGAAGAGTATCTATTTTATTTTTTCGTAAAATTAAGTAAGTATAATCTTTAATTGAGTTATCTATTTTAAGAAATTCGCTTTTTGATATTGAAATATAGCTTCCGTCATCATAATTTTTTGTTTCTAAAAGATTAAAATTTTCATCAACCAATTTTATTTCTACCGAAATGGTTTTTTCATTTGAAATAATTATAAATACAGGAGGGGGATCCCCTGTACAATCTTCTTTTGTGCAACACGAAAAAATTCCAAAAATGATTGTAATTAATAAAATGTATTTCATAATTAAAATTTAATGATTTAATGTTTATGCAGCATAAAATCCAGTTTTTGAGGTTTTATAGTTAATGAATAGTTTAAAATCATAAACTTTAATTTGATTAGAAATTTTTCCAAAAAACTCTAGATTAATTTCTCCAACTAGATTGTTACTAGTTTGAATATTTTTTTGATTTAACTCTTTGCAACACAAACATTTTTCATACTTAATTATATTTATAGTATATGAAATCACTTTGAAATTATCACTTTTTTGAAAATCACTTAAATTGAGAGCAAATTTAGTTTTTGAAGTATCTATAATTATACTTTCGTTTTTATTTTCAAAAAATAGTTTTAGTGTAAAGTTTTCAATATAAATCCCTTTTTGAAATTCTTGAACAGAATTAAATGATTGCATAGACAAAACACCAATTATTAAACTGTCATTAAGTTGGTTAAACTCAACTCTAGCATCTCTATTTTCATTATGTTTTGTCTTAAAATTTATAGTTCTTTCATTGATTGTAAAAGTTGAATTTACATCGCTACTAGCACAGCCATATCCAATAAATTCTGGTTTGCATGCAACTATAAAACTTAAAGAAAAAATCATAAAAACATATTGATATTTCATTTTCCTATTTTTTTTCTAGTTTTTTAGTTCTTTTTTCGATTTGAATGATATACAGAGTAAGTTCTTCTATTTTTTTGAGAAGCAATGTGTTTAATGCTGTAAGTTCAATTCCTTTTTCTAGAACTTCTGATTCACTAGGAATCTCTTTTAAATGTTTGTTTTCTGAAATAAACTTTTCAACCTCAAAAAGTGAAGCCAATTTATAATCCTTACCAAAAACTTCATCAGCCCAAATAGTAGGATTGGAGCGATAGCCTTTCGAAATAATTTTGCCATCCACTGCCAATTTATAATCACTGGTATTGGGTTTTTGGTTGCCAATATTTACTGTACCCACAAAATCTGCCCCTCCTTCGTTAAAAAATTTTATTCTGCGGTTGCTTGCTGTGGTGCCTCCCCCAACAATACACAAGCCGCTATCCCAAATTCCGTAAACAATTTTGCCTGCATCTTGCTGTTTTGTCAATCCAGCTCCAAATTCTAGCACATTATTGCCTTTTATTTGCACCGAATTATCTCCTGCATTAATAATATTATTGCCTATTTTTTGCCAAGTATTACTAACACCTGTACTCAATTCTGTGCCATCTTTAAATTTTATGCTGCCTTGTGGCGTTATAATGATGGATGTTGCAGTGGTTTGCCCAATGCTTATGCCTTGGTTTGAGTTTTTGATAGTACCAATGGTTGGCTGCAAAACCGTTCGGGTATCTAAATATACACCGCCAGCCGTAGTTGTTTGAGCCATACCTGAAATTGTGAAATTGGGATTTGTATTTTCATGGCATCCTGCAAATCCTGTATTTCTGGTATTTCCTGTATAATAAAAATAACTAAAACAATGTCGATACATAGTTCCATCGCTATTTCCTAGTTTTATTATTCCTCCATTAATATCCGAATTACCACAAACGGTGGTATTGCCACAATAATATAAGCCATTGGATTTAGTTTGCCAAGTGTTATTAAATTGAGAATTGAATCCTATTAATGAAGAATTGATACCTATTAATGAAGAATTGAGAATGGAAAATTGAGAATTAAGTCCCGATAATGAAGAATTGAGAATGGAGAATTGAGAATTAAGTCCTGATATAGATGTGCTTACACCAGTTAATGAAGAATTGAAAATGGAAAATTGAGAATTAAGTCCTGATAACGAAGTGTTTACATTGCTTTGCAAATTATCAATCCGCAGATTCAAGCCTGTGTTTGTGGCTATCAATTGGGCACTCAATCCTAATAATGAAGAATTGAGAATGGAAAATTGAGAATTAAGTCCTGATAATGAAATATTTACATTGCTTTGCAAATTATCAATCCGCAAATTTAAGCCTGTGTTTGTGGCTATCAATTGGGCACTCAATCCTAATAATGAAGAATTGAGAATGGAAAATTGAGAATTAAGTCCTGATAACGAAGTGTTTACATTGCTTTGCAAATTATCAATTCTCAAATTCAAGCCTGTATTTGTGGCTATCAATTGGGCATTTACCAAACTCATTTGCCCATCCAAAACGCCAATTCTATTTCCTAAACCAGCAACTGTAACATACAAACCAGAAATACTAGTTATAAAATTTGCTGAATTAAGTGTGGTATTATCAGCAAACCACATCAGCTTTGGGAATACTGTGCCATGCAAAAAAATGTTTGTGTTGTTAGTAGAAAGTCCTACTGTAAATTTAGAATTTCCATTTGGCTCAATAGCAGTTCCTCCACCAATATCCGAAGGATAAATTACAAATCTATTGATATTATTTAGTGTAATATCAAAGCCCCAATTAGAAATTGCTTTAGAAAATTGCAAATAATTGGTACCAGTCGATGTTCCGTTTCCAAAATATATACGTCCCTGACCAAAACTACCGCCATTATTATTGACAATCAGGTGTGGCTGAGTAGAAACTTCACTACTACTAAGTGTGCTCCATTGACAAAATGCACGTTGAAAAAATCCAACTCCTAAAAACATAACCAACAAAACTATTCTTTTAAATAATTATTGTATTGTATTGTATTGTATTGTATTGTATTGTATTTGTCATAAAAATCATATTTAGTTTGATATAATCACTTTTATATTTATCAAATCTAAGTAAAATATTGATAAGATGCAAATGCTTTAAACAAAAATAGCTTCCAAAAAAGGAAGCTATTTTGTATATATACTTTTTAATAGAATTACAATTCTGTAACTCGCATCGAAATTCTTCGGTTTTTGGCTCTGCCCTCTTCTGTATCGTTGCTACCTACGGGCCACTGTTCGCCATAACCTTCTGATTGTCTATGCCAGATTTTACTAACTCAGCCATAACATTTGAAGCTCTATCGCCAGAAAGTTTTAAATTTGCTTTTGGATCACCAACATTATCTGTATAGCCGCCTAATTTTATTTTAACTTTAGGAAATGCTTTTAAAATAGTGGAAAGATTTCCCAATTGTTTTCCCGATTCTGGCAATAAAGTTGCTTTTCCAGTTTCGAACAATAAATTATCGAAATCAAACCATTTATCTTTTGATACTACGCTGCTGGTATCTGATAAAAACACAACAACTTGGTCTTCTAAAGAGCCTTGTGCTGCATCAATTATGGTGCTATCTGCAAGCATCAACACAAATGGTTTTATCAAAGCGGCTGAATCAATTTTAGGTTCTTCAACTACGGGTGTGCTTACTATGGGTTCGGGAGCTTTAAATCCTTTAAAAAACAACAATGCTGCGGTTAATCCTGTTAATAAAAGACCGAGTACAACTCCTGAAAGTAGTTTTTTTCCTGATGTATTATTTTCTGACATAAATAAATTTGGTTAGGTTTGGTTAAAATTCATAGTGCAATATTAAAATAATATTTAAAAAAGCAAAAATATAGTCTATAATTATACAAAATGTTAAAAGCTTTCTACAAAAAACATATTTTGAACTTTAAATTTGAAGCAGGCACTTCAAGAGGAATTTTGAATGAACATATTGTTTGGTATGTATATGTTTATAATGAAACCGAACCTACAATTTTTGGAATTGGCGAAGCTGCCCCTTTAAAAGGACTTAGTATTGATTATCTTCCTGATTTTGAAACTATTATACAAAATATAATTAGTAAATTTAATATCGACAATGCCTTAGATTTTACTCAATTTCCATCCCTAAAATTTGCATTTGAAACCGCATTTTTAGATTTAAAAAACTATGGAATTAGAAAGATTTTTGATACTGATTTTTATAATCAAGAAAAAAAAATTGCTATCAATGGCTTAGTTTGGATGAATACTGCATCGCACATGAAAGCCCAGATTATTGAAAAAATCAATAATGGTTTTGATACAATCAAATTGAAAATTGGAGCAATTGATTTTAAACAAGAACTCGAATTACTAAAATTTATTAGAAAAGAATTTTCTAATAATGATATAAAAATAAGACTAGATGCAAATGGTGCTTTTAATTATATTGAAGCTTTAGAAAAACTAAAACAATTATCTCAATATCAAATACATAGTATAGAACAACCTATCAAACAAGGGCAAGAGCAAGAAATGGCTTTTCTTTGCCAACACTCCCCTATTGCCATAGCCTTAGACGAAGAATTAATTGGAATTTCAGACAAAAATGCACAAAAAAAGCTTTTAGAAACAATAAATCCTACTTATATAATTCTTAAACCAACGCTTTTAGGCGGATTTGAATCTACTAAAAACTGGATTGAATTAGCAAAATCAAAAAGCATAAATTGGTGGATGACTTCTGCTTTGGAATCAAATATCGGTTTAAATGCAATTTGTCAGTTTTGTTCTACTTTTAAAAACGACTTAAAGCAAGGTTTAGGAACCGGAAGTTTATATAAAAACAATGTAACGAGTCCACTCTCAGTAAAAAATGGCACAGTTTATTACAAACAATCTGAGAAATGGGAATTACTAAAATAAATAATGCCTTATCAATAATTGATAAAGCACTTTTAAGAAAACTCTTTGTGAAAAAATCAAAGAAGCAATAAATAAGGTGAAATCTAAAACCTATATCTCAATCTCAATTTGATTTTGCAGCACATCAGCTAGTGTTTCGCGTTTACGAGCCAAATGTGTGGCGTTTTTATAAACAATAACTTCGGCTGGTCTTGGTCGAGAATTATATTGCGAACTCATGCTAAATCCATAAGCCCCAGCATTCATAATAGCCAAAATATCTCCTTCTCTCACATCGTTAAGCTTGCGTTTCCATGCAAAAGTATCGGTTTCGCAAATGTATCCAACAACCGAAAAATCATGTTGTTCTCCAGTTGGGTTAGATGTATTTATGATTTCGTGATAGGCATCGTACATCATAGGTCTTATCAAGTGGTTTAAACCGGTATTGATTCCCACAAAAGTTGCAGCAGGCGAATGTTTTAGTACATCGGCTTTGGCAAACAAAATGCCACAATCGCTCACAATATATTTGCCTGGCTCAAACCAAATTTCGGGTTCTGATCCATAAGTTTGAGCAAATTTTTTGGTTGCTTCAGTAATTTTTTTGCCCAAAAGTTCTACATCGGTGGTTTTGTCGCCTTTTTTATATGCCACTTTGAAGCCACTGCCAAAATCCATTATTTTGATAGTTTTAAATTTCATAGCCAAGCCAAACATTAAATCGGCTACTTGCATAAACACATCTACATCCGAAAAATCTGAGCCTGTGTGTACATGTAAAGCAGCCAAATTGAGGTTATATTTTTGATATATAGCCACAATTTCATCAATTTGTTCGATAGAAATCCCGAATTTTGATTCTGCATGACCTGTTTTGATTTTATGATTTCCACCTGCTTCAACATGCGGGTTGATGCGAACAGAACACGGCACAGTATTGCCATATTTTTGTCCAAAAGCTGATAAAATATGTAGATTGTCAATATTTACAAATACACCTTTTTCTACAGCTTCAACAATTTCGGAGAAAGCAACAGAGTTTGGCGTAAATGTAATTTGCGATGGTTCAAAACCTGCTTTTAAAGCTATTTCGATTTCTTGTAAAGATACCGTGTCGATATCGCAACCGTATTTTTTTATTAATTTTAATATCGAAATATTGGTTAGTGCTTTGGCAGCGTATTTTAATTTCACTTTAACACCAGCAAAAGCATTTTTTAATTTATTGATTTGAATTTCGATTCGCTCGGCATCGTAAACATAAAGTGGAGTGCCATATTCAGCACAAATTTCGTTTACAGGTATATCTTGAATCGAATAAATGTTTTCTTTTAGAATCATTAAATAAATATTTTTTTACAAAAATAGTTGCTATTCGTTCATATTGATATAGAATTTAAAAAATTAAAATATTTGGGTATATTATAGAATTTAACAACACTTATAAATTTCTTATTAGATTTGAAGATATAAGTTCAATACAAATTTATTTCTATTATTTTTTTGCCATGAATTCACTAATTTTTAGTGTTTTTTTAGTGCATTCGTGGCAAATATTAAGTTAGAATGATTTTCATCATGTAATTATTGCAATATTTTAAAGTCATATTTTGATGTAAATTTCAAAACATAGCCGAATTATTTTATTTTTCTTGCAAAAAACAATCCCAAAAAAGTAAAAGCTCCATTTACTAACAAAAGTTCGAAGCCAAAAGAATAGCCACCAAACCAAGTTTTTGAATTTAGATTTAAAACATAGCAAAACAATGGCGAACAAACACAAATGAACGGTACAAGTTTGTCTTTTACTTGATATTTTGTAAATAACCCAAAGAAAAACATACCTAAAAGTGGTCCATAGGTATATCCTGCAACTTTAAAAACTGCTGTTACAACACTTTGGTCGTTTACGGCTTTAAACAATAAAATTACTAAAAGCAACAAAACTGAAAAGCTAATATGGACAATAAATTTGGTTCTACTTTTTTCTTTTTCATTCGTTTTTGAGCCAAAATTGAGAAAATCTATGCAAAAAGCTGTGGTTAGCGAAGCTAAAGCCGAATCGGCACTTGCATAAGAAGAAGCTATAATACCAAGCAGAAAAAAAGTGCCGGCAACCAATCCAAAATGATTAAGAGCTAACATTGGAAAAAGTTGGTCGGCACGAGTTGGGAGAGCAATCTGTCGCTGTTCGCAATAGATATAAAGCAAAGCACCCAACGTAAGGAATAAAAAATTTACTATAATTAATATCACACAAAAAGTAGACATATTCCATTGTGCTTCTTTAATGTTTTTGCAGGTAAGGTTTTTTTGCATCAAATCCTGATCTAATCCTGTCATCACTATGGCTATGAAAATACCAGCCACAAATTGTTTTACAAAAAACGAATCGGCTTTTGCATCCCAAAAAAACAGTTGAGAATATTTGCTTTCTGAAACAGTAGTAATCAGACTATTAAAATCTAAACCCAGTTCGTTTTTGATTAATATCACACAAATAATGACAGAACTGATTAGAAAAATAGTTTGAAAAGAATCGGTCCAGACTATAGTTTTTATTCCTCCTTTAAAAGTATAAATCCAAATCAAAGCAATTGTTATAAAAACGGTGAGTGCAAAAGGCACATTCCAAGCATCAAAAAGAGCAATTTGCAATACTTCTGCGGCAAGGTAAAGTCGAAACGAAGCTCCAATTGTTCGAGATAATAAAAAGAAAAACGAGCCAGTTTTATACGAAAAAAGACCTAAACGTTGTTCCAAATAGCCATAAATCGAAACCAAATTCATACGATAATAAATGGGCATAAGCACAAATGCGATAAAAGCATAGCCAATTAAATATCCCAAAACCATTTGAAAATAGCCAAAAGCACCACTCCCAACTGCACCTGGCACCGAGATAAAAGTTACTCCCGAAAGCGATGTACCTATCATTCCGAAAGCTACTATATACCAAGGGGAACTTCGGTTACCAGTAAAAAAAGCATCAGTATCAGCTCCTTTTGAAGTGTAATGAGCCATTACCATCAAAATACCAAAATAAATTACAATAATGCTTAAAACGTAAATCGAAGACATGGTTTTTAGTTGAAAGTGTATAGTTGATAGTTTAAAATTAGATAATAAATTAATTATTGATTATTTACAAATAATGCAAAACTTCCCAAACATACTATAAAACTTATCATAAAATATAGTATAGACATAAAAACTTGTCCGTTTTTTAACATTAAAAATAGTTCGTAATTAAAAGTCGAAAATGTACTTAATCCGCCACACAAACCTGTCAAAATCAAGAGTTTAACAATTGGTTCTACTTGTAGTTTTGTATAAATAAATCCTGAAAATAGTCCAAAAATCAAACAAGCAATGGTATTTGCCAAAAGTGTTCCAAATGGAATTTGAAAATTATAATTCAAGAAAAATTTTGTAAAAAGAAATCGCAAAACACTACCAATGCCTCCGCCAATAAAAACTGCTAAAATTTCTTTCATATTGATAATTTGCTAATGAATTGTATCTTTGAAAGCCCAAATATGATGAAAAAATATTTTACAGACATAGCTGATGGTATAAAAATGGTTTGGCAAGGTATGTCAATCACATTTAAGCATTTAAAAGATGCTCGAAAAAGCCATTCGGCAAGCAATGTGCAAGACAAAAATTATTTTTTACAAGATACAGGAATTGTAACTTTACAATATCCGTATGAAAAATTGCCCGTGCCAGATCATGGTCGTTATCAGCTTCATAACGAAATGGATGATTGCATTGTATGTGATAAATGTGCTGTGATTTGTCCTGTCGATTGCATTGATATTGAGCCAATTAAATCTTCGGAAACTATCGGAACTACTTCGGATGGTTCGGTAAAAAGATTGTATGCAGCAAAATTCGACATTGATATGGCAAAATGCTGTTTTTGTGGACTTTGCACTTCGGTTTGCCCAACAGAGTGCCTCACAATGACAAATCAATACGATTTTAGCGTTTATAATGTTAAAGAAATGAATTTTGAGTTTGCCAATTTAACAAAAGAACAAGCTCAAGAAAAGCGATTGCTTTACGAACAATTTACAAAAGAAAAAGAAGAAGCAAACCAGAAATTGGCTGCAGAAAAAGTTGCTTCACCAGCAGAACAAGTTGTGAAACCTGCTTTTAAGCCAATTATTAAACCTGCAATTGCCAAACCAATTATTGAAAACACAGAAAGTACAAATGCTGAAATTGCAAAACCAGTTGTTCCAAAACCTGTGGGTTTAAAACCTATTATTAAACCTGTAATTGCCAAACCTATACCTGTAATTGCCAAACCTATTGATGAAACAAATGCTGAAATCGTAAAGCCATCTATACCCAAACCTGCGGGTTTAAAACCAATTATTAAACCTGTAATCAAAAAGCCTGATAATCTTTCAAATGATTGACAAACAACTATTTATACTTTTTTTCTGCTTTGCAACTTTTGTTTTAGGTGTGCTCATGATTTTTTTGAAAAACTTGGTACATATTGCATTTAGTTTTTTGGGTATTTTGCTTTGTATTGCAGCACTTTTTGTATTAGCAAATGCCGAATTTGTTGCCGTTACACAACTTTTGATTTATGTAGGAGGTATTTTAATTTTATTTCTTTTTGGCACAATGCTTACTGCCAATTACACCCTCTTGAAAACCAAAAAATATAACTTTTTTGATGGTATTGTTTTTTTGCTTTTTGCAGGAATTTTTGTTTGTATGATAATGGTATTTTTGCCTTATGTTGGATATCAAAAAGAAGTATATTCTATTTTTACAAGAAGCTCACAATTGAATATTCAACAAATTGGTATTGAATTGATTACGAAATATGCCATTCTTTTTGAACTATCTGGAATATTACTTTTGATTGCACTTATTTCAGCTGCTTTTATTGCTTCTAAAAAACCCAAAAGTATTTAATTTTATGCATTATTATTTTATTATTTCTGTGTTTTTATTTTGCTTGGGATTGTATTTTTCTATTACTGCAAAAAACTTTATTTTGGTTTTGATAGGTATCGAATTGATACTGAATGCTACAAATTTGAATCTAGTTGCTTTTGATGTTTTAAATCAAAATTCAGAAGGAAAAATGGCTTCACTATTTGTGATTTTAGTTGCTGCCTGCGAAACTGCTGTGGCTTTAGCTATAATTTTGAATGTGTATCGCTATATAAAAACCATGAATCCTGAACAGGTTTAAAAGCATTTATATCTACTAAAATATTTGATACAAAAAACACCGAAAGTGTTTGAAATACTTTCGGTGTTTAGTTATAAAGACATGAGATGTCTTGTCTATACATTATTTACTCCACCATCAACTTAATCATTTGTTTACCCACTTTTACTAAATACATACCACTAGCCAAATTAGCATTGATTGCAGTGGTTTCAGAAACTAGCTTTTGCGAATAAACTACAGTTCCTTGAGCATTATAAATCATCAAATCATTATCCATTCTCCATTCTGCATTCTCAATTACAAAAGTTTCTCCATTAGTAACTGGGTTAGGATAAACGCTTGTTTTTACCGTATTAGTTTCTTCGATACTTAATATTGGATTTGCTTTTTGAGTTAAAGTAAAGGTAGAAAGTAAGGAAGTGCAACCTGTAATAGAAAGAGTTGCCACACGATTAGTGGCTAAAGCATTGGTTTCGGTTGTGATATTGATAAAACTATTGCCCGTGCCAGAAGTAGGACTAATACTCAACCAATTTGCATCGGTATTAGTAGCAACTTGCCATTTGCAATTGGTTTGAATATTAATAACATAATTAGAAGCAAAATTTTGAACCTGCATTTCTGTTGGATTTGTACTAAGCGTTTTGGTTAAGTTTGTACCAACGCCAAGTAAAGACAATACCTCATCAAAACCAGTTACTGTGATGTATTGAACTAGTCTAACTTCCTTGTGATAAAAATCATTACCACTAAATCCAGATAATGTAACCACTCCACCTCCAAAAAAATAAAGTATTTCTCTAGCATTATCATAAAAAGCAGGTCCACCAGATACCGCTACACTATAATTTGTTGCAGTACTTCTAAAATTAAGTTGATATGGATTGTTTCCAAATTTTTGAGGAGGGATTTGTTCAAACCCTGTAATAGTAGGGTTTGCTTGTGAGAGTGTAAAAGTTTGAGTTACAGGCAAAGCTTCTGCATAAATAGCGTTACCAATTTGATTGGCTGTAATACTAATGGTAGCAATGTCTAAAGCAGGAAAACTAATATTCTGCCCAAAATCACCCATATTAACGACATTTGAATTTAATACAAAACTGCCACTATTTTCAGAATTATAAACAGTATAAGTTACTGCCAAACCTGAACTGGAACTACCAGTAAGTGTCAAAGGTACATTTAAAGTTATTTGATTGGGTATTGCATTAAAACCTGTGATAGTTTGTGTGATTTTAGAAACTACAAAAGTTTGTTCTACTTCTTTAGCTGCATAAGTATTATTTCCAATTTGCATAGCTTTTACCGTAACCGTAACTACATTATTGCTAGCTCCAATAGCATTTGTTAAATCAGTATAAGAAAAAGTATTGCCAGAAATATTATAACTGCTTGCAAAATTATCTGTTGAGGTTTTAAAACTATAATCTACAGCTAAACCCGAAGTAGCAGTAGATGGAAATGTAAAATTAAACCCTGCTAAAGTATTGGAAATAGTATTAAAGCCAGTGATAGTTTGTGTGATTTTAGAAACCACAAAAGTTTGTTCTATTTCTGTAGCTGATTCATAAGTGTTATTTCCAGTTTGCATAGCTTTCACCGTAACTGTAACCACATCGTTACTAGTTCCGATAGCATTTGTTAAATCGGTATAAGAAAACGTGTTACCAGAAATATTATAGCTACTACTAAAATTATCTACAGAAGTTTTAAAAGAATAATCTACAGTTAAACCCGAAGTAGCGGTAGTTGGGAATATAAAACTAAACCCTGCTAATGTATTGGAAATGGTATTAAAGCCAGTGATAGTTTGTGTGATTTTAGAAACTACAAAAGTTTGTTCTATTTCTGTTGCTGCTGCATAAGTATTGTTTCCATTTTGTATGGCTTTAACAGTAACTGTAACTACATTATTACTTGCACCAATAGCATTTGTTAAATCACTATAAGAAAAAGTATTGCCAGAAATATTATAGCTGCTACTAAAATTATCTACTGACGTTTTAAAAGAATAATCTATAGTTAAACTAGAAGTAGCTGTGGTTGGGAATGTAAAACTAAACCCTGCTAAGGTGTTGGGAATGAAATTAAAGCCAGTGATAGTTTGTGTATTATAATTCATTATTGCTAAAGAAAATGAGCCACCGCTACTGATTTCAAATACAGGTCCGATATCTGAAGGCACGTTAGTTTGATTAGAAGTATTTTGTCCCCATGAAATGATTGTACCATCGGATTTCAGTGCCATACAATGTGAATTTCCAGCGGCAATTTTGATAACTGAGTTTAAATTTAAAGGAATATTTTTTTGTCCATAAGTATTATCACCCCAAACTACAACAGTACCATCTGATTTTAATGCCATTGAAAAGCTATTTCCTGCAGCAATATCAATTACAGAATTTAATAAACCGGGTACAGATGTTTCCCCATAAGAATCATATCCCCAAGAAACAACAGTACCATCAGATTTTAATGCTAAAGAGTGCAAGTATCCAGCAGATATTCCTATTACAGAATTTAATACTACTGGAATAGAAGTTATTCCTAAAGCATTAATACCCCAAGCTATAATAGTGCCGTCAAATTTAAGTGCTAATTCATGAAATCCACCTGATGATATTTTTTTTACAGAATTTAATCCTAATGGCACATTTGTTTGTCCATAAGTATTGTCACCCCAAGCTATTACAGTATTATCAGATTTTAAAGCAAGAGAAACAGAATTTGAAGAAGATATATTACCTCCCGCTGATATTCCGATTACAGAAACTAAACCATTGGGGATATTGCTTTGACCATAAAAATTATCTCCCCATGCCAACAATGTACCATTCGATCTTAATGCTAAACAATGATTAAATCCTGCAGCTATGCCAACCACAGAAGTTAATCCATTTGGAATGGAGGTTTGTCCAGAATTATTATCTCCCCATGCTACTACTTTTGTTTTTTGTGCAAAAAGTAAAAATGTTAAACTGCTTAAAATTACGATTAAGGTAAATTTTTTAATCATTGTTTAGTTTTTTTAGGATTAAAGATTGATAAATTATAGTTGAACGCAGACAGGGTTCAAAACCCTGTCTGCGTTATTGTTTGCATTTGATATTATACAGTATCATTAACTGTAAAACCAAACTCTCCAAGTTTTTTGGGTTCGTGTCTGTATACTGCTTTGAGCAAGTCACGACTTTGTTTTAATAAATCATCGAGTGGACCAACCAAAATATCGCGTTGTTCGTGTGCATTTTCTGCCATGCGTTGGTATTCTTTGGCTTGTTTGTGCAATTCTAACGCTCTATCTATATTAACCATTTGCATATTCCAATTTAGGGTATTCAATGGAGATGCCGGACCTAATAATTGATTTTTTTCTGCTACTAATTTTGCTAAATTTAATGTTTCTTCTGGATTTTTACCTAACTTTACTCTTACTGACTTTGCCATGATTATAGTTTATTATAGTGATATTATTAACAGTCTAATACAAATATATATAATAATTTTAATTAATAGCTACAAAAAATAAATATATTTAGTAATTGTACAAAATTTAGCGTTAAATATGCCATACTTAACGTTAAATGTGCCATACTTAGCGTTAAATATGCCATACTTAACGTTAAATGTGCCATACTTAGCGTTGAATGTGCCATATTTAACGCTCAATGTGCCATACTTAGCGTTGAATGTGCCATACTTGGCGTTGAATGTGCCATACTTAACGCTCAATGTGCCATACTTAACGTTGAATGTGCCATACTTAGCGTTAAATATGCCACATTTAATGTTGTCAATGGCAAACAGGCTTGACAATCATTTTTATTATTTTGTTCTTTTTAACGCAGACAGGGTTTTAAACCCTGTCTGCGTTTTGTTAAATCCTGTCTGCGTTTTATTAAACCCTATCTACGTTTTGTTCTTGTTAATTAATTAGAACTCGATTATTAATTCTTTTATCATTTTATCATTCGTTTTTTCTAAATGAAATTGTTGATATTGATTTACGCCTCCAAACCAATCTATTACAGACTCTCTCATTAGTTTTGTTGGTTTACTCAGTATATGACTATGATATGAACTGTGCTGATAATCTCTAAAATCTTTAATAAAACCATGTTTTTCTGGATTGGTATGAATATAAGAAACCAAATTTGAAAAATAAGCATCAGAACTAACGGAAATTCTACGAAAAGGAGTTTCAAACAATGCTCCTGTTCGATTAAATGATTTATTTATGCCTTGGGCATAGCCATTAAATAGGTCAGAAAATTGTTTACTGATAATATTGGAGATATTTATTCCTGTTTCTAACGCAGACAGGGTCTCAAACCCTGTCTGCGTTTCAGTCTGCGTTTTAGTAGAAACGAAATCTTTTATCTCATCAGCTGTTTTGGTTTTGATTAATAAGTGAAAATGATTTTTTAGTAAACAATAAGCATAGGTATGAGCAACAACAGGAATATATTTAGCATATTTGTTTAAAAAATATGAATAATTTGTTTCTACTTTAAATATATCTTCTCCATTGATACCTCTGTTATAAATATGATAATAGGTTTCGGTTTGAAGCGGTAAGATATTAGATTTCATTTTTAATCATTTAACAATTAACGCAGTCGAGTTATTAACGCTGACAGGGTTTAAAACCCTGTCAGCGTTAATAACTTTTAATTTTTTTAGCACATACCTGAGCAAACGTTCGTTGTTTCGACCAATAAAATTGATTTATTTCCGCTTCTATACCTGCCTCAGTATCTATTATCTTGCTCCAAAATATTTTTTTTGTCTCTTCATTATAATAAATATAATAAAAATGAAATTGAAACAGATTCAATACTTCGCTTTGATTTATTTTATGTATTTGAAAAGGATTAGTTTTGATAAACAATACGATTTCTTCTAAATAACCAAGATATAAATAGATATCTGATTCTGAAATGTTTTTAAACGCTTCTTTGTCTTTTCGTTCCAAAGCCTGAAAAATATAGGTAAGTTTTTCGGTTGTATAAAATTTACGCCACAGTTCGCTTAAATACTGAGAGCGTTTAAATTTATTGGCACTCCAATATTGAAAATAGGCTAATATGGCAGCAATTCCTATAAATAATAGCTTAATTATTTCAATGTATTCAGCAACAAATAGTTTCATGGATTTTTTTTATAAGCAAATATATTATTTTTTTTATTTTTTTAAAAATGGTTATCCTGATTTAAGTTTTTCTTTTTAACGCTTACCAAGGTTTGCAACCGTTGGTAACGTCTAGGCAAGAAGACTTTCCAAGTTTTAAAAACTTGGAAAGTCTGGCTAAGCTTTCAACCGTTGGTAACATAGCTTACGTTGTCAATGGCTAACAGCCTTAACAATCGTTTTTATTATTTTGTTTTTTTTAACGCAGACAGGGTTTTAAACCCTGTCTGCGTTTTGTCTTATTTAATGTTGTTAATGGCAAACAGCCTTGACGATTGTTTTTGTTATTTGTTCTTGGTACAAGGGAGACCCTTGCACCAGTGGGGAACTAAAAGTAAACGAAAAAAAAGATTATTTAGACAGAATAGAAAAACTGCCAGAAGAATTTACTCAAGAAGGATTCAAATCAAAGCTCAAAGAGTTTGGCACTATAGCTATGCTTACCAATATTGAATCAACCCATGCAGAAAACATTTATGCTAGCTATAAATGTAGAAATGAAGTAGAAGTAATGTTTGATGGCTTTAAGAATGATACTGTCCTAAAAAAGTGTGTAAAGCGATCAAGATATTATATTTGAGGTACCACCCTTTAAATATAAAAAGATGCACTTTACACAAGACCAAATTA
>RDZG01000041.1 GCA_004293915.1 Bacteroidota bacterium | reverse complement strand
GGGACAATGTTCGATTTGCTGATACAAAAAATGGTTGAAAAACATCCAAATAGAATGAAATAAGGCTTTTTTATGGGAGACCTAAACGCCTATACCTATAAATCAATTTTCAACAAAATCATTTCAATAAAAAAATCATGAAAAAATTAAAAATCTCAATCATTTCGATGCTGGTTTCAACTGGCTTTATGTTTGCTCAAGGTTATAAAATTGGCGATACCATAAGTGGCTTTGCCTTAAAAAATGTAGACGAAAAAACAGTTTCTACCGATTCGTTTAAAGACAATAAAGGTTTAGTTGTGATATTTACTTGCAATCATTGCCCGTTTTCAAAAATGTATGAATCACGAATCAAAGATTTGCATACAAAATATGCTGCAAAAGGATTTCCTGTTTTGGCAATCAATTCTAATGACGAAAAATCGCAGCCCGAAGATTCTTTTGAAAACATGAAAGTTTATGCAAAAAAAGGAAATTATGCATTTCCTTACCTTTATGATGATTCTCAAAATGTGGCAAAAGCCTTTGGTGCACAGCGTACTCCGCATGTTTTTCTATTAAAAAAATCTGAAAAAGGATATATTTTAGAATTTATAGGTGCTATAGATGATAATGCTCAAGAAGCCAACAATGTAAAAGAGAAATTTGTTGAAAAAGCTATCGATGAATTATTATCAGGTAAAGAAGTAAGTACAAAATCGGTAAAAGCTATTGGTTGTACTATCAAATGGAAAATCTAAAAAGTATAGCAATATTCTAAATTAAACTACATTTGTTAAATCACTTATTGGATTTAAAGATATAAGTTCAAATTTATTTATATTATTTTTTGCCACGAATTCACTAATTTTTAGTATTTTTTCGTGAATTCGTGGCAAATATTTACATAGAACCTTATGACAAAATTTTAAATGTACAATTTGTTGTAAATTTAAAAAGTTAGACGTCAATTTTTATTTCAAATTTCCAACCATTTCTTCTGGCTTAACCCAAGCGGTAAATTGCTCATCTGTTACCAAACCAAGTTTTATAGCCGCTTCTCTTAAGGTAGAACCTTCTTTGTGGGCAGTTTTTGCAATTTTGGCTGCGTTATCATAACCAACATGTGGATTTAATGCCGTTACTAACATCAACGAATTTTCCATGTGTTGTTTAATCATTGGCAAATTAGCAGTAATTCCTTGAGCACATTTTTCGTCAAACGACACACAAGCATCGCCAATTAAGCGAGCCGATTGCAATACATTAGCGGCAATTAATGGTTTAAAAACATTCAATTCAAAATGTCCCATTGAACCACCAATCGAAACCGCAACATCATTTCCCATTACTTGAGCACAAACCATGGTCATAGCTTCTGGTTGTGTCGGATTAACTTTTCCTGGCATAATCGAAGATCCGGGTTCGTTATCAGGAATCACAATTTCGCCAATACCACTTCTAGGTCCTGAAGAAAGCATACGAATATCGTTTGCAACTTTCATCAAAGCAACTGCGGTGCGTTTCAATGCTCCCGAAAGTTCTACCATGGCATCGTGAGCAGCCAAAGCTTCAAATTTATTTGGTGCAGTTATGAAAGGGAGTTTTGTAAATTCAGCAATTTTTTTTGCTACTAAAACATCATAACCTTTTGGTGCATTTAAGCCTGTGCCAACTGCAGTTCCGCCAAGTGCCAATTCTTTTACTACTTCTAACGCATTTTTTATGGCACGAATCGAATTTGTTAATTGTTGAGCATAGCCAGAAAATTCTTGACCCAAAGTAAGTGGCGTTGCATCCATAAAATGTGTACGACCCGTTTTTACAATTTTATCAAATTCTTTAGATTTTTTCACCAAAGTATCACGCAATTTTTCTATTCCAGGAATTGTAATTTCAACCGTTTGCTTATAAGCGGCAATGTGCATGGCTGTAGGATACGTATCGTTTGATGATTGTGATTTATTGACATCATCATTGGGATGCAAAACCTTTTTTTCATCTGTCAGACTTCCACCTTTTAGCACATGAGCACGATTAGCTACAACTTCGTTTACATTCATGTTCGATTGTGTTCCAGAACCCGTTTGCCAAATCACAAGCGGAAACTCCTTATCTAAAGCTCCTGTCAAAATTTCATCACAAACACCAGAAATCAAATCCCGCTTATCGGCAGACAAAACTCCAAGTTCGGTATTGGCATGAGCAGCCGCTTTTTTAAGGTAAGCAAAGGCATGTACAATTTCTATGGGCATACTTGCCTCGGGACCAATTTTAAAATTATTACGAGAACGCTCAGTTTGAGCTCCCCAATAAGCACTTGAAGGAACTTTTACTTCCCCCATCGTATCTTTTTCTATTCTAAATGACATTTGTTTAAAAATTTATAGTTTTATATTTGGTTTAAAATTAAGATTTTATGCTTTTTTATATCTTTTATAATAAAAGTGCCGTAAAAATATAAAACTGTAATTAATTATATTCTATTTTGGAAAAAATAACCATAAAGTTTTTTTGTAATATTAATAGTTTCTCTGTTGATTTACCTAAATTTTCAATTTTACAGTACTTTTGATTGCGCATTAATTTAAAAATGAAATTAAAAAATATAGTTATACTGTTTTTATTTTTTGCAGTTGATTTTTCAGTTCATTCACAAGAAATAAAATGGGCTACTAAATTAATAGAATATTCTAAAAAATTTCAGCAAGAAAACAATTATGCCGATATGGTTTTGGGTTCTGCAAATGTGTATCCCGACACAAATTTATACTCAGAAATAGATCCTTATGCCGAAGGTTATATTTTGAATTTTCAAAATATTGAGAAAAAAAACAAAGTTGTAGTAGGATTTAATAAGCCAATAGAAGCCGAACAACTAATTATTGGCGGTATTTTTAATTCTGGCTCAATTCAAAATGTAAATTTAATTTTAGGTGATGGCACCACAAAAAAGAATATTTTTACTTTCAATGGCAAATCTTCTGTTGTTAAATTTTATGATTTTCATGTATTTTTTCAAGTAACTACAATTATAGGTGTAGAAATAGAAATTAGTCATCGGTATATCAATAAATGGAATATTTTAAAAGGAGTTGGACTTACAAAATACAACGAAGCATTTGATATTTTGCCTTATGAAGCCAATTTGAATGGTTATGATTTGAAAAAGGTTTTGATTGACGAAAATATAAAAGGTGGAGAATGCTTTTTGTTTAATCCAAAAATCACACCAGATGGAAACACATTATATTTAGTAAAACAATGTCCATCAAATGGCAACGACCAAGACATTTGGGTTTCGTCACGAGATGATTTGGGTAGATGGGGAGAATTGAAGAATATTGGACGACCTCTGAACAACAAAGCAGCCAATTTTGTGGCTTCTGTTGGGCATACTGGAGATTTTTTGCTCGTAGGTGGGAAATACGATAAAAACGGAAACTTTGCCGCTGATGGTGCATCTAAAACCTACAAAGACGAAAATGGCGTTTGGAAAGTTCCCGAACCAATTGAAATTCCTAACTATGTGAATAACAATGAGTTTACAAACTTTTTCTTGAGTTATGACGAAAACTATATTATTTATTCTGCCGAAGATGATAGAAGTGTTGGCGATTTGGATTTGTATGTAACTATGTATAACCAAGAAACTAAAAAATGGTCAGAATCTATACATTTGGGAAATCAAGTAAACACCAGCTTTTTAGAAGATTATCCTTATTTAGCAAACGATGGTAAAACCTTATTTTTTAGTTCTAAAGGACATATTGGTTATGGAGGTTTGGATGTGTATATGACCAGAAGGCTCGATGATACGTGGCAAAATTGGTCGCAGCCACTCAATATGGGAACGATGGTAAATACTAAAACCGATGACAAAGGTTTTATACTTTCTGATATGCTCGATTTTGCATACTTAAATTCAGCCTCTTTTGATAAAGACAGAAATTTCGATGTTTACAAAATCAGCTTACCAAATCGTTTTTTGGATATAGAAATGAAAGATTTGGTTAAAACCTCAAATGTTCGTGCTTTACCAAAATTTGAGTTGAAAAGCGATTGGTAAAATTTATTTTTTTGAGTTCGTACAATAATTTTTGCCACGAATTCACTAATTTTAATAATTTTTCGTACATTCGTGGCAATACATCTTCTAATGTTTTTTAAATCAATTTTACGATAATTTTATACGCCTTTTGAAATCATATTTTGTTGTATTTAACAAAACATAGCCAATATAATGTATATTTGCCTAACATTATATTTAATAAATTACAATCAATATGGTTTTAAATATGCATAGGTTTTCTAAAAAAAATCTGTTTTTAGGTATTCTGTTTACCATTTTTTTACATTCTATCGCAAGTTTATCGCAATCAAATAAAGTTTTTGTACTTAAAATTAGGAGTGAAATCGACCCACGCATGAGCAGGTATGTAGAACTTGCTTTACAAGAATCTCAAACTCAAAAATCAGATTACATTATTATAGATATGGATACCTATGGTGGTGCGGTTGATGATGCAGATAAAATCAGAAAAGCAATTTTAGATGCTAAAAAACCTGTTTTTGTGTTTATAAATAAAAATGCGGCATCGGCTGGAGCATTGATTTCGATTGCATGCGATAGTATTTATATGCAATCGGGTTCTAGCATAGGTGCGGCAACGGTTGTAAATGGAAACGATGGCATGGCAGCACCCGATAAATACCAAAGTTATATGCGTTCGATGATGCGTGCAACTGCTGAAGCAAACCACAGAAATCCAAAAATTGCTGAAGCTTTTGTGGATCCTGACATAATTTTAGATTCTGCTATCAAAAAAAACGGTAAAGTGCTGACTTTCAGTACGTCAGAAGCCATTAAAAATGGCTTCTGCGAAGCTCAAGTCAATACCATAGAAGATATTTTGAAACGAAATAACATCAAAACATCTGAAATTTATTTTTACGATTTGCCGTTGTCCGAAAAAATTATTGCCTTGTTTTTAAATCCTGCAATTAGTGGAATCTTGATTTTAATCATGCTAGGTGGCATTTATTTTGAATTGCAAACCCCTGGCATAGGTTTTCCAATTATTGCAGCCTTAGTTGCCGCTATTTTGTATTTTACACCATATTATCTCAATGGTTTGGCTCAAAACTGGGAAATACTTTGTTTTATCATTGGAATTATACTTTTAGGACTCGAAATTTTTGTCATTCCAGGCTTTGGAGTAGTAGGAGTTGCTGGTTTGATTTTGATATTTACTTCGCTCATTTTGAGTATGTTAAATAACGATTTTTTCAACTTTGATTTTGTAAATAAATCAGATTTGAATGTGGCTATGGGCATAGTTGCTTTTGCTTTTGTTATTACAATCAAAAAGATTTCAAAAAATTGCTCAAGCAGGACAAAAAATAGAATCGTTAGGACAACAAAGTGAGTTACAAACTATCCATATTGGCTCTTTGGCAATATCTAAAACTGTATTGCGACCAAGTGGAAAAATTGATTTGAATGGCGAAAATTTAGATGCTTTTACCGAAGGCGAATACATCGAACCGAATGAAAATGTGATAATTACAGCTTATTTTAATGGCTCTTATAAAGTAAAAAGAGCGTGAAAGTTGTACTATTTTAAAACAGATAAATTGGGCTAATTATGAATGATTTTGACAGTTTTGACTTTAATATTGCCTAAATCAAAAAAGTTTAAAATATAAACTCCACTTGAAAACGTTGAAAAATCTAGAATTGTAGGTTTTTCCAAAAATTGCGACAATACTAATTTTCCATCTATGGTATTAATTTCAATTTTAAATGTTTTTACGATTTTTTCATCCCATGAAATTGCCAAATTTTCTGAAGTAGGATTGGGAAATGCAGAAATTGAAATATGCTCCATTCCCGATAGTAGGTAAGTAGGAGCTAAGCTAATAACTTGTTGAATGCCTAGACTCAATTGTGAATTTCCGATATAATCAATTTGCCCAATAGAGTAAGAAACCGAACCACTGCTTGTAGTTGCCGATGCTCCTGAACTTATAAAGCCTTTTTGAGCTAATGCAAAAACTGAATATAAAAGAATTGAGGTAGTTAGAGTTGTTTTTATTTTCATAGTATTTTTCACTTTTTTACATATAAGTGTTTTTCAAACGGTATTTGGTCTTATTTTTACTTTACTTGTTATTTCAAATATAATTGTCATTAGTT
The DNA here is from genome assembly GCA_004293915.1 of Bacteroidota bacterium. Lineage (GTDB taxonomy): Bacteria > Bacteroidota > Bacteroidia > Cytophagales > UBA9547 > REAG01. The sequence goes on along the minus strand of RDZG01000041.1, from coordinate 5,910 downwards.
AATTATCAAAATCTTAATTAGTGTTGAACATTTGATTAAGTAGATTGTAAGCTTATTTGGTAATAGATTTTTTTATATTTACTAATTATAATGGTTTTAAAATTCTATAATTCTTATTCTATTTTCAATTATTTCATAAACCAATCTATGTTTATCTGTGATTCTCCTCGACCAAAATCCTTTATATTCATATTTCAATTCTTCTGGTTTTCCAATTCCTTCAAAAGGTGTAATTGCTGCAGATTCAACTAATTTCAATAACTTTTTAAATGAATCAGGTTCACTTTTTTGTAGTGATAAAAATTGTTTCAGTGCTTCAGATGAAAATTCTACCGCTCTCACAAGCCATTTTCCTCTAAAGCTTTTTGCAAATCAAAATCAATTACTTCTCTGTTTCTTAATTGTTTAATCGACATATCTAGTCTTTTTTTTCTTTCAGGATTACTCAAAATCTGAGCTGTTTCGTCCATTTCTTCTTCTACATAAATCGAAACACGGTCGGTTTTGAAAGTATTTTTAATGATTTCTAAAAAATTGGCATCTAATTCTGATTTTGAAAGACTGTAAGTAGCCATCATAACTATCTAATTTATAATCAAATATACGTATTTTTGCTTTTATTTGTTAATTAAATTCAAATAAATAGAATTTTCTTCATGAAATTATAATTATTTGCTTTTAATTTATTTAAAAGTATTAATTTGATGTATTTTTATGTTTGTTTTCTTAGTATTTTTTTTTATTTTTCAAAAATGCTACTTTTTAAATTTAGGAACCAAGAACAACATGGCTCATTCATAAACGTTTCCTCTTACGCCAATATTGATTATTTCTATAATTAAAGCATTATCAACAATATCATAAATTATGCGGTAAGTACCCACTCTGATTCTAAAGCCAACTCTGCCAGTAAGTTTTTTACACCCCAAAGGACGTGGATTTAATGCAAGATTTTCAATAGCTTTTAAAATAGACTCGTAATATGGGTTATTAATTCTAGCTAACGCTTTGATTGCATCTTTCTTGTATCTAATTTCGAAGATCAAAATCCTATTTTTTTTCGCTCGACTTCAATCATTTCCATGGCAATATTTTTTGGAAATGATGGTTCGTTATCATTTTTGCTTTGGTCGTAAAGTTTAATATCCTCAAGCTCCTCAAGCTCTTCTAAAATGGTATTAAATTCTTTTAAGGGTAATAAAACTGATATTTTTTTACCCTTTGTATTCGTAAGATATTGCGGATGAATGGCTGTCATGGTTCTGTTTCAAAAGGACAATTTATAAATACATTTTTTTCAAAATTCTAAACCGTTGCTTATTTGGCTTTTTTCCACTTAGCTATTGTGCCATCGCTTTAGTGCACAATAATATCATGTCCATGCGTTCTGTAAATAGAAGAATTTGACTCAGCATCGGCTTTTGTATCAAAAATTTTTGATGCTTTTGTATTTCCTTCCTTTTTAATAGCCCAACCATTGGTACGTTTTATAATATGAAACGTGCGTTTGGCATTTGATTATATTGATTATACAAATATAAATTAAATCTTTTTTATTTAAAAGTATTTATTGTCAAGAGTTTTTTTGTTTTTAAAGTTTCTTATCCCATTCAAACCCATAAAGCATCTTTTTATTAATTTTTACTTCTTTGGATATATGTGTTCAAATGTTTTTTCGTATGGATTAAATTGCAGGTGTATTTTTGGTTTATAGCTATTTTCTACAAAAGGCAAGATGCCTTGTTCATAAAAGTCACTCGGCAGAGCCGAGCGACAGCGAAGTATTACAATTATAACAAGTTTTATTCATTTTTTACTTTTTAAAATTTGCGAATAGCTCGTACAAATTTTGCATTTGCACTTGATATATCTTTACTATCATCATCAAATTGACCTCTGCCCCTTTGTCCTATTATATAAACCACATATCTATAATTATTTCCAAATTCTGTTGATGATGTATATCCAATACGAATTGAAGAGTTAGAGTTGTTATACTGTTCAAACCCAACTGTTGCAGGATTTCCATCTGTATTTAACGCTTTATTCACATGATAAATATTCGACCAAAACAGTTTCAACTCATCAATCGCAGGCAAATACCAATCTGCAAAACCACCACCACGGTAATCTACACATAATTTTGCTGCCGAACTTGTGTGTCCTGCTTGGGCAATTATGGCGGCTGTATTAGAGGCTCCATCCCACGTGCTTTGGGCTGCAGCTCCAATTTGTGCGGTCGTTACGTTGCTCCATCCACAAGTGGTGCAAAGGTCTTCGGTGCTTACAATTAATCCATGTTCGCTAGTGGCATCTTTATACACATAAAATACAATTCCTCCGCCAAACAATTCGCCAGGATAATGCACAAAGCCACTTGAATTAGCAAAATTTCCAGCCTGTTTTGCATACAACGCATACGGCACACTCAACATTTGGCTGGTGGCTACTATGCCATAATTTGTACCTCCTGTTGGGTCTATTTCGGTTTTGGTAAAATACAAACCGCTGCCCCAATTAATGCCAGAAAATGTACCCACAGTGGCGGGTCCTGAGCCAATCATGGTCGTAAAAAGTCCGTTTTCGTTGGTTGTTAGGGTTTTAGTTTCCGAATAAACCACCGTACTTGTGGCAGAGCCTTGCAAAATACTTATTTTCAAACCCACATTTGCGTTAGTAATCAATGCACCTAGTGCATTTCGGACTGTGGCTTGGTAGCTAAACATATCGGGGGCTTGAGCAAATGTAGCAATAGCAGTTATTGTAAACGTAAGAAATAGGATTTTGAATTTCATAAATTAGTTTTTAGAATTTAATCGTAAATTTAGATTAATTTGATTAAATAACTGCTAAACTAGTCGAAAATGTTTTTGGATTTATTTTTTATATTAAGTAAGTTATTAACTCAATATTGTATAAATGTTTATTGAAATTAAAATTTTGATATTATTTATTTCCAGAAATATTTGAAATAATTAAACTAGCAACTATTCAAAAAAAATCTTGAAAAAACTGGTATTAGATACCAAAATTGGACATTTAAAATAATTTTTTTAAACTCTATTTCGATAAAAATTCTATTTTCAAAAAAGATATATATATTTGCAACCCAATTTTATTTTAAAAATAGAATTTATAAACAATTAAAGCGTGGCGAGTACAGCAGATTTCAAAATGGGTTTGTGCCTTAATCACAACAGTGATTTGGTTACAATAATAGACTTTCAGCATGTAAAACCCGGCAAAGGTGGTGCTTTTGTACGAACAAAATTTAAAAGTCTTAAAACAGGGAAAATTTACGAATATACCTACAACGCAGGAGAAAAAGTTGATATTATTCGTGTAGAAACCCGTGAACATCAATATCTATACAAAGAAGAATCGGGTTTTGTGTTTATGGACAACGAAACTTTTGATCAAGTTACAATAGATGAAAAACTAGTTTCTGGTTATGAATTTATGAAAGAAGGACAAATTGTTTTAATTCAAATACATACCGAAACAGAGCAGCCACTTTCGTGCGAACTTCCACCATTTGTGAATTTGTTGATAACTTATTCTGAACCTGCCGTAAAAGGAAACACAGCAAACAATGCACTCAAAAAAGCTAGCTTAGAAACAGGAGCCGAAGTTATGGTTCCGATGTTTGTAGAAGAAGGCGAATTAGTAAAAATTGATACACGAGAAGGAAAATATGTGGAGCGTGTAAAAGTGAAATAATTAAATTGAAAATTAGATTTTATAATAATTAAATAAGTTATGAAGCCAAAAGAAATTCAAGAAATACTAGAATTTATTGCTACATCTGGTCTCGAAGAAGTAAATATCGAGATGGAAAATGTGAAAATTACTACCAAAAAATCGTATCAGCCAACTGCTGTTGTGGCAGCTGCACCGCAAGTTTTGGCAGCTCCAGTTGCTGCTGTTCAGGCTCCAATTATAGCTCCAACTCCAGTTTCTGCTGCAGAAACTGCAAAACAAACAGCCGAAGCAGCACAAACAGTGAGCGAAGCTGGTTATAAAACCATAAAATCGCCAATGATTGGTACTTTTTATCGTTCGCCAGGACCAAACGAAGATTTGTTTGTGAATGTAGGCGATTCGGTAAGTAAAGGCACAACGGTTTGTATTATCGAAGCCATGAAATTATTTAACGAAATAGAATCTGAATTTGCAGGCAAAATTGTTAAAATTTTGGTAAACGATGCAACTCCAGTTGAATATGATCAACCATTATTTTTGGTAGATCCATCTTAAATTAAATGGCGTTTTTCTTTTTTAGAGATTCAACATTTAAAATTTAACATTCAAAATTAATATATCGTGTTTAAAAAAATACTTATAGCCAATCGTGGCGAAATTGCACTTCGTGTGATTCGTACATGTCGCGAAATGGGAATAAAAACAGTTGCTGTATACTCTACTGCCGATAAAGAAAGTTTACATGTCCGATTTGCTGATGAAGCCGTTTGTATTGGTCCGCCATTGAGCAAAGAATCGTATTTGAATATTTTGAGTATTGTTTCTGCTGCTGAAATCACAAATGCAGATGCCATTCATCCAGGTTTTGGGTTTTTATCCGAAAATGCAGAATTTTCAAGAATTTGCAACGAACATGGTATCAAATTTATTGGTCCATCTCCCGAAATGATTAATGCAATGGGAGATAAAGCTACTGCAAAAGCAACCATGAAAAAAGCTGGCGTACCAACTATTCCAGGCTCTGATGGATTACTAAAAACCATTGCCGAAGGCATAAAAATTGCCGAAAAAGTACGCTATCCTGTTATTTTGAAAGCAACAGCAGGTGGTGGCGGCAAAGGAATGCGGATTGTGAACAACAACGATGAGTTTGAAAAAGCTTGGAAAGATGCCAAAATGGAAGCAGGAGCATCTTTTGGAAACGATGGTTTGTATCTCGAAAAATTTGTTGAAGAACCTCGCCATGTCGAAATTCAAGTTTTAGGCGATGGAAAAGGACATGCCATACATTTATCAGAAAGAGATTGTTCGATTCAACGCAGGCATCAAAAATTGGTAGAAGAAACACCTTCGCCAATTATGACAGACAGATTGCGTGAAAGTATGGGAAAAGCAGCCATTTCGGGTTGTAAAGCCATTAAATACGAAGGTGCAGGAACAATCGAATTTTTAGTTGATAAACATGGAGATTTTTTCTTTATGGAAATGAATACACGTATTCAAGTAGAACATCCTGTTACTGAGCAAGTTACTGGCTTAGATTTAATAAAAAAACAAATAGAAATAGCAGCAGGTCTGCCACTTGAAAAGAAAAACTACTATCCAAATGCTTTTGCAATGGAATGTAGGATTAATGCCGAAGACCCTGCAAACGGATTTAGACCTAGTCCGGGAAAAATTACAAATATTAATTTTCCAGGTGGTTTAGGTGTGCGTGTAGATTCGCATGCATACACTGGCTATACCATTCCATCGAACTACGATTCGATGATTGCTAAACTTATCGTTACGGCACCATCTAGAGAGGAAGCAACACGCAAAATGAAACGTGCATTGCAAGAATTTATTATTGAAGGGGTAAAAACAACTATTCCATTTCATATTAAATTGATGGACGACCCAGGTTTTAGGTCTGGTAAATTTACCACTAAATACCTCGAAACAAGTTTTGACTTTGATAGCTTAAAAGAAAAATAAAAAAAGCCTCAGTAATTTTTACTGAGGCTTTTTTTGTGTTTTTGTTTGCATTCGTTTGAAACAAATATCTTAGCCGACCCCGTTTTAAACGAGGTCGAGTACAATGTACACCATGGTATGTGGCACACAGACTGTCTTGTCCTGAAATAGGTTTACACAAAAGTAGTGTAAAATATGGAAGAAAAAACAGAGAGATTTGAAGTAAATAGATATAGTTTAGCATTCAAACAT
>RDZG01000074.1 GCA_004293915.1 Bacteroidota bacterium | reverse complement strand
CCGTCAGATGTCGGTATACCCTCTTTTTCCTTGGCACAAAGTTAATTAAAATTTCTTGAAATATTTATATAATTATATTTGGTTTTTAAGACAGTACCTTGGGGCAACTCAATTTTTATTTAGAAGCCCTTGACCGTGATGTAAAAAACGAAAACAAAAACCCAAGCATAGGTATTTTGCTCTGCAAAGGCAAAGATGATGAAGTGGTAGAATATGCCCTTAATCGCAACCTTTCGCCAACACTGGTAAGCCAATACGAAAGACTATTGCCCAATAAAAAATTATTACAAACTAAACTCCACGAATTATTTGAGTTGTGGGAGAATAAAAAGGAGAAAGAAGTATGAGTAGGAAGAAAGTAAAATTGGGAGATATTTTAACTGAAAGCAAAATCGTTTCAGAAAACCCTAATCCAGACCGAAGGATTACGGTAAGATTAAAGGTTTTTGGAGTCGAAAAAAGAGGATTGGAAAATGAAGTAGAAGGTGCAACAAAACAATATATTAGAAAAGCGGGCCAATTTATTTACGGCAAACAAAATTTCCATAAAGGTGCATTTGGAATTGTTCCACCAGAATTAGATGGCTTTGAAAGCAGTTCTGATTTACCAGCTTTTGATGTGGACAAATCTTGCTTACCTGAATTTATATTTTACTACTTCAAACAAGGTAATTTCTATTTGGAACTTTCTAAAATTGCTTCGGGAGTAGCAACACAAAGAATCAATACTACTCAATTGTTTGAATTGGAGTTGATGCTACCTGATATTAAAACTCAAAGACGTCTAATTTCTAATATTCAACTATTGGAGAAAAATGGCTAACAGATTTCCTCCGAACTAACCCACCAACTCACTTTAGTAAAAAAACTCCGTCAACAATTATTGCAAGATGCTGTGCAAGGCAAATTGGTGGAGCAAAATAAAAAAGACGAACCAGCAAGGGAATTGCTTAAAAAGATAAAAGCCGAAAAACAAAAACCGATTGCAGAAAAGAAACTAAAAAAAGAAAAAGAACTACCACCTATCAAACCCGAAGAAATTCCTTTTGAAATTCCTGAAAATTGGGTGTGGTGTAGGTTGGGGGAGATTTGTGATACTCGTTTGGGTAAAATGCTTGACGGCACTAAGAATAAAGGCGAATATTATCCATACTTTAGAAATCTAAATGTACAGTGGTACCGATTTGAATTAGATGATGTGCTACTGATGAAATTTGAAGAATCCGAATTAGAGGAATACTCTGTAAAAAAGGGTGACTTGTTAATTTGTGAAGGCGGTTATCCTGGACGAGGTGCAATTTGGGAATCAGATGATGAAACATTTAAGTTTCAAAAGGCAATACATCGGGTAAGGTTTTATAGTAATATCCCAGCAAAGCTTTATTTGTTTTACTTGGATTTAATTTGTTCAAATGGAAAAATTAAAGACTACTTAACAGGTTCAGGAATTCAGCATTTGACAGGAATATCATTGAAAAAAATGCCAATTCCACTTCCCCCAGTATCAGAGCAAATTCGCATCGTTCAAAAATTAGAAGAATTGATGCAGTATTGTAATGAGTTGGAAACAAGCATCAAACAAAGTGAATCACAAAATTCAACATTACTGCAACAGGTTTTAAGAGAGGCTTTGAGGAAAGAACCAGTTGAAGTTTAAATAAAAATTTATGACTGTAGAATCTAAAAATCAATTATTCCGTTTAGCAGCAGTTTTGTATGCTGACAACAACTATGAGGTTAGTTCAAAAACTATTCATAGAAAAATCATTGAATCATCTTTGTTTGATAATGAAAATAAGCAAATGACTATTCACCAAATAATTGATTTTATAGAAGCCAATTATCATTTTACATTTGACGAAGAAGAAATAAAATCAATCGTTACAAGTCCAAAAGAAGATGGTTTTCATTTAGGAAAGGACAAAGGCAATAATTATTTAGTATGCCTTACAGAACAAAGAAGACAAACACTTTTATCGAAAATTAACACACAGAACATTGACTATTTTATTACCGAATTTATTAAGCAAGATGAAAAGGTAAACAATGTTGTAGATGCCAAAGGTTTACTGTACAAATTTTTGTATGACTTGATAAATTCAAATATAAGTGGGTTTTCAAAGTTATTGAATAGCAAAAAGCAACTAACTGAATTAATTAATGTTGAACAGTCGCAATTCAATGAGTTAGAAAGGGAAATTATAAACAACTTTTTAAGTTGGGATAATGATGGTAAGAACAAAGCAATATTTGATATAGCAAGCTATGGCATTGAATACTGTTTGATAACAAACAATTCTGCAAATTCTATTCACCTAAACAGCCTTAAAAATAAAACTTTCTACCTTGACACAAATGTAATTTTTAGAGCATTAGGTATTAATGGTGAGAATCGACAAAAAAGGACAATATCATTTCTTACAAAATTTAATGAGGCAGGTGAAACTCTCATTATTTCTCGATTTTCAGAAACTGAATTTAAAGCTACAGTTAAATATTACATTTCTCTAATAGCAAAACACAATTCACCTCGTATTAATCCAAGAGTTTTTACTGCATTCAAAGCTCAAAGTGACTTCTTTGATTTTTATCACAAATGGAGAATAAACAGAACCAATACTAGCTTAGATTATTTTGAATCACATATAAACGTACTTTTTGAAGATTTAATCAAAAAGTTTAAGGCATCAATTGACTACAAAATGCCATTTGATGAAAAGGAAGAAAAGACAGCAAAACTCTTGAATGAAATTGCAGGGAACATTCATAGTTACAAATCATCAGAAGGATCAATAAATGGATTTGAAACATCAAATTGGGACGCTAAAAATATTCATCTCATTGAAAAAAGAAGAGATGGAAAAGATGCCAACTTAGTAGAAACAAAATTCTTTTTTCTATCAACTGACCAAGGATTAAGAAGATGGGATTTTCAAAGAAGCAATGTAACTCCTATTGTTTTGCTCCCAAGCCAATGGATGAGTATTTTGTTGCGATATGTAAAGCGGACGAATGATGACTTTAAAAGCTTTGTTAGTTTTCTAAACATGCCACAAGGTGAAAAAGAAATTTCTTATGAAAAGTTACAGTTAATATTAACTGGTATAAGTGAAATAACAGAAGATGCGGAAAAGCAATCGTCCATTATTAAAATTTTAGTAGAAAAGAAATTCAAAGATGTATTGCAAAAAGGCTTTAGCGATGATGAAATAATTGAACAATCAAAATCATTCGCAAAAACAACACTTGAACAAAATCTTGATGAACTTTCAGCAAAGCATTCAGTTCTTGAATACAGTTTTGAATCCCATAAAGTAGCAACATCGGTAAAAATAGAAGACCTCGAATCTAAAACAGATGAACAAGGCATTAAACTTAATTCAAAAGAGCAGGAAGTAAAAAGACTAAAGGCGGCACTTAAAATTAAAACGGTTAAAGAGGATATTAGAAAATGGGCAAAACCTGCATATTGGTTGATTCCTGTTGGAATTTTAATAGTTGTATTTACGGTATTACAGTTTTGTTGTAAAGACTGGACTTACAATTATTCGTATAAAATAATTACAGCAATTGATAGACTAGAAAGTGAAACACAAAAAAACACATTACGAGCTTTAATGTACGCACCATTAATTGGACTTTGGATGATTTGCTCATTTTGTTTTAATCGTTTAACTGATTCAGAAGACAAACAAAATAAGAAAAGAGAATTTGAAAATAAATTTGATGAGACACATAAATAGCCAACACAATTTGCAAGCACAATTAAAAACCGCACAAGCCAACTCAATATATTTTACATTTATATCGTAAACATCATTTTTCTGTATTTTGTAACAAATACCAAATGAGTAGATAATAAAAACAAAATGAGTAAAGCTAAATATTAGATTTTAGTTCTTATTAGGGGGCTGAGAGTTTTAAACCCTATAATCTTTCATGTTGTAAAAATATCAAATTGTTTAAGTAATTTTGTAAATAAAAAAGCATTTTGAATTCCCAATTTGAAGAAATAAACGAAACTTTTAAAAAATCTGCCATTCAAGATGTTTTTGATTTTGAACGTGTATTTTCCTATATTTCTGCTTTTCATTCAACAGCAATTGAGGGTTCTACTTTAACTCAAACAGACACTGCCATATTTTTAGAAAATCAAATCCCTATCAAAGGCAAACCTATGTTGCACCATGACATGGTTAGAGATTATCATAATGCCTATTTGTTTTTAAAAAACTATTCACAAAACCAAAATGCTAAAATATTAACAATTGATTTTATTCAAGAAATCAATAAAAAAGTAATGAAAAATACGGGTTCAATTATAAATTATATACTCGGAACAATTGATACAGGCAATGGAGAAATAAGAAATTTTGCTGTCAGAGCAGCTTCTGGAGGATATTATATGACACATGATAAAGTTCCTGATGCAATGGCAAAATTTATTTTAACATTAAACTTGGCTATTGGAAACGCAAAAACATCCATTGAAAAACATCATATAGCATTTGAAGCTCATTATAATTTAGTAACCATACACCCTTTTGGCGATGGAAACGGCAGAACTTCTCGTTTGTTGATGAATTATATCCAAATGCTTTTTAAAGAGCCTTTAAGTATTGTTTATGCAGAAGATAAAGAAGAGTATATCAAAGCATTAATTGAAACTAGAGAAAAAAAAGATATAAAGGTGTTTAAAACTTTTATGGAAAATCAACATACAAAACTCTTAATTAAAGAATTAGAACTACTAAAATCAAATCAAACAAAATCAAAAATCGACAATAGTAACAATAAAGGAATGGCTTTTTTCTTTTGAAATGAAAAAAATATAAAATAAATTCTTGTATACTATAATAAAAAAGAAGTTGTTAAATTAAAAAACGTAATCCATGAAACACATGTAGATTGACATTATATTTTAAATTTATTTAGTAAACAATATATCATAATATGTGTAAACCCAAAAAATCATTCGATTTCAAAAGTTTAAAAAACCATTTTGATAACCAAGATATAAGTAATAACTTTGTAAGTACAAAATGTTATTAAATATGGAAACTTCTATCATTTCAATCGGAAATTCTAAGGGAATAAGGCTTTCAAAAACTGTCATTGAAAAATATAATTTTCAAGATAAAATTGAGCTGATTTTAGAAAATGATTATCTCATTTTGAAACCAAAACCAACGCCAAGAATGGGATGGGAAAAATCTTTTAAGGAAATGAATCAAAATGGAGACGACCTGTTACTAATGCCCGATGTATTTGAAAAAGATAATCTTGAAGAATGGAATTAAAACAATATGATATAGTTTTAGTAAATCTAGACCCTACGATTGGAAGCGAAATCAAAAAAACACGTCCATGTGTGATAGTTTCGCCAAATGAAATGAATAAATATTTACAAACGATTGTAGTAGTACCGATGACAAGTAGCTTAAAAAGCTATCCCACACGAGTAGTTGTAAATCATAACGACAAATTAGGTCAAATAGCAGTAGATCAAATTAGAACCATTGATAAAACAAGAACAATAAAAGTTTTAGGTTCAATTAGTAAAAAAGAAATCATCAAATTAAAAAATGTCATCCAAGAAACGTATGTAGATTGAAATTACATTTTAAATTTGTTTAGTAAATAATATATCACAATATGAGCAAACCCAAAAAACCATTCGATTTCAAAAGTTTAAATATTACCATTAAAATGGATGAAGGATATGGAAGCGACTATATGCCTTTTGATATTTCAAAAAGCATATTTGACCGATTTCCCGGACAAATCAAATACGACAAATCATTGACTTTTATTTTTTATCCTAAATTTGCAAAAGGTAAAATCGGGTTGATATATTGTTATTCGGACAAACTCGATACAGAAATTGGAAATACCTATTATTTTGGATGGGGAACTTTACACACAGAAATAACCGAAACAGAAATCACAGACACCATCGGAGAACTTTATCTTTTTGCTGATAACGAGCATACTACAGATGCTGAAAAAGCCGAAGAAACCATGTATAAACATATTTTGCAAAAAAGAAGTTAGTTAACCAATTTAATTTAAAAAGTAGATAATTTTTGCATTTGATATCTAAAATGATTTTGTTTGCATAACTAATTTCAATTAAACTTCGTTTACTTAGTTAAAACAGTTATGTTAGTTACAAACAATACATCTAATAAAAAAAATATTTTTAGTAAACCTAGTGGTAACTCTAGATTACAAGTACTTACACTAAATTCAAATACTTTGGATTGGAAAGTTTTAACACATGATGAGCATACTAAACGAAGAAATTCTGCATACAAGTATTTGATACCTTAATGTTTGACAGTAGTTTTAGTTTCTCAAAATCAGGTATTAAATCCTCAGACAGTCAATATATTAGAAAAATCTATTTATATAAGTTTAATACTCCAAAAAGGACTTATATATGTGAGGTAGAATTATATGATTTAGAAATTTATATAATAAAATTCTATGACCGAAAAGACAAAAATAATCCATATAGATTTAGTAAGCTTACAGGCGATGGCATAGCCACAAGAATAATCCGTACGTGCTTGAATGTACTTTCAAGCATTCATAAGTCAAGCCCAAGTGCTTCGTTTGGTTTTATTGGTATAAATTCAATTCATGAGTCATTAGATAACACTAAACGGTATAAATTATATTCTAAGATTAGTGCAAACTTATTTGGAATTGGAACCTTTGAACACGTATATTCTGACAGGTATAGTGTATATTTTTTTGCAAATAAGTGTCATTCAGAATTAGAAAAGTATGTAAATTCTTGTAAGCATCTATTTGAAAAAATTTACCCAACACTAGAATTGCAATAAAAATTGAAGATAAAAAACTTTAATCTAAATGCCGTAGATAGGTAACTTTACTGCAAGCTAACCAATAATTTCTTTGTAAGCTTTTGTTTTTGGTGAAATAATATCCTTTATCAAATATCTTTCTCCCATTTCAATGAATCTATTTTGTGTTGCATAGAAGTCCACATTTGCTCTGATGTCAAATTTGTGGGGTCGTTCCATTCTTTTTCAAACTCTTCCTTTTCGATTTCTTCTACTGATTTTGGGATATAACCCAATTTAGTAAGCGATTCTTTGGCTTCAGGACGTTTTTTTAAATCAATGGTAATATGGGTTAGTACGCCTTTGCTATTTGTTTGCGTGGTAATTCCTGCAAGTCTTGACATTGTTTTTACGATTTTATTTTATAAATCTATTTATTTACCAATGTAAAATCAAGGATATATTTTATAAATCTCATCTCTTTTTGCTACTCGCTCAAAAAGCAAAGTGCCATCTTCTGCAACTTGATATCCAATTCTGTAATTTCCAATTCTAATACGAAAGTAATTTTTATAGCCTACTATTTTTGTTACATCAAACTTTTTTAAATCTCCTGCTTTTTCAATTTCATGTAATAGCACAAAAACCTTTTTTTGTACATCGCTAGATAATTTAATTACATCTTTATGGAATTTCCTACCAATTACAATTTTCATACTTTTCCAACTTCTCCTTTTTTCAGTTGTTGCATAAAGAGTTTTTGTTCTTCTGAACTTAAGTAATCTTTTTCTCCCTCATCCATCATTTTGGCTAAACCTTGATCGAGTAAATCTTCTATGTTTTCTATTTTAGAACCCATAGCCTCTGATACAGCTTTAATTGTTTTAGCTTGAAGTTTTGTTTTAGTTTTAATAATAAATGTTTCCATTTTTAATCTATTTTAATTTGATTTTAAAAACTCAAAAACTATTTATTTTGATTTCAAATTTCAAAATTTTCTTAATCAAAGGTACAAAAAAATAGGTGGTTTGAAAATTTAATTTTTATATTTAACCACAATTTTATTGCATTAAACAGCACGATTCATTCGTTTTAATTGGTTATATTTGATTAATTAGTTTTATATTATATTTTATATAATGTAACTAAGCAACTGATTGTTAAGAAGTTAAAAATTCCTAGCGAAGCCACTTATAGCAATAATTTAATTTCATGTTTGCAAAATATACATTTTACTTGGACTATATATGAAACAAATTTTAGAAATTATCAATCAACTCACAGTATTAGAACAAAAGATTGGTAGTAATGATGAGTTTGAACGTAATTTTAATCGCATCAAACAAGCCTTTGATGAAATAGGTTATAGCTATTCGATTCCAATTGGAGAAACATATAATGAAACACGCACCGATTTAGAAGCCTCTATTGTTGGTGAAACTATGACTAAATTGGTCATTACAAAAGTCATTAAACCCATTGTGATAAAAGACAATCAAATTGCACAACGAGGTGTTGTAATAGTTGAATCTAAAAAATAATTTCTGTCCATATGCAAACTATTAACTTCGGAATAGATTTAGGTACAACTAATTCTTTAATAGCAAAATACAATTCAGCAGGAGTTGAAGTATTTAAAAACCCAATTGGTTTTAAAGAAACTTTGCCAAGTTGTGTGGCATTTAGAAGCGAACGTATTATTATAGGAGATAAAGCAAGGGAGTGGCTTTTAAAAGATCCTTTAAATGTATTTGGAAGTTTTAAAAGAAAAATGGGAACATCTGAATCTTATTTTTCTTTGACAAAAAATGAATTTTATACACCCATACAATTATCTTCTTATGTGTTAAGTGAATTGAAAAACTTTGTACATACTCAAGAAAAACCTGAATCCGTAGTGATTACAATTCCAGCAAGTTTTGATACTATGCAAAGTAATGCCACTAAAAAAGCTGGTTACGAAGCAGGTTTTAAAGAAGTAGTGTTATTACAAGAACCTATAGCAGCATCTTTAGCTTTTTTTAATAAACAAGCAGAAAACGAAACCAATGGAAAATGGTTGGTATATGATTTAGGTGGTGGAACTTTTGATGTAGCCTTAATCGGCATTAATAACGGAGAAATGAGAGTGCTTGACCATCAAGGCGATAATTTTTTGGGTGGTTTAGATTTTGATCATAGCATCGTGATGGAAATTATTTTACCAAAATTAATTAGACAAACTGGTTGTACAGATTTAGAATCAGAACTAAATAAACTAAAAGGTAAATATGAAAAACTATACTACATTCTTTTACTAAAAGCCGAAGAGGCAAAAAAAGAATTAAGCTCAGTTAATTCCACCGAAATTGAGTTTAATTTTGATTTTGAAGAAAATGGAGATGAGAAAGATTATTTTATTACAATAAACAAAGAAGAATTTAATGAATGTATCAAAACAAGAATTAACGATACTATTGAAATGATTTCAAAAGTAGTAAAACGTAACAATTTAACGTTTACTGATTTACAACAAATAATTATGATAGGTGGAAGCACTTACATACCTTATGTGCGACAACAAATTTTTGAAAAAACAGGCTTAATTGTAAATACTAGTGCCGACCCATCAACAGCAGTTGCCATTGGTGCAGCCTATTATGCAGGTAATAAAACAACTAATGTAATTACTACAAATGCAGATATTGCTCAAACTCAAACAGATATTGATTTGCAAATTTCTTATAATAAAACCACCAAAGATACCGAGGAATACATTACAGCCTTAGTTGCAAATTGTCCAGAAAATTGTTTTTATCGCATTACCCGAAACGATGGAGGCTTTGATACAGGCTTAAAACCACTGAAACTAAAATTTGGAGAATTTGTAACTTTAAGACAAAACACAATCAATGACTTTACGTTTAAAATTTTAGATGCAAAACAAACAGAATTAAAAACACAGCATACTTTTATACAAATTACACACGGTTTATTTAATTTATTTGGACAACCTTTGCCCGAAGATATTTCTATTGAAGTAGATGATATTGACAATAATACCACTAAATGTTTACCTATTTTTGAGCGAAATAGCATTTTGCCTTTGGTAAAAACACTTTATAGAGAAATGAGTAAAACCATTAAAAAAAAGGGGGACGATTATTTAATTATAAATGTTTTGGAAGGCAACAGCAAAGCTCACCCTAATACTAACCAAGCCATAGGTGTAATAGAAATTGCAGCTAAAGATTTGCAAGGCGATTTAATAAAAGGCAGTGATGTGGAAATTAAAATTGAAATGAGCGAGAGCAGAGATGTGAGCGTAAAAGTCAATTTATTATTATTCAATCAACAGTTTAGCAATGTTTTTAGTCCAACCGAAAAACATGTGAGCATTACGAAATTGAGAGATGAAATAAAAGAAATAAAAAATATGCTTTCTATTGAATTGAATAAAGCATCAAATGAAGAGGATTATGAAAAAGCAGCCGAATTAAATGATACAAACGAAAAATTCAATGCACTGTATGAAAAAGTAATGCAACTTAATCCTAACGATTTGAGCGACACCAAATACCAGCTTGAAGAACAAAAACGGAAATTAGCACAAGATATTTATGGTTCTGAAACAAATCCTAAAATGGTTGAAGTAAAAGAAGAGTATTATTCCATGAGAAGTAATATTAATTTTTGGTTTGATTTTTATGATGACATACCTGCTAACATTAAAACAGAATACGAAAGTATTAAAGAAAAAGAAAGTGCAGCATTTGCAAGTAATAGTTTTTTTCAATTAGATGGTTTACAAAAAGCACAAATTAGAATTTACAATAAAATTATATTTAATACGCCATCTATTCTTATCCTATTTTTTAATGAATATGCTACTAAAGGTGAAAGTGAGTATAAAAACTACAAACAAGCTAAAGAAGTAATAGAAAGAGGCGAAAAAGCTTTAGAAAGAAAAAATTATGAGGAATTAAAAGGTGTTTTAATGCAATTACTTAATTTGGCAAATCACGTGGTTACTTTTGATAAAATTTCGGGAACAGGACTAGGATAATGAGCTATCAATCTCCATTACATATAATAAAAGGCTTTGCAACTGAGGATTCATTTGAAATTAATGATGCAAATTTAATTCGTTTAAGAAAACAATTATTGGCTGAACTTAATTTGAGCGGAGAAACTACTATTAAAGTAAACCAAAAGCAATATAGCAAAGATCAAATCATTAAAACAATTGATGCGTTATTAGGAAACCCAAATTTAGAACTACATGATTTTATTTTTAACAACAATTTGTTATTAAATTACCTAGAAGACGAAAGTCAAATATTAAATTATAATTTATATTCAAAACTTGAATTAAACGAAAATATAAAATCAAAACTAGAAAACATCCTATATACTAGATTTATCATTCAATTCAAAAAAGGGGTTAATACACACATTTTTTCACAAGCCGAAGAAGCCTTTTTTTTAATGTGTAATTTATCTGAAAAGTATAAAAATATATGTTATGAAGAGGTTCAAAAATCATTAAATACATTTACATTGTTTTTAAATGAACTTGAATCAAGAATTTTTGAGATACAAAATAATGATTTAAAATTTTTAACACAACATTCTTTATCTGCTTTTATTAATATTTTGCCCGAAGAATTTGAAGACCAAAAAAACGAAATTACTGCACGATTAATCAACTTAACTGTTGCATATCATAACTTAAAAAAATACAATAAAGTAATTTTAATAGGAATAAGCTCAAATCTTTTAAAAATTAATTGTACAGATGAAGAATATATCAAACTAATACGAAGTAATCATAATACATTTTCTTCATCTGCAACTGGAGTTTCTTCTAAATGGGCATATTTAATTTTTGCTTTTATTTTTGCCTTTAATGCATTAAAATATTGCTCTAAAAACGAAACAACTAACTCGTCTAAAAACGAAAATATCAACTATAATAATATTAAACTCATTAATAATACTATTTCGGAAAAAGATATAAAAGGATTTAGAAAAATGGTTGCTTACAGATTTGATAAAAACGTAACATCCGATGATAATTACATTGAAAAATATACTGGTAATAATCCATTTCTGAATCCTATTTTCGGCACTAAAAACACTTTAGACCAAAAAAAAGAACACAGACTAATGATAAATAACAATACTAGCTTTGATCTTATTGTTTTTTATTTCGACTCTACAATAATCAACTTTAATGCTTGTTTCATAAAACAAAATGAACGACATAAAATGTACATAAACAACAAAATGAACTATATTTTTTATCTCGGAAAAAACTTTACTCTTAAATATGATGAAAAAAATATTGCAATAAATCGTAATTGCGGATTTAATTATCAAATTTCAGAATATTTTAATTTAACCAACAAGCAAAATATTGATTTATTATCTAAAACTTTTGAACTAAACCTAATTCCAAATAATCAAGGAGAAATTAATACTAATTGGTGTGAACTAAATATTGATTCAAAATTTATTGAAAACAAAAACACTTTGTTAAAATATCACAATTTTATTTTAACAAAATCAGACCATTAGGTTTAATCAATACCCAAAATTTGAAAAAGGTTTATTTTTAACTATTTTTGCAAACCATAAAAATGAATCATATTCAAATCAAAAAATGATTGAATTACCCATAATTGAAGCTCAAACAGAGCGAAAAAATAAAAAACCAGACTGGTTGCGTGTAAAACTACCAACTGGTCCAGAATACGCTTCTGTTCGCAAAATAGTGGACGAAAATAAACTCCATACCATTTGCGAAAGTGGAAATTGCCCTAATATGGGAGAATGCTGGGGTGCTGGCACAGCAACTTTTATGATTTTAGGTAATGTTTGCACACGTAGTTGCACTTTTTGTGCTGTGGCAACGGGCAAACCAACCGAATACGACCTAGACGAGCCACGCAGAGTGGCAGAGGCTATTAAAGTAATGAAAGTAAAACATGCTGTAATTACATCTGTAAATCGGGACGAATTAGCCGACAGAGGTGCCGAAGTTTGGTACCAAACTGTCGTTCAAACCAAAGAGTTGAGTCCGGAAACAACTATGGAAACGCTAATTCCAGATGTAAAAGGAAACTGGGATGCACTTATTCGTATGATTGAAGGTGGTCAAGAAGTAGTATCGCACAACATGGAAACAGTGAAAAGGCTTTATCGAATGGTGCGTCCGCAAGCAAAATACGAACGCAGTTTAGAAGAAATTAAACGTATTAAAGATTTTGGAAAACGTACTAAATCTGGAATCATGCTTGGCGTTGGCGAAACCAAAGAAGAAGTTTTTGAAGCAATGGACGACCTCATTGCCAATGGATTAGATGTTTTAACACTCGGGCAATATTTACAACCGACCAAATTACACCTCGAAATAAAAGAATTTATACATCCCGAAACGTTTGCTATGTACAAGGAGGAAGGTTTGAAACGTGGATTCAAATATGTAGAATCTGGTCCTTTGGTTCGTTCATCTTATCATGCCGAAAAACATATTTAAGTTGTGATAAAAAGTTTTTTTCAAAAAATCTATGCAAGTTATGCTTTACTAATTTTTATAGGCATATTTTTAGCATTGTGTCCATTTTTTTATATTTTTATTTGGTTTAAATCATGTGAAAATATTGTTCATTGGATTTATCGCATTTGGGGATTTTTAGTAATGTTTTTTTGTGGGTTGAGATACAAAATAATACAAAAAACCAAATTAAAGCCTAACACAAACTATATTTTTTGTGCTAATCACACTTCATATTTAGACATTCCAACCATGTATTGTTCGGTGTATGGCAATTTAAGTTTTATTGGAAAAAGTTCGTTAGGTAAAGTTCCACTTTTTGGATATTTATACAAAACCATGCACATTTTAGTGAACAGACACGATGGAAATTCTAAAAAAGAAACCATCGAACGCATGAAACAAGCTATTGATAAAAACAAATCACTTATTATTTTTCCAGAAGGTACAATTCCTCGCAGCGGAAGCCCAAAAATGTTGCCGTTTAAAGATGGAGCTTTTAGAATTGCGATCGAAAAACAAATTGCAATTGTTCCCATTTCTATACCAAATAATTATAAAATACTTCCCGACAATGATAAACTAAATGTGTCATTAAAACGATGTATAGTGTATTTTCACGAACCAATTGAAACTATTGGCATGACAATCAACGACTTACAAACATTAAAAGATGATGTTTTTACCAAAATAGAAAGCAAGATTTAGTTAAAATATACTATAAAAACAGCTGTAAATTCATTATAGTTTTTAGATTTGCAACTATAAATTTATAAAACAAAAAGTATAAATGAAATCGCACGAAGTAGATTATAAAATTATTGGTGATGGCATACAATTGGTTGAAATTGAGCTAGATCCACAAGAAACTATTATTGCAGAAGCTGGTGCAATGATGTATATGGAAGAAGGTATAGATTTTGAAACCAAAATGGGAGATGGAAGTCAGCCAAATCAAGGATTTATGGGGAAATTGATGCAAGTTGGTTCTCGTTTGCTCACTGGCGAATCGCTTTTTATGACTCATTTTACAAATAAAGGATATGGAAAAAAACACGTTTCTTTTTCTGCTCCATATCCCGGAACAATTGTTCCTATTAATTTGCAATCGGTTGGAGGAGAATTAATTTGTCAAAAAGATGCATTTTTATGTGCAGCATTAGGTACAAATGTTTCGATAACATTTAATAAAAAACTAGGAGCTGGATTTTTAGGTGGCGAAGGGTTTATTCTCGAAAAACTTAAAGGCGATGGCATGGCTTTTATACACGCAGGAGGCACCGTAATAGAAAGATATTTGAATAACGAAACATTACGAGTAGATACAGGTTGTATAGTTGCCTTTGAGCCACAAATCGATTTTGATATCCAAAGAGCTGGAAACCTCAAATCAATGGTTTTTGGTGGCGAGGGTTTGTTTTTGGCTACATTGAGAGGCACAGGCAGAATTTGGTTGCAATCTATGCCAATCGGAAAATTAATTTCGGTACTTTCGCCAATGGGAGGCAATAGAGGCAGAGAAGGTGGTGGTTTGCTTGGTGGTTTAGGTAGTATATTTGAAGAATAATTAACTTATAAAAACATTATTATGTACGCATTAATAACTGGCGGAAGCAAAGGAATTGGAAAAGAAATGGCTTTTATTTTAGCCGAAAAAGGGTATAATATTTTATTGGTTGCCCGTAACGAAGCCGAATTATTAGCTACAAAAGAAGAGATAAAATCTAAATTCCATGTAAATGTTCTGTTTTTGGCACTTGATTTATCGTTATCAGATTCTCCAAAGCAAATTTTACATTGGGTTGAAAAAGAAAAAATTTCTGTTTCAATTTTAATTAATAATGCTGGATATGGACTTTGGGGTTATTTCGATCAAATTTCTTACGAAAACCAACAAAGTATGATGTTGCTCAACATGAATGCTTTGGTGGAACTTACGTATTTATTTTTGCCATCATTAAAAACAAAACCACAAGCCTATATTTTGAATATTGCAAGTACGGCTTCATATCAAGCAGTGCCAGGTTTAGGTGTATATTCTGCTACAAAAGCATTTGTGCTTTCATTTTCAAGAGCCTTACGATTTGAATTAAAAAAGACTTCGGTATCTGTTACTTGTTTGAGTCCGGGTGCTACCACAACAAATTTTACAAATCGATCTGGCATGAGCAAATCGTCTGATTTACAGGCAACAGCCGATAAATTTAGTATGCCAGCAGATGTAGTTGCCAAATTTGGAATTGATGCTATGTTTGCGAAAAAAAATGAAGTTGTGCCAGGATTTGTGAATATTATTACCGTTTGGTCTACTTACTTTTTGCCAAAATCAATGATTGAATCTATAGCTGCAAATTTGTATTTGAAAAACCTGAAATAAATATTTAATAAATTTTTCAAACCATAAAATGCACAAAACCAGAAAAATATTGTTCTGATTTTGTGCATTTTTATTAAATTTGCTATATGAGAACCTTAGAAGAAATTAATTTTGCTTTAGATAGATTAATTGAATTACAAGAAAAAACGGCTATTGAGGCTGAAAAATCGAGAAAAGAATTTGAAATCAGGAGTTTAAAAACCGAAGCATACATAAACAATATTGGAAAACAAGTTGGTGGATTAGGCGAAAAATTTGGCTATTTTACCGAAGGCATGGCTTTGCCAACGATGGAAAAAATATTGGAAAAACAGTTTTTAATAAATACGGTTACACCACGATTCAAACGTAAATTTTCGCCTACGAAAACTGTCGAGTACGATGTTTTTGGCTATTGCAATGGCAAGGTAAACAATGCTGTAATTGTAGAAATCAAAAGTAAACTTGAAACTAAACACGTTCACGAACTGGTTGCAGAATTGAGAGAATTTAAAACACTTTTTCCAGAATATAAAGACAAACATTTGTACGGTATTTTGGCTGTCGTTGATGTTGGCGACAAAGATGCTATTTCACTTGCAAAAGAAAGCGGTATTTATTTCGCTCGAATTACCGATAATATTTTTACCATGCAGCCAAATCCTAATGCCATAGATTTTAATTTATAATTTATTACTTTTTTCTTAAATTTGCTTTATGAGAACGTTAGAAGAAATTAATTTTGCTTTAGATAGATTACTTGAATTCCAAGAAAAAACAGCTATTGAAGCTGAAAAGTCGAGAATTGAAGCAGAAAAAAGCAGAAAAGAATTTGAAATCAGGAGTTTAAAAACCGAAGCATACATAAACAATATTGGAAAACAAGTTGGTTACTCCTCGATTCAAACGCAAATTTTCGCCTACTAAAACTGTCGAATACGATGTTTTTGGCTATTGCAATGGCAAAGTAAACAATGCAGTAATTGTTGAAATCAAAAGTAAACTTGAAGCAAAGCATGTTTACGAACTGGTTGAAGAATTGAAAGAATTTAAAACACTTTTTCCAGAATATAAAGACAAACATTTGTACGGCATTTTGGCTGTGGTGGATGTTGGCGACAAAGATGCTATTGCACTTACAAAAGAAAACGGCATTTATTTTGCTCGAATTACCGATAATATTTTTACCATGCAACCAAATCATAATGCAATAGATTTTAATTTATAAGTATAAAAAAATCATCAAACGTTCGTCTTTAGTATCCTTATTTTTTGTTTCAGTCTTACCTTTTTTATGTAGTAGTTTTTCTGCATGGTTTATTATCTCTCATCAAGATTATTTTTTTCAACTTCCTAATTATCAATATGTTGTTCTTTTTTTTATACTCATTTTTGCACTTGTAATTGGCTGTATGACAACCACTTTTACATGTTTGGCATCAGGTTTTTTGATGGGTTGGCAAACATTATTCTATATTATCCCTCTGTATTTTTTTGCACAAAGTATAGGATATTATATAGCTAAAAAAATCGACAGTGGTACAATGATTTCCTTTTTGGGAAATTCAAAAAAGCTAAATTATTTACTAGAAAATATACATACCAATCAATCCAAACTCGTTTTTTTGGCTCGTATTTCTCCTGTTTTGCCGTTTTCACTAACTAATCTGATTTTTGGTATGTTACAAATAAATTTTTGGGTTTTTACTTGGGCAGGACTTTTGGGTATGTTACCTCGCAGTATTTTAGCCGTTTGGTTAGGCATAAATGCCAAAGATTTGATGAACCCAAGCGAAAATTCTACTTTACAAAAAACTATTTTAATTATATTAGGAATTATATCTATTTTACTAATAATGAAGCTGTTATTTCAGAAAAATCAGCCCAAGCAAACTGATTTGGAGGAAGAGCAAAAAGTTTGACTTCTTCTTGTTTTACGGGATGGACAAACGAAGTATAAAAAGAATGTAAACAAACACTTGCATCTGGATTGGGTTGAGTTGCTCCATATTTCAAATCTCCAATAATTGTGCTTCCAATTTTTGACAACTGAGCTCTAATTTGATGAAAACGACCTGTTTTTAATTTCACTTTCAATAAAGTGTGCTGCTTTACTGTTGCCAAAACTTCAAAATCCAACTCAGCTCTTTGGCTGTTGGGAGTTTCTTTTGTAAAAACCATGCTGTACTTTTTCATACTATTTTTTACAAGCCAATGCACCAATGTATCTTGCTCATTTTTAGGCTTTCTATCAACTATAGCTAAGTATATTTTATCTAAATCATGATCTCTAAAAAGCTCGTTCATACGTTCCAATGCTTTAGATGTTTTGGCTAAAATCACTAATCCGCTCACGGGTCTATCGAGCCGATGTACCACACCACAAAAAACATTACCTTGTTTTTGATATTTTTCAGTCAAATATTGCTTGGCATAATCTACCAAAGACAAATCTCCTGTATGGTCGCTTTGTACCAATAAACCTGCATTTTTATTAACAACCAGCAAGTGATTGTCTTCAAAAACAACTGAAAAAGGGAAATTCATTTTTTAATCTATATTTTTTTAATCAAAAGTACAATTTCCAAGTTGTTTTACTATTATTTTGCTATTAAAAATAACTTCTAAAAATGAATGCTGCATTTTATAAAAATCAATTACAATTAATTTCACATCCCGAAGGTGGATTTTATCGTGAAATGTATAGAAATCCTATTTCTCAAGAATTTAGCGACTTTTCGGACAAACGTAATATAGCTACTAGCATTTATTTTTTGCTCGAGAACGAAAATAAATCTCATTTTCATCGCATCAAATCTGATGAAATTTGGTGTTTTCATGAAGGCACAAGTTTAGAAATTGTTTATTTTTTGGATAATCAACTCAAAACAATAAATCTTGGAAAAAACATTTCAGAAGGCGAAGTTTTGCAAGCGTATGTTCCTGCAAATACTTGGTTTTCATCACGTGTAAAAAACTATTCGGGGTTTTCGTTAGTAAGTTGCATCGTTGCTCCAGGTTTTGATTTTGTAGATTTTGAAATGGCTAAAAAAACAGCACTTCAACATCAATTTCCTGATTTTAAAGAAATAATAAATGAAATGTGTTTAGATTAAATTTCAATAAAAAAATAAGTTTTAAAAGAAACAAGTCAATGATTATTATCGCTTGTTTTCAAAAAAGGCTTTCATCAAACTTGCACATTCGGGTTCTAAAATCCCAGAAATTAGATTAGTTTTTTTAGTGAAAATATGTGGCAATGAAACTGCCAAATAACCACTTTTGGCATCAGATGCTCCCCAAATAATGCTTTTTAGTTGTGCCCATTTTATTGCTCCTGCACACATTGGGCAAGGCTCAAGGGTTACATATAAACTACAATCTGTAAGATATTTTGAACCTAATTGGTGGCAAGCACTAGTAATGCAAAGCATTTCGGCATGTGCAGTAGGGTCTTTCAATAATTGGGTTTGATTATAGGCTTTTGAAATAATGGTGTCGTTGTGAACAATTACTGCACCAACTGGAATTTCGCCAATTTCAAAAGCAATTTGAGCTTGTTTCAATGCCATTTTCATAAAATAAGCATGTCTTTCGGCTGTTGTCATTGTGGGTTTTTGGCTTTGCTTTTTTTCATTTGTCGCAAAATCTTTAATTGCGCATCGTTTTCGCTTTTGGGAAGCGTTGGTCGAGTGGTTTCATAAGGCGAAAATTCTTGTAATTTTAGTTTGTCAGAAATAGTTACAGTATTAAGCACTTTTTCAAATACCGAAGCAAAATTATTTTTTTCTAATGCAGGTGCATTAAAATTTATAATAATTATTTTTTTCTCATAAAGCGTATAAGCAATGTACGAATAGGTTTGAATCGATGCTCCTTTTTGCAAACTATTTTCCTCAGAAAGCATAGAAACAAACTCAAAAACAATAAAATCTCGATTATTTATTTTTTTAATATTCCCTTCTTGTATGAAATCAACAGAAGTAAATACCGAGCTTATTGTCGATTTGTACATATCTTTTAAGATGCTTAAATTTTTATTATTCCACTTATTAATACTATAATTTACACCAATATCCACCGTTTTTTTAGCATTTGAGTAAACTGCTAATGGTTTTCGGTAAGATGGATATTTTTGAGCAATTTCATCATCAGTCATTAAATTAAACTCTGCTGGAATTTCGATGGTAATAGCTTTTAAAATCTCCATTTTTTTAGTTGTTTGGCTAAAAGCAAGTTGGAAAACAGCTACTAAAAACAGGATAATATTTGATTTCTTCATTTTTGAGATTAAGATTTTGGTGTAAATAATAGATACTGAAACGAACAAATCATAAAAGTTGTAAAAATAGTGGTGCAAAAAACTTTAGATAATGTCCAATGAAAATACGAAAAACCCGATGCTTCCATTAAGAATACAATTAGGGTATGAAAAACCAACAAGATTAGTGTGTAAGTTATAAACCAACGTACTCCCATCGAAGAAATAGTGATTTCATCGATTTCGTCATATCCTCCAAGTGGGGTTAAAAGGGTAATTATTTTTGGTCTCAAAAACATAATTGCTACACTTGCAAATGTGTGAATACCTGGCGTATCATAAAATAAATCGACAAAAAAACCAACCAAAAACGATATCAACAACAGCAACGGAATTGGTATGGAAAGCGAAAGAGTGAGCAAAAAACCTAAATAGAAAAAACATAAACCTACGCTTCCTATAACAAAATACTTAACAATAAGTACATGAAAGATAACAAAAATCATGAAAGAAAGAGCCGTTTTTACAATATCATTTGCTTTCATTTTTGCCCAAATTATTTAAACTTTCCAAACTATCTTGTTCTATTTTGAACTTATTCTTAATTACATATACATACGAAAGTTTGTTAAAATCTGTACTTAATCGCACATTAATGGTATAAAAATTCTCATCACCTTTTATGTTTATGGATGTAACCCTACCCACCATTTCGCCTTCGGGGAAAACCGAGTTGTGTTCAGAAGACACAATGGTATCGCCTTTTTTAACTTCTAAATGACGTGGAATGTAAAACAATTTTGCCATTTGGGCATTGTTTCCATCCCAACGCAAAGCTCCAATAGCTCCAATTCGCTTTAATTTAGACGAAATCAGCATGTCTTGATGCAAAACAGATGTGATGGTGGCATAATTTTTTGAGCACGATTTTACTTTACCCACAATGCCATCAAAACAAACTACACCCATACCCACGGCAATGCTGTCTGCCGAGCCTTTATTGATGGTTATAAAGTTTTTGTATTTATCGGTGGAGTTATTAATCACTTTTGCAGGGATATAATTAAATTTTTTAATCGTAGAAGTATCGTTTTTAATGCGATTAGAAATATCATTTTGCACGATTTTGGAGCTTAAAAGGAAACGAAGTTTGGCGTTTTCTTTAGCTAATTTATCATTTACATCTTGCAATTCTATATAATGTCGAGTGTTGCTCGAAAAATCCATCATCGATGCCGAAATGGCATTGGATGAATTGAAAAATGCTGCTCCTTGATAGGGATTATTGCTAAAATACAATATCAAAGCAAGGATTTCAAAAAATAAAAATATAATAAAATTGATGCGGAGAATTAAAAACTGGATGACTTTCTGCACGCTTTTTTAAAATTAGTTGATGTAAATACTTCCTCCAATAGAATCTTTTGAAGCTCCTGTAACGGTTTTTAAGGTATTGGTTTGGTTTGTCCAACGCAATAAACCTAGCAATGCAAATATAAGTGCTTCTTTAAATTTTACTATATTTTCGTCAGGAATAATCACATTTATGGATGAATTAATTTTGATGCGTTCGACCAAATACGTATTAAACGCTCCCCCACCCGTGATATACAACTGATTAGCCGTTCCAGAAATTTCTTTTGCTATTTTGATGGCTATATGCTCTACCACAGTGGCTAAAATATCTTTGATACTTGACTTCGAAGCTAAAATGAGTGGCAAAAATTGCGATTCAACCCATTCTTTTCCCAATGATTTGGGTGGATGTTGAGAAAAATAAGACAAATCATTTAATTGATGTAACAACATATCATCAACCGTTCCGGTTCGGGCTATTGCTCCGTTTTTGTCATATTCAAATCCTGATTTATTTGCCAAAAAATTGAGGGGTATATTACATGCACAAATATCAAAAGCTATTTGTTTTTCTTGTTTTTGATACGAAATATTGGCTATTCCTCCCAAATTGAGGCAATGCGAATAATCATTAAACAACAAAAAATCGCCAATAGGAACCAAAGGTGCACCCTGCCCTCCCAAAGCCACATCGAGCGAGCGAAAATCTGAAACAACGGGCATTTTTGCTGCTGCGGCTAGGTTTGCACCATGTCCGATTTGTACGGTATATCCATTTGCTGGGTCGTGGAAAATGGTATGCCCGTGTGAAGACACAAAATCGGGGTTTTTGAGTTTATGTTTTTGCAAAAAAAGCTGTACTTGATTTCCAAAATACGTTCCAATTTTTCTATCAAATGCAATAAAAGATAATGTAGGCGAAGTTTCGGCTGCAATAAATGCCTGTTTTATGCTTTTGGCATACGCAACAGTTTCGGCAGCAATAATAGTAAAGTCTATTTTGGCATTATCTGCTATTTTAAATTGACAATAGGCAATATCCAATCCATCGAGCGATGTGCCTGACATCAAACCTATTACATTAAAAACCTGCGGCATTAAGATTTACTTTTTTGTGTATCAATAACCAAAAGTAGTTTTAATGTTTTGTAAAAGCAAAAAGTTAATTTGATGACGCTTTTTGCAATCTGATTTTACTGAAACTAATATGTGTAAACATTATTTTAACCGAAGTACCTTGTCCAACTATACTATCGACTTGTAAACTCCCACCCATTTTTTCGACAAACGATTTGCAAAACATAAGTCCAAAACCTGTGCCTCGTTCTTTTAAAGTACCTTCTTCGGAATGAAAAAAGTTGTTTTCGTTGAGTTTTTTTAGCAAATCAGGTGCCATTCCTACTCCATTATCTATAATTTCTAAAATAAATTTGCTGTTTTTTGTAATATGTGACTGAATCGTAATAACTCCTCCGACATTTGAATATTTAATTGCATTTGATAATATGTTTCTTACGATAAGTTCGGTCATGTTTACATCCGAATGTATGTTTTCGTTTTCAATATAATTTTGTATGCTTATTTTTTTTGCATCTGCCATTGGCTGTAACAATCGAACGACATCAAAACTCATTTTAAGTGCATTAAAATTGGCTGGTTTGTATATAAATTCTTCGCTCTGACTTCTAGACCAATGCAACAAGTTTTGTAGCAAAATCAATTGATCATCTGTAGCATCTTTCAGCTTTTTAAAATGTTTTTGTTGTTCGCTCATCGATAATAACTCTGGCGAATTAATAATGATTTCTAAAAACTTTTGAAGAGTCATTAATGGTCCTTTTACATCATGAGAAATAATGGACAAAAACGTTTCTTTTACCGTATTTAACTTTTGTAGTTCTTTTTTTTGAAAACTCAGTTCTTCATTGCTCGATTTGAGTAACGAATTAATGTTTATCAGTTCTTTGTTTTTCACTTCCACATCAGTAGTGTATTCGGTAATAGCTATTGACATTTGTAAAAACTTATTTTGTAATGTTTTAAATTCATATATTTTAGAAGGCTTTTTAAATGTTGGCACATTTTTAAAAAATCCAATTTTGTTGTTTTCTATGGCATTTAAAAGCTCGTCAAGATTTGAAACAATGGATTTTCTAAATACAAAACTCATTAAAACAGCAATCAAAAAAGTAAAAAACAATAAACTTATAAATTTAACTTTAATATCAGCTTTTAAAACAGCTAAACTTTTATCTACATTTTCTTCTAAATCTGCACTTAGACTTGTAATTTGATGAAAATAAGTATTCGCAGTTAGTTTTTTACCGCTTTGGTTCGTAAATCCAATTTTAGAATCAATTATTACTATCGAATCGAAACATGCAAAATAGCCTTGAAACAGTGCAGTAAGTTTTGAATCGTTTCTTACTTCATTTAATATATTCTTTTGGGACGTATTCATTTTTTTTACATAAGCCAAATCTTTTCTTATTATATAATCTTTTTCATTTTTACGTGTAGATAATAGTGTGATTTTATTAAAACGAGGGTATTCTTTTTCAATTTTATGTATATAAGACCGCATTTTGCCTTCTAAACCATAATCTTTAAATCCTTTTGTATGATACAAACTTATAATATCATCAACTTGATTGCGATAACTAAGTAAGTTTATTCCTATTTTTTCAATCAACGAATCAATGGCTTTTTTGTGATAATTATTATCAGTATTTATATCTAAAATTCTATCTTCAATAATTAAAATAGTGTTTTCTAAAAGCTTTTGATTTTTACTTTGATTAGTTATATAAAAATTTGAATCAATAGATTCGTTTTCGTAAAAATTAGTTTCGTATTCTTTTAGTTTTGATAAATTAATAATGATGCTAAATGTATTTTTTTGGAGTTCTTGAATCTCTGATAATTGTAAAAAATACCAAAAACTACTTGCACCAACGCCAAAAATCAAGATAATAAAAAACGAATATGAAATTAATAAATTAGACTTTAATGAAGTATTAAACATTGCTAAATTAATAAATTTTTATGCTTTTTTTTAAACTACTATATTTAATTGAACAGAACTAAATTTTACTAAAAGGTTTCACATTAAATTAATTTTGTTTTGCAAAGTTAGCCTTGTGATATTAGTTTATAATTACCAAAAAATCAATTTACTATTAATCTAAAAAATTGATTTTAAGTTTAAAAACTACATCTAATTAATACATTCCCTATTTTATTTTTTGTCGTTTTATTCACTGTAAAAAAAATTAGTTGCTATTTTAAATTCTATTTTAAACGTAATTTATACTTATCACAAAATATCATACATCTGTTTGTTTGTAAATTGAATCAAACCACTTATTTTTGTTAACAATTAATTAACATTAAATATATTATGGTTAAAAAAACAGAAAAAACATCCAGTAAATTATTAACTACCGAAATGGTTGATGCCATTCAAGTACACTTAGATGAAATAAAAAAACTGACCGAAAAATGCGTTGAAGCGTATAATTCTGAAGTGAGTGGTTCAAAAAAAGATAAGCAAATGAACGAAACTTCTTTGCAAAATACTTTAGAAGTAATGGAAAAGTATCCACAATTTGTGCCTCCTTATGTTGAGCAATCAGAATCTAAAATTGATTTAGAGAATTTTGTAAAACTCGACATCATTAGTGCAAAACTCAAAAACTTGTCGAATCATTATCGTAATGTTTCTAAAAAAGCAAAAACAAATACGCAAACTACTGCAATGGCGTTTAAAAAAACTGTAAAACAAGCTATGAAACTAGAAGTGGTTGAGGCAAAAGAAGCATATTTAGAAATCGAATCTTTTTCGGTTTAATAAAAAACAGCTATGCCCGTGGTTCGAGCACGGACACGCTGAAAATTAGTTATTAAAAACCTTATTTTTTGCAAATCTATTTTTTAGTTATTACCAAACAGTTACCAAAAAATTAATGAATAATGATATTTTAAAAACAAGTTTTTGTTTTTAGAAATCAATCTTTTTTTCTATACGTCAAAAAAGTAATTATCATACCTAATTCTTCGGGCAAAAGCTTTTCTTCGGTCATGGTTTG
Organism: Bacteroidota bacterium; assembly: GCA_004293915.1. Lineage (GTDB taxonomy): Bacteria > Bacteroidota > Bacteroidia > Cytophagales > UBA9547 > REAG01. The sequence continues at coordinate 27,891 of RDZG01000074.1, read as the reverse complement.
CTCGTGGTCGGGGTTGGCAATCCTAATTTTATAGGCTTCGAACTGCTCGGTTGTAAAATTGGGTATTATCTCTTTCTTTTTTTCAAATCTCGAGTGGCATTTGGCACAATTTATATCATATAATATCTTGCCTTTGGCAAATTCTAAGATATAGGCTTCTTGTACATGAGGTTTCATTTCGGCTGGAAAACTATATTCAACTTTTTTAGATTTTTGTGCCGAAGCTAAAAAACTAACACACAAGCATAATACAATAAATAGATTGGTTTTTAACATTTTAGGGTTTGTTTTTTGAATATATACAGCTAATATTCTCCGCCAATTTTACGGTTATTTATGGCTTTTTGAGCTGATTTAGGTAATGTTTTTGGTGCTGAATCAAACGCTATGTTTTCGGTAAGGCTTTCGATGAATGTTTTTATTTGATAGATTTCTTTTGTTGTCAAAGGCAACGAATCCGAACTAAGTGTTTGATTATCTACACTTAATCCGTGTGCTGCTCCACCGCCAGTGTTGTAAAATGCTATCACTTCTTCGAGTGTATCAAACACGCCATTGTGCATATAGGGTTTTGTTTTGGCACTATTTCTGAGTGAGCCTGTTCGGAAAGCGTTTTTGGTTTCTAAGGCTGCGTTTTGGGTGTATCTGCCTAAGTCTTGACTTAGGTTTTTATAGTTTTTGTCGGCTGGTGTGCCTAAAACTTCAAATTCAGAATTAGTATAAGGTGGTTTTACACCATTAAATTGAGGCACAAAATGGCAAGTAGCACATTGGGCTTTGCTCATAAACAAATTAAAGCCTTTTATTACCGTTTCCGAAGCCTCTGTTTGCGTATTCATGGCTACATCAAAAGGCGAATCATAGGCACTAAAACTGTTATAATAGAGTGTGATGGCAGAAACTATATGCTCGAATGTAACCGAAGTTTCTTGTGGCGTATGTTTTAAAAGCTGTGTAAATGTTTTGTTGTATGTTTTGCAATTCATTACTTTTTCGACTACTTCTTTGGCATCGCTTGCCATTTCGTTGGCGTTTGTGATTACATCTTTGGCTTGATTTTGAAGCGAAATATGTTTGCCATCGAGCATAATTAAATGATTGGCAGCCACATTAATCAAACTTGGCGTGTTGCGACTGAGCGATACAGCTTTGCTAAAATGCGGATGCGTTTTGAAAGTGGTATCTGTAAAAAATTGAGTCGGATTATGGCACGATGCACAGCTGCGTTGGTTGTTGGCAGACAAAATTGGGTCGTAAAACAAGAGCTTGCCTATGTTTTTTATCACTTCGAGGTCTTTTTTTTCAGCAACTCTCAAAAAAACACCTTTCGGGTTTTGAGCTCGATACAAATTTTTGTCAAAAATACTGGTGCTTGTTTTTGTTAAACTATAATCAATCATGCTTTTGGTGCTGGCTTTGGTTGTATTTATCCATGTTTGATTTATTTTAAAAAGCAGGTTTACATATTTTTTGATAAACAAATAATGATTAAAATGCGTGTACAGATTGGGTTGAGCGTTGGTAAATTTTACCATTTCGTCATACAGTTTTAGGTATTCGTCAGGGATTTTTTTTGTGCTAAAGGTTTGATTATAGGCAGTATAAATTTGTTTTGTAAATCCAAGCATGTGTTTGAGTTCGGGAATAATAGCTGCCGTATCGCTACACTCAAAACCAGTGGTGTAAATGGCAGCTAAATTGAGTAAATACAACCTATTGGCAAACAAAAAATGTTGATAATCAGCCAATCGATTGGTTATCGAATCGTGATTATAAACCTGCAAAGCCTGTTGCGATTGTGTAAAAAAACGTAATAATGTATCTTTATTGATGTTGTTTTCTTCCAAATACAACAAACCGAGTGTAAAACCCGCACCAAGCCGTTTATAAGGTTTCTCGAACTTTTCGTTTACTTCAGTTTCCCATTCGACAGGCAACGGACCATTAATTTTTTTGTACGCCACAGGCTCAAAATACCGCATCCATATATCAAAAGTCTTTAGATTGTGTCTGTAATTTTTGATTTGTTGTTTTATATCGTGTATATTCTTTTGTAAATTAAAATCAGCAACTTTTATTTCAGAAACGATTTTTGTATGATTAAAATTCAATTGTTCAAATTGTTGATAATACAACTTTTGATAGGCTGTTTGGGTATCAACTGTTTTAAATGCCATTACAAAAATCAATAATGGAACAAAAAATAAAACGGCAAGGGGTTTAGATAACATTGAAGCTTGTAAAAACTTGTTTTGGTATCATATTTTAATATAATACTGCACAAAAATACAATTAGCGTATTACCAAAATGTTATTGCTACGTTATCAAATAAATAACTGTGATACAATTTTAACTGTTAAATAGGTTTTATAAACCACTAAAAATATTATTAACAGACTTACATTACTCAAAAAGTACATTTACCCACTTCAAAACGAAGTGAAGCGAGTTAATAACCGAAGTAGTTTAGTTTTTTGGTAAGTAAAGCGAGTTAAAAAGTAAGTGAACTCGGTATTTAACTTAGCTAGTTTGGTTTTTTAGTCAGTAAGTTTAGTTTTTAACTTAATCAATTTAGTTTTTTAGTTAATTGATTGGGTTTTTAACTCCGTTAGTTTAGTTTTTAACTAAATCAGTTGATATAAAAACAAAACAAGTTCGGTTTTTGACCAAACTTGTTTTGTTTTTTACTAACGTGTTATTCTTTTTTATCTTTTGAGCCTTGTCCTTCAAAGCGTTTTTTCAAGTCTTCGTATATCGGTTTGGCAGATGGAACATTAATTTTGGCTGCGTGTTTAACCGAGTTGTAATACGTAAGTGCTGCCACATAGGCTTCGCTGCCCGATAGCATTTCGGTATCGTTTAAGTTAGATGATAAAGGTTGGATTTGTTGCAAAATAGTTGTGAGGTCTTTTACAGCATCTAAATCGATTTTTAATTCGGGCACATTCATATACGGAGGTGTAAACTCAGGATTAGAAATGGCATAATCGAGGGCTTTTTCTACGAAAGAGATGGTTTTGTCTTTCATCTTTGGTATTGTCTGACGCTCTTCTTGCGTAAGGGCAATCAAATAGGGTTTCAAAATAGTAGAAACTTGCTGCAAATGATTAAGCACAGCTTGCAATTCGGGTGGTGGTATCACTATCGATACCAAATTTTCGTTTGAATTCATGATATAGTTGTTTAAATGATAAAATAAATTAGCAGTATCATACGAATAGTTTTATTTTTTGTTTTAATGGGTTATTATTACTTAACTTTTTGTTAGCTATTAAGCTATTAATTACCTTTTTTAAAAAACATTTTTATTCTAATACACAAAAAAAACACGCTCAAAGAGCGTGTTTTTTTATTATTCATGTAAAACTTCTACACACTAAACGACAATTTGTAGGTATTATTTAACTATAAAAGTTTTTTGACCCATATCGTTTGTTTTTATAATGTATGTGCCGTTTGCAAAACCAGCTACATCTACATAATTAGCGTTTTTGAATTTCACTATTTCAACTCCTGATATAGAATAAATAACACCAGATATAGTTTTTGTAAAATAGATGATTCCACCACTTACTGGGTTTGGATATACATCAAACGCAGCTTGCAACGGACTAGCATTTTTGATACTTGTAACGGTTTTTGCCACTATTGTAAACACTGCGGTTGCCATGCCACTTGTTAAAGTAGATGTTGCAGCCACCATAGCTGTTACCGTTATAGAACCTGCACTTAACGGAACCAAATTTGTACCTCCAATGCTACCAAGTATTGTATTTACAGAAATTCCAGTGATAGAATAACTTTTTGCACCAGTAGAATTAGTGATAAATAAGGTATTCAAATTTAGATTATCACCACCAACCGTTAAAGTTGCACCTGTAAATGTAATCATCGGACTGCGTTTAAACACAGTGAATATTGCAGATACCGAAACAGCATTAAATCCGGTTGTAGAACCCACAGAACCAGTAACAGTAACCGTGCCAGCATCAACAGCAGTAAGAGTAAATCCATCAATAGTTGCTGCCGAACCATTTACAGTAAATGATTTTGGTCCGTTTGAGTTTGTTGTAAACAACGCATTCACATCTACACTTGCTCCTCCTACTGTAAGTATGGCTGAGTTTAGGTTTGCAGTAGCATTTTGAGTAACAACAGTAAACTCTGCCGTATAAAGTAATGTACTGGCATTAAAAGCAGCCGAAGCAGCTACTTCGCCAGTTACTGTTACAGTACCTGCACGAGCAGCAGACAATACATTACCGTTTAATGTAGCAGCAGTACCGTTTACAGTAAACGATTTTACTCCATTAGAATTAGTAGCAAAAGGAACACCTAAGTTTAATGCAGCACCACCGATAGTTAATGTCATACCTGTAAATGTTACCATAGGGTTTTGTCTAATTACAGTAACAGTGGTTGTAAACATAGTAGCATTAAACCCTGAAACAGTGCCAATAGTACCTGTGATGGTAATAACACCCGCATCAAAATAATTCAACATAGACATTGAAGTAACACTTGCATTTGAACCCGTAGCAGTAAACGTTCTAGCACCTGTTGAGTTTGATGTAACTAAGGTTGATAAATCAAAATTTGCTCCTCCAGATGTTAAATTGGCACTTGTAACAGTAATTCTAGCCGAAGAACCTCTTGCTGTTTCGGGATTGAAAAAGGCTAACATTTGTCCACCTTCTACTAATTCGCCTGGTAAAGCATAATGTGCTTGATCAACCAATAAAAACATTCCTTGTCCGAGTATATCTTGTACATCTATGATTCCAGAAGCTTCTTCATCTTGTGTTAATAAATTAGCACCTCCTAAGGTAGTAAAACGAATAGGGTCATGGCTTCCGACAGTAGTTAATCTATCCGTGATATTGTCGTATTGCAACACTCTACCAAGATGAGCATTATTACCAACATCTTCCACTATCAATGTATGATTAAAATTATCAATACCGATATTGTCCATCATTTGTTGTCCTTCTGTACCATTTAAAACATCTTCTATAGTACCTCCCAATTCTGGGTTTGCAATATCAGAGAAAACAGCTTTCCACAATTTACTACGCGAATTAAAGGCATTAGTAGTAGCAAAATAAAGTGTGTTTAGGTTTGAAGGATCCCATGCTGCATCTTCTGGACGTAAAAAACCAGTTACACCAGCATTCACACTATTTGTTTGCAATGTAGCACCTGTCATGGTTTCTACGTTACCCAAATCTACCATTGTGAATGTTCTTACACCTGTAGATGTATTTACTTCAGTGAGCAAACCTGAAACAGCAATACCATATAATTTTCCGTTTGTTAAACCAGCTTTATCAATATCGCTACCTGCGTTTGTTTTTGTACCAATGTACACATATATCTGACCTCCGCCTGAATCATCTGTACCCACAGCAATAGTTTTGTTTTGAACAGTAGCATTTGCAACGATGTTTTCAAACGAATATTTACCCATGCGAGGCAATTCGTAACTCACACCTGCTTCAGCACCCGTAGCAATATGAGCCATACCTCTACCTTCGGCACCTGTTTCTTCTCCGTTCATAAAAATACGTTCTTGCGTTCCCAATCCTGTGATGCTATTATAAAAAGCAGAAACAGCAGGCAAATCGGCAGAGCAAAAACGACCCATAGAAAGTCCAGCAATTGTATTTGAAGCATTATAAGTTGTATATGAAGTAGTAGTTGCGTTAAATAAATTAACATTTTGAATTAAATCACTTCCACTTTGAACTTCCAACGTATTTTTATTTATAATCCATTTCGATACAAAAGCTCCTCTACCGCCATGTGCACGAACTACTCCGTTTGCAGCACCTATTTCATGATTAATAAGCATTGTAAACGTGCCATTGTTGTTATCATAAGCACCTACACCATCTGGAATACCGCAAAAAGCATATCCACCAATGGCATCACCTACTGTCATCATAGCTGTGAATTTTGCACCAGGCACGGTTGTAAATAAATAAGAACTTTGAGAAGATGTAGAAGATTTATCGGATTGAGCAAACTTTAAGTTTTCGCCTGCTAATAAGATTTGAGGAATAGCCATACCAGCACCAGTGATAGTTACAAAACCAGAAGTATATGGCATTGTGCCTGTGTATCTTACAAAAACTTGAGCATTGGCAACCGAACCGCTGTGGTTTAGTATTGCACTCGGACCGAAACCTGAATTACTCGCTAAAGACACTTCAAAACTAGCTGGAGCTGTAAAAGTAAGCGGGCTTGGCAATCCAGCACCTGATAAAGTCAATAATTGTGCGCCACTTACCGTTTGCGAAGCTGGAATAGAAAGAAATACTGTACGATTTGTTACGATTCTATTTTCTAAAGCAAATATTCTAACTGTTCCGCTTATTTCGTTAGATACCACTAAATAGGGTAAACCATTTGGACTATCTGCGGCACTGATTAAAGTCAATCCTTCGGGACCTAAGTCGTTGCCAGTAGCAGAACTTGTTGCTGTTGGTAATAAAGAAAAGTTACGTGTATTCAAATATTGTTTAAAAAACGGTGCTGCTGGATTGGTAACATTATACACCATCACTCCGCCTATTCTTTCTAAACCCACAAAAGCATACACACTATCTCCGATAGCAGCCGAAACAATAGATTCAGGTTCAGGACCTTTTGTTGTGCTTCTGCGTCTTACATTATTGCCTGATGTACCGTTGTGATCAGCATTAAAGTTGTTTGGAAATGCAGCAAAAGTACGTTTTTCTATATCATCGCCACTATCCCAAACCAATGCTCCCGTTGCACCATTCCAAATAGAAAACGAACGAGCTCCATACGTATATAAATCTTCAAAGTTGTTACCTATATTTATGTTTGCACCAGCCACAGAGTTTGCCATAAAAACGTTTCCGCCATCGGTGTTACCCATTGTATTTGTAATTCTGATTCCAGAAGCTGTTATCAAACCGTTTACAGTTGGAATAGCCCCATTATTAATACGAGTGAAAAAAGGAGCAGTAATATCAAGCTCTTCATTAAAGCCTGTGTAAGCTCTAGCATCGCCTTCGTTGGCAGTAAACAAATAATTTACGCCTCCAATATTAGAAACACTAATTCCATCAGGTTGGTACATTCCTTTCAAAGGAAATGGAGCAATATTTACACTGGTAGTAGTGGTAGGAGTACGAGAAATATCCATGCCATTGCCTACTGTGTTGTGGTCTTTATATCCTAAACCTACTAAATTAACAATACTTGCATTATTAATATCTATAATTAAAACTGCATTATTTTCTTGACAAGTTACCCAAGCCGTATTGTTGTCTGACGACACAGTAATGTACTCTGGTTCTAAATCTTGAGCCACTGTTGAAGGTGTTTTTGTATTATTTAATGCAAAACCAGCCGCTGTAGTTTCCAATGAGTTAATCATTCCAAAGATACGAATACTTGGCATTACAGCTGGTTGCGTAGAAAGATGAGGCACAGTTCCGTTTAAACTCGCCAAACTCACTTGCGAAGTAACTGGACTTGCAGGATTTGTTACATCAATTATAGTAACAGAACCTTCTGGATCTACTGTATAGAAATCGTTAGGTTCGCCTTCGTTTGCAATTAATAATTTTCTGCCATTAGGTGTAAAAGTTATCATATCAGGCTGTGCACCAACGGTAATTGGCGAACCAATAGCAACCATACCCGTTGTGGTATAAAGTTGAACTGCTCCAGCAAGTGTACGGTCTGTTGCATTTTCATAAACAACCGCTAATAAACCTCTAAAACAAGCAATACTATTGATAGAACCCGAACCAGGCACCGAAACTAATTGTACAGGACTCATCAAAGCTGTGTTTGAAGGATTACTGAAATTATAAACAGCAATCTGGTTTGTGTTTCCATTGATACAGAACAGTTGTTTAGTGATTGGATCGAATGCAGTAATTTCCGCTACACCTCCATTGGTATTAAAACCAAGTGGCACAGTGCCACCAGCATTTGTTATTCGCAGCTGTGCTTGCGAAAAGTAGCTCAGAGCGACCAAGCAACTTGTAAGTAATAGTTTTTTAAACATGGTAAAATAGGTTTAGATAAATAATGTCGCAAAACTATATCGCTCATGTTTCCAAAAGATTACCTAAAAATGAAGTATGTGTTATTGAGATTAAATTTTTGTAAACTAAAACGGTTTAAATACTTATATTTTAAGTATTTAAACTAGGTTTTTGACTACTTTATTAAACGTAGCTTTTAATAAAGTAGGCGTAAGCATTACATTAATTACTTTTTTTTCAAATAAACATAAATTCAAATATATTTGTGGAAGCAATTTAACATCAATTAATAAACCTTATAAGTGGCAATAAAACGCAAAACATTAGGCAGTTATCCTTATCTATCCGTACTTTTTAGCACCACAATGGCACTTTTGGTGATTGGTATTTTTGGTGTATTGTTAATTTTTGCTAATAAACTTTCTACCTTAATTAAAGAAAACATCGAGTTGCATGTGTATCTCAACCAAGATTTGACACCTGCCGAAGAGCAAAAAATACTCAAACGCTTTTATTTTCAAGATTATGTGGCTCAAAAAAACAACATTAAGCAAATTTTTTATATACCAAAAGACTCTGCCGCAGCCCGATTTACAAGAGAAACTGGCGAAGAATTTGTGCAATTTTTGGGCAATAATCCATTAAGAGATGCCTATCGCATTCGGATTAACTCCGAATTTTCCGACAAAATGCTGTTGCGTAGAATAAAATCAGAAATCGAGCAAATTGCAGGTGTATACGAAGTTTCATATACCGAAAGTTTGGTCGAGTCTATCAATACTAATATTAATAAAATCAGTTTAATCTTAATTGGTTTTGCCATGTTGTTAATCTTTATTATATATGTGTTGATAAACAGCAGTATCAAATTAGCTTTATACTCGCAACGTTTTTTGATTCGGAGCATGCAATTAGTAGGTGCAAATGGCTGGTTTATACAAGGTCCGTTTCTGATTCGTGCTTTTTTACATGGCGTATTAGCAGGATTTTTGGCTTCTTTATTGCTTTTTGGTGTGTTGCAATATGCGTATTCGCAAATTCCAGAATTGCAAATTCTTGAAAACATTGAACAAGTTTTGATTTTAAATGGCGGACTTATCGTTTTTGGTGGATTGATTGGCTTTGTTTGCTCGTTTATTGCCGTTAATAAATACATAAAAATGAGTTTAAACGAATTATATTAATGCAAGCAACCGTAGAAATTAGTTTATATCCACTTACCGAATCGTACGAAAAAGTGGTTTTGGATTTTATCAAAATCTTGCATACATATCCCAAAATAAAAGTAGAAACAAACAGACTAAGCACCCAACTTTTTGGCGATTATTTTGAAATAATGACAATGCTTACTTCCGAAATGTTGGCTATTTTTCAAAAAGAAAAAGCAGTAATGGTTTTAAAAATTGCTGCTGGCGAATTGAGATATAAGGCTTAAATTTAAAACCCAAATCTACTATGTCTGATACATCTGCAAAAATAGTATCCACCCAAAAATCGATTGAAGAAGTTCAAAACTGGAAAAAATCAGGATTAAAAGTGGTTTTTACCAATGGCTGTTTTGATATTTTGCATTTAGGACATGTAGATTATCTCGAAAAAGCATCAAAACTTGGCGATAAATTAGTGGTTGGATTAAACACCGATGCTTCGGTAAGTCGCATCAAAGGTCCAACCCGACCCATAACCGACCAAATTTCGAGAAGCAGAGTTATGGCAGCTTTGGCATTTGTAGATTTAGTCGTTTTTTTTGACAATGAAACTCCGCTCGAGCTTATTTCGCAACTTATTCCATCTGTATTAGTTAAAGGAAATGACTATTTGGCAGAAAACATAGTTGGTGCAAATATTGTAAAACAACATAACGGAAGTGTAAAAACCATCGAATTAGTAAGTGGATATTCTACTTCTGCTGTTGTAAATAAAATTAAAACAACGTAAATTTGAATTATAAACCTTAAACAAACGCAAAAATGACTATTTTAATTATCAGTGTTGTAACGATGTTAATCAGCTTATTTGTAAGCTGGAGACTAAAATCAAAATTCAAAGAATATTCTCAAATTGGGCTTCGCTCTGGCGTAAGTGGCAAAGAAGTAGCCGAAGCCATGCTCAAAGACCATGGCATTTATGATGTACGTGTGATTTCTGTTGATGGACAGCTAACAGACCATTATAATCCGTTGGACAAAACCGTAAATTTGAGTTACGATGTATATCATGGCAGAAGTGCAGCTTCTGTAGCCGTTTCGGCACACGAATGCGGACACGCAGTGCAACACGCCACCGCATATAGCATGTTGGGCTTTCGTTCAAAAATGGTTCCTGTACAAAATTTTAGTGCCAAAACACTTAATATTATTATGATGGTAATGATGTTTGGTGGCTTGATGATGCGTGGTTCGGGCATATTTTATATTGCCTTGCCCATAATTGTGGCATGTAATTTAGTGATAACAGTTTTTGCTTTGGTAACCTTACCGGTAGAGTTCGATGCCAGCAACCGTGCTTTGGCATGGATCGAACGCAAAAATGTAGTAACAAGCCAAGAACACAGCATGGCAAAAGATGCCTTAAACTGGGCTGCATTAACTTATGTAGTGGCTGCTTTAGGAGCATTAGCTCAATTATTGTATTATGTTTCGCTATTGCTTGGTCGCAGAGACTAAATAACTTTTTTTATCGTACTTTTTGGATTGTTACTCAAAAAGTACGATTGAATTTTGGTAGGTTTGAGAGATGGCGGCAAGGCTTGAACGGCAGAGCGAACATTAACCGACAGTGCAAAAAATCAACGACAAACAAAACAATATGTCAAAATTCATTGAAGGAATAATTATTGCATCAGTTGCATTTTTGACAGCAGTTTTTCTTCCAAAAAACTTGGTGGCTTTCGTTCGTGAATTGACAAAGTTTATTTTTACCTCTTTATTTAAGTATTGGTATTTGACACTAATTATCACTGGACTATTTTTCTACTTCAACTTCAAGACTGACTACACATATCTTGGACAATTTATTTCTTATAGGTTTGTTTTGAGTGTTATTGTTTCTGTTTCAACAATAACAACCGCTGTTGCCATTTGGAAAGAATTGTTCAAAAAATACGAAGCGATAAATGTTGCCTTGTATGGTTGTTTCAGTGTCAAAGAAAATGAATACCTAACCATTGACATTGACTCCGAAAACCTAAATGAAAAAATAGAAAAAGTAACTAAAACAGTTACTTCTACTTTATTCAGTTATCGCACCAATCTCATTAAGACAAACATCATTATTATTCCAAAGTTTATTCCCATTCTATTGGGACATAATGGACTTAATAAATTCATAATGAAAAGAGTTATCAAGGAAAAACACTTGGCGACACTTCATTTCATTCGAGACATTAATAAACAAAATGTTTCATTTATTATAAATTACAACAAGAATAGATTAACTAATACAAATCCGATAGTCAATGCAGAAAGACTGATAAACAGTCTTTCTGCCGACAATGATTTAAACAGTTCTAAAACGATTGAGTTAAGTATAAAAATTTATTTGCTGCTATTCGGACAATCTCTGACAGACTTAATGCTTGATGTTAAAGACCTAAGCAATGTTCACTACATTTTAGATGATACTGAGAAACTTATTGCTGACATTAGAAATGATGCTGTAAATTTTTCAGAAGCTCATAAAAATGAATTAGAGGACTTTCTTAACTTTTGGACAAGCTATGTTGAGAGATATAAAGCTATATTACTACTTGAACAAAAGCAGTTTACAGGAGCAGTTCAACATATTGTAAAATCAATAAAGCTAAATCCCTACTTCCCCTATGACAGTTACGCTTCATTAAAACAAGACTTTACAAAAAAGTATGGAATTGCGTTAGCATCAATTCTCAACGATACAAATAAAATACTTGAAACAAACATTGATGAAGCAGCTAATGATAATGTAAAAGCTGAACTGATGAAACAAGTTCAATATGTCGAGACAACATTTAACTACGACATAATGAAAGGGATTTTGTACAATGAAAACACAAAAGAAATTGGTGATTTATTGATAAGTGAATTAGACAAACTTGACAAAACGAACCCTTTCATATTGTTGACTAAAAATGAAGTGTTCAAATACATAAAAAAGGGAACAGAGAAATTCAACGAAATTTATGTAGACAGGTTTGATGAGTGCATCAGCATTTTGAAAGAGACCGTAAAACTTGACAGCGAATTTCCATTACTCAATACAAAATTGGGAATGATGATAATGATGAAGGGTATGCACTTTAATAATCAGCAATTGATTGAAGAAGGAGCGAATGAATATAAAAAGGGTATGCACTTTATGATTGAACTTGGCTTTAAACATTGATAGCAATGTGTCTCGTCCTAAAAAAAGTTTACAGTTTTTCAGCCCATGTTGGTCTTATTTTCTGACCAACAAGCATTAAATTTTTACAAACAAAAATAGCAAATTATAGAATTAAGTATGGTAGGTCTATTTTCTACTTTTTTAATGGTGCTATTTTCCAGAAATAAATTACAAAAAACATTGCTAAATAAATACCCTGAATTAACCTTTTTAGGTATTGAACCACTCCAAAACCAATATCAAATCGGTGAGAAATAAGTCCAATTGTGGCAAAAATTCCAATCAAAAAAAATAGCAATAGATATATAAAGTGTAAGTATCCAAGTGCTTTTTTATTTGCAAATAATCCATAAATCAACAAATAAGTTGAAGCAATATAAAAAAATGTAAAAAAAAACGTCAATCCCCATTTATAGGAATAATCTCCTAATTTATTAAATTCTGAAAACGATGTAGGATATTTTTCTGCACCCCAATTTGGTTTTTGATTAAAAAAACTTGCAAAGTTTTTTTCAAATGTTTTTATCGGCTGACTTTTCAAAAAAGTAAGGATTGAAAATACCAGAATTGAAATAATTACAGCAAAAATCCTAACTGTTTTCATGTTTAATTTTTACAAATTTTGTAATCCAAACATACCACAACACAAATACAATTGAATAAACCATAATCACATACGTAAATTTATGATTAAAGCTAAAAACTTTATAGCTTTTGTAATGATCAATTGCTAACAAGCCTACTCTCAGGATATTACTTACATAAAGAATAGCAATTCCTATTATAATATACAAAATAGTTTCCCACCATTTTCCACCAAATAAGATAATAAACCCTGCAAAAATGCAATAAATCTCAAATCCATTACAGCCATTATTTATTCGTACAGTAGAAACAATATTAACACAAATATTTGTGCCTTCAATACAGCCATCGTAACCCAAAGCATTAACAAAAAGCCAGCCACCATAGGCAACAGATTCGTTCATCCAAGCATCAAATTTGCCATCTGGAGCAAGCCAAAACACATAAACTCCATACCAAAGTAGGTATAAGAAAAGAGCTTTTACAACTAATATAATTAATTTTTTATCAGGCATTTGCAGGTTTTTTATGTTTCCACCTTCTGTGAGTCCAAAGCCAAAATTGCGGATTTTTCTTTATATCTGCTTCCAAATGATGCATGAAAATTTCTAATATTTCTTTTTCTGTTTTTTCTTTTGGATTTGCAACTATGGTTTTTGCAATAACATTATAATAGCCACGCTTAGTTCGTTGGATAGAAGTATAAATAATGGGTAAATTAAATTTTTGTGCAATGATAGCAGTGCCTCGAAAAACAGCAGTTTCTTGATTCAAAAAAGTGAGCCAAATTGCATTTTCAGGCTGAGGCGATTGGTCTGCAACAAAAATAGTAGCATTTAATCGATGTCGAAGTTTATACATGATTTGTGCAACTTGTTTGGATTCTATCATGTTTGAACCAAACATTGAGCGTGTACTTTTCATTAGCCAATCAAATTGTGCGTTTGAAAGTTCTTTGTAAATAACATTTAAAAAAAATGGTTTAAATATTTCGGTTGCTTGTGCTACCCATTCCCAGTTTCCATAATGCCCCAAAACACCTATAACAGATTGATTTTTAGCAGCATACAAATCAGAATCTTTACTATCTAAAAACCTAATTCGTTTGTTGATTTCATATTTTGAAATAGTAATTGATTTAATATTTTCAACCAAAAAATCGCAAAAAAAGCGATAAAAGTCAATTGCAATTTGTTCAATTTCATTTTTTGATTTTTCAGGAAATGAATGAGTGAGATTCTCAAAAACAACTTTTTTTCTATATTTAATTCGTCTATAAATTAATGTAAACAAACCATCAGAAAGTAAATATAAAAGTGCCATTGGCAAAAGCGAAAGCAAAAGCAATAGTGGGTATAAACTAAGAAACACAAACAAATTAATCGATTTTTTCAAGGTTTTAGGAAAAAAAATCAGGAAATATCTTTTCTAACTCTGTTTTCTGAAATCCAGTAGCATTCAATATAAAATCAATATCCATACCTTTTTCAAAAAGCTTTTTTGCGATTTCTATTTTAGTTTTTTCAATTCCTTTTTCTATTCCTTTTTCAATTCCTTTTTCTATTCCTTTTTCAATTCCTTTTTCTATTCCTTTTTCAAAACCAATTTTTTCTGCCCTTTCCATTCCTAGTTCATATCTACCACGTTCATCTTGTTGGCGCATAAATACTTTATTGTAATCAGAAAGTTCATCTTTTGACCAGTTGTGTTTGTCTGCCTGTTCAAACGCATTTATTATTCCTGCGTCTGTAATAGAATCAGGAATAAGATTTAAATTTTCGGCATTTTTAAGAAAATATAACCATTGCTCAATTATAGTTTGTAATTCATTAGCAGATTTAGTGAATTTTTTTAGTTCAATAAACGTAAATTCTAAATCTCTAATTACATTTTCGCCAGTTTCAACATCAAGTATTTTATGACGGCTTATATAATTTACATTTTTTGTTTGATTAAAATTTAAAATAGCAATAAAAAAAGTTGGTTTTAATTCTGGATATAAATCACCTCTGTCAATTTGGTCGGTATAGCTTTGAGAAGCATAATATAAAACTCGTTTGTCAAAATCCTTAATTTCAGCCACTTGCATTTCTACTATAAAAGAATTACCTGCATTATCAGTTGCTTTTA
Source organism: Bacteroidota bacterium (assembly GCA_004293915.1). Taxonomy (GTDB): domain Bacteria; phylum Bacteroidota; class Bacteroidia; order Cytophagales; family UBA9547; genus REAG01. The sequence goes on along the minus strand of RDZG01000074.1, from coordinate 12,786 downwards.
TATCTACAATTGTGGTTTTTCCACCACTATATTGCGGCAATAAATAAGGATTTTTAATCACTACATCTTTTATTGCATCCAGTCCTTTAAAATCCAATACAGCATTTAAGAAAGAAATCAAAACTATTTTCTTGTTTTCGTTTCCAAAAATTTTTCTAAAAGCTATATCGTTTGTTACATCTACAAATTTCATTTAGTAAAATTACAAAAAATTACAATTTATTAAGATTATAGACTAAAATATAATTTTATTATTCTATGTAGTTTAATTTTTAGCATTATTTTTGTCAGATACGAAAAGTTGAATAGTAATAAATGAAATCAGATGTAGAACTAGCCGATTCGTTGGCAAAATCATATATAGAACTCACAAAAGAAATCCAAAAAGTAATTATTGGACAAGACGATGTAGTAAAACTTTTATTAACAGGAATTTTTAGCCGTGGACATTGTTTGTTGGTAGGTGTACCCGGTTTGGCAAAAACACTATTAATTCAAACCATAGCTCAAACAATGGATTTGGACTTTAATCGCATACAATTTACCCCTGACTTAATGCCTTCTGATATCACAGGTTCAGAAACATTAGACTCGAATCGAAATTTAAAATTTATAAAAGGTCCGATTTTTTCAAATATTGTTTTGGCAGATGAAATAAACAGAACACCACCAAAAACGCAAGCTGCTTTGCTCGAAGCCATGCAAGAACAAGCTGTAACGGCTGCTGGTGTGCATTATACCATCGAAAAACCGTTTTTTGTATTAGCAACCCAAAATCCAATCGAGCAAGAAGGAACTTATCCGCTTCCTGAGGCTCAATTAGATCGTTTTATGTTCAATATCAAACTAGATTATCCAAGTTTTCAATCCGAAATTGACATAGTAAAAAACACAACTTCGGAGAAAAAATTTACTCCAAATAAAGTAATTAGCAAAAGCCAAATACTTGAATACCAAGAAATTGTACGCAAAGTACCAGTTGCAGACAATGTAATTGAATATGCCGTAAAATTAGTACACAAAACCAGACCAAACACAGCACAAAGCTCGAAAGAAGCAAATGAGTTTTTGGAGTGGGGAGCAGGACCAAGAGCATCACAATTTTTGGTTGTAGGAGCAAAATGTAATGCCTTACTTTCTGGAAAGTATTCGCCTGACATAGAAGATGTTAAGGCAGTAGCAGAACCCATTTTACGCCATAGAATAGTTCGCAATTTTAAAGCTGAAGCCGAATCGATTTCGGTAGAAGATATTATAAAAAAACTATTATAATAACATTTAAAAATCAATTTCTAAAATAATCAACTTACTTTTTTCAATTCTTTTAAAAGCATATTTAAAGCATAAATCGAAGCGAGTTTGATGTTATTTTCTCTCAAATTTCCAAAAATAAATTTTTGAGCAAAGGTATTTTTTTCATCAGAATAGCCAACCCAAACGGTGCCAACTGGTTTTTCAACTGTTCCGCCACTTGGTCCTGCAATACCTGAAATAGAAATTCCTATGTTTGTGTTTAGTTTTTGGCGTACATTAAGTGCCATTTGTTTCACAACTTTTTCGCTCACGGCACCTTCTGTTTCTAAATCTAATTTATTTACGTCTAAAACATTAATTTTTACTTCGTTTGAATAAGCTAAGACAGAACCTTTAAAATAAGCAGAACAGCCTGAAATTGAAGTGATTAAAGAAGCTAAATAGCCCCCTGTACAGCTTTCGGCAGTTGCAAGAGTTTTATTTTGAGAAACTAAAAATTTACCAACTACTTCTTCTATTTTATTATCTAAATCAAATCCAAAAATGTGCGGATGAATTAATTTTTCGAGTTTTTCTACCAATTGTTCAACCTCAGTAATTATTTTTTTACTATCTTCTCCTATTGCAGTTAATCTCAGTTTTACAATTCCAAGTGATGGCAAATAGGCTAATTTTATATGCTTAGGTAGATTATTTTCCCAATCTTTTATAGTTTCCGCCAAAAAAGATTCGCCAATAGCCACAGTATGAATCATTTTGTGGTAAATAAATGGAGTTTCGATATGTGATTTTAACTTTGACAAAACACGATTTTGCATCAAAAACTTCATTTCATAAGGCACCCCAGGCAGCGAAATAATTATTTTTTCATTGTAAATCATCCACATTCCTGGTGCTGTGCCAACATCATTAAATAGCACTTCACAAATACGAGGCACAGCAGCTTGTTGGTTATTAATTTCGAGCATTGGTTTGCCACGTTTTTCAAAAAAAGACCGAACATGTACTAAAGTTGGTTCATGAATTATTAAATCGGTACCTAAAAATTTGCATAATGTTAATTTTGTAATATCATCTTTTGTGGGTCCCAGTCCTCCAGTGAGAATAATTACATCTGCTCTGTTTATAGCTTCTGACAATACGCCTAAAATATCTTTTTCATTATCACCTACCGAAGATTTACGAATGGTTTTTATTCCAATTAAGGATAATTGTTCGCTAATATATTGAGTGTTTGTGTCTGTAATTTGACCAAAAAGTATCTCATCGCCTATTGTAATTACCTCTGCAAAAGTTTGTTTCATATTCACGCATTTTGTTTTGCAAATCTAACTAAATATTACGCTAAAACGTTTTCAAAAAAAATGCAAATAGTATTGATATTTCCCATTTTAATATTTGAGTAGAAACAACTATTTTTGAAATGCAATTATACTTTATATTTATGAAAAAAATCTGTTTTGCCACCAATAACGAACATAAAATACAGGAAGTAAAAAATATTATAGGCAATGCATTTCAAATTTTAAGCTTAAAAGATGTTGGTTGTAGTGAAGATTTGCCTGAAACAGGTAACACTTTGGAGCAAAACTCAGCCCAAAAAGCAAATTATATTTTTAAAAATTATCATATCGCATGTTTTGCTGATGATTCAGGTTTAGAAATCGAAAGTTTAAACAACAAACCAGGAGTAGATTCCGCACATTATGCTGGCACACGAAATGCAACAGATAACAACAATAAAGTTTTAGCCGAACTGGCAGACAAAACTAACCGAAATGCTGTTTTCAAAACGGTTATAACATTTGTAAGTCTAAATTCTGAATCACAATTTACTGGAATTGTAAAAGGAGAAATCATAAATCAACTACCTGAAAAAGAAGGTTTTGGATATGATCCTATTTTTATACCTTTAGGAGAATCCAAAACATTTGCAGAAATGTCGATAGTAGAAAAAAATAAAATTAGCCATCGTTCGATTGCTATAAACAAACTAATCGAATACCTAAACCTTCGTGAAGATTTATAGTTTTTTTATATTTTTAATCGGAAATACCTTTCAATAATTGTACATAAAAGTTCTTATTAGAAAAGTCTATAACTTTGACTAATATGGAATTAAACTCCTCTTGATTAATCACTTTTCGTAATCATATTCAACAATGCTCTTTTTGATGGTTTCAAAATCATAAACTTATTATAATACCAAAATAAAACATCAAACCTTACCTTTTTTTAAAATCACATTTTTGTCTTTTACGAAAGTAACCAACAAGGCTGGGAGCAAAACCATGTTTGTAAAAATAGACGAAAACAAAGTAAAACAAGTCAAAATACCTAAGGCTTGCGTGCTTCCAAATTCCGAAAACATAAATGTTCCAAAACCTGCCATTAAAACCAAACTGGTATAAACCATGCTTATTCCTGCATCTCGAATGGCTTTTACGGCAGCTTCCAAAATAGTAATGTTTGGAATCATCATTTCTTGTTTGAATTTACTCAAATAATGAATGGTAGTATCGATGGTAATTCCAAAAGAAATACTAAAAATTATAGCTGTACTAACTTTCATTCGTATATCAAAAAGCCCCATAATGCCTGCTGTGATGAGCATTGGAATAATATTTGGAATGATAGAAAGGATAATCATTTTGAAATCAAAAAACAAAAAAGCCATCATCAATGAAATCAAAATAAAAGCAAAAACCATACTTTGTGTGAGGTCGGCTAACAAATATTTATTGCCTTTTAAAAACATCAAAGATGTACCCGTAACATTGACTTTAAAATCGGTATCTTTAAAGATTTCATTGATTTTGGGTTTTAAACGAATATTAAAAAGCGAATCCATTTTTTGTGTTCCCAAATCGGCAACTTTGAGTGAAAAACGTACAATTTGTGCATTTGAATCGACAAAAGAACGCAAAAACGACAAGTCTGTATTTCCTTTTCCAAAATATTTTAATATAAAATTTTTCTCCGAATTGTCTGGCAATCTATAACTTGAAGCATCTTGATTATAAAATGCTTGGGTTGCACTTTTGGTTATACTTACAATAGAAATGGCAGGCGAAAGATTAGGTTCATTATCTAAAAAAGTTTGAAGTTCATCTAATTTTTTGAGGTTAGAAATTTTGAAAGCGGCTTTTTTCTTGCCCATATCAACCAAAATTTCGAGTGGCATCACACCACTAAAATTTTTCTCAAAAAAGGCTAAATCGTTTTTAATTTGTCCACCTTCTGGCATATCATCTACAATATATCCTATCGGTTTTATTTTTGTTACACCATATATCGAAACCAAAACAAACACCATTGTAATAGTATAAATGAGCCATCTGCGATGCAATACTAAATTGGCTACAAAGTTATTAAGGCTTGTAAAAAGTTTTGTATCGAGGTGCATAACTTGTTTTTCGCTTGGCTCTGGTAAATACAAAAGTAAAGCTGGAATCACAATAATGGTAATCAAAAAAGTGGCAAAACTCATAATACCTGCCACCCAACCAAACTCAATTATAATCGAAATATCTGTAAAACAAAGCACCAAAAAACCAACTGCGGTGTTGGCATTTGTCATAAAAGTTACAAACCCAATTTTCTCAATTATTCTTCCAACTGCTTTTATTTTATTGCCATGCTTTCGGTATTCTTGATGGTATTTATTGAACATATAAATACACGTTGGAATACTAATTACGACAATCAAAGCGGGCAACATACCTGTGAGCATACTCATTTTGTAGCCAAAAAGTGTAATCAAACCTGCTGTCCAAACTGCGGTAATGATAATTACCAAAACAGTGAAAAGTACTGAACTGAAAGATCGAAAAAATATAAAAAGAATAATACAAGTAACCAAACTCGACATGGCTATGAGCATTCTAAAATCTTTCATAAACACTCCCATCATAATATAACGAAGGTAAGAAAGTCCAGCAAAATGTGTTTTGATGCCTGTTTGCGAACCAAAATCTTCGGAATAAGTGATAATTTGATTTATCAACGGAATCCTGCGTTTAGAATTTAGGTATTCTTTGCTGAGTGAAATTGCCAATAGTGTTGACTTGGTTTCTTTGTTATACAACAATCCATCATAAAAACGAACTTGATTTGCTACATTTAAAATACTATCTAACTCAGCTTGATATTGTATTTTTTGGCTAAAAACAGGTTGTAAAACAAATTTATCAGCTATGGTATCTTTAAAAAGTCGTTTCATGGTTGGCAAACTTATTACTTCGTTTACACCATCCACTTTTTTAATTTTTTCTGCAAGTTCTTGAAAACGAGCAAAATTATCAACCTTGAAAAGTTTATCATCTTGCACCCCAACTACTAAAATATTACCATCTTCGCCATAGGTTTTTTTAAACTTTTGGAAAAAAATCATATCCTCATCGTCTTCTGGCACAATGGTGGCATATTCAAAAGACATTTCGACTTTTGAACCCATATAGCCCATAAAAGCTGTAATCACAACGGTTGCAATAACAAAAAACAAACGATAACGAATTATAAATCGAGAAAGACTAGCCCACACAGTATTTAAAAATTTTATTTGAGAACAAATTTATGTCAAAACATTAAAATAAAAAATTAACAAGGTATTAACCTTAAAACTAATTTTTTTCGACACTTTTGTATTCCAATTTATAAACCAATCCATGAACATTACCGATTTATTAAGCTCTGAGCAAATCATCAGAGGCGGACTTTTACTTATTACGTTGATTGTGTTTTTGGAAAACGGAGTTTTTTTCTGCTTTTTTCTTCCTGGCGACTATCTTTTGTTTTCGGCTGGCTTATTTTGTGGCACAGGCGATTTTAATGTTTCTATTTATATTCTTTTGCTCTGCGTGTGGGCAGCAGCTGTTGGTGGCAGCGCATTAGGTTATTTTACAGGCATATTATTAGGAGATAAGCTTATGAAAGCCAAAGAATCTCTATTTTTTAAGCGAGAATATATTGTAAAAACTCGCTATTATTATATAAAATATGCAGGAAACACACTCATTATTGGTCGGTTTTTGCCCATAGTTCGCACTTTTGCACCTTTGTTAGCAGGAATCATAAAAATGGATGCCCGTAGATTTATGTTCTTCAATGTGCTTGGCGGCACCATTTGGGTTTTTGTTTTAATCTTAGGAGGATTTTATTTGGGACAAAAATTTCCACAAATATTAAATTATTTAGAATACATTATTTTTGGCTTTGTGGGCTTAACAAGCATTGTTGTGATTCGTGGACTTTTTACAGCTAAAAAAAGTACAAAAAATGTGGGGTAGAATATTTTATAACATTGATAAAACTTTATTAAAAGAAAATCTTTATGGGTTTACTGTAATCAATATCTTTTCATCATTATTAGCAGAAGTTGAATCATGTGCTTTTTTTATACCTTTAATATATGGTTTTTTTATTGCATTTATTAATACCAAAAACCAAAGGATAAAAATTATTGGGTTTTTAGTTATGCCATTACTCTTTTTTGTAGTTTTTGTAACAGGTGGTGGACTTTTCTTTTTTGTAAAAACACTAGGGAAATTATTTGATGATAAATTTTTAAATATGCTTATTGGAGCATGGTGTTCCCAATTGATTCTAACAATTATATGGTTTTTTTATGATATTAAACTTAAAATCCATTATTTTATAGTAATAGCAATACTTGTTTTACCGCCATATTTTTTAGGATTAAATGGGATACAAGAATTTGATAACTCAATCTTTATTTTTTATTTTTTATATAATAGTGGAATTTCAATTTGCCTAAGTTGGATTTTTGCTCAAAAAAAATAATTTTAAAATTAGTTCAGACTTAACATATCAAAAAAATCTTATTACTTTTTTTAGAAACGAGTTTTCATTAATTTAATAATGAAATAAACGTTTCTGGTGTCAAAATAGCTAGAGAAGATTTTTTAAAATCTTTTATATTTCTGGTTATAATTGTAGTCAAACTGTTTTCTATTGCACAGGCATGTTGAATTGCATCTTCAAAATCGTTGAAGTCTGATGAAATAGCCAACTCAATTGTCTTGCTATCCACTGGTAGCACTGTAACCAAGGTTTTAAACTTGCCAATAATTTGCCTTGAGTTTATAGCTGAATATTGAGATCGTAGTACATAATCAATATTAGAAAAAGATAGCGATGAAACACATATTTTTAACTTTCTATTGTCGGCTAAAGAAAATAATATTTCTGCTGTTTTATTAAAAGGCATTCTACCAGACAACAAATCAATGCAAACATCAGTATCAACAAATACCTTTTTAGTATTATTTTGCATATTTTTTTGTTAAATGTTTCATGTATTCTGATTTGTAATCAAAATCTTTGGTTAAATCAATCACACCTGACAAACTTTTAACAAATGGAGTAACTTGATGTGTATCGTTTGGTAAAACAAGTTTTCCGAGGTACGTTTCAACCAAAAGGGATAAGCTAGTGTTTTTTTCTTTAGCATAGTTTTTGGCTTGTTCTATTATATAATTATCTAACTTTAAAGTCAATTTCGTGTCCATATCAAAAGTTGTTATACGTGCAAATATAAAAATAAAATACGTATAATTGATAAGTATTTGCCACTGATGCACGAAAAAAAAACTAAAAATTAGTGAATTAGTGGAAAAAATAGAGTAAATCTAGATTTGAACTTCTATCTTCAAATACTATAAGAAATTCAACAAATGTTGTTTAAATTAGAATAAAGAAAAAATTATTAACTTCCAAATTTAAAAATCAGAAATGATTTATGGAGCTTCAACAACTTTATATACAAAATATTTAGTATCGCCTCGCCACGAAAATTGCATGTACATTTCTTTATAATGCAGTTTCACTCGTTTGCCAGTAAGCACTGCATTTTCAAGTTTTGTCATTACTGAATCTGCGTCTGAAGCAACAGAAAAATTCCATATCGAAGTGCTTGGACTACCTTTTTCAGTAAAATAATTCCCTAAATTCAATTCACCTTCTAGTGTTTTAAACACATAGCCTTTTTTACTTATTTTAACCATGGTTCCAGCTCTAAAACCATCACTAAAACTTGCATTTATGAATACAAAAAAGCCAATCATTGCCAATGCAACAAGTAGAAACAGAATGATGATAATTTTTTTCATGGTTAATCTTTTTTTGTTACAAATTAAAGAATTATTTAGCTACAACAAACCGAAAAACAAAAACTTTTAAACTTGTTTTTCAATCCAAGCATATAGTGTTTCCACATCTTCTTTTTTACAAAGCTCTGTGCCATAGTTCATTGTGGCTGCCGAGCCACACGCAACGCCAAACATTCCGATTTCTTTTACAGATTTTGCTTTCGATAATTGATGAACCATGCCAGCAACCATACTATCTCCTGCCCCTACTGTACTTCGTTTTTTTACGGTAGGTGCAGGGATTTTTATATACTCATCTTTTGTTACCAAAATTGCACCTTGTGGACCAAGTGAAACCACAACCATTTTGCAATTTCCTTTCACAATTATTTCTAAGGCTTTTTCTTTAATTTGTTCGGTTCTTAATTCCTCAAGTCCGCACATATTTGCCAATTCTCCAATGTTGGGTTTTAGCAAATAAACCCCCTCTTTAGCAGCAGCTTGCAACGGTTCGCCAGATGTATCGAGTATGAATTTTGCATTAATTTTAGTAGCAATTTTTGCTAATCGAGCATAAAAATCTACTGGCAATCCAGGAGCCAAACTTCCACTTCCAACTAAAAATTCTAAGCCTTGCATTTTGGCAATTTCATCCAACAAATTTTGCCATTCTTGGGTTTCTATTGTTGGTCCATCCATCCCAAAACGATACTGTTTGTTCGAACTAGTTTCCAACACAATCATATTTTCTCTTGTATTTCCTTTTATGGCAACACGCTGATATTCAATATTTTCTAGTGCTATTAATTCGTCAAAAATCTCACCTGTGTGTCCACCCGAAAAATAAAGTGCTTTTGAAGTTGTGCCCAATTTGCTCAATGCCCTCGAAACATTTATTCCACCGCCACCAGGTTCGTATTTTGGTGTGGTACAACGCAATTTTTGTTCTGGGATTAGTGCATCTATATTTGTACTTTTATCAATAGATGGATTTAATGTTAGCGTTAATATTTTTGTCATTTCAAATATTTTTTAAATAAAAAAAGACAATCTCAAATATATAAAATCAAGTAGAAAAATAAAACTTGAATATAATTTTGAGATTGTCTGGAATAGTATTTACTCTTTTATAGAGAGAATTTCTGCAACATCATCTTCGTCATCTTCTTTCTTTTTATTACCAAAGTCGATTTCGTCAAATTTGTTTCTAAAACGATAGTCAATAATTCCTAATGCGGTATTTTTTTCTAGTTTAATCCACGTTTTATATTTCAAAAACCAATTGAAACGTTTTGAAAACACCCCTTTAGTATAATGTGCATAAACAAAAGGATGCATTTCGATGGTTAAATCTTTCTCGTTTTGTTTGGTTAATAAATGTTCTAATTTCGACTCGATTTCGTCTGTAACCAAAACACTAGCTGTAATTTTTCCTGTGCCATTACACGATGGGCAAACCTCAGAAGTAGAAATTGTAAGCTGTGGACGCACACGTTGGCGTGTGATTTGCATAATTCCAAATTTGCTCAAAGGCAAAATGGTATATTTAGCTCTATCGCCTTCCATTTCGGCTTTCATGCGATTGTATAAAACATTTCGATTTTCTTGATCTTTCATATCAATAAAATCAATTACAATTATACCACCTAAATCACGTAATCGAAGTTGGCGAGCCACTTCTTTTGCCGATTCTAGATTGATGTTTATAGCCGTTTTTTCTTGGTCTGACTCTTGATTCGATTTGTTTCCAGAATTTACATCAACCACATGCATGGCTTCGGTATGTTCGATAATCAAATAGCCACCGCCAGGCAAACTAACCGTTCTGCCAAACAAAGCTTTGAGTTGTCGCTCAATACCTGTTTGCTCAAAAAGTTTTTCTTTTCCAGCATGAAGTTTTACAATTTTTTCTTTTTCAGGAGCAATCGATTTTATGTAGGTTTTTGTTTCTTCATAAAATGTTTTGTCATCAATATAAATATTGTCAAAACTTTCGTTGAGCATATCACGCAAAATAGAAGCAGTACGATCCATTTCGCTGATAATCACATCTTTAGGTTTGGCAGTTTTAAGTTTATTAAAACCATCTTCCCATTTTTTCACTAAGTTTTTTAAATCTCTATCGAGTTCGGCAACTTCTTTTTGCTCTGCTACAGTGCGAATAATTACACTAAAATTATCAGGTTTGATAGAAGTAATCAAACGTTGCAAACGCTGACGCTCTTCTCTTTGTGATATTTTTTTAGATACACTTATAGAGTCTGTAAACGGAACCAAAACTAAATATCTGCCTGCAATAGAAATTTCGCACGACAAACGTGGACCTTTGGTAGAAATAGGTTCTTTTACAACTTGAACCAATATTTGCTGACCTTTAGTTAAAACTTTATCAATTTTTCCACCTTTATCAATTTCGGATTCGATTTTGAAACCGCCTAATTTGTGGGTTTGTTGCTGTTTTCCTTGTACATTTTTTACATAGGAATTCAATGTCCGAATATTTGGACCTAAATCATGGTAATGAAGAAAAGCATCTTTTTCGTAACCAATATCTACAAAAGCAGCATTTAAGCCAGGTACAACTTTTGTAACTATGCCTAAATAAATATCGCCAACGTTGAATTTATCACCACTTCCTTCGAGATGGTATTCGACTAAACGTTTTTCTTGTAATAATGCTATCCTATTACCATTTTGAGTACTATTTATAAATAGCTCGTTACTCATAATAGTAAATTTGAGAATTAATAATTAAACCAAAAAATATTAGAAATAAGTATAAAATGGGCATAAACAGATTTGCAAATGCCCATTAAAAACTATTTTTTCTTATGACGATTTTTTCTCAAACGTTTTTTTCTTTTGTGAGTCGCAATTTTGTGTCTTTTTCTTTTTTTACCGCAAGGCATGATGTTAAGATTTTAATGTAAATAAATATAATTAATTCAGGTTTTTAAGATTGTTTTTTGCATCTTCCATTAAACTTATATCATTTGCATTTTCGGCAATATCACTAAAAAGTGCTTTTGCTTCGGTGTTTTTGCCAGATTCTAAATAAGAAATGGCTAAATAATATTTTGCTTTCCAGTTTTTTGCATTTGCATCTACAAGCGTTTTGAAACGATTTATTGCTTTGTCGAATTGCCCCGATTGAATAGCCAAAAGTCCAAGATTGAACTGTGCTTGCTCGTTTGAAGGCTGTGCTGCTAACACTTTTCGAAGTTCCATAATGGCTTGCATGGGTGTATTACTTACCACATACGTCATTGCCAAATTATTTCGCACTTCAAAGTCTGATGAATCTGTTTTCAAAAACTGTTGATAATAATTTCGAGCTTTTTCGGCATACAAAGTAGCTTTTTGAGGCTCAGAAATTGCCGAATAAATAGCAAAAGCTATATTTCCAGCTGTTTTTAAACAATTTTTATTTTCCTGATGTAAAAGAACAATTTTATCAGCGTAGACTAATGCACTATCAAATTTTTGAAGCGAAATAAATATCGTTGCTAATGAATCCGCAAAATTAGTACTTTTTTTAATATCTTGTGTATTTAAAAATAATTTTCTTAAAGCACCAATCTTTTTCAAATCATTTTCACTAATAGTTTTAGCCGAAGAAGCCACCAAATCGGCTGTATTTGCGGTTTCGGTCTTGCCTAATTTTTCTTTATTTGTTTTATTTATAATTGATTTTGGCAAATTATACATCCCAATTATGGCAAAAATGGCTACGACAATTCCAAAAATTTGTCCTTTTCTCATGATATTTTTATATTGTTGCAAAGATAGACAAAAGATTTTTTCAACAACATTTTATTCTACTTCGTATATTCTACTCCATGGTCTGTGGCACACAGAACACAGATGCCATCATACCTGCACAAATACATAAAACAAAAATCCATAGTATAAACCATATAGAAAGAAAAAACCTCAGTCACTGTCTCGTCCTAAAATAGGTTTACAATAAAATGTAAACAAAATGGACAAAAAAGCGATAGAAAAAGAGGCAATAATAGCCGAGTATTTAACAGGTAATTTGAGTTACCGAAAAATAGGAATCAAGTATGGAATTGATTTCAGAATAGTACATTCGTGGGTTATGAAATATCAAGGCAAAAGCCGAAAAAAAACTTCCAAACCCAAAGAACAGAAAGTAGAAGAGACACCGCTTTCTAATGAGGTAAAGCAATTGCAGCAAGAACTGCGTAAGGCACAATTGCACAATAAACTGCTCAATGCAATCATAGATATTGCAGAAGAACAGCTTAAAATTGATATCAGAAAAAAGTCTGGCACCAAGCGGTAGAAACAGTAGAACAAAGTGTCCATGCCTAAATAACGTTGACCGTTATTTATATTTTACCTCTCAATAAATTTGCAGATAATACATCTGGAAATTGAGGCTTTGTTTGCTAAACAT
>RDZG01000073.1 GCA_004293915.1 Bacteroidota bacterium | reverse complement strand
AACAACTGCACCATACGAACCTGTGATAGTTACTAAACCATTTCCATCATTATTAGCTTGCAATAAACCAGAAACTGCATTTAAACTATTTTTGCCTGTTGGGTCAATCATCGACCAACCTAGCAACGTGTTTTGATTCGCATTTGCAGGAGAATAAGAAGCTAACATTTGTAAAGTACCATTTGCAACTGTAATTTGATTTACTCCTCCAGTTCCATTTACTGTTGTTGATGTTACTGGAATTCCAACAAACTGACCCGAAATTGTAAGTACTCTTATTGCTGTTAATGCACCTGCTGTTCCTGTAATTGTAACTGTTCCATTTGTAACAGCTGATACAATACCTGTAGAAGCATTTACACTTGCAATCGAAGCATTTGAGGTTGTCCATCCTACTGTAGTTCCTACATTAGCATTTGAAGGATTAAATATCACTGTCATTGGAGTGGTTCCACTTTGTGTAGTAATATTAGCACCATTTACAGTCATACTTGTTGCTGTAATGCCTTGTCCAGAGATGGTTACAACTCGTGTTGAAACAACTGCACCATACGAACCTGTAATAGTAACTAAACCATTTCCATCATTTTGAGCTGTTAAAACTCCAGTAGAAATATTAAATAGATTTTTACCTGTAGGGTCGCTCATACTCCAACCAAGTGTAGTATTTGAATTTGCATTAACAGGTAAATAAGGAGCTAACATTTGTAAAGTACCATTTGCAGCCGTTATTTGATTTACACCACCTGTTCCATTTACTGTTGTTGATGTTACAGGAATTGCAAAGCCACTAACTGTAATAATTCTAATTCCTGAAATAGAACTTGTACTAACCGATGTTCCAGTTAAGGTAACAACACCATTTCCTACACCATTTAAAATTACGTTATTAGATGTTGAAGCACCAATAGAAGCTATTCCTGATGGAGGAAATAAAGTCCATGTAACAGCAGGGTTTGTTGCATTTGCTGGTAAAACAGTTGCAGTAATAGTTGTATTTCCAGTAGATAAAATAGTAGCTGTACCAGATAAGGCAATTGAACTTACCGCAACAAATGAAGCAGCTTGGTTTGTTATTGTAATTACATAGCTTGAAACAAAAGCATTATTTTGTACAGATGTAGCAGTTACGGTAACTAAACCATTTAACAATGCTGACACTAGACCAGAAGAGTTCACCAAAGCATTTGCATTATTAGTAGACCAGTTTACTCCTGATGCACTAGCTGTAGCTGGTAAGTAAGTCAAAATCATTTGTTTGGTGCCTAAATCTACTCCAATTAAAGAATTTGCAGCTGTAATTGATATACCCGTTAATTGGTTACTGACTGTAATTACTTGAGTAGCAACTAAAGCACCAAATACGCCTTGAACTGTAACTGTTCCATTATTTATAGCAGTTAATATTCCAGTTGATACATTTAATGATGCTGCAGAACCAGCAATTAAAGACCAAACAGGAGTCGTATTTTGATTTGAACCTAATGGAGCTAGACCAGTTGTAGTCAATTGTAATGTTCCTAAATTAGTAGCAATTACAGATATCCCACCAACACCATTGATTGTTGCAGCAGTTACAGGAACATTTTGATTAGATACCGTAATTACTCTAGTAGCTAATACCGCTCCAAAAGCAGCTTGAACTGTGATTACTCCATTACTGTTAGTAGTTGCTTGCAATAAGCCTGATGAAGCATTGATTGAATTACCCAAAGCAGGTGCTAAAACAGACCAAGTTGGGGTAAGATTAGTATTTGCACCCAAAGGAGCAATACCTGAAACAGTCATTTGCAACGTACCATTTGCCGTATTGATAACCGAAACTCCACCAACACCGTTGATTGTAGCTGCTGTAAGCGGAACATTTTGATTAGATACTGTAATTACTCTAGTAGCTATTACAGCTCCAAAAGCAGCTTGAACAGTAATTACACCATTGCTATTTGTAGTTGCCTGTAATAAACCAGATGTAGCATTAATTGTATTTCCAAAATCAGGTAATAATACACTCCAAGTTGGGGTAAGATTCGTATTTGCACCTGAAGGAGCAATACCTGAAACAGTCATTTGTAACGTGCCATTTGCCGTATTGATAACCGAAACTCCACCAACACCGTTGATTGTAGCAGCTGTAAGCGGAACATTTTGATTAGATACTGTAATTACTCTAGTAGCTAAAACTGAACCAAATGCAGCTTGAACTGTGATTACTCCATTACTATTAGTAGTTGCAGATAATAATCCAGATGAATTTATATTATTACCCAAATTTGGTAATAATAAAGACCAAGTCGGAACAATATTTTGATTTGCATTAACAGGAGTAATTCCAGTTGTGGTCATTTGTAAAGTTCCGTTAGCAGTATTGATTACTGAAATACCACCAATACCATTTACAACAGCAGATGTAACAGGAATATTTTGACCCGAAACTGTAATTATTCTTGTAGCTAAAACTGACCCAAAAGCTGCTTGCACAGTAATTACTCCATTACTATTAGTAGTAGCAGATAATAATCCTGATGCATTTATACTATTACCCAAATTTGGTGTTAGTAAAGACCAAGTCGGAATAATATTTTGATTTGCATTAATAGGAGTAATTCCAGTTGTGGTCATTTGCAAGGTTCCATTTGCTGTATTAATTACTGAAACATTACCAAGACCATTAATAACGGCAGCAGTAACTGGTATATTTTGTCCAGAAACTGTAATTATTCTTCTAGCTAAAACAGATCCAAAAGCTGCTTGTACAGTGATTACTCCATTACTATTAGTAGTTGCAGATAATAATCCTGATGAATTTATGCTGTTACCCAAATTTGGTGCTAATAAAGACCAAGTTGGAGTTGTATTTGTTGCATCTATTGGTAAAAATCCTACAACTACCATTTGTAATGTTCCATTAGCTGTATTAATCACAGATGAACCTCCCATTCCATTAATTGTAGCAGAAGTTATAAGTGAAGTCTGTCCTGAAATTGTTATTACTCTTGTTGCAGAAATTCCCCAAGCTGCATAAGTAGATGTTACTGTTACTACTCCATTTCCACTATTCAATGCTGTAACTAAACCAGTGGTTGGATTAATACTTGCAATTGAACCAGAAATAGACCAACCAACAGTTGTACTAGTTGCATTTGCAGGACTAAAAGTAGATGTCATTGCAAGCGTTCCGCCTCCTGTAGTTATTTGATTAGTGCCTCCAGTTACCGTTGCAGATGTAATTGCTACACTTGAACTGGTTACGGTTACAACAACTCGACTTGTTACAGTTAAATTATCCAAAGAAGTACCTATTACTGTTACTCTACCTGCAGAAATTCCTGTTAATAATCCATTACTATTGATAGAAGCAATACCAGATGCTGGATTTAATGTCCAACTAGCATCTCTTACAGGTGCAATCAAAGGTAATACACCAGTTACAGTCATTTGCAATGTTGCTGAGGGTGCTACTGAGCGAACTCCACCTAAGCCATCAACTGTAATTGAAGTTACTGGAACATATTGTCCTGAAATTGTAACAACTAACTCTCCAAATACGGTAGGAGTAGCCACAGATGTTGCTCTTATTCTTACTGTGCCATTTGATACAGCAGTCATTAAACCAGATTGATTAATGATGGCATTTCCTGTTAGTGTGATTACTGACCAAGTAACAGATTTGTCAACTAAAATAGCAGGCAAAACAGTTTCATTAAATTGAATTAAACCTCCAGCTACATTTGTTGAATTTGCACCAGACACAGTAACTCCACTTGCAGCAACTAAGGCATTTCCTCCACCCCAAAGTGTAAGCATAGCATTGGGTGGTACACTTATATTTCCTGTAATTGTACCCAAATCTTTCCAAAATAAATTATCAACAGATAAATAAGCTCTATTAGCAGTTGGCATATTTACACCACCAAATGAAAAAGTACGCATTCCTGTATTATCATTTGCTAACATAACACACACCGAACCATCAGGGTTTCTAAACGCATTTACATTTGTGCCTACTGGTTGTGTTACAGGAATGTGCCTTGCACCTCCAAAAACAAATTTATCCATGTGTTTGTAGGTATAATACATTTTAGCACTTTTACCTATTCCAATGTAATACCATCCAGAATTTTTACCCACACTTAAAGAAGTTGACACACCTGCAAAAATACCCATTGCGTTGTCCCATCCTTCAAAATTGGCAACGCCACCTTGAGAAGTTTCTGTTTGATAAATTGGAATACCAGGACCGCCATTTCCATTATGCGGTTCACCTCCAGGTCCAACAGTTGCAATAACACTTTGGCGCATTAAAGCTAAACCACCATTTGATCTTGTATCTCTTGAATCAATTACAACATTCCCCCAACTTGGAGCAGCTTGACCTACTCCGTTTGCTGCATAAGCATGTATAGCATATCCAGCAAAATAATTCCTAACTTCTGGATCCGCTTGACAGGCTTTTAAATAATCATTTCCAGAATCTTGTCCTTGAAGTGTTTCTGCACCCCAAATAAAAGTTTTCAGTCCTGCTGCTGCTAATCTCCTACCCACTCTTCTTACGATTTCTACGTATTGAGAAGTGGTGTAAACTACAGATTGATAAGTTTGATTAAACTGTATTTCATTTCCAATACTTAAACCCCACACTTCAACACCTGATTTTTCTCTTAAACCCTGTACAAAAGCAACTGCATATTCAGCATATTCTTCATAATAAGTTGAATCTACCGTATTGGTAACAACAAAACCAGGTGCAAATTCAAATGGAGCATTAGGAACACCATACGAATTATTATATTTCACAAAACTTGGTGGGGAAAAGAAAGTAACCAAAAATCTTTCTACTCCTGCATCTTTTGCTTTTTTAAAGAAATCTACTCCCATTGCGGTATAATCCAATTTTGTCTTATCTAATACAAACGGATCATTATTATCATTTTTGGGTTCAAAATCCCATATTCCTACTCGCATAGATTTTATACCTACGTCTTTCAAATTTTCATAATAGGAATCAGGTAAGCCAGTTCCACCATCATCTCCAAATATTTCGCAAACACCAAAAGGACTACCATCAATCGTTTGTCCTTTAAATCCATCAGCAAAGTTTGCATTAAGGTCGTTTGTTACTATTACATTTTGTGAAGCAGGAGGAGCTTGAACGGTTACTGTAAATGTTTTTGTTTTTGTGTTAGAACCACTAGCAACACCTGTTAAAGTAATTACTCCCGAAGCCGCACCACCTGTATTGTATTGAATTATAGCTACCCCAGTAGTTGTATTAAATGATAAAACACTTGGAGAAAAAGCCCCTGCCGCTGATAGATTAACTGGATTATTGTTTTTGCCAGTAATTGGTGTAGAACCAGCATTAATACCTGTTATTGTTACTGTTTTGGGTCCTGTTTGCGTTGTTAAATGAAATGGATTTGGAGTCTCTCCAAAAACTACATTTGGGACTGGTAATGTACAACTTCCGCTTCCAACCGCATCGCTACCTAAACGTAAATCGCTCATCGTTATTGTACCAGAATAAGGAGTAAATGTACCAGTTCCAATGGCTGATACCGTTTGACCAAAATTAAATAAGATTGTTTTGATTTTGGAAAAATTAAATTCAGGTCTTCCATTTCCTCCACAATTGCTCCATGGTTGACCATCAAAAGCACAAGGTGAACCCGTGTAACAAAAAGTGTAAGTTGTAGCAGTAGGTGTTACTTGAACATTGGCTTCAAGTCCATATCTATAACCATTTACATCCCACAAATCGATGGCAACTCCTAAATTTGGAAGGTTTGCAGGGTTAGTTGCACTCAGTTTTACACTAATATAGGGTGAAGTAGCAAAGTCAAATAATTCGCCACCGCCATAAGGTTTGTACCATACACCTGAAAAATAGCCAGGGGCTGTTCCATCTTTATTCATTGAAATACTCATAACACCGGTGGTAGTATTAATAGTTACCGTTTGTTGCGTACCTTGATTTTCGACAAACCATGTACCTGCAACTGTCGAAAATCTACCATCTGCTTGTGTTCCTGGATTTAAAGGTGCTCCAACAATTGTTTGAACAGTCATTGGTTCGATATATCCAGCCTGAGGTGGATTCAAAGCTTTCATTACAAACGAACGAGTAAAAGAAGAGTTTCCGTTACTATTCGCAGGAGCTCCAAAATTTGTTGCAGTTACAGAAATATCTGTTGTTCCTACTAGTAAAGAATTATAAGTGAGCAAAGCAAAGTTATTTCCTGTAGTGTAGCTTACAGTTGGGTTAGCTAAAATTCCAGTATTTCCACTTACAGCTGTAACAGAAGCAATTCGAGAGCCTCCGTTCCCATCAGTAATAGGTTCAATGCGTATTGTTCTTGGACCCTGTGTAATAATATTATCAATTTGATTTGGAATTACACCTATTGTTGGAGCGTTATAAAATGTAGGTAATACAGTAATAGGTATAACATAGCTGGTTCGATCGCTACCACCAGCCACAATTCCTCCATTATCACTTACTGTAACTGTTAAATTAAAAATCTTTGATGCAGGTGATGAAAATTGAATTGGAGTAATGGATAATTTACCAGAAAGAGAAATTCCATTATAGGATGCTACAATTTGTGAATTTTGAAGAATTGTTTGGTCAGAACTTAACCCACTAATGGATAATATTTGTGTAACTTCTCCATTTCCACTTACAATATTATCTAAAAATATGTCAGTTTTTCTATCCGAACCAATTGTTAATGATGTTGGAATAGTTCCAATAGTAGGTGCTATATTTGGTTTTACATTTACATTAATTATATAACGATACGGAACAGAAGTTGCTCCAACCTGACTAGCCGCAGTTGCTGTTATGGTTACAGTAACCATTCCAGATTGATTTGTGTTTGGAGTCATAAGCATTTTTATAACTCTATTGGTTTGCAAATCACCAGTACTTCCATTACCAGAAGTAAATGAAAAATAACTATTACTTAATATAGGAGAAGTTTGAAAAGTAGGATTAGGCAAAATAGATGTATTTGAACTTGCCGCAGTAAAAGTTACATTGCTATTCAAATTGTCTGAATCAACAGCATTTCTAATTGAAACAGATGTTGTAGTATTAATCGAAATTTCTTGATTATCAATTCCCGTAAAGTAAGGAGAAACAATTGCAGCTTGTCCTACAACTCCGTTATTACCAACAGCTAAATCATCAATTTGTACTTTTGTATTACCTTGCATATAGCCCATAGGCTGAAAAGTAATGTTTAATTGAGTTACAGCAGAAAAATTTAACGAATTAGCACCCGTTGTAAAGGCAGGATCATTAAAATCAAAAGAAATTGTTTGCCATTTCCCAGTTGGATAAATAATTTTATTTGTTCTTCTGCCTCCATTTTGATTGGTTGCTCCTGCGTTAAAAAAAGCCAAACCAATTTCATAAGGAAGTTTACGTGTGGTAGTATCAGTCTTTATTCTAAAACTAACTTTTCTTCTAGCACTTGCAGATAAATTTAATGCTGTTGGAAATGTAACTGTTACACCATGAAAGTTATTTGCTTTGTTTACAATAACCTCCAAAGCTTGGTTTTGAACCGAAACAGCATAAGATGTCTCCCATGTAAAAGCACTTGGAACACCTGGAGCAGTAAAGTTTTGAAAATAGCCATTTTGAGCATTTGCAATTCCAGCAGCACAAACTGCTAAAAACAAACCTACACGTGCAACATGGCTCCTGATTTTGAGGATAGTTTTATTCATCTTTGTAAGTAGTAAAGTTTTTGTTAAAATAATTAATATGAAATTAGTATTTGAGCCTAATTTACAGATTATGCCACAAATATAAATGCTATAATATTAATATACAAGTAAAAAATTTAATTATTTTAATACACTACTTTAGTTATTGAACTAAAATGCTGATAATGAAGTATGTTTATGTCGTATTCTTTTGTTAATATTTACAAAACTTTCATACATATAAATTTTGCCAATAATTTTAGAGTTGAATTTATATTTTTTTTATATATTGCGATAATATTTAAAATTGGCTGAACTTTAAGCCACTACTGTACAAATAGTTAAATGCTATATATGAAAAAGAAAGAAACAATTATTACTCTATTTTTATTATTAATAATTGGTGTAAATGCACAAAAAATGACATGGGCAAATGCCATTTTACACACAACAGAAAAATTTGAAAACGAAGAAAACAATGTTACCCATATGTTGGGAATGCCTAGTATTTATCAGGGAGTGATGAACGGGAATATTGACCCATATTCGGAAGGTTATATACTTTATAATAATTCTACGGGTAAAAAAAACATAATTACTCTTGGATTTTCTAAAACAATGATTGCCGAACAACTTGTAATTGGCGGTGTAATGAATATGGGAACCATTAGGTCTATTCATGTAATTACTCCTGATGGCAAAAAACAAGAAATTTATCAAATGCTGAAAGGCTCAGTATCTAAGTTTCATAATTTTAATGTATATTTTGAACCTAGAGAAGTTTCTGCTATTCAAATTACAGTTGATCACCAAAAAGTAAATAATTGGAATATTATAAAAGGGATTGGATTAATTAATTCAAATAATTTAATTGATTTGCAACCCGATGTATACACTGATGATGAGTTTCATGGAAAAGAAGAATTTATTATTTATGCAGACCCTAAAGAAAAATGTATTTCTTTTAGTCCAAAACTTTCGCACGATGAAAAAAAAATATATTTTGTAAAAGAATGCGATGGAAAAGATCATCAAGATATATGGTATTCCGAACTTAGCGAGTTTGGCTCTTGGTCAGAATCTAAAATGGCTCCTGCTCCACTTAATAACGATGCTCACAATTTTGTTGCGTCAGTTGGAACTAATGGAAAATTTTTGATTTTAGGAAATGCATATAATAAAGATGGCACGCATGCTGGTGATGGTGTTTCGATATCGCATATTCAAAAAGATGGTACATGGGGAATTCCGCAAACAATTGAAATTCCTAAACTTAAAAACATTAACGATCACGCTAATTTTTTTATGAGTAGTGACGAATCGGTACTTTTAATGGCTATAGAAGATAGTCTTTCTGTTGGCGAATTAGATTTATATGCAAGTTTAAAAAACAAAGAAACAGCAAAATGGTCAGAACCAATAAATTTAGGCAAAACCATAAATACCGAGTTTTTAGAAGACTATCCTTTTTTGTCTGTAGATAATAAAACTTTATATTTTAGTTCAAATGGCTATGTTGGTTTTGGTGGACATGACATATATATAACTACCCGATTAGATGATACTTGGCAAAATTGGTCGAAACCAATGAATTTGGGACCATTAGTAAACTCAAAAGTTGATGATTGCGGATTTTCGCTTTTTGCAAATGGTAATCATGCATTTTATCATACGCCAAGTGTGCGAAACGATTCCACAAAACGTATGGATATTTTTAGAGTTAATATTCCTAAAATGCTTCGTCAAGAAGCTAAAGCAATTATCTCTGGACATGTAAAATCCGCCATTGATACACTAAAAAATATTGGCACTGCAAAAATAATAAATGTAAAAGGAGAAACAGTTGCATCAACAGAAATTCATGCTCATGATGAGTTTTTTACATTAGTTGTTCCTGTTGGTAAGATGTATAAATTGAGTTTAGAACTCGAAAATCATTTTAGAGAAGATTATTTGCTCGACTTTGCGGATAGCACAAAAGATTTAAAAGTATTACAAAATGCAAAACTTGTTCCTTATGCTGACTCTGGAACAATTTGCAAACTTCCTAAAGTAACATTTAATCCGCAAAATACAGTTGTACTATCTTTGTTGGGATTGAAAGTAGATAGTTTAGTAAATAAAATAAAAAAACAAAATGGATGTAAAATTGATATTCATGTAGAAATATCTGAAATAGGAGATAAATCTAAAAATACGAAAACAGCTCAAATGCAAGCAAAAGCTATTTTTGATTATTTAGTATCAAAAGGAATACCTGCAGATAAACTTACGTATACTAATTTGTTGAGTACAAAATCCAAAACAAAGTATAGTCTTATTTATACATCAAAATTAAAAAAGACTAATACTGATAATGAGTATATTCGTAATTAACTTATGTACTATAAAAATTTAAACAAATACATCAAAAATGTATAAATACCTGATACTTTTTTTACCTTTTTTGTTGTTTGGACAAAACAACGAACCACAAGATGACGAAATGAATGTACATAAATACAAATCATTAATTTCATCTGGAGATAAATATTTTTTTCATGAAAAATATTACCAAGCCATTCAGGATTATTTCAAAGCCAGTAAAATGCGTCAAGATGATCCATATTTAGATTTTCAATTAGCGGAAAGCTGTCGATTAAATGGCGATTATGACGATGCTGAGTTTTATTATGATAAAATTGTAAGAAAATACGGAAAACAAAATTTATTAGCAAAATATTGGTTGGGTGTGATGCAAAAAACCAATGGTAAATATTATGATGCAGAAAACTCTTTGGCAACTTTTATTAAAACATATAAACCAATTGACGCAGATGGCAAAGCCAGAGTGCGAGAAGCTAGTTTTGAACACAAAGGATGTTTGATGGCTATTGAAAGTTATAAAAAACCTATCAAAGATGTTGATTTGCGTGTATTAACACCACCTGTAAATTCAAGAAACTCAGATTATGCACCAATGATTTTTTCGCATGATTCATGTATTGTTATTACATCGGCTCGTGCCGATGCTAAAGGTAAAGAACTAAATATAACTTCTGGAGAAGCTAAAAGTGATAATTTTAGATTTGAAAAACAAGGTGAAAGATGGGAACGATATCACAACGAAGACAATTTCGATATTGTAAATACAACAAAAGATGATGGAGCAGGCGAACTTACAAGAGACAGAAAAAAATATTATTACACCATTTGCGATCCCAATTGTGCCATTTATGTTTCAAAAGTTGTAAATGGGAAATTTACGCCATCAATCAGATTGAACGAAAATATTAATCCAAAATTTGATGTTCATCACGATTTAATTTGGAATGCTCAACCAACTTTATCGCCACGTGCAGATACCATGCTTTTTGTTTCAAAACGATCTGGTGGCAAAGGCTTGCATGATATTTGGATGTGCGTAAATGCTGATAAAAAAGGGATTGAAGAAAATTGGGGACCAGCCATAAATGTAAAAACTTTAAACTCTCCTGGTATAGAAATTGCACCATATTGGGATGATATTACTAATCAAGTATATATTTCTTCAAATGGGCATATTGGTTTTGGCGGATTAGATGTTTATCGAACTTCTGGCAGAAAAAGAGAAAAGCTGGAAAATATTGGATTGCCATTTAACTCTAGCCGTGATGATATATACTTTATTTTGGGACATGAAAAGGGTTATTTGGTTTCTAATCGAAAAGGTGGAATTGGATTGACAGATATTTATACCTTCAACCGTACACCAAAAGAGGCTGTAATTGCTAAAATCACAAAATCAGAAACGTTTTCTTATAAGCAAATTGAAGCAAAAGGTAGAGTTTTTTATTCGGATGTTGGTGAATCTTTGGAAGGAGCAATCGTATTTTTAAAAAATTCAAATGGGAATATTATCGAACAAACTACTACCGATGCCAGTGGAGAGTTTCGCTTTTATGGCATGAAACCTGGAGTAGATTATCAAATTACACTTGAAGGAAACGACCCACGTTTTTCTTCAACTGTTGATTTTATGGGTGATGGGCAATCTTTGGCAAAACCAAGTAAAAATGCAATTAGCAAAAATATAGAACTAGCTCAAAACAAAAGCTTTATAAACACTGATGCAGAGGATGAGTTTTTTAAAACAGTAAAAAAAATGTCTAGACAAAAAGCTGCTGGTGCATCAATAACTTCAGAATCTGTATTAGACAAAACTGTTGAAGAAAACGAAAAAATAATTTTGCATGACGAAGCAAAACTAGATTCAATTGCGATAGATATAGATCATACTACTAAACAAGCAATCACAAAAAAATACAAAAAAGGTGCGTTTGAAAATGTTTACTTCGAATACAATAGTTTTGAATTAACCTCTGCAGGAAAAATTGTGATGGATAGTTTAGCTAAGTTTTATAAAGCTCATGATGTAGCAAAAATAGAAATCAAAGCCTATACCGATTCCTATGGCGATTTTGAATACAACAAAACATTGGCAGAACAAAGATCAAAAGTATGTCATGATTACCTTCGTGAGGCTGGAGTTGATGAAATGGCTTTGGTAGTTACTTCTGTTGGTGCCGATAATCCAATTGCAAGTAATCATTCGTTGCGTGGCAGACAGTTAAATAGACGTGTAGAATTTATTTTAAAAGGCACAAAAGGCATTTTTTCGCATCATGCAATGGCTTATGTTGTTGAACCAAAAGAAACTTTATATACAATAGCACAAAAATTTAAAATGTCTTTAGATGAAATAGTTGCTATGAATGGGCTAAAAACAAATGACTTGAAAGCATATTCTACAATCAGAGTAAAAGGAGAATCAAGCGATATTATAGCACCGATGACGTTTTTAAACTTAAAAGAATCTAAAACAGAATATAAATATCAAGATTCGAAATTTATACCTTTAAAATCTGCTCAAGGAAATGGTTTTTAAATTTGGTTTTTCGTTTTCAAAATGAAAAACCAAATTTAAAAACCATAAAAAAACTAAAAAAACTAAAACATTATTTTTCGTTTTTCTTAGCTTTTTCAGCTGGGTCATAAAGCATGGCAGTACACATGCAATTTTTGCGTTCTTTCATCATTAAAATGGGATAATTAACGCAGCTTTGGCATCCTTTCCAAAATTCTTCATCATCGGTTAAATCGCTGTAAACCACTGGCTCATAGCCCAATTCCGAATTTATTTTCATCACAGCACTTCCTGTTGTAAGACCAAAAATTTTTGAGTTTGGATATTTTGTTCTCGATAGCTCAAAAACTTTGTATTTGATGGCTTTTGCTAAACCAACTTTTCTAAATTCTGGGTTTACAATCAATCCAGAATTAGCCACAAAATTTCCATGTCCCCAAGTTTCAATATAACAAAAGCCAGCCCAAGTACCGTTTTTATGAAATGCAATTACTGCTTTTCCTTCATCTATTTTTTTTAAAATATATTCAGGCGAACGTTTGGCAATACCTGTGCCTCTAGCTTTAGCACTTTCTTCCATTTCGTTTGTAATGGTTTCTGCAAACGTTGCATGATCAGGAGTGGCTACCTCAATGATGAAATCATCAAGTGTCATCGTTTATAATCGCTGATTTTATTTGTGTTCATAAAATCAATATGCAAAACAAATGAAAAAATATAAATAGTTCCAAAGAATTTTATTAAACAATTGTAAAATGTTAAATTTATTTCATAAATATTTTTGCACTCAAAAATAAAAGTATTAATTTCGCAGTCCAATTTTAAAAGGCATTGCAATCATGGCATTCACACAAAGAAAATTAAATAGACTTAAAGCGTGGGATAAATACAATACTACGCTTAAAAAATATAGCCGTCAACCTGTAATAAAAAATGTTGATATCGAAGAGTTGAAAAAACAATTTACTACTGTTGCTGAAGCTCCAAAAGTATCTAAGAAAAAAGTAGAAGTGGCTGTTGAGTCTGCACCAGTAGCAGAATAGTTATTTTTTTATATTAATTTATACAATAATATTGATAAAAGCTCGTTCCTAATATTTAGGACGAGCTTTTTTTATATTAAACTTTTTTCATACTTTTATAACATGAAAAAAACAGGAATTATTATTTCTATATTAGGATTTTTTACATTATTCGGACAAAATGAGGCAATTGAAAATAGATGTGGGAAGTATAATCATAGAATTTTCACAAAAACACAAATTGATTCATTAAAAGCATTATTTTCTCAAAAATATCCTGAAAAAACACAAAATAAAAACGCTAAAAGAACCGAAAGCATAGTTAGAATACCTGTAGTTTTTCATGTTATTCATAATAATGCAAATGGAGAAATTGGTGTTGGTGCTAACATTTCAGATGCTCAAATCAAATCTCAAATAGAGGTTTTAAATCAAGATTATGGTAGAAAATCAGGCACAAGAGGCTTTAATTCTGATCCTGTTGGTGCTGATACCGAAATTGAGTTTTTTTTAGCAACAACAGATGACAACTGCATGGCAACCAAAGCTATAACTAGACATTATTACCAACCAAAAGCCGTTTTCGACCCAAGTAATGACGAGATTTTAATAAAATCTTTTGGCTATTGGTCTAGCGATAAATATTTGAATATTTGGGTTACATCGCTTACGGCTGGTTTTTTGGGTATTTCTCCATTTCCAAATAATACAAGCTTAAGTGGGTTAAATGATTTTGAAGTTCAACCAGAATTAAATGGACCAATTATAAATCATAAAACAGTTGGAAATAGAATTGGTTCAAGTGCCGTAGGAAGCGATTCTTATGCTTATGGACGTACTGCTACGCACGAAATTGGGCATTGGTTAGGTTTGTTCCACCCTTGGGGTTCTGGTATAGGTTGCGATACAGACTATTGTGATGATACGCCAGAAAGTGATGGCGGAAATCAAACTAAAAACAATTGTGCTGATAAGTTTTCAAATTGCACTAATAATGGTCCAGTGAGAGTTATGATTGAAAATTACATGGACTATTCGGAAGATAAATGTATGAATATTTTTACTCAAGATCAAAAATCGAGAATGCGAACTGCACTTACAAATTCGCCAGAACGTGCTGCTTTGGTATCTTCACCAGGACATACGCAACAAATTATTTCTACCGATTTCCCTCTACAAAATTTTAATTCAATAAATACAATTTCAGAAATAAATTGGACGCAAAGCTCGTCTATACCTTCTATAACGGGCTGGAAGTTAGAAACTACTGGCACAAATCAAAAAAATCTTTTAGTAGAAAATAATAGTTCAACCATTGGGAATAAAAGTATTTTACAAACTATTTTCTATGATTTGCCAACAACAACTGGAAACAATCTGGCAGTTATTGATATGGATGTTACCTATCCTGAAGTTTCAGATACAGACA
Organism: Bacteroidota bacterium; assembly: GCA_004293915.1. Lineage (GTDB taxonomy): Bacteria > Bacteroidota > Bacteroidia > Cytophagales > UBA9547 > REAG01. Next base: position 50,965 of record RDZG01000073.1, on the reverse strand, counting down.
GTTTGATTATTTCGATTTATACAGGTTGCAAAACTCCGCCAATTATCATTAAAACTATCACAGAAGCAGATTTAAGAAGTAATAATTTGCCAAAAAATCATATTATTACAATTCCAAAATTACCAGTAAATTTAGATTTTTTAAAACTTCAATTCGAAAACCGTTCGAAAGGAAAAGCAGATTTGAGAGTTGATAATATAAAAATAAATAAACCATTTACAGGTTCTACAAAACTAGATGCTAAAATCCTTTACGATGCTTCACTAAATCCTCAAAAAGTTCTAGTTTATGCCACAGATTCTGCCAATATAAGATTTGAAATTATTGATATTTTAGGCAAAAAATATGCAGAATACACCCAATTATTTAACTATTTGGGTGAGTATGAGCTGCCAAATTTGAATTTAGAAAAAGGAATGTATTTTTTGCGAATTTATACAGCAAATTCAAGTATTTCTAATCGCTTTATTATTAGCAATTAAGTATGTTTTTTAGAGCAATACCCTATTTTAGATATTTATTGTTCTTTATTTTGGGGTTGCTATCAGTTGTTTATGCTAACGATTTTTTTAGTCCAATTCCAATTTCATATATAATTTTATTTCAATTAATTTTAGTAATTATTTATATTTTTTTAAACAAAAAAATATTTTCTGTTCGGTATTTAATATTTCCGTTTTTTTATGTCTGTGGAGTTTTGTGTGTATTGTTAAAAACCGAAAAACGCAACTTGGCACATTTGTATAATTTTCAAGAAAATTATACCGCTTATTCAGGTGTAATTGTCTCAGAAACAGAAGAAAAAGAAAATACTTACAAAACCATTTTGAAAGTAAATGCCATAAAAACTAATCAAAAATGGGTAAGAAAGCAAGGGAAAATATTTTTATATATTTTCAAAAAAGATGTAAAAATAAAACCCAAATATGGCGATTGTTTAATTGTAAATGGTTCGGCAGATACCATTTCGAATCCCTTAAATCCAAAAGAGTTTGATTTTAAACGATTTTATGGATTTTTACAAATCCATCATCGCGATTTTGTATCCCAAAATGATTATACAATTTATGATTATAAGCCTGAAAATAAGCTAGTTAAATTATCTTACGAAATTAGAGCTTGGGCAGAAAAACTTTTCAAAACCTACATTTCTACCGAACGAGAACAAAAAATCGCTTCTGCACTTATTTTAGGAATAAAAGGTTCGCTCGATTGGGAAATCATGCAGGCTTATGCTTCCACAGGCACCATGCATGTGTTGGCGGTTTCGGGTTTGCATGTCGGAATTATTTATAAAATTTTGGTTTTACTCTGTTTTTGGTCAAAAAAAATCAAAAACGGCAATTGGTACAAAGCAGGTTTTTTGCTTTTATTATTATGGTTTTATGCCTTGATTACAGGCTTAAGTCCATCTGTTTTGCGATCGGTTTCCATGTTTACTTTTATTATTATTGCAGAAGCAACTAATCGTAAGTCTAACATTTACAACACATTAGCCGCTTCTTGTTTATTTTTATTGTGCATAAATCCCTATATGATAATGGAAGTAGGATTTCAACTTTCTTACTTAGCAGTTTTAGGAATTGTATATATTCAGCCAAAATTGTACAAACTTTTAGAAATTAAAGAGTACATTTTAGTTGCTGATTTTTCGCAAAAAAACACTATATTAATTAAAGTAAAACGCTATTTATCAAATGCTTTTTATTGGATTTTAGATTGGATTTGGATGATTTCTTGTGTTTCAGTAGCTGCACAATTGACAACTTTCCCACTTGGGATTTTGTATTTTCACCAATTTCCGAATTATTTTTTGGTTTCAAACTTAGCCGTAATTCCAGCAGCATTAGCAATAATGTATGTTGGTTTGAGTTTTGTGCTTTTCTCATTCTTTGAGTTTTGGGCAAAATTTACAGGTTTTTTGATTCAGTTTTCTGTCGAAAAACTTAATTGGTTTATTATGTATTTAGAAGATTTGCCATTTTCTGTTGTTCGAGGTATTTCAATTACAATACTCGATACTTGGCATATTTATTTGATTTTAATTTTATTTTTTGTGTTTTTATACAAGAAACAATTTTTATATTTTCTTACGTTTTTCTTGTTGATTTTTATTTTTTCAATCAAAACATGTTTAAAAATAATTGAACTAAAACAACAAAAAGCATTTACAATTTATGCCATTCCAAAAGGATTTGGATTCGATTTTATTGAAAGCAACAACTTGGCATCTTATATTGATAAAAAGGTTTTAGAAAATCCATCTCGCTTGCAATTTCATATTTTAAATAATCGCTGGAGTAAAGGATTAGATGCTGAGTATGAAAATATTGAATTGAAAGATAAAAATGGAATTCGTTTTTTTACCAGAAATGGCTTAAAATTTGCAATTATTGATCAAAAAATTCCAAAAAATAAGTTCAAAAAAAGCATAAAAATCGATTACTTAATCATACAAAATAATTCAGTTTGGAGTTTTGAAAACATATCAGAATATTTTGATTATCAAGAACTTGTGCTAGATGGTACAAACTCAAAATGGTATATTGAGCGATTTTTAAAAACGATTCCTGAATCTAAAAAGACAACATGCAAAAATTTGATGCAATCTGGAGCTATAAATATTGTTGTGCAACCAAGTTTTTGATTGCCAAGCGATTAATTTTTCCATTTTCTAAAAAGGGAAAACTGAGTAAATAAACTATTGATTTGGGAACTTCGTAAGTCGGAACTTTATTTTTGATTTTAAGTAGTAATTTTTCTTCATCAATGATTTTGTTTTTTTGTTCTAAAACTAAAACTATTTTTTGCCCCAGTTTTTCGTCTTCTAAGCTTGAAATAACAAAATTGAGCTTTAAAACTTCCGCAATTTTAGTTTCTAACTCTTCTGGATGGATTTTAATTCCGCCAGAATTTATCACAAAATCTTTTCTTCCAATCCACTCAAAATTCTGATTATCAATCAGATGTATTACATCGGTAGTTTCAATCCAAACGTTATTTGTTACATCACCTTTAATACATAAGCAATTTTCCTCATTGGTTTTTATATCAATATTTGGCAAGATAGTATAGTGTTTTGGTGGATTATTTCCACTAATTTTTCGTAACGCTATGTGCGAAACCGTTTCAGTCATGCCAAATGTTTGATAAATAGTTGAGTTACATGATTGCAATTTTGCAACAAGATTTTGAGAAATAGTAGTACCGCCAATCAAAATTGTTTGAATTTTATTTAGCATATCGATACCATTTGAGGCAATAATTTTTTCGATTTGCAAAGGAACAAATGCTGCAAAACTAATTTGGTATTGTTCAATTAAAGCCCCTAAATCTGCATTTGGTTTTGAAATGACAAGATTCATGTCGGCTTCAAAAGCTCTAATTAGCATCATTTTGCTTGCAATAAAATCGAAATGTAAACAAAGAAGGGCAGTATCAGATTTTTTTAAATTTAATGCTTCAATTGTTGCAATTGCTGATTGTTGCAACTGTTTTTTTGAAACACAAATTTCTTTTTTTTGCCCAGTAGAACCAGATGTTTGTAATATAAAATTGGTATCATTTTTATATTTCTCTAAAAAATCTAGAATTATAAATTCGTAATTTTTGTCAAGTATTTCAATGAATAACTTCATTTTTTGGTAATGTAGATAAATATTTAATCTGAAAAATTAAAATATTTATTAAAAATACTATATTTATAGTTTAAAATATAAAGTAACTTTATAAATTTTTAAAAACCAATCCTTTAAATATAAATATGAAAACAATAAATAAGTTTTTAGTTCCATTTTTATTACTTTTTTTATCACAAATTTCTAATGCCCAACAAGTAATTTGGGCTGATCAAGTTTTAGAATATACTGATAGATTTCAACTCGAAAATAATTTTACAGAACTTGTTTTAGGACCAGCTTCGGTATATCCCAATTCGGATATCAACGACCCGCATGATCCATATACTGAGGGTTATATTGTTCATTATGAAGACACTAAGAGAGAAAATGTAATAAAAGTAGGTTTTTCAAAACCGATGAACGCTCGACAAGTAATTATTGGCGGAATTTTTAATATTGGCACAATTAAATCGATTTCAATAATTGACAAAAATAATACACCTAAAGTGGTTTACACACAAACCAAAGAACAAAGCAAAACTAAGTTTAAGTCTTTTTCTGTAATGTGTACATATTCAACCATTTATGGAGTGAAAATTGTTTTAGATCATAGTAAGATTAATCAATGGAATTTAATAAAAGGGATTGGAATTACCAATGCAGAAAAACAGTTTAAAATCGAACCTTTTTTGATAGAAGACACTACTCATACACATACAAAAGAAGTTATTGGAGAAAACATAAACAGTAAGGATTGTTTTGAATTTAGTCCAAAAATTGCACCTGATGGCAAAACAATGTATTTTGTGAAAGAGTGTGAAAATGTTCCAGATCAAGATATTTGGTATACCGAAAAAGACAGTTTAGGAAAATGGAAGGAAGCAAAAAATATAGGAATGCCATTGAACAACAAAGGGCATAATTTTGTGGCTTCAATAAGTCCTGATGGGCAAACACTTATAGTTGGAAATCGCTACACAGCTGATGGCGAAGAAGCTGGCGATGGAGTTTCGATTTCGCATAAAAAATCGGATGGAACTTGGGGAAATCCTGAAACATTAGATATTCCTGAATATGCAAACAAAAACGACCACTCTAATTTTTATTTGAATGGAGATTCTGATGTGTTAATAATGGCTATTGAAGACAAAAATTCTATTGGAGAACTCGATTTATATGTTTCTAAATTTGACAAAATGAGTAAGAAATGGTCGGCTCCACTCAATTTGGGCAACACAATTAATAGCATTTATGCAGAAGATTATCCTTACTTGGCTATTGATGGGAAAACACTTTATTTTAGTTCAAAAGGGCAAATTGGATATGGTGGACATGACATTTATATGAGTACACGTCTGGATGATACGTGGAAAAACTGGTCAAAACCAAAAAATTTAGGACCTTTTGTAAACTCAAAATCAGACGATAAAGGTTTTAGTATTGCAAGTGAGGGAGATCATGCATATTTTAATTCTGCAGGTTTTAATTCCGATTTGCATCATATGGATATTTATCGTGTTGATTTACCAAAAATTCTGCATCAAATTCCTCGCATATTACTAAAAGGAGTTTGTACAAATGCTAAAACTAAAGAACCTGTTAGAGCTACAATTACAATTAAAGAAAACAGTGAGGACGCCATTTCTTTCTGTACTTCAAATCCAAAAACTGGAGAATATGTGATGTCGGTACCTTATGGGAAAAAATACACAGTAAATGGCGAAGCATTAGAATTTTTTAAAAAACAACAACTTTTAGATTTAACTGGCAAAATGGAGGTTCTGGAAATGCAATTAAATATTGAATTCAATGCATTTATGGATACGGGAGTGGTTGTAAAAATGGAAAATTTATTGTTTGAATATAAAGTTTCAAAAATTTTAGAGTCATCTTATACTAGCTTAGATGTGATTGCTGATATGATGAAACAGCAATCAAAATCGATTTTTGAAATTGCAGGGCATACCGACAATGTTGCATCGGATGAATTTAATCAAAAGCTATCATTAGAACGTGCTCAAGCAGTAGTAAACTATTTAATTTCAAAAGGTATAGAATCAAAAAGACTTAAATTTAAAGGCTATGGAAAATCTATGCCAATCGCTACTAACGATACAGAAGTAGGCAGAACTCAAAATAGAAGGGTAGAATTTAAAGTTTTAGAAAAAAACGCTTTTTTGGCAGCTCCCAAAACAACAAAGAAAAATTCGAGGTTTAAAAAATCTAAGTAAAAATATTTTAAAAACAAAAAACGCAATCAAATAAAAATAGCTTGCGTTTTTTGTTTTACTAAGTATGGACTAGGCACATCTTGTCGAATTATATAAAAAATCTAATATTTTTTTATAATATTTTAAATATTCAATATAAATTGCACACGTTTAAATTATATAAAACTATGAAATATCAAAATATCAAAATATCAAAATATCAAAATATCAAAATATCAAAATATCAAAACAAATTTACCAATATAATTTTTTTATTTTTCGTGTCGATTACAAGCTTTGCACAAGTGTCAATTGGAGTAAAAGTTGGTTACGGATTAAGTGGGATTTCAAATCCACAAAATGTTATTGGCTTTTCCAACATTAAACAAGATTTAGGAAATGGTAATTTTGCATTATTAAATATTGTATCACCTGAAAATGGTCTAGATTATCCTGTTGCATCTACGAAAGAAATTGTACCAAACATTTCAACAAATAGAAATAATGCTACTTTTAATTACACTTTTGGATTAAATGTTACTAATCATTTTCACAAAAACTTTGGTTATGCAATTGAACTTAATTATTCACAAATTGGCTCAACATTAGTAATAAACGATATTAACGCAAATACAAAATTATCTCAGAAACTACTTTTACATTATATACAATTACCTATATTGTTTAAAATAGGAGTTCAAAAAGATAATTTTTCAATTCATGGAGTTGTAGGTCCTTATTTTTCAGCGTTAGTTAATGGTATTAATACCAATACTTTTGAAAAAATTGAAGAAAATAAACCTGATATTACTAATGGTTTAATAAAAAATGGAACTAGTACAGTTCATTATTATGGGGATTTTCCATTTTTGAAAGACAAAATATTTAATGCAGATATGGGTTTGATATTAGGTGCTTCATTTAGTTATAACCTTTCTGAAAAAGCATTATTATTTTTAGATGCTCGTTACCAATTTGGGTTTACTAATATCAATAACATAAATTATTATGGTTCTGAAGCATACAATTCTAGTAAAAATATTGCAACTACATTAACTGTTGGTGTTTCATACATAATTTCTAAAAAGGAGTAACATAATTATATACCTTAAACTTTTATTCATAAAAAAAAGCTATCAGGAAAAACTGATAGTTTTTTTTATGAATATTTTAACCCAACTAAATAATTAACATCGCATCTCCCTAAGTTAAGAAGCTGTTTTTTATTCAATTGCTACTTGGTATGCGTGTTTTACAAATTCAAAACAACCAAACACACTTACTATTATCATTAAAGTAGATTCTGATTGTTGGAAAATAGTTATAAACGAATCCTATTAGTGAAAGCGTCCACTTATACCAATTAAAATTAAGCGTCTCACTTTTTTAGGAGAATATAGTTGTAAATTGATTTAATTAAGCACTTTTGAGGTTTACAAAAAACAAAATGAATAAATTAAATGCATCAAAAAAACGAATCTTTTAAATACTTGGTTTTTGTCCTGCCAGTTGTCCCCCATCGGCAATCATTACCTGACCAGTCATAAAACTACTTTCTGTGCTAGCTAAAAACAAAAATAAAGGAGCAATTTCTTCCACTTTGCCTGGTCTGTTAAGCGGAATATATCTATCTACAAAGTTTTTTGTAAATTCTGGCGAATCTATTTCCATCGACATTGGCGTTTGAATATAGCCTGGACAAACAGCATTTACACGTATATTAAGGTGTGCCAACTCCAATGCCATCGTTTTGGTAAGCATGATTATTGCACCTTTAGAGGCATTATAATGTGCATAGCCAAACTCGCCATCGAGACCATTTTTGCTTGCCATATTTACAACCACACCTTGTTTGCGTTTTGCCATATACCTACAAACAAATTGTGAAATATGAAAATATCCAGTAAGATTTACATCTATAATTTTTTTCCAGTTTTTTTCTTCAATTTCTAAAAAAGGTGTTTCTTCGGCAATTCCAGCGTTGTTTATTAATACATCAATTGGTTTTTGAGTTTCTAATTTATCAACCAAATCCGAAATTTGGCTTCGGTTTGTGATATCAGCTTCGTACACAAAAATAGTTTTTGAAACAGATGCTAATGCAGATTTTGCCGTTGCTAAACTTTCTGGATTCATATCCAAAATGGATACATAAGCACCTTCTTGTGCAAATTGTTTGGCGGTTTCAAAACCTATGCCACGAGCTCCACCAGTAATTACAACATGCTTATTTTCAAATCTATTTTTCATTTTTTTTTATTTTATAAGTAATTTATAATTGTTAGCGTTTTCTTTTTTTATAATTTGGCACCAAAATATACTATTTATTGCAAATGAACAAAAAACTAAGAAGTCAGCAATGGTTTTGGGGAAAAAACGAAACAGGACTTTTGCACCAAGGTGCATTGCGTGCAGCGGGAATTAATATGGATGATTACCATGGGCAACCTGTAATTGGCATTGCAAACACCTGGTCGCAGCTCAATAATTGCAACATGAGTTTGCGAGATGTTGCACAAGATGTAAAAAAAGGAATAGTAGAAGCAGGAGGAATTCCACTCGAATTTCCTGTGATTTCGCTTGGCGAAGAACTTATGAAACCTTCGGCAATGCTATACCGCAATTTGCTTTCGATTGATGTAGAAGAAAATTTGAGAGCTTATCCTATTGATGGCGTTGTGATTTTAGGGAACTGTGATAAAACTGTGCCAGGCTTATTAATGGGTGCTGTGAGTGCCAATTTCCCAACAATCCAACTCAATGCAGGACCAAAAAAAGTGGGTGTATTTAAAAACCAACGACTAGGAAGCGGTACCGATTTATGGAAATATTGGGACGAGCTTCGTGTTGGAAAAATATCTGAATCCGAATGGCAAGAGATTGGCAAAGCCCTCAGTTGTGGTTTTGGTGCTTGCAACACAATGGGTACGGCATCTACCATGAACGGAATTGTGGAAGCATTGGGTATGATGCCACTTGGCTCAAGCACATTGCCTGTATACAGCGAAGAACGCACAAAATGCTCGATAGAAGCGGGTAAACGCATTGTTCAAATGGTGTATGATGATGTAAAACCATCAGATATTTTAACCATTGGTGCATTTAAAAATGCCATTTCGATGCTTTTAGCTTTGGGTGGTTCTACAAATGCTGTGATACATTTAACAGCCATTGCTGGACGTTTGAACATAAATATTTTCCCTGAAATTTTTAATGATTTGGGATCAAAAATTCCTTGTGTGGTTGATGTGCAACCGTCTGGAAGTAAACTGATTGACGAATTTAACGAAGCTGGAGGAATACCTGCGGTGATGAAACGAATTGAAAAACATTTAGATACCAATGTAATAACCTACACAGGAAAAAAACTAAGTGAGTTGCTAAATCAAAACATAAAAATTGACGAATCAATTATAAAACCGCTTACCGAAGCCCTTTGCCAACCACCAACTTTAGCTGTTTTGCATGGAAATATTGCCGAGAAAGGGGCAATATTAAAAGTTTCAGCTGCATCAAAGCATCTTTTAAAACACACGGGTAAAGCTGTGGTTTTTGAGAACTATGACGATATGCTCGACCGTATTGACGACCCAAATTTAGATGTTGATGCTAATTCTGTTTTGGTTTTGAAACATGCTGGACCTGTGGGTGTGCCAGGTATGCCCGAATGGGGAATGATTCCTGTGCCAACAAAATTGCAAAAACTTGGTATAAAAGACATGGTTCGTATCAGCGACTCTCGCATGAGTGGCACTAGTTTTGGTACTGTAATTTTACATATTTCTCCCGAAGCAGCCATTGGTGGAGCAATAGCTTTAATCCAAAACGGAGATTTGATTTCGTTAGATGTAGAAAACCAAAAAATTGAACTTTTAATATCAGAAACTGAATTAGAAGCCAGAAAAAAACAATGGAAATTACCTGAAATCATTCACAAAAGAGGCTATCCAAGTTTATATATCAGAGAAGTATTGCAAGCAAACGAAGGCTGCGATTTCAAGTTTTTGAGACCTAAAACAGATGCTGAAGTTGCTTTTATAGAACCAATTGTAGGGAGGTCATAAATATAAAAAAGCAGCGTTGAGTTTAAAATATCATCTCTGCTTTTTCAACACCATCGTATTGAAAAACAAGGTGTTTTTCTTCTTTTTCGATTATGTTTTCGGTAAGATATTTTTGAAAATTAAAATCTAATGGCAACACAATATGTCTGAATTTATGGTGATTAAGTTTTTGAGTTTCTATGATTTTTGATTTTAATTTCCGATCCACTTCATCAAGAAACAAAACTTGCGGTTTAACTTTAAAATGTTGGTAATAATCTATCGCAACTAATTGTTTTAATACTTGATTATCAGCATAATGTATAAAAATATATTCGTTCAAAATTTCGTAAACATCAACCAAAGAATGCTTATGAAAATCTTTTTTTGATGCAAAATATGTTCCTAACCCCAACAAAAAATCAAATATAGATTCGTTTTCAGTAATATATTTTAAAGTATGAACAGCTCGTTTTTTGTTCCAATAAATTTCCTGTGCTTCTTCTAAAAGTGTAATTTGAAACAACTCATTTTTTGACAAATACTTACTTTCAATAATCTGATATGGAGGATTGGGATCGTAAATAAAACCATGTTGTTCGGCTTTGTGTCGAACTGGCGTGCCTTTTAGAAATTTCAAAAATCCTAACTGCAACTCAGGTGCATAGAGCTTAAAAACTTCTTCAAAACTAAATTTAATATCTTCCCAATAATCCAAAGCCATGCCAACTATTAAATCGAGGTGCATTTCAACTTTATAATCCAATATCTTGATAATATTTTTTGTTTTATCAAAGCTTTGCTTACGTTGAACCTCCAAATTTGCTTTTTGGTTTACTGTTTGAATTCCAATTTCAAACCTAAAAAGCCCTTTTGGAACAAAATCGTGGATATATTGAATGATATCGGGATGCAAAATATCAGCTGTAATTTCAAATTGAAACACATTTTGAGGCTTATGATTTTTGACTATAAAATCAAAAATTTCTATCGTAAACACTTTTTTGATATTGAATGTACGATCCAAAAACTTGATAACTCTACCATGTTGCATCAAATACAAAAGATTCGATTTGATGTCGTCCATTGGTAAATATCGTACTTGATTATCCAAACTTGCCAAACAAAATTCGCACTTATAGGGACAACCACGAGAAGTTTCTACATAACAAACTTTGTTGTGCAATTCTTCGGGAGTATCGTTCTGATATGGATTTATGCCTGCATACAATTTCAAATCAAAATTCGCAGATTTGGGTAAAAAAAGCACTTTTTCGTTTTCTTTTCTTACCAAATTTGATACTTTTTCAACATTTGGATAATGTTCTAAAAACTCTCTGAAAGGATTTTCACCCTCCCCTACTATAATATAATCAACTTCATCTCTGCAAATTACATCTTCATAATCATAACTCACTTCTGGTCCGCCAAGCAAAATCTTAGCCGATGGATTTTTTTGTTTTATCAACCTACAAACCTCCAAAGTTTGGGTAATATTCCAGATATAGCAACTAAAAGCAATCACCTCAAAATCAGCACAAAAGTTGGCAATTCCATCTTTGGGTTCTTTGATGGTAAATTCTTTCATTTCCAATCCTTTGAAAGTTTTATTTAACGCATACAAAAGTCTAATAGCCAAATTGATATGGATATATTTTGCGTTTAATGTGGTCAATAAAACTTTCATTTTTCCTTGAAATATTTTTACAAATATAGCAAATTTAAGCATTTGGCTAATCCTAAAACAGGATTAAAAGGTTTGGCTATGTTTTGAAATTTAAAACAAAATATGACTTTAAAATATTGCAATAATCACAGGATGCAAATCATTCTAACTTAATATTTGCCACGAATGCACGAAAAAAACACTAAAAATTAGTGAATTCGTGGCAAAAAAAATAATAGAAATAAATTTGGAGTTGAAGTTGTATCTTCAAATCCAATAAGGAATTTAACAAAATTTGTTTAATTTGGAATATAGCCCAATAAAACAATTTACAATCCACCTATCGAATGCTTATTTTTAGATCAGAAAACAAAAATAGTGTAAAGAATGAAAAAAATGTCTCTAAATTTGACCTTGAACCCGAAGATGTAGGTTTTGTAACTAATAGATTATGAGGGTTAAAAAACGTTAGTTAGAAATAAGGACAACCCAAAATAAAATAAAATAAAATAAATATTTTGTAATAATATAAATGGCAAAAAACAAAAATATTGACCCTAGAAATGCCATATATGAAATAGTAATGAAATATATGGCCAACTTACAATTTGAATCTCAAAATATTGATTATCAGAAGCTCGAAAAGCACAAACTTATAGTTGAAAATTTAGCAGGATTGAGTAATTCTTCAATTCAGATATTTGATTTAAAAGAAAATAAAATTGCCTTTTTCTCTAAAAACTATGCTCATATTTTGGGCTATGACAGACATGAATTTGAGGCTTTCAATTATGCCTTTTTTGAAGTTAAAATCCATCCAGAAGATAAGTATGATTTGGCAATGTTTGGATTATCCTCTCTCAAATTATTTAAAGAATTATCTAATGACGATAAACTAAATCATAAAGTAGTATATGAATTTAGAATGCTTAATTCTATTGGAAAATATGTTCGGGTTATTGATCAATATCAAATATTAGAATTGGATGCAACTGGTCAGATTTGGCTAATGATGAGTACTATAGATTTATCACCAAATCAAGATGTGGAATCTCAGGTTAAATGTCAAATTCTTAACTTCAGAACAGGTAAAATAATTCCAGCAAGCGTAGAAAATAAACTAAGTTTAGAGCTCACAAAACGTGAACTAGAAATACTTACACTTGTAAAACAAGGGTTGCTTAGTAAGGAAATTTCTGATAGACTATATATTAGTGTACATACAGTGAATACCCACAGACAACGATTTTTAGAAAAACTAGGTGCTAACAATACAATAGAAGCCATCATCTTTGCTACAAAGTATGGGCTCATATAATAAAAATACTGATTAATCAGTATTGAATCATGTCTTATAAGCAGATAGTTTTGCATCATTAAAAATTAATTAAAATGATACGAAAAGCTTTCTGCCCATTGCTCATAATAATGAGCGTTCAAATTGTAATAGCACAATCAAGCCAAGTTATAAGTGGTTTAGTTACTGACAAACTCACTTCATTACCAATACCATTTGCCCAGGTTTCAATCTTAAACTACAAGCCATTTATAGGGTCGGTAACAGACAGTTTAGGTGTATTTTCGCTGTCTAATATTCCCACTGGTAGATATGATATAGAAATAACATTTATAGGCTACCACAAAACAATCATGCGAGAAGTAGTTGTTATTTCTGGAAAGCAAACGAAATTAAATATAATACTTGAAGAAAATATAACCCAGTTGAATGATGTAACTGTGGGACCTACATTGGAAAAACAAAAACCGCTTAATTCGAATGCATTAGTTAGTACTCGTATGCTAAGTGTTGAAGAAGCATCAAGATATGCAGGAGGATTTGATGACCCTGCACGGTTAGCATCAGCTTTTGCGGGTGTTGCTTCCAACAACAGTAATAATGGTATAGTTGTAAGAGGAAATGCACCCCAATATTTACAGTGGCGTATGGAAGGCGTAGAGATACCAAGTCCAAATCACTTTAATGATTTACGCTCTTTTGGAGGTGGTATTTTTACTGCACTTAGTGCTCAGATGTTGGCAAACTCTGACTTTTTAACAGGTGCTTTTCCAGCAGAATACAGCAATGCTCTTTCTGGGGTTTTTGATATAAATCTAAAAAAGGGAAATACAGAAAAAACAGAAAGAACCATTCAACTAGGTCTAATAGGATTGGAGTCTTCACAAGAGGGCCCTTTCAAAAAGGGTCGGAAATCATCTTATGTATACAATTATAGAGCCTCTACTTTAGGTTTATTAGCACCTGTATTGCCTGATGGAGCTTCTTCTATTATGTATCAAGACCTGTCGTTTAAACTCAATTTTCCGACAAAAAAAGCTGGTGTCTTTTCTATTTGGGGTTTAGGGCTTTTAAATAGTGCACAAAATAACCCTAAAAAAGATAGCACTGAAAGGAAATATTATGATGATAGTCAGGAAGATAGAATAAGAATGAGAACTGGTGCCTTTGGGATAAATCATAAGATTTTTCTAAGAAACAATGCCTATATTCAAACTGTAATTTCTGCAACAGCCAATGAAACCGATTGGCACACAAAGACTATAGACAGGACACAGCAACTAGTACCTTTTAGTAATATTTCTAATACTAATTGGGAATATACTCTATCTACATTTGTAAATAAAAAGTTCGGTAGTAGACACACAAATAGAACGGGTGTAAAGGTAAGATTGTTGAACTATGACCTACAACTAAACCGCGCAAGTAGTGCAGGAGAAAATCCTTTAGAAATTGTAAATGCAGAAGGAAGTAGCATGTTGTCATCTGCTTATACCAACTCGTCTATATTCTTAACTTCAAAATTAAAGTTAAATGCAGGTATTTCAACCCAACATTTTTCACTTAATAACAATTATTCAATAGAACCTAGAATTGCTTTAAGTCATAATTTTGGACAAAAACATATTTTAGGATTAGCCTATGGATTACATAGTAGAATTGAGCGATTATATATGTACTATAATAATTCATTAACAACAGGAGAAAGAGCCGTAAACAAAAATCTCGATTTTACTAAAGCACATCACATAGTGCTAAGTTATGATTGGAACCTTTCGGAGTTGTTTCACCTAAAAGTAGAGCCTTATTTCCAACAATTATACAATGTCCCAGTAATGAATGGTACATCGTTCTCTGCTATCAATTTTCAGTCAGATTGGTTTTTTGCAGAAAAACTCATCAACGAAGGCGAAGGAAGAAATTATGGGGTGGAAATAACCTTGGAAAAGTATATGTCTAATGGATTTTATTATATGGCTACTACCTCATTTTTTGAATCAAAATATAAAGGAGGCGATGGAGTTTGGAGAGACACAAGGTTTAACAGAAACTATGTAGTTAATTTACTAGTAGGTAAAGAGTGGAAAGTTGGTAAAAATAAGCAGAACGCAATTAACATCAATGGTCGAATTACATTTCAAGGGGGAGACAGATTTTCGCCTATTGATGAGGGAGCAACACAAGCAAGAAAAGCGATTGTATATGATGAAACCCGAGCATTCTCTGTCCAAACAAATCCAATTACAAATGTGCATTTAACTGTTGCATATAGAAAAAATAAATTAAAAAGCTCAAGGGAAATAGCTTTTAAAGTCGTAAATCTAACCCAACAACCAGATTTTTTTGGCTACCAGTACAATTTTAGAACAGGTGGAATAGATAAAGATGTCGAAACAATTCTCTTGCCTAATTTAAGCTACAAGGTATTTTTTTAGCTGTGAACAATTTCTATATAATAGGCTAATTATTAACAACTAGGTAAATATAAATCATAATTTAAATTTAATATAATGCACAAAACTATCAGGCAAATAAAATCGGATTCTTTATTAATTGGTATTTGTTTTATATCAGCGGCTGTATTTTCAATAATGGGTCTCAAAATGTATGACCCTATTTTGACTGAAACCAATTATATAGAAATAGCTCATTTATACAAAGGTCAAATAGTATTTGGAGTACTCTGTGAATTGATTTTGATTGTGAGCATGTTAGGCTCTGCTGTTTTTATGTTTCCTTATTTGAATAAAGACAAAAGCAATTTAGGTATAGCTTATATTATTTTCAGGGCATTCGAATCTCTTTTTGTATCTATAGGTCTTATTGCAGTTTTAGCTATATTGTCTTTTAGTATTGCCTATTCAAATGGTTTATTTCAAGATTTGGGTACATTACAAGTGGTCGGATACTCATTTAAAGAAATACATAAATGGTGTTTTATTATTGGTCCAAATTTTATGCTGGCGATTAACACATTCATTTATAATTATGCCTTTTTAAAAGATAAGATATTGCCCAAATATCTGAATATTTGGGGGATTTTCGCAGCTTTGATAATCATGTTTGCAGCTCTTTTAGAAATGTTTGGAGTCATTGAACAGATTTCTATTTGGGGGATTTTATTAGCTGTACCAATAGCATTTTTTGAAATGACGTTTGCAGTTTGGCTCATAGTGAAAGGATTTAGATTTTAAAATAGTTTAAAAATAAAAAATATAATCAGTAAATATAACGATTCAAAAATATTCCAACTTGATGCCTTTGGAGCTTTTGTATCAATATTTATGTTGTCCATTCTATTTGTATTTGAAGAATACTTCGGCATGCCTAAGAAAATTCTCTCAATATTTATTGGCATAGCATCAGTGTTTTTCTTCTATTCTTCCATAATTTACCTTGTTAATCCTTTAAAGTGAGAATATATCTAAAAATTATTGCGACACTCAATATTTGTTATTGTTTACTTATAGTCTTTCATGTATTTCTATGTTTTAAAAACTTAACACTGTACGGACACTTTACTTTGCGGGTGAGGTTTTGGTGGTAATATTACTTTCAATATATGAACTTAAAATGGCAAATAAAACTACTAACTGCGAAAAATTATCCGTCTAGCGAAAAAAAACATTAAAAAAAAGCCAGAATTTACTACTCGGATTGTGGCTTTTTTTGTCGTTGATCCCTTTATTAGTTTTACAGACCTATGGGGATTTGCACTTTCAAGCAGGAGGTTTTGAAAAATTTAGCTCGTTTTGTTTATAGTTTTCTGGAATTATTATTGTAAACTTTAAGCACATTTAATAATTTATTTCTTTTTTTCAAAATACGTCAATTTTTGAATTTTAACTCCAATACATATGAAAAGCTTATGGATTATTAGCACTATTTACACTTATTCAAGCCTTGCAAGGCAAACCTTTTCATAAAATATAACTATCCTTCCCATCCACCTAATGTCATAATTGGACTTGGTGATTGATTTGTTTCTGAAAGATAAAATAAAGCACTTTCGTGTATTCCTAAATTGATAGCAATCTGTGTTTTAGAGCCTAAAGGAGCCGAACCATTTTCGTTCCATTCAAAAACAGAAATTGAATTTTTATTTATTAAATCATTGATTGTAAATGATTTACGAGCTTTTTGTGACGAAGTATTGGTAATTAACAATCCCCAAGCTTTTTGTTTTTCGTACCTACGTAACACAACTTTTAGCTTTTCGTTTTTGCTCCAAAATGGCAAAACAGCTTGTTCTAATTTTCCAGAAGGTCTTAAGAAACGCCACATTTTTGTGGATTTCATGTCGTTCAACCATTCAGAAGTATATATAATATTAAGTTTTGTTGAAAAGAATTTATAAATAAATCATATTAATCAAAAAGCCTTCCAACAACTGCTGGAGGTACTATTTTTAAGTGCTTATAAGCTAATTCGGTGGCTTCTCTGCCTCTCGAAGTACGTTTAATATAGCCTTCCTGAATCAAAAAGGGTTCATAAACTTCTTCTATTGTTTCGGCTTCTTCACTTACTGCTGTAGCAATTGTGTTTAGCCCAACTGGACCACCTTTAAATTTATTGATAATGCAACTCAAGATACGGTTGTCCATTTCGTCAAGCCCATTCAAATCTACATTTAATGCTAAAAGTGCCATTTTAGCAATCTCAACTGTTATTGTGCCATTACCTTTGATTTGTGCAAAATCACGTGTTCTGCGGAGCAAATTATTGGCTATACGTGGAGTGCCTCTGCTTCTGCGAGCAATTTCAAATGCACCTTCTTCTTCGGTTGGGGTTTGTAGCAACTCGGCAGAACGTTTTACTATTTGAGTTAATAATTTGGCATCGTAATACTCTAAGCGTGAGTTGATTCCGAATCTGGCACGAAGTGGTGCTGTCAATAATCCCGAGCGTGTAGTTGCTCCAATAAGTGTAAAAGGACTCAAATTTATTTGTATCGAACGAGCATTTGGACCTGAATCAAGCATAATATCTATGCGATAGTCTTCCATGGCAGAATACAAATACTCTTCCACAACAGGATTTAAGCGATGAATTTCATCTATAAACAACACATCGTGTTTGTTTAAATTTGTTAAAATTCCAGCCAAATCGCCAGGTTTTTCCAAAACAGGACCAGATGTAATCCTAATTTCGGCTCCTAATTCGTTTGCAATTATGTTTGAAAGCGTAGTTTTTCCCAAACCTGGTGGACCATGCAAAAGCACATGATCTAGCGGTTCTTCTCTCCGTTTGGCAGCTTCTACAAATACTTTTAAATTATCTAAAATTGCATCTTGACCAGCAAAATCGGCAAAAGAAAGCGGACGCAAAGCCCTTTCTATGTCTTTATCTGTTGTTGTTAAAGTTTCTGTATTAGGTTTTAAATAATCTTCACGCACGAGTGTAACTTCTTTTTGATACTATTTTTTTGAATTTCTTTCCATCCAATCCTGCAATATAATAGTTGCACTTATTTTATCAATATTTCCTTTGTCTTTTCTATATTTTTTGGTTGTACCAGCATCAACTAAAGTTTGTAAAGCCATTTTTGATGTAAAACGTTCGTCATAAAAATGAAGTTTTTTATCGGGAAAAGCTACCTCAAGTTTTTTTGCAAATGTCCGAACCGATTGTGTGGCATCAGTTTTTTTGTTTTGTAAATCCACTGGCAAACCCAAAACTATTGCTTCTACATCTTCTTTTGCAATATATTTTTTCAGAAAGTCAAGCAATTCAATAGTTTCTATGGTTGTGAGCGAATTGGCAATAATTTGCAACGAATCTGTAACAGCAATTCCTGTTCGTTTTTTGCCATAATCTAATGCTAAAATACGTGCCACTTAGTTTAACGCAATTTTTGAACGTACACGAGCCAACACACTTCGCTCCAACTCCAAAGCACGAGGAAACAAAATATTGTTTTCTATTTTGGCATGATAACGCAATTCTTCATCTAATTTTTTGAGCTCTGCCAAAACCACTTTTGTACCCAAATCATATGCGGGTTTGATTTCAAATTCGTTTGTCAAATTTCGTAAACCTTTCAAATGATCGTCATGTATTTCGTGTTCAGATTGAAATTGTTTTATCGAATTTTCCATCATCTTGGCTTGTACTTTATTAATGAGCGATACATCTTCTAACGACTTGTGCATCAACTGTATATAGTTAAAAAGCGTATCTTCTTCTTCATATATATGCGACACAAAATCTTCTACAAAAAGCGGAAATACAAGTTTTAATTCATTTTTGATTTCTGGAAAATCGCCATCAAATTTTTTAACAATATCTACAATAAAAGGCAATCGTTGTTTAATAAAAATATAATGTGCGTGTTTTAAATATTCTATAATTAAATCGACACTAAGCGAATCGAATTTAACTTCATTATAATTTGAAGTTAAAAAATCTTTAATTTTTTGCTCCACAAAATCGAGTGCAATCCCTTTTTTTTGGCAAATTTCAGACAACGTAAATTCGGTGTAATGTTCGAATTGAATGCCTAAAAAATGCAAAGCAGCCGCTAAATGATGGTTTTCATTTATCAATTGCTCAAGTGTTTTATTAAATCCGAGTTGCTTTTGAGACATAATAGATTTGTTTTATTAAATCAAATATACAAAAAATATCAATCAAAAATAGAAGTGGATAAAATCAATAATTATTTCTTACCTATTTTTGTTTTTTGTGAACTTAATAAGAAATAATTGTTGTCTTATTTACTGAAATCAAATTTGAACCGTTTTTAAATTCAGAATGAATATCATTAAAATACAATTGAATATTTGCTAATAATTCTTTGTTTGAAATGTTGCCAAATTGAATTAATAAAACTTTTGGCGGTGCACCATTTAGTAAAAAATAGTCTAAAAAATCACTATCTTTTGTAACAATGATACGATTATGAATCACAGCAATTTCTATAATTTGACTATCAGACAATAAATGCCCATCTGGAAAATAAGTTGTGTGCAAAACATCAAAGCCTTTTTCTTTAAAATATTTTGCCAATAATGGTGGCAGTTGTGTGTCTATAATAAAACGAAGCATCTAATTAAGCAGACAATGCAATTACGTTTTTGGTATCGGCTATTTTGGATGCATATAACAAACATGCTTCGATATCAGCCTGCTCCAAATAAGGATAATCGTTTAAAATATCTTTAAAACTCATACCACTAGCCAATAATTCCAAGAGTTGAACTACAGTAAAACGCATATTACGAATAGTTGGTTTGCCTTTACAAACACTTGCATTACTTGTAATTCGAATCAACAAATTATCCATTTTTAAAGTTATTTTAAAGCCTCACAAAGATAAACAAAATCTATCCATAAATTATATTTCAGCTTGATTTTTGTGTTTAAAGTGAAATATTGTAAAATAACGAAGCCCCAATTCTTTTCATATAGAAATTCAAATTATAGAAAAATAGATTCATAAAAAAATACTTAGCTTTTTTATAATGCAACCATAATCACTTTACATACACTTAATCTTTAGGATTTTGTACTTTTAAAAATAAAATTATTCCATTATTATATATAATATTTTATAGTTTAATCGCGAAGTATTGGATAAATGATTTATATTGATATAATTGCGTAATAATTTAACCTGATTTTCAATGTTTGGAGTAGATACAACCGAAGCAATATTTATAATTCTTGATTTAGTTTTAATAGAAAGTTTGCTTTCGGTAGATAATGCAGCAGTTTTGGCAACAATGGTTATGGATTTGCCAAAAAAACTACGAAACAAAGCCCTTCAATATGGCATTTTGGGTGCGTATTTATTTAGAGGTCTGTGTTTGTTTTTTGCGAGTTATTTAGTACAAATTTTGTGGCTCAAAGCTTTAGGAGGAATTTATTTGATTTTTATTACCTATTCGCATTTTGCAAAATCAAGCTCTGGAGATTCGTCAGAGGTTGAAGAAAAAGTGGCAAACCGAGAAAACTGGGTTTTTAAACTTACAAAAGGTGCAATTGGTATTTTTTGGTCAACCGTAATTTTGGTTGAAGTTATGGATTTAGCCTTTTCGATTGATAATATTTTTGCTGCAGTCGCAATCACCGATAATCTTTATTTGATTTGCATTGGTGTTTTTGTTGGTATTTTGGCTATGCGATTTGTGGCTCAAAGTTTTGTGCAATTAATGGAAACTTATCCATTTTTAGAAAACATGGCTTTTATGGTAATTGGAATCTTGGGATTAAAACTTGTAATTTCAGCTGGTGTAGATTATTTTGCTCCATCAGATGTTAGAGAAATTGTAAATGGACACAAAACTGATTTGGTATTTTCGCTTGTTACAGCAGCATTCTTTTTTGTACCGCTTGTAACTTCTTATCTATTTAATTTTCCAAAAAACGCAAAAGAAATAGAAAATTAAAACCGAGTGTCTTGAAAGATAATAGCTTTTTTGAATTTCTATTACTCTCTTACGAAATAACTGGCAAATCAACAATAAAAGTTGTGCCTACACCATGTATGCTTTTGCAAGTGATTTCTCCTTGCAGTTTTTCAACTAATTGTTTCACAATCGAAAGACCTAAGCCAGTAGAGTTTTCTCCTCCAGTGGGTTTTGAGCTTAGTTTTTTAAACTTTTCAAATAAAAATGGTAACTCCGATTCTAAAATCCCTTGTCCTTCGTCTTGAATTTCGATACGGATTTTTGTATCTAGTTTTGTAAGCGTTATAAAAATATTTTTATCAGGAAAAGTAAATTTAATTGCATTTGAAACCAAGTTTTCGAGTATTTGATTCAAATATTGTTTATCAGTTTTTACAACGTCTGCTTTTGCAGTACTTTTAAAAACGAGTTTGATGTTTTTGTGTTTTGCAAGTTCTTTGAAACTATAAACCGACATATTTATCAAATCATGCACATTTACTTCTTCAAATTGTGCATTGGTCATTCCTTGCTCAATTTTATTAATATCTAATAAGTTTTTTATCAAATCTGTCATTTTATTGGAGGCTGCGTATACGTTTTGAAGCAGCATTTTTTGCTCTTCAGAAAAGGCATTTATATCCATTAAAATGATATTTATTAATCCTTTGATGTGGTTTAGTGGCGATTTCAAATCGTGTGCAGCCATTCCCAAAAAATTATTTTTTTCAATATTTGCCTCTATTAATTTGCGATTGGTTTGTTCTATTTCTTTGGTTCTAAGTTTTATTTTATCTTCAAGCTTTTCATTATATTGATTTAATTTATCATTCATAATATTGAGTTCAAGATTGGCTCCATTTAGCAAAACATTGTTTTCGGTATTCTTTTTGGAAATAAAAAATATGGCTAAAACAGAAATGGTTGCGATAAAAAGCAAACCAATAAGTGTAATCAAATCACTTCTAAAAAAATTATGTTCGAGTTTTGCTGTACGAAGTTCTAGAAGCCTATTTTCTTCAATCAACATTTTGTCAATTGTGTTTCTGATTTTATCAATAGAAATTTCGTTTGAATCGGCTTCAATGATTTTAAATGCTGCTTTCTCAGAGCCACTTTTATATAGTTCTACCGTGTTTTCTAACTCTCTAATTTTGTTTTCGACCAAAATATTGAGTTCATTTAGGTTTTGCTTTTGAATGGTATTGTACGAAGTGATTTTTTGAAGATCAGTTAGTTCGGTTTGGATTTTAGAAACAGCTTTGTGATAGGGAGCTAAATAAATGTCTTTGCCTGTTAATAAATAGCCTCTTTGTCCGGTTTCGGCATCTTTCATGGTTGATAGCAATTCGGTGGATTTTTGAATTACTTCGTAGGTATGAGCAACAAGTTTTACGTTTCTTTCTTTGTTTTGGGTATTTAAAAACAATAAAACGGAATATACAATCGTGATAACGATTGAAAACAATAATAAGTAATTAACCGTTTTGCTACTCATCTGTTTATTGTATCATTTTGTTAAAACACATTATGCTACATATTTGCAACATATATAGTATAATAGTTTTGAAAAAACAAATTGTAGTTGGTTTAAACGCTTTTACTATTTAATATTAGGTACAAACTGTCCATTTTCAAATCGCATTTCTTCGGTACCAGAGTTTACATAATTAACTGAAGCGGGAGCAATATTTGATGCTGTTGATGGACGTTTTACTCTCAAAACAGAATAGGCTTTAATGTCTTCTGCATTTATTCCTCCGTTCCATTCTTTTAATTCTGCCATAGTCATGCCATATTTTTTGGCAACTGAAAACAATGTCATACGTGGTTCAAGCACATGAGCCATAGCTTCGGGTTGGAAAGGGGCTTTGCTACCAACAATAGAAAACTCAACCCTGCGATTTAGTTGGCGTCCAGCAAAAGAATTATTGCTTGCAACAGGATTGTTTTCGCCAGCAGGTGTAATCAATAAAGCTGTTTGGTCTATACCTCTACCCAAAAAATAATCATAACAAGCTCTTCCTCTTTGTTCGGCAAGTTGTTTGTTGTAATCAGCATTTCCAAATCCATCAGAATAAGCTTTTATTTCGATTTGAATTTCTTTGTGATCGCCATAATATGAAACCATTTGATCCATTGCTTTCTTAGATATGGCTGTGAGTTCGGCACTATTAAAATCAAAATAAACATTCTCGAAAAATATTTTTGTTGGTTTTGTAGCCGAACTCGATATTTTAAAATTATCTATTGTAACTCTCGATTTTGTTCCGCTCGAAACCGAATTACTATAATCTGGTTCTGTATTTGTTTTTTCTACATATTCTCTAGCAACTTTGGTAGGTTTTTTAGTAGATCTTACAGCATCAGATGCAGCTACATTTGATGCAATATTTTGATTATCAATCTCTGTTTTTTCTGACGTTGTAGTTGTGGATTCAACAGGAGTTGAACTTATTTTGTTATTAGTAGATGTGTTAGAAGCTGCATTATTGATTGTGGTAGAACTAGAAATTGCAGGCAAATTTGTGTCCACATTTGGGGTAGTTGCAACCGTAGAAGTATTTGAAACAGCATTATTTACTGCATTTGTACCTGTAGAAACTGGAATTGTAGCAGTTGCAATTGGACTTGTAAAATTTGTTTGCGTAGTAGCATCAACTTTAGCATTCGAATTTACATTTTGAGTATTGATAGTTGATGTTGTATTACCTACTTTTGGGGCTGTACTGTTCAAAGCATTTGTGGGTGTCGATACTGAGTTTGTAGTTCCACTTGCTGAAACTCCATCTACTTTAGTTGCTGTATTTGTTGTGCTTGAACCTTGTGTTGTGGTAGAACTTGCTGCTACATCGCCTACTTTTGCACTTGTATTATTCAAACTATTTGTAGGTGTAGATACCGAATTTGTAGTTCCACTTGTTGAAACTCCATCTACTTTAGTTGCTGTATTTGTTGCACTCGAACCTTGTGTTGTAGTAGAACTTGCTGCTGCATCGCCTACTTTTGCACTTGTATTATTCAAACTATTTGTAGGTGTCGATACCGAATTTGTAGCAGATACTACTGGAGTAGTATTTGTTTGGGCAACACCATCCACATTTGTTGTGGCAGTTGATGTAGTATTATTTACTGCATTTGTCGCCTTTGAGTTTTGAGTTGATACCGCCTCTGAAATTGTATTAGAAGTTTTAGGCGTAGTGCTATTGATAGTATTTGACGATGGTAAATTTACACTTTCAGCGTTAAGGGTGCCATTTGCAACGTTAAGTTTGCCACTTTCAGCGTTAAGTTTGCCACTTTCAGCGTTAAGTTTGCCACTTTCAGCGTTAAGTTTGCCACTTTCAGCGTTAAGGTTGCCACTTGCAACGTTAGTTTTGCCACTTTCAGCGTTAAGATTGCCACTTTCAGCGTTAAGGGTGCCACTTGTAACGTTCAGTTTGCCACTTTCAACGTTAAGGTTGCCACTTGCAACGTCAGTTTTGGCACTTGCAGTGTTAGAATTAGCATTTGTGGTACCAGCTGCAATTTGTGTTTGATTTAATGCAGAATTTGTTTGTGGAGTAAATTTAGATGCTACACTTGCTTTTGCTGCCAAAGGCGAAGTGCTTGGCACTGCAGCTTTATATTGCACACCACCAACCAAATCTTTTACTATATATTTTCCAGCTGCATCTGTTTTTGTTGTTTGAACCACTTTTCCCGAAGCATCTTTTATTTCCACAGGTACATTTGCTAAAGGTTTTTTGGTTACTTTATCTACCAACACACCTGTTGCGTCTACATTTGGAATCAACGGAACTTTTTTAGCCACTTCATAATTCAAACTTGTTTTCAGACGTGGGTCATTTTCATTAATAGTAATTTTAAAGTTTTTATCTGGAGGCAAATTCTCGAAACGAAATTCTCCATTTGCATTTGTGCGACCTTCGCTAATGGTATTTCCCGCCTCATCTTTTAAGAAAACGGGCAAATCGGCAACAGGTTTTTGGGTATCGTTTAATATAATTCTACCCACAGAAGAGATACTTTGTGCATCAACAAACGAATCGCGAGGTACATCGCCAATGGTAGATTCTTTAACTTTTATATCAAATGTATAAATGTCATCTTTACCAATTCCACCCTCACGGTTAGATACCAAATAGCCTTTATCTTTTCCCAATGTAAAGTAAAAATCATCTCGAGCCGAATTAAAAGGCATCCCCAAATTTATAATAGAATCCCTATTTTTGCCTTTGGCTTGATAAATATCCCAACCACCAAAGCCTACATGCCCGTTTGATGCAAAATAAATGGTATTGGTATGATCATCCCAAAATGGAGCAATTTCTATATAAGGAGTGTTAATATTGGTTAGATTTATAGCCGTTCCCCAATCTTCAGTAGCACCTGTTTTGTCTTTATTGATACTCATCCAAATATCGTGATCATATTCTTTTTTAGCATTTGGAGATTTACCGTTTGGTCTTTTAGAAACAAAAAACATGGTATCAGCCGTTGGAGAAACAGTAGGTTGAGCATTCCAATAATTAGGAATGTTGATGTTTTTATTAAGTTTTAGCGGTTTTGTAAACTTACCCGCAACTTTTTTTGACACAAAAATATCACACTCTGGGTCGCAAATGGTATAATAATATTTATTGTGGTCGTGTGTTAATTCACCTGCACCATCGTCTTTAGGCGTATTTACGATATCAAAATTATCATCGTTATGATGACGAACCCATTTGGCACCATTTTTTTCAAATCTAAAGTTATCGCTTCTAGCCTCTCCTGTTGCCAAATTAAGTTCAGAGCCTTTAGAATCAGAACGTTGAGAAGTAATTACAATCGAAGAATCGTGAAAGAAAATCATAGGAGCATAATCAACAGCTTTTGAATTTACTGGAGCTGGCAATAGCTTAAAATTATTTTGTTTAACTGGCTTTCTTAAAAGTTCAAGTGCATACACACAACCTTTATATTCAAATTCTGCTTCTTTTAGTTCAAGTTTATCTTCTTCGGTTACAGGCTTGAAATTTTTTATAAATAAACTCAATGTTCCTTCTGCTTCGATGTATTTGCTATTGATTTTTTCCATCAATCCTAACTGAAAAAGTGCTAATGGATATTTATTATCAGGAGTTGAGCAAAGTTTTCTATACCAAACTTCGGCATCATCATAATCTTGATATTGGCGATAGCTTTCTGCCAGCCTCCACAAAATATAATGGTCGGTAGGCTTTAATTTTTCGGCTTTATGATACTCTTGTGCAGCCAAATAATATTCTTCATCGTCATAATATTTATCACCAGCTTCTTTATGTTCATTATATTTTTGATCAGTTACACTAAGTTTGCTTTGCGAAAATGATTGTATGCAAAATGTAATCGAAATTGCTATTGCGAGAATAATTTTATGGACCATTTTTGTATAAAGAATAGGAATATAAGTATATTAAATTATGTAAATTAAATAAAAAAATCTGTCATTGTAAAAATATGTTTACAACTTGTGGATAACTTGTTAATAAAAATGAAATGAAAATCGGCTTAATATCAGATACACACTCTTTTTTTGACCCTAAAATTACTAAATATTTTGATGTTGTAGATGAGATTTGGCATGCTGGCGACATTGGCAACAAAATGGTGTTAGAACAGCTAAAAACGCTAAAACCAACCCGTGCCGTGTTTGGAAATATTGACGATTTGACAATGCAAAAAGCCTTGCCCGAACATTTGATTTTTGATGTAAATGGTTTTAAAGTTTATATCACTCATATAGGTGGGAATTTTGAAAAATTCTCTAGAAAAATAAGCGAAACCATTAAAAATGAACAACCAAATCTGTTTATTTGCGGACATTCTCACATTGTAAAAATCCGAACTTTACCACAATTTAATAACCTCATTTGCATCAATCCAGGTGCTGCAGGAAACGAGGGATTTCATATCGTAAAAACCATTATGACATTTGAAATAAACAACAAAAAACTTGAAAATCTTAAATTAATTGAGCTTGGAAAGAGAGGTGCAATTCCAGCTAATTGAATTAATTTCATTTGAAAAATTTCAAAAAACTTATTTAGAAATCAAACAATTTTATAAACTTTTCAACTTGTTTTATTAATTTGTAAAACTATTACTACATTAATTGAATAAAAACACTTGGTTATATATTAATTTTTCGGTTTCAGTACTTTCTTTTGGACTTTATTTTTGTCCAGCGGTTTCGCCATCAGAAAATAGTTTTGCAGGATTATGTACTTTTTTGATTCCATTTTTTTTGGTTTTTAATCTCGTTTTTGTTTTGATTTGGCTTTTTGCAGAACCACTTTTTGCTCTGATTTCGACAATTACTTTGATTTTTGGATATAAATTTTTGTTAGCAAGCCTTACTTTTTCTTTTGGTTTTTCAACCAATTATGATTTAAAAGTGATAAATTATAATGTCAAAATTTTTAATTATTATTCAAAAACTAATCTGCCAAAATCAGTTGAAGAAACCTTAAAATATTTAAAAAACTCAAATGCGGATATTCTTTGTTTGCAAGAATTTTATAACGACAAAAACTCCGAAAGTTTTTGCACCATAAAAAAAATAGCAGAAAAATATCCCTATTATTATTTTAGTAACGATGTTAGAAATAGATATGGTGCTCAATTTGGTGTTGTAATTTTTAGTAAATTCAAAATCAAAAACCATGGAGAAGTTTCTTTTTCAGAAAAATCTAAAAACAAAGTTTCTTACATAGATATTGAAGTAAAAAATAAAAAAACACGAATCTATAATTTGCATTTACAATCGATGCACATTGATACAGAGCAACTTGCCGAATCAAAAATCAATAAATCATCAGGAAAAAATATTTTTTATGCTATCAAAAAAGTAAAAACTGGCATGCAAACTAGAGCATTTCAAATTGATGCAGTATTGAAACATGCATCAGATTTTGAAGGAAATTGTATTATTGCTGGCGATTTTAATGATTTGCCCTATTCTTATACGTATCAAAAAGTTGCTTCGGAATACAAAAACACCTTCGTATCGGCAGGAAATGGTTTTGGATTTACTTTTAATGGATTAATCCCATTTTTGAGAATTGATAACCAGTTTTGTAGCAAAGATTTAAAACCAGTTTTTGCAAAAGTGAATAAAAAAATCAAAAACTCCGACCATTTTCCTCTCGAATGTGCATATCAATTCAAATAAATTTAGATTTTTATTTTCTAATTGCTATTACTCATTTTTAGTATGTATTTTTGCACAAATTTTACAGTCCAAACACTAAATACATGGATAACATTCATCCAATTTTTGATAAAATATTAAAAAAAGAAGACAAAGAATCGCTTTTAAACCAAACAGGAATAGTGATTTGGATGGTTGGGCTTTCGGGTTCTGGCAAAAGCACAATTGCAAAATCGGTTGAAGCTGAGTTACATAGCTTAGGTTTTTTGACTCAATTGCTCGATGGCGACAATTTGCGTGCGGGAATCAATAATAATTTAGGATTTTCAGAAGCAGATAGGCTCGAAAACATAAGAAGGGCTGCCGAAGTGGCAAAGATTTTTTTGAATTGTGGAGTCATTACTATTTGCTCATTTATAAGTCCTACAGAAGAAATTAGAGCTATCGCCAAAAATATTGTTGGTAGCGAACACTATTTTGAAGTTTATATCAATGCTCCATTTGAAGTTTGCGAAAAAAGAGATGTAAAAGGCTTGTATAAAAAAGCCAGAGCAGGCGAAATTAAAGGTTTTACAGGTTTAGATAGCCCATTTGAAGCTCCCAAAAACCCATCAATCGAACTAAAAACCGATGTTTTTAGTTTGGAGCAATGCAAAGATTTTTTGGTCGAAGCACTTTTACCCAAAATAGAATAAAATTTGTTTAACCTAAAACCGATTTCGGTTCATTTTTGGCTAGCATGTGTTACGTTGATAGCAGGTGCAAATTATGTGTTCGTAAAAACAATTGTGCCAAGTGTAATTACGCCAAATGCAGTCGTTTTAATTCGAATTGCAACGGCTGCTCTTGTGTTTTATTTTGCCGAAAAAATACTGTATCCAACTGCAAATCAACCTGATAGAAAAGATTTTATAAAACTGTTTTTTTGTGCTATTACAGGTTGTGTTATCAATCAGTTTTTTTTCTATCAAGGTATGAAAATAACCACGCCTATCAACGGCTCGATTATGAATTTAATCAATCCAATTACAATTATTATAGGTTCTTATTTTTTTCTAAATGCTAAAATGCACAAACTTTCTGTTTTTGGATTTATTTTAGCAATAACTGGTGCAGTATTGTTGCTAGATTTTACACATTTTAAAGTTTCTGATTCTACATTTTGGGGAGATATTTTTATGATGCTTAATGCCATTTCGTTTGGTATTTATGTGGTTTTAGTTTCTACAATCACTCAAAAATATAAAGCCATTACCATCGCAAAATGGATGTTTATTTTTGCATTTATAATGTTTTTTCCCGTTGGATTTTCGGATTTAATGGCTACTAATTTTCAAGTTTTTACATTTAATAATTGGGCTGCTTTGGCATATATTGTATTATTAACAACTTTATTCGTGTATTTCATGAATAATTATTTACCTAGTATCACAAGTCCTTATATTATAGGTATTTATACATATCTTCAACCTTTTGTGGCAACTGTTGTTGCACTATTTTTGGGTGCAGATTCACTAACATTTACTAAATTTGGCTGTGGAATTTTAATTATTTCAGGCATTTATATTGCTCAATTGGGCAGACAAAAAGGAATAAAAGAAAATGGAAACTGAACATAAATTACAAACTATTAAATCTTGGGCAGCTGAGGACCGACCAAGAGAAAAGTTTATTCTCAAAGGTGCAGATTCGCTTAGCGATGCCGAACTTTTAGCAATTTTGATTGGCACAGGTTCTCGCACGATGAGCGCTGTTGATTTGGCAAAATTAATTTTAAAAAATGCTGATAATGAATTACAAAAATTAGCCAAATTAAGCATAAAAGATTTGATGAAAACCAAAGGAGTTGGCGAAGCAAAAGCCATAACAATTGCTGCTGCATTAGAACTCGGTAAACGAAGAAAAGAAATTGTTGCTACCGAAAAAGTGCCAATGATTACAGCAAAATTGATTTATAACCACATAAAACCACATTTATACGATTTGCAACACGAAGAATCGTGGATAATTTTGCTCGATAGAACTTTAAAAGAAATAAAGACCATTCGGATTGGTATTGGAGGAACTAGCATAACTGTAATCGACCCAAAAATTGTTTTTAGACACGCATTAGAAAATTTGGCAAATTTCATTGTTTTGGTTCATAACCATCCATCGGGTGGCTTAAACCCAAGCACAAGCGACAAAGCTGTAACGCAAAAAATCAAAAATGGAGCTGCATTATTAGATATAATATTGGCAGATCACCTTATTTTTACCAACAATGGATTTTATAGTTTTAACGATGCAGGCGAATTATAATGTGTCAAAAGCTTTTTTGAAATGAATCAATGCCACACTCCAAAACCCAAAAAAATAAAAATAGTCGATATAAAACAAAGCAGCATCAGAAATACTATAAACTAAGTGTAAAATAAAAAAAGAAACAATTACCAAATTAATTCCTTTTAAGTTTTTAATCCAAAAAAGATGAACAAAATGAGAAATAAATAAGATAAACCCAATTGGAATTCCTAAAACTAAAGTTAAAAAAACATAATTATTAAGCGGTTTAGAAGTGTTTTTAAATTTCAAGTCTATTTCATGAAATCCAATTCCTGTAATTGGTGCATTTTTGATAAGCTCAAAAGCTTTAAAATAGCTTGGTAAACGATAATCAGGTCCATGTAAAATTTCGTCATAACTTGAATGGGAATAAAAATTAATTTCTTCTATAAATTTATCCGCTTTTAATTTTAGTGTTGGAATATAAAAATATGAAATTAGTATGCTTGAAATGGCTACCAAAAAAGCTGACAGAATCTTGATAAAGGCATTTTTTTGATTTTTGAAATACAACAAAGTATAAATAAAAAACAAAATATAAAATACAGCAATTCCTGTTCGGGAGCCATAAAAATGTATCATAAAAATAAAAAAAGGAACTAAAAACACAAAAAGCAGCTTGATTTTTGTGGTTTTGTTCCATAAAAAAACCACAAAAGCAAGACTTAAGGTATTGAAAAGAGATAATGTATGATGATAAAAATCGAGCGGTAAAATATAAGGTTTCATTAAATCCATAAAATTTATCCAAGATGCATCAGGAAGTGTTTTACCTTTATTAATTATAATCAAATCGTAATATTTTACTAAAACATACGAGTTTAAAAATGTTACTGAAAATAAAAAAACGAGAAGCAATATAAAATAAAGTTCTTTTTTTTGAATTGGTAAAAGATAAAACATGAGAGCATAAATGGCAAATATTTTCCATCTACGAATTAAATAAATAGAATCGGATGTTAAACCTGTAGAATTAGAAGCTCCGATTGCAAAAAAAACATAACCTAAAATGATTACAATAAGTAATGCTAATGGAATCCCGGAAGGAATATTTTTAGTAATAATTGCTTGAATTACCAAAAGTGCTAAAATGACAGAAAAAGTAATGCTGTGAATGGCAATATGGTCGTCAATTAGAAAAATTGCCACTACTAAATTCATCAATCCTAAAGGCAAAAGCAAAGCGTATAAAAAGTCCCATTTCCCTCTATTTGTTTTGTAATCAGGCAATTGAGACAATAGTTTTTTCATATTTCTAACGATTTTGTGTTTTGCATTTGACTCAGTTTTTGGTAAATTCCATCTTTAATTAAACTAAGTTCTCGGTGTGTTCCTTGTTCTATAATCTGTCCATCTTTGATTACTAAAATGGTATCCGCATTTTTAATTGTGCTTAGTCGATGTGCAATTACTATGCAAGTACGATGTTTCATCAAATTTTCTAAAGCATCTTGCACCAATTTTTCGGATTCGGTATCGAGTGCAGATGTGGCTTCGTCTAAAATTAAAATAGCAGGATTTCGCAAAATTGCTCTAGCAATACTTATTCGTTGTTTTTGTCCACCCGATAGTTTTACGCCACGGTCGCCAATAAAGGTATCAAACCCATTTTCGGTTTTTGAAATAAAATCAAAAGCATTAGCCACTTTTGCAGCGTTTTCAACATCAGTTTTTGATACATTTTCCATCCCAAAAACAATATTATTATAAATAGAATCGTTGAAAAGCAATGCTTCTTGGGTTACAATTCCAATTTGATTGCGCAAACTAAAAACCGAAATGTCTTTTAAATTTATACCATCAATTCGTATTTCGCCATCGGTTGGATCATAAAAACGAGGGATTAAATCGGCTAAAGTAGATTTTCCACCTCCAGAAGTGCCTACAAGTGCAAAAGTTTGACCTTTTTTAATCGTAAAATTGATTTTTTTGAGTACATTTTTTCGCTCATATGCAAAAGATAAATTTCTAAATTCGATTTCGGATTGAAATTCTGTAAGGATTTTCGGATTTGGAATGTCTGCAATTTTTGATTTTGTTTCTAAGATTTCTAAAATTCGTTCGGCAGCAGCCAAACTGCGCTGCGAACTTATAAATGTATTTGAAATTTCTTTTGCAGGTTTAATAATTTGTGAAAATATCGTAATATATGCAATAAACGCACTTGCAGTAAGTGAAGAATCTTTACCTAATACCAAACTCCCTCCATATAAAATGATAAAACAAATAATTAAAATTCCAGAAAATTCAGAAAATGGTGAGCTTAATTCATTTCTTGCAATCATTTTTTCATACATTTTATTGTATTTTTCATTTTGTGTAACAAATTTTGAAACCAAATATTTTTGAGCATTAAATGCATTGGTGATTTTTACATACGAAATTCCTTCTTCTAAAATACTATTCAACGTGCCGAGTTCATCGAGTAATTCGGCTGATTTTTTCTTAATTTTTTTAACTAAAATTGCGATTATTCCACCCGAAACTGGTATAATTATTAATGTGAAAAATGTAAGGCTTGAAGAAATTGTGAATAATGCTCCAAAGTACATAATTAGGATTATCGGATTTGAAAAAAAAGCACTTAGTAACTGTGATAATGCATTTTCTACTTCCACAATATCGGACATTGATTTAGTCATTAAATCACCTTTACGTTTATCTGAAAAATACCCCATATCTAAACTATTATATTTTTCAAAAAGCTTGTTTCTAAGTGATTTTACCAAGTGGGCTTTAAAAAAATTTACATTTAATATTGATAAGTATTTAAAAATATTGGACATCAAAACAGAAAACACAATAACACTACACATAATCATTAGCGCTGTTTGAGGACTATTTTGAAAGGTTAACTTTTCAATAAGATATTGAAAGTACAATTTAATATAATTAACACTTATTTCAAAGTTAGGTAATGTTAAAATCGGTTTTAACGTGGTATTAGTTTTTCCAAAAAGTGTATTTAATAACGGAATAAGCATTGCGTAGTTAAACACTCCGAAAATTGAATAAAAAATTGTATAAAAAAAATAAGGGATAATATACCCTGAATATGGTTTACAATACGCAATTATCTTACTGTATTTTTTCATTTTATATAATAATTTAGTCTAAAAATATTTCTTTAAATTTTTTCATTACTACTACTTTATTAAAACAATGAGAGTATGCATCATAATTATTTTGAGTGGTATTTTTATTAATTGATAAAATTGCTTTTTTAAGTGAATGCGAGTCATTATAATATATTCCTTTACTTCCTAAAATAGAAATATGACATCTATCAGAAATAAAATCCGCATTACAAGTAATTACTGGTTTGTTTTTTACAGAAAATTCTCCACAACTAATTCCAAACGTTTCTCCTTGCATTCTTGCATGAAGCATAGCATCACAACTATTTATAAACATTGTTTTAAAATCCAAATCTGATGTTTTATCGAGAAAATGAATATTAGGTAATACGTTTTCAGGAAATAAAATGGAACCTAATAATTTATTAACAATTTTGCTTTTATAGTAACTTTTTGAAAGTAAGAAATTTTCAGTATTTAAAAACAAAAAATGTATGTTTGAATATTGTTTAGCTATTTCATACACGTTTTTTTTTGCAAAGTATATATCAAAAGTATCATAACCACCATGTCTGCCAATAACTATGTCATTTTCTTTAATATTGAATTTCGACTTTAAATTATTTTCTGTAAAACCAAGTTCTACAATATGTGGCACAAAAGGTGTCAATCCACTACTCATCTCATTTGATAGCCATTCCGATATATATGCAAACCTATCTCCATGAATTTCTTTAGATTTAAAAACTGCGTGTACACAATTTCTTACATTATTGGGCAACAAATAATCATTATGTCCAGATTTAATAGCATAAAAAATAGTAATTTTTTCATCTGT
Source organism: Bacteroidota bacterium (assembly GCA_004293915.1). Taxonomy (GTDB): domain Bacteria; phylum Bacteroidota; class Bacteroidia; order Cytophagales; family UBA9547; genus REAG01. The sequence goes on along the minus strand of RDZG01000073.1, from coordinate 16,322 downwards.
TAATTTTTTTTCTAAGTCAGAAAGTCCTTCATAAAAAACTACTTTAAATTTTTTTTTAAACTTATCAATAATTTCAAAATCGTGATTATTATTTTGAGGAGAAAAAATTATTGATTCATTTTGAAGTAATTCAATATTATATTTTGCATAATCATAAAGTGCAACTTCTGTTCCTCTAATTCCTAGTTGGTTTGAATGAAATCCAAAATTATTTTGAACCAGAAATCCATAAGTCAATAATTTCGCCTGATTTTACTTTTACTGTACTATCAATGCTCAAATTTGAAGGTTTTTGTTTGAAAACCATACCAATATTTTGCCCAGAATTGTCGTCATAAACCACACTGCCAACTTCTAAACCTAAATTTTGAATTATCCGTTGAGCTTCCGATAAGCTATAGCCTGTAACGTTGGGTAAAGTAATTTCTTCTGCACCTAATCCACTGCTAACCAGCAAGTTAATTACTGTACCTTTTTTTATTACTTTGCCATTTTCTAAGTTTGTATTATCAGAATTAAACTGACCCAAAACAGCACCTTGGCTTGAGCCAGCTTTGTATTTTACTTCGCCTAAAACAAGCCCAAAACTTTTAATTGTCATTTCTGCTGATTTATACGATACACCAATTAAGTTTGGCATATTAATTTCTGGCGGATTTATAGTGTTGATTGTGAGGTATATTGTTCGATTAGATTTTACTTTTTCGCCAGCTTTTGGAAACTGATTGATAACTGTTGATGAGCGTGAGCCTGGTACATATGTGCTATCAAAAATTTTATATTGCAAGTCTTGTTTTTCTATAAATTCTATAGATTTTTCAATGGTTTGCCCTTTTAAATCAGGAACTAAAATGGCTTCGTCATGATGTGTAACACTGGGCAAATAAATATAAAAAAATAAGTACCCTAAAAACAAAAAAACAATTGTAATTATGGAAATATGAATAAGAAAATCTTTAAAAGTTTTTGTGGATGGCACAGCACACGTTTTTATTTATCACGAAATACGTACTTTTTTTTTAAATATCCGAATATTGTAACGTTGTGTTTTTTCTAAAAGGATTTCGATTGATAATTTGAGGTTTTGCAAGATGTTTGCTACACGAAATTATGCCATCTAACATTTTGCCTTTCAGGCAGATAGCTTTTAAATGAATTTCGTTTGGCTTGGCTACAGCACCCAAACTGTATTTTGCGTCCCAAGCGGTTCTGCCAAGTTTTAATGTTTTTTTATGGCTCGAAATAGCCATTTCAATTCCATAAAACAATATATTAAAATAGAGTTGATGTTTTTGATTTGCCAAATTATCAAAGCCTACATAATATAATTCTAGTGATTCGGCATCTTCAAAAGTGGTATAAAAAGCCACCAACTTTGATTTTATAAAAATGCCAAAAAGTTTAAAATCGTGTTGATGAATATTTTTTAACCCTGCCCAATAATTCGGATTTACTTCGTTCAAAACAATTTCTTGGTCTTGCAAAGTGGATTTATATAGTGCATGAGTTTCAGATGTCAGTTCGATTATTTGTTCAAAATTAAGCTCGATGCAATCGAAATTTTCTCTTTGAGCAAGTATTTTTTGCATGCGAGCGGCATATTTTCGAGTTATAGCCTGTTCATAATCAAATAAAGTTTGCCATTCGGGCAAAATATTGAGTTCCATAGTTGGGTCGGCAATTTTGCTCGAAAAATCATTGTTTTTGATTGCAAAAAATGTATGTTCATTTTTTGGAATTTCTTTCAAAACCAAAAGTGTAGGATTGATTTTTTTAGAAAATAAAACACTGGCTTTCAGCACTATTTCAAATGCTATTGTATGATGTTCATTTGAGCAAATAAACTGTGGCGATTCTGTTCTAAAAATATTTCCTAAAATTAATAAATTGGGTTTATTAAGCATAAAAAAAAGGCTCGAAACAATATTTGTAACACTTGATTGTTCGTTTTTACTCAGATTCTTAGCATTTAATTTCACAACATGAAAAGACGAAAAAAGTATAGGAGCGTTTTTTTCTTCAATTACAATGAAATAAGTTTCCTGAAAAGTGCTAGTTAGTTTGATTTCATCTATCCATTTTTTGTTATTTTGAACAACTTCAGAAGATTTATAAGTATCAAAAAAAGCAAATTCTTGTGAAAAAATACATTTTAATTTTCTATCAAATAATTCAAATTCAGACTGATATTTTTTAATGTTTTGTTTTTTCATTTTTAGTGCATTTTTGCGGTAAAAGGCTGTTTGAGCATGATTTTTGCTTCAGCATCTGTCAATTCTTTAAGTCTTTGATAAACTATTGATTCTGAAAAATAGTTCAACGCTAATTTCACATATACTTCGCTATGTTTGGCTTCGCTTGCCCAAAGTTTATGATAAAAAGTTTTAAATTCGGTATCTTCAATGTGTTCATAAACTAACTTAAAACGCTCAGCACCACGACATTCTACAAGTGAAGCAATGATTAATCGGTCTAAAAAACGTTCATCTCTGCCGTTTCGAGCCAAAGCTATTAGTTCTTTCATATATAAATCTTCTTCGATTTCGTGTGTCAATTTTATGCCTCTTTTGTGCATTAATTGATAAGCTTCTCTAAAATGCTCTAGCTCTTCGATAGCGGTTTCGATTAGTTCATCTATAATTTCGACTCTATCTGGATATTTTGCCACAAAACTCATTGCTACACTCGAAACTTTACGTTCATTATTGGCATGATCTTGCAAAAATGTTGGAAAATCAGCCAAAACAGCTTCTATCCAAGCTTTTGGAGTGGGTTCTGAAATATCTAATCGCAGTTTCATTTATTTTATTTTGCCATAAAACTAGTTGATAATCCGAAAATCATCAAAAAGGTTTTTTTTAATTAGAATTTAAGACGTTAAATTTTGCAATAGGACTTGTAATGGATAAATTTGATAAATTAAAAAACAAATTATATGAAAAAGATACTTTATTCTGTTGCAATTTCAATTGCTGTTTTCGCATGTAGCAACCCAAAAGTTCAAGAAGATTTGAAAAAACTTAGAGAAGATCATGAGCAACTTCGCAAAGACCATGAACAACTTCGTCAAGATCACAATACTTTAATTAAAGATGCGATTAATGCAGAAGTAAAAATAGAAGATAAACTAGAAGGTTCTAAAATGGATTAATCAAAAAAACGCCTTAATATAAAAATTAAGGCGTTTTTTGTTTTACTAAATCAGTTGCAATCTTTGCTGATAAAAGACATAAAGGTATTCCTCCTCCTGGATGCACAGTGCCGCCACAAAAGTATAAATTCTCTATTTTACTAAAATTTGGATGTCTAAAAAAAGCAGAAAGTATACTATTGCTGCTGCCTCCATATAAACTTCCTAAGTAAGAATGTGTGGTATTTTGTAAATCAATAGGTGTAGTAATATTTTCATGAATAATATGTTTTTCAATGTCGGTTTTTAAAAACTTATTTATTTTTTTAAGAATTATATTTTTTGTATTTTCAATGAGATTTTCTTGATTTTGAGTGGATGATAAATTTGGCATATTTATCATCACAAACCAATTTTCGTATCCTGAAGGAGCATCGGTTGGCACAGTTTTTGAACTAACATAAATATAAATTGTAGGATCAGAAAAAGTTATTTTTTTACCAAATAAATGCTCAAATTCTGCTTTATAATCTGCGGCAAAAAGAATATTATGCACATCAAGTTGCTCAAAATTGCCTTTTATTGCCCAATGAAAAATGAGTGCAGAAGTGCTTTTTTCGTTTTCGAGATATATTTTTGGCGGTTTTTTAGTTTTCAAAAGTTTTTGATAAGTAAAATTCGCATCCATATTACTCAAAACCACATCGGCAAAATAACTTTCTCCACAAGATTTTATGCCTTTTGCACTATTATTTTCAACAATAATCTCATCTACAAAACTATCAAATCTAAAGTTTATTCCTTGTTCTTGTGCCAATTGATACAAACTTTTAGGAATTGTGAAAATGCCATTTTCAGGCAAATAGGCTCCAACATTATGTTCCAAATGCGAAATAATATTAAAAAGTGATGGCATTTTATATGGATTTGAACCATTATACGTGCCATATCGATTAAATAATTTTACCAAATAATCGTTTTTAAAAAATCGCTGATTTACACGATGTAGCGAAAATAAAAATCGAGGATTTGAAACATGAATTAATGCCGGGACATTTTTCCATTTTAACAATCTTGAAAATATATGAATCGGATTTTCTAAAAAAATGGGTGCTAAAAGATTGTATGTTTTCTTTTGCATTTCTAAAAACCGCAAAACAGTTTTAGCTTTTACTTTAGTTTTAGTTTCTGCTTCGATAGCAAATTTTTTGGCATCAGAAAAAGATTCAATTACCAAATCATCTGTATAAAAATATTTTGTTACCAATGGCAATTGACTGTATGTGAAATACTTGCGAGGATTTTTATCAAACAATTCAAAAAGTTCATCAACCAAATGAGGCAAAGTAAACAAACTTGGACCAGTATCAAATCTAAAATTTTGCCAACAATATTCTTTTATTTTACCACCAAAAGTAGCGGCTGATTCAAAAACAGTTACCTCAAATCCTTGTTTTTTTAGTCGTAATGCGGCAGCAATTCCTGCAATGCCTGCACCTATAATTATGGCTTTTTTTTCTGTTTTATTGTTCATTTGCACTCCCAATCTGATTTTAGAATTTCTCCATTTATAGTTTCGAGCAAAGTTTCGTTTTTGTCATAAAACTGGAGCATAATATGAACCGAATTAAACTTTTTTAGTTTTCGTTTTTTTCCGATTTTGAAATAATGTGTAAAATTAAATACAGAATCAATCGGATTGGCTTGTACATTTATTGATTCGTAAAAATTAGATTCTTGAGTTATACACGTTATTTTTTGTGTAAATAATTGTATATTTGTCAAATTAAAATTGACTTCTACATAACAATACTTTTTCTCAAAACCTTGTGAATGAATATATTGAACAGTAAAAAGTATAAAAAAAAGAACATACTTTTTCAATTATTTTAAATCTTTAGCTTGAATGGTTAAACTATATTTTTCTTCGCCTTTCACATTAAAAATGGATAATTTCAGTTTTCGATCTTCTTTTTTTCCTGAAACTTCGATCTGTCCAAAATTACGCTCCATAACTAACGATTCTGGAATTCGATAAAAGTTGATTTCTTTACCAGCTCCTTTGTTTGGCGAAGAACCAAGTGGCGAAACAGTAAAATCATACAATGGATATTGAGGTCTGTCTAATTTAGAAACTTCGGTATGATGTCTGTCGCCAGTAATAAAAACTACGCCTGTAATGCGTTCATCTGCAATGGTTTTGAGAATAAAATCACGCTCTGTGGTGCAATTTATAAAATTTTCTTTTGTGGCAGCCGAAGTTAAAAACTGACTTCCTACAACCACAAATTTAAAAGTGGCTTTACTAAAACTCAAAGCATCAATCAACCATTGTTTTTGGTCTTCGCCTAAAATGGTACACGGTGTTGATTTTCTGTTGTTTGGCGACCGATAATATCTATCATCCAATAAAAAAAACTCACAATCGCTCCAAGCAAATTGCGAAGTTGTGCCTTTTAATCCAGCTGCACCATACGTATTATTTCCCCAAAAAAGCTTAAAAATTTCAGTTGTAGTTTCTTTATTATAAAATCCTCTATCTGAGTCGTTTGGACCAAAATCATGATCATCCCAAATGGCATAATTGTGTGTTGAGCCTAAAAGCGGCTGCAATTCTTTGAGCGAGCGAGCGTGTGTGTAGCGGTGCAAAATTCCAGTTCTTGTGTCCCAATCTGGTTCTCTCAAATATAAATTATCACCAGTCCAAAGCATAAAATCTGGTTTCTTTTCATAAATAGTATTGTATATTTCATATTCACCTCCATAAGGATTTCCAGGTCTATCGAATCGTTCTTCATTTATAAATGCACAACTTCCAAATGTGAATTTAAAATCGGGAGCATCTGTACGGTATTGCCAAAGTGCTTTAGACTGAAACGATAGTGAATAAGCTATTTTCTCTTGCTTTTCATTTATAAATACTTGATAATCATATATATTACTAGGCAAAACTTTGTCGGCAACGCACTTTGCAACAAAGCCATTTTCTTTTTTTGTAACATACTCATCCGTAAAAAAGCTTTCGCCAACTGCTGTTTTTATCCAATATTTTATTTTAACTTTTGATTCACTTTTGGTTTGAATCCAAATTAAAACCTCTCGCATTTCTGAATAGCCAAGCATAGGTCCAGATTGAATATTTTGGGAATATATATCAGAAAACGAAACTATTATTGCCATTAACGTATAGAATAATGTTTTAATATTTTTCATATAATAATTTAATAGGTTAAAACGTTATAAAATTACATAAACAATTAGAAATGAACAGGAAATTTGGATTAAAATTATTGCTTTCAACCTCTTTGATAAGCTTTTTTACAAGTACAAATGCTCAAAACACTTCAAAAAAACTCGATGATGCTGGTCGAATAGTGCTAACAAGTGTATTGCCTGATAGAGTAAGTAGCAATTTACCCGAAGGTTGTGGCAATATTATGAAAAATAAATTGGGACAAATAGCAACTCAAAATGGACTTGGTGGCTCAACTGCTGATCCTCGATTTATAATTACGGCAAATGTTATAGAAAACGATAAAAACGTAATCTCTTCGGCTCCGACTATGTCGGCAATTGACTTAGATGTAACTTTTTATGTAGCTGATTTTCAGACCAAAACAAATTTGGGTACATTTAATTTTACAGCAAAAGGCGTTGGACAAACCGAAATGAAAGCATATATAAGTGCGTTGCGAAATATAAATCCTAAAAATGCTGAATTGCAACAGTTTTTGGCTGAAAGCAAAACTAAAATTTTGGAGTATTACAATACACGTTGCGATTTTATTATTCAACAGGCAAATGCATTGAGCCAACAACGAAAATTTGATCTAGCCATAGCTACTTTAATAAGTGTTCCTGAAGTTTGTAAAGATTGCTACACACAATCTTTAGCTGCTGCTGGTCCAATATTTAAGAAATTTATTGATAGAGAATGCAAAATAAATCTGATGAATGCTCGAAATGCTTGGAATGCGAGTCCAAATCAAAAAGGTGCAGATAAAGCAGCAGAATTCTTAGGCAAAATAGATCCAGAAGCGGCTTGTTACAAAGAAGCCGAAGAACTTACAAAAACGATTAGTGCAAGAATGCTGAAATTAGACCAACGCGAGTGGGACTTTAAATTACGTCAATTTGATGCAAATATTGATTTGGAAAAACGCAGAATCGAAGCTTATCGTGAAGTTGGAGTAGCTTATGGAACAAATCAACCACAAAATGTAGTTTATCGAGATCCACTAAATTGGTTGTTTTAATAAAAAAGCCTCAAAATAAATTTGAGGCTTTTTTATTATTTATTTCTTTCGTATCCAGCCAATTCTTCTTCCCAACTTTCGTGATGTAAATTATCGAAATATAATTCCTCCACTTCGGAAGGATTTATAGTTGAAGTTTTAAAATAATCTATTTTTTGATTACAAAGTTTTGCTGCATGCGATTGAAAAACCTGATACATTGTCCAGACCATCAAATCGCCATAGGTGTCATCTTCTCCAACAATTTCTTGTACTTGATCCCATTTTTTTTCCATTTTTTTAGAAAAAAAATTATCATCAGTAAAAACTGTGTTTGTATCTGTGATTTCTGCATCAGAAAAATTGATATTATTTCCCCAAAGTGGTAAAATTCGGTCGTAAATTTCGTTAAATCTCATGTTTTTTTAAAATGCTACTCCAAGGTTCATTCCAATTCTAGGATTTATTTGTAAAAAATTACCAAAATAGCCTAAATCTTTTGAAATAGTATAATCCCCTACTCCAGGTCGATTAAAATTAAAATCTTTTGTTTGTCCAACTCCCGAAGAAACGGCAAACCCAATTAAGATTTCAAACGAAAAATTTTGCCAAACCCAATGTCTACCTCCTGTTAATCCAAATCCTACTGATGTTTTTTGAAAAAATTCGGCATAGCCTCTATCTTGCTGTATGGCATTAGCATATAATTCTGCACTCAATACATCCAAACGCATATAATTATAATAACGAATAGGAATATAACCACCTACAAACCAGCCCATTATTTTTTTATCATTAATATATACTTTATCTACTTCTTTAGTATCAATTTCTTTAAAATAATAGCGAATTTCTGGAACAACTCCCACACCTGTAAATTTAAAAGTAGGTTCGCGAGACAAACCCATTCCATCTTGAATAGCTTTTTGAAATACGGAAGAAAATAATCGGGGTCCACTAAAACCTTCGAGTGCAACTACTATCGAAAAGTTTTTATAAACTTGTCTTTCGTACGAAAGGCTTAAGATAGATTCTATGGCATTAAATGGACGAATCATAATTGCATTTTTTTGTGCCGAAACACTCATAAATGACAATGAAAACAATATAAATATTGTTTTTTTTATTTTTTCAAAACTATTTTTTTGTTTTCTCATTTTTTATTTTACTCCTATTCCGTAATATGTAAATCCTAATTTTCGTAATTCTTTAGCATCAAAAATATTTCTGCCATCAAAAATAATTTTTTGTTTCATTTTTTGTGTTAAAATTTCAAAATCTGGACTTCTAAATTCGGGCCATTCTGTAACCAAAATCAAAGCATCAACACCATCGATGGCATTGTATTCATCTGAGGCATAAGCAATTGTGTCTTTTACAATTTTATGTGCTTCTTCAGCAGCAACGGGGTCGTAGGCAATTATTTCTCCACCTGCATTTTTTATTTTTTCAATCAATACAAGCGATGGAGCTTCACGCATATCGTCTGTTTTTGGCTTAAAAGACAATCCCCACATTCCAAATTTTTTGCCTTTTAAATTTCCACCAAAATGTTTCGTTATTTTATCAAACATTACTGATTTTTGTGCTTCATTCACATCTTCAACAGCATTTAAAATGCGCATTGTGTAGCCATTTTCCGCTGCAGTTTTTATTAATGCTTTTACATCTTTTGGAAAACACGAACCGCCATAGCCAATGCCAGGATAAATAAATTTTGTACCAATTCTTGCATCGGAGCCAATTCCTTTTCTAACCATGTTTACATCAGCACCCATGATATCACAAAGATTTGCCACATCGTTCATAAAACTGATTTTGGTAGCCAACATGGCATTTGCAGCATATTTGGTCATTTCAGCCGATGGAATATCCATAAAATAAATGGGATGTCCATTCAATAAAAATGGTTTATAAAGTTTATTCATGGTTTCGGCAGCTTTTTCTGATTCTGTGCCAACCACAATTCTATCGGGCTTTAAAAAATCGTCTATAGCAGCTCCTTCTTTCAAAAACTCAGGGTTTGAAGCAATATCAAATGCTATCTTTTCGTTTCTAGCCAACAAAGCATCGTTTACCGCTTTTTTAACTTTTATTGATGTGCCAACAGGAACTGTGCTTTTGGTTACAATAACTGTATATTGATTCATATACTTACCTATTTCAGTTGCCACGCCTAAAACGTATTTCAAATCTGCACTTCCATTTTCTCCAGGCGGTGTGCCTACAGCGATAAAAACAACTTCGCAACCTTGTATGCTTTCTTTAAGCGAAGTTGAAAAATGAAGCCTATTTTTTTTACTATTTCGTTCAACTAATTCCTCTAGTCCAGGCTCATAAATTGGCAAAATTCCTTTTTTAAGATTTTCTATTTTTTTAGTATCAATATCAACACAGGTTACGTCAATACCAGTTTCGGCAAAGCATGTACCAGATACCAAACCTACATAACCAGTGCCTACGACTGCAATTTTCATTTTAAAATAAATTATTTTTCAACATGCAATATTATATATAAACTGTAACAATATTATTACGTAGCAATACAATAATTAAAAGTTTTTCAATATTTATACAATTTTTATATGACAAATGCAGATTTAGTGAGGGAACAAGATTTTTTATCGGGTCCACTTTCGCGTTTCAAAGAACTCAAAATGGCTTTTAATGTATTTATCGAATTTATTCGTGGTTTTAGAGCCTTGCATTTTATTGGTCCTTCGGTTACAGTTTTTGGTTCGGCCCGATTTAATGAAAGCCACCCCTATTACAAAATGACAGTTGAACTAGGAAAAGGGCTTAGTAATCAAGGTTTTACGATTATGACAGGTGGCGGACCAGGCATAATGGAAGCTGCAAACCGAGGTGCTAGAGAGGCTGGCGGAAACTCTGTTGGTTGCAATATTGTGTTGCCATTTGAGCAAAAAGAAAATCCATATTTAGATAAATGGGTTAATATAAAATACTTTTTTGTTAGAAAAGTATTTCTCTTAAAATATTCTTATGGCTTTGTGGCAATGCCAGGTGGTTTTGGAACGCTTGACGAACTTTTTGAAGCTTTAACATTGATTCAAACTAAAAAAATACAAGATTTTCCCGTTGTGCTGATGGGCAAAGAATATTATGAACCATTAATGCAGTTTATTTACAAAATGCGTGATGAAAAAACAATATCGCCAGAAGACACTGATTTACTGCTAGTTACAGATGACATTACAGAAGCTGTAAACCATATTTGCAAACATTCGATACAAAAATTCAAACTAAAAAGAGTCAGAAGATTAGCTGTTTTGGGAGAATAAAAAATATCTTTATCAGAAAAAACTAATCTACAATTTTATAAAATTTGAGATTAGTTTTTCTGCGTTTTTTAATGTGTTTTCTAAATCAATATTTTCTAAAATGACATCAAAATTTTTCATTTCTTTGATTTCATCTTTTGCTTTTGCTAAACGTTGCTGAATTTTGTCTTCTGCATCGGTTCCTCTGCCTCTCAAACGCTGTTCGAGTATATCTAAATCTGGAATTTTTACAAAAACCGAAAGGGCATTTTTGCCAAAATAATTTTTCAGTTTCATTCCACCTTTCACATCCACATCGAAAATCACATGCTTGTCATCATTCCAAATACGTTCTACTTCTGATTTTAGTGTACCATAAAAATTATTGGTATATACCTCTTCCCATTCTACAAATTCTTGGTTTGCAATTTTGTTTTTAAAATCTTCGATAGTTAAAAAATAATAATCTTTTCCATTTTCTTCTTTTCCACGTTTTTCTCTCGAACAAGCCGAAATCGAAAAAATCAACACTCGAAATTGGCTCAACAAATGCTTCACAATTGTGGTTTTGCCCGATCCAGAAGGTGCAGAAAATATGATGGCTTTGCCTTGTTTCATTCCATTTTAATATTTTGCAAATTAAATAGATTTTTTTGTGAAAAAATCGTGAAAATTTAGGTTCTATTCGGAATACTGTTTACTAAGATTTTTTAAACTAATTTTGAGAACTTAGCTGTAAATTTCAAATAAACAAACATAACTACTTGTAAATTAAATAATTAGATATAATCATTTTCAAAATTTATTGTTTAAAAACTATTTATAAGTAAGAAAATTTCATTAACATATTATTTAAAAATCCCCTACTTAGGGGATTGACAATGCTTTAATTAATACATAGTATTGCAAATCACTATTTTAAAGTTTCAAATTTGAAAAAAAACATATTGCTTTTTGTTATTTTTATTGCACTTGATTTGTTTTCACAAAGCAAAAAAAGCATTTCAATAACTCCTTTGCCAGTAATCTATTACGCTCCCGAAACTCGGTTTGGGCTTGGAGCTGCTGCAGCCGTAGTTTTTAGATTGCCCAAATCTGATTCGGCTCAAACCACAAAATCTAATATTCAGCCGTATTTTATTTATACATTAAACAAACAAATTTTAACAAATATTCCTTACACTGTTTTTGGAAATCAAAACAAATGGCGAACCGAAGGCGAATTGGCATATTTTTATTTCCCTGAATTGTATTTTGGCTTAGGAAATAACACACCCGAAAACACCAAACAATTAGTAAGTTTCAAATGGATTAGGTTTTTAAATAAAACAGGTTTTAAAATTAATAATTTAGGATATTGGGGTTGGATTGCCGAAATGGTTTCGCAATGGGACGTAAAACCGGAAGGAAATGATATTTTTCAACAAACTCCGCCTGTTGGAGCAAACGGTTCGGTGGTTACAGGCATTGGACCGCTTTGGATGTGGGACAGCCGAGATTTTGTCATGGATGCCCACAAAGGCTGGTTTGGCGATGTTTCTGTTACTTATTTTAATAAAGCATTAGGTGGGAATTTTGACTTTTGGCGATTCCGCACCGATTTTAGGTATTATAGAAATTTATCGAAGAAAAAGCCTGTTATTTTAGCTTTCCAAGCCATTACACAATTTACTTTTGGAGATGCACCTTATCGCCACCAGCCTCCGTTGGGTGGCGACCAAATGTTGCGTGGATATTATTGGGGCAGATACCGTGCCAATCATTATTTGGCATTGCAATCCGAATTGCGTTTTCCAATTTATAAGCGTTTGAGAGGAGTGGTTTTTGCAGCTGCAGGGCAAGTTTCGCCATCTTTAACTCAATTTATGATTTCGGAAATTCGTTGGACTTTGGGTTTTGGTTTGCGGTTTGTGGTACATCGTGCCGACAGAGTAAATATTAGAGTAGATCAAGGATTTGGTAATAATACCGATGGTTTGTATATCAATCTTGGAGAAGCTTTTTAAAATGAAAAATTTCAAATTAGGTATTATTTTTATTTTTTTTACATCTATTTACATCTTTGCAAATGGCAATAAAACGATTGTAATTGATTCAAAATCAAGCGAATTGGATTTGTTTTTGAAAAATCTATATACCGTTTTGCCAGACTCAACAAATGCCCTTTCGATAGATTCGGTTTTAAAACTTTCTGCTCAATTTAAGCCTTCGGAGTACGAAAATCATTTAGGTTTTAGATATAAAGATACCTGGTGGCTCAAAATAGTGTTACAAAATAAAGATACAGTAAACCATGATTATGTTTTTGAATTTGCGAATCCAAATATAGACTCTATAGAAGTTTACAAACACGAATTTGAAACGAATACAATAAAATTAGTTGGGAAAACGGGTGATCAGTACCCATTTTCTGCACGAAATTTGCCCAGCCGAAATTTCGATTTTGTGTTTCAAGCCAATAAAAAATCTACAACAGAACTTTACTTAAAAGTAAGGCATATAAACGAATCGCTTTCGTTGCCTATTTACCTTTATTCGGTATCAAATTTTTATAAAAACGAAAATTTATTTGTGTTTTTGATTTCGGTTTGCATTGGCATTTTGGCATTTATGGCACTTTTTGGATTTGCACTATTTTGCTTTCAAAAACGCAGAATTTATCTTTATTATATGGCTTATGTGCTATGTATTATTGGTTGGCAAATATCAAATTACGGCATAGGTTATCAACTTATATGGAGCAATTATCCAAGTTTTCATTTTATAAGTGCCACCATTTTCTCTGTTTTATATATTATTTTTTTCTTACTTTTTATTCAAGATTTTTTAGCTGGAATTAATTTGAATAAATCAATAAAAACTATAACTATTATTACTTGTATAGTTTTGATTTTCATTATTTTTATATTATTGATTTTTCAAGATTCAATAAAATATAACATTTTATTTTGGGATATTTTATTTCCATTTTTATTTATAACCATCCTTTACATGGGATATTTAGTTTTTTTGGGCTTATTCAAAAAAAGCAAAAAAGAAGTTTTATTAATGGGTTTGTTTTATCTTTTGGTTGTTGGCACAGTTTTGATTGCGGTTATTCGAGAAATGATACCATTACCAATTAATTTTTTTACCGAACATATTATTGCTTGCATGGCTTTCATGGAAGTACTTTGTTTGGGCTTGGCTTTGGCTTATCAACTCTATCGTTTTGTGATAGAAAGAGAGCAATATTTACGAGAACGCAATCAGCTACAATCAGAACTTTTAAATGCCGAAATCGAAATTCAAGAACGAGAGAGAACCCAAATTTCTGCAGATTTGCACGATGATTTAGGTCCTACTTTGGCACTTGTAAAACTTGCTTTGAGCAATTCAAAAAAAATGGATATTGCTTTTGCACTCAATCAAATTGATTTTAGTATTGATAAAATTCGTAATATTTCGCACGAATTGCATCCTAGTGTGGTGTCGGCTTTGGGTTTAAAAATAGCTTTGCAAAATGTTATTCATCGAATAAAAGAAAGTAATAATTTGGAAATTGATTTTAGTTTTGATGATAAGATTTTTATTCCGAACGAAACTGGATTGCAATTATATAGAATAGTTTCAGAAGCACTAAATAATATCATAAAACATGCCCAAGCCAACACTTGCAACATTGTATTTGAAAAAACAAATAACTGGCTTTTAATTACCATTTCCGATAATGGAATTGGCATAAATAACAAATTAAAAAACAAAGGTATTGGTCTAAAAAACATACAAAGTAGAGTGGCTTTTTTGAAAGGAACATTGGAAATAAAATTCAATAAACCCAAAGGAACCATTTTTAAAATCATAATTTCACTAAATTAAACTCAAGATGAAAACAACAACAGCCTATAAACCCATCCGACTTTGCATCATCGAAGATCATTTGCTATTTTCCGAAGGTTTAAAAAACTTGTTGGCAGATTCAAACGAATTTGAAATTTGTGCCATTGCAACTACCATAAAAGATGGATTAGATAGGTTAAAACAAATTGAAGTTGATATTTTATTGCTAGATATTAACTTACCTGATGGCAATGGACTTAATTTATTTCCTGTTTTGCAAAAACTCAAGCCAAACCTAAAAGTGGTGATACTTTCGATGTTTAACGAAATTAGTTATATGAAAACAGCCGAATTGAAAGGATTTTCTGGTTATTTTCCAAAAAACATTCCCATTCAGTTGCTAATCAAACATTTAAAAGAAATATACGAAGGCAAAAAAGTTTTTTTTAGAAATGATACTTCATTGCTTCATTCATCGCAATGCATACTTTCTAGCAAAGAAATTGAGGTTTTAAATTTTTTGCGATTTGGAAAAAACGTAAACGAAATAGCTGTTTTGATGGGTAACAGTGCCGAAACCATTCGTACACACAAAAAAAATATTGCTAAAAAAACCAAAACACATTCTGTTATCGAAATGATTGAAAAAGCTAAAACATTGGGTTGGATAGTGTGATATTTTTTAAAAAATACCGCAATTAGGGGATGTTTTTTTGATTTTTTTATGTATTATTTTGTATCATTGATTAGTTCTATTAAAAACATAAAGCATATTGAAACATTAATTCATTGCCTATCGTTGTTGTAAATAAATCAAATAATACTTGTCATGAAAATATCAGTTAAAACACAACTATTTTTTTTAGTAACCTACTTTTGTATTGTTACCACTACATCTGCACAAGAGGATTTTGAAAGTGCTTCTTATTTTTGTACAGGCAAAACATTAAATACAGACCCAAAGCAAAAATCGGGTGTTTTTGTGGTTTTTGAATATCCATCAAATATAAATTGGAAACCTACTCAGTTAAGAATTATTAATAAATCTACTAATGATACAACTTTTAAAACACTAACAGACACTAATCTAGTTTTTTTACACGACACAAATGCCTATTTTTCACACAGAATTGCTGATTTTGATATAGCTCAATTAGAAAACGATGATTTGAAATTAAGATTTGAACTACTACATAATTCTGACGAAATAGTACTATTTGATGAGTTTAATCGCCAAGTCTTGAAAAAAATAATTAAAGAAAATGATAAAAAATTAAAAAATATCAATAGAACAAAAAATGGAACAATAATTTGGTCTCGCATCAATTGTAGTGATAAGGATAAATATTTTAAAAAACTTTCTAAAAACCCTTATGAAGCTGGATGGTTCAAAACATGGGATGGTGGGCATAAAAGACCAAAAAAATAAAATATTCGTCTATATTATAATTAAACAACATTTGTTAAATTCCTTATTAGATTTTAAGATATAAGTTCAAATCCAAATTTAATTCTATTATTTTTTTGCCACGAATTTACAAATTTCTAGTGTTTTTTTCGTGCATTCGTGGCAAAAATTTAGTAAGAATGATTTTTATCCTATCTTTAAAGTAATACCAATTTGAATTATTTTACAGACCAATATTTGTCTAAAAATATATTTTCGAATGCGCAAATACTTTTTACTTTTGTATTTTTTAAATTTTGAGCAATAGTACATACGAACGTTTTTATTTCTGATAAGGTATAAAAAAACTGCTTATATAAAGTCTAATAAATATTTACAATTAAATTACTGAGCGTTTTTCCTAATTCATTTTCATTTTCGAATGCAGTCATAAACGCATTAAATTTCAG
>RDZG01000072.1 GCA_004293915.1 Bacteroidota bacterium | reverse complement strand
GTCGCATACTTGATAATTTAATGTATAAACTCCAGGTATTGTGCCTTGGAATGTTACAGCTCCTGTGCCAGATATCGTTACTGTTCCGCCTGTGATTGTGTTTACTGTTCCGTTTGGTCCCGAACTAATTGGATTTAATCCAGAAACTGTTAATTGACTTAATGGATTATCTACATCGCCAAAACCTGTAATGGTGCTATTATTGATATTTCCCGCTGTTCCGCTGATTGAAATAGGAGTTGCCGAGATAAAAGGAGCATCGTTTACGCCAACTACTGAAAAGGATGCTTGTGCTGTTGAACAGCCACTATTGTTACAAACTTGATAACGATATGTAGTTACTGTCGTTACGCCTTGAGCTAGTTCTGCACTTGGAATAAAAGTAAATGCTCCTGCTCCATTTACACTCAAAGTGCCAATATTTGCTCCTAATAGGGTTGGACTTGTATTTAATGTTAATCCTGTTACACTCACATTTGTATTTGGATTGAAATCATTTGTTAATAAATTGCCTGATATACTGGTGTTTTCGTTTGTACTAAATCCTTCATTGGCTAGTACCGGTACTGCTCCACTGATACTTATTGTCAATACCGCACTTGTGCAAGTAACCGTTGGGTCGCATACTTGGTAGTTTAATGTATGAATTCCGGGTATTGTGCCTTGGAATGCCTGTAATTGTATTTACTGTTCCGTTGGGTCCCGAACTAATTGGATTTAATCCCGAAACTGTTAATTGACTTAATGGATTATCTACATCGCCAAAGCCTGTAATAGTACCCGAATTTGTTGTTCCTGCAATGCCCGAAATTGTATTTGGTGTAATAGATACAAATGGTGCATCGTTTACGCCAATAATGGTAAATACTAAGTTAGCAGTTGTACAAGCTTGAATATTACATATCGTATAGGTATAACTAGTTATTCCATTATAGTTAATATTTGGCACAAAAATAAAGTTACCTGTACCTGTTAGAGATAAAGTTCCACCTGTAATCGTTCCATTAAAACCTGTAATTGACAACGCTGTTGTGCCATTTGTCAATGGATTATAATCGTTTGTGAGTACCGAACCAGTAACTGAAGATACATCTTCTAGTGTATTAAATCCATCGATGGTTGGTTCTGGAGTACATCCTATCCCCGATGCGGCTGTTCTATAGTAATATGTCAAGCCTGTAATGGTAGCTGGTCTTGTATATCCAACACCTGAAGTAACTGTCCCAGAAATGGTGGAAACAGTCAAAGGAATATTTCCAAGGTATCCATCATTGTTTTGATCTAAAAATCCGGCTTCACGGGCATCGAAACATCCATCATTATCTGAATCTAAATCTAAAAAGTCTACTCCTGATACAGAATCAGAATTGAGCAAGGTATAAGTCATAGCAATACCTAAAGTTGTAGCATCAGAGGCTTCTAATGTATTTAAAAAACCATTTGTGCCTACGGCTCCATCTACCTTTCCGTCATTATTAGCATCTGTAGCGTTATGACCGGCTTCAAACAAATCATATATTCCATCATTATCTGAATCTAAATCAATAGAATTGATAATTCCATCTGTATCAAAGTCAAGACTAGCACAAACGCCTTTAATGTTAATACTCGAACCAATAGCTAAACAATAATCTGAATCTCTGTAGTTTTGAACGCCATCAAAATCTGAATCTTGTAAAGGATCTGCATCTAAGCATCCATATCCTTGTTTTTTGATGGAAATTCTAGTAATGGCAAATTCATCGCGATTACTACCAATTTGAAAATCTCTAATTGAAAATCCTAATACAGTTTGCGAAGGTCCAGTAGTATAATTTGATGTCCATCTATCCCATCGGTCTACGCCTCCATGACCAGACAAAGGATCAGAGTGATCATACACTTGTTTGAAAGAACCTGTTACAGACGTATTTCCTATAAAATAGTATAACAAAGGATCATTAGGTGAAGAGCCAGTTGGATCAACTCCATTTGATACATAAGAAGTTATTTCATAGACGGAAGCTGGACTTACCCCTGTAATGGTTTGAGAACAAAGGAGATATGCACCTGCGGTAGTATTTCCATTAGCATAAAGATAAGTTGAACTTGGTGGCACTCCAAAAAAAGCATCCCCTGGGAAAGTCACCTGAGTAACTATTCCACCTACATAATTGATATTACCAGACTGAATAGCTACTCTAGTATCGGGAGGGTAGATATTATTGCCGTGATAAGGAACACTACTCCTCCAACCAGCCCAATTAGTATTGGCAGCTAAAGGGAAAATACCTGATGCCAAAACTGAGAAGTTTCCATTGGTAATTAACTCAGGATTTCCATTTGTAAAACCATTAATTCCACAATACTCCACAACATCTGTAATCCCATCATTATCATCATCTAAGTCAATATCATTTGGAATCCCATCGCCATCAGTATCAGCATTTATAGGATAAACAGGTGCACAAGTTACTCCCAAAAGTACATCATCTGAAACTACATTACATCCCGACAAAGAACCTGTCCATCTAAAGTTATACACACCATCTACTAAGCCAGTTACCGTAGCATTTCTATCAAGTACATTACTTATGCTTGCTGTATTAGGACCTGAAACTTGCGACCATCTTCCAACACCAAAACGCATAAATTCAGCTGGTAGCCTTGTACTACTCCCACACGTACCAAAATCTATTCCTGCAGCTACTTTTGTAGGTCCCCAACAGGCTTCTACTGTTACTGAGTCTGTTTGACCTAAATCATTCTTAACAATATATTTTATAGTGTCACAACCAATAAAAGTAGAAGTTGGTGGATTAATTGAAAAATCTACTTTATTTATACCAATTAAGGAAGTTGTGATGTTAGAACCAAATTTAGTTGTAAAACCAGTGATACTATGAAATTGACCACAACTACCTAAGGTAAGTTTGTTTGAAATAGCAGTATTAGGACAATACCCTCCTAAACTAGAAAAGCCTGTAGTAGGCAATGTAGTATTAAAAATATCAAATAGCGTAAAACGTTGATCAAAGCCTGAGATATAACCATACAAACCTGTTCCTCCATTTGCACCTAGTATTCCTACATGAAATTTTTCGCTGGCAATAGCATCATAATCGACTACAGCTGCTCCAGATGCAATATTTACATTAAAAGCAGACCAATTTGAAAGTCCAGTAACAGTCCTAATTGTTACTCCCAAAGCAGTCGTACTTTGATTATTTAACCTAAAAGACGAAAGTGCAGAGGTTGGAACTACAAAATTGATAATGTTTGATAAAATATTATCAATCTGAAACCCAATTTGCTTGCTTCCAGTACAATTCAGTTGAGGTAATAATGACATACCAACTTCATTATTGGTTGCTCGACTTGCTATGTGAAAGACATACGCTGGGCTACTCGTTTCTATGGAATGTGGACGTCCTACTCCTAAAACAGAAGTTGGAAAACTAAATCTCATATAATTCTCCGCTTCGTCTAAATCTGCATCTACGATAACGCCATCTACTCTTACAATAGTGTTATCTTGTGTAGGTACAACCACAACATAGTCGTAAGGATTGCTACCTCCACCATTAACAGCAATATATTGAGTTCCTAAAAGATTATAAGGTACTAAATTGTCAATACCAGCATCTCCAGCTAAGCCTGGAGCTATTCTAGTATGCTGACTTCCTGTTGTAACACTAACAGGCTTATTTGAAAAAATTCTCGTGCCAGCAACTATATCATAACTATTGGTTGTTCCCATCACAAATGATTCACCAGCATTCATATTTACTACTGCTGGAAGGGTAACTCCAACAAAATTGGTAGGACCTGAAATTGTTACCAATGTTCCATTTTGTGAAGCCATTACACCAATAAATTGCTTATCATCACTAGTCCAACTTCCTGCACCATCCACCACAGTTTGCGATCCTGCTCTAAATTGAGTGCCTAAGCCATTGCTTCCTTTTAAAATAATTAGCTCTTCGTTATTATTTAGACTTAAATTGCTTGTATGGTCGTTTAATTTCTGAATGACAGAAACTGGAAAATCAGATTGAATTATTATTCCAATATCATTTCTAACAGCAAATGGCAATAATCTATCATAAGAACCAACAGTACTCCTAGATGTACCATCGAACAAATTTGTATTTTCAGGCATTACATAATTAGTTGTAATACCTGACAAAACAGTAACCGTTGCTGAAAAAGAGTTGCTTGGAGTTCTTATCCTCACTACAGCTCTAGGGAAATTGGTAGAAAATAACATCTCCAATTGTATTCTATTTGTTGCCGTACCAGCCCCCCAATCCAAAATAGGCGGGACATAAAATAATGTATCGGTTTGTGCAGATGCGTTATTATTTATTACTTGAAGTGCAAATAAACAAAAAAATATAATCGTTTTAATGATTCCTGTAATGCTATGTTTCATAAATTGATATTTGTACTATAAATATTATTTAAATATAACAAATAAATCGAAGTAATAACTTTAAATAGAATGTTTTTCGATAAAACAGCGTAAACTAGTGATAAACAAGCAAAATTGTACTATAAATATTAACATCTTGACCAAAACAGATTTATTCAATTTATAAATAAAGCAAATATTATTTTTTTAATTTATAAATCCAAATTTTGGACTAAAATACGCTTAATAATATTACTAAATAGCTAAAATATTACTTAAAATATACACTCAAATATGTCATTAAAATTCATATCCAACTACACTTCTTTACCCGCCAATATGAATAAAAGGAGCCCAGTAATATGGAAAAGCAGTGGCTTTTTTGCGACTCATTTTGAGTTTCGATTTGCGTAAATATTTTGAATAATAAATTGTATTATTTTTAGATACAAAACATTTGTAAAATTTCGACATGATTTTATTTGTAGTCAAATCATTAACCGACCATAACGACACAACTAAGTTTTTGGCTCCCGAAAAAATCAAACTACGAGATAAACCCAATAAACCTTCGCCTTTTGTGATTTTTCCTAGCCCAGTTTGACAAGCACTCAATACAACCAAATCGGCATTAATTTGGGTATTATAAATTTCTCCAGCATATAAAATTCCATCTTCTTTTTGAGTTGGATCATTTGCAAAATACAAACCCGAAAGTTCTGGATTGCTTGCATCAACCATGCCATGAGTGGCAATGTGTAATACTTTTGAATATTTAATATTATTGTTTTTCATAATTGATTCTTGCCCAAATTGGTTTAAAAATGAACTTGCAACTTTTGATTTTTTATCGTACATTTTTTGCAAATTACTTACTTCATTATATGCAGCTTCAATAGGAGACAAATTGGGTGAAAATGCTTTTGTGGAATCAAAATCAGATGTTTTGAAATCCATATCTAACGTCATATCAGTTGGTTTTTGAATACTATTAAGTTTGATTCCAGTGGCATGTTTTGGCATGAAAACAGGAGAAATTCCAATAAAATCAGTTTGTCTTTTTTCTAAAATTGGCTTTGAAAGCTCCATAGCCAATTGCGATGAAAAACAATATTTAATATTATATTTTTTATTCAAGTAATGTAATTTATGAAAATTTGATTTTGAAACCTGATTTTGAACTTTTTCAATATTTTTATCCATTATCAACGCTTCAAATGGCAGCAATGCCATTACCCCATCTGGCACGATAATCAAATTTTTTGTTTTTATGAATTTCAAAATAGGTTTTACGAGCGACTGATACAATTTAAACGATGCTTCGTAATGTAAATCATACAAATTAAATCGAATGCCGTTTCTAAAATAATTGATATATTTTAGTAATAAGCTATCTTTTTTTAGCTTTATCATTTCATAATTTTCAGGGTTTATTATCGTTACAAAAATGTATGAATCTCCAACTAAATATTGAACCATTGTGGATTTATGGTCTAATTTTAAAGAATCCTTACTTAAAATCGTTTTTTGAATAGTTGAGATTGAAACTGGTTTTGTGTTATATTTTAAATCATAATACTTTGGATAATTACGCTCAATATTTTGTATGATTTCGAGTTTTTGCTCAGATAAAGTTGCTACTTTATTTTGCAATTCTGCTACTAATTCTGCATCAGCTTTTTTGCCTTTTTTCATCTCTTTAATCAACTTTATCTGATTGTCTTTTAGACTTTTAGCAATATCAGACTCAGTCTTTAATATACTGTCTGGCACACCAGCAATATGTTTTGCATTAGTCGCCTGAATCGCACTAAGTAAGGCTGCAGCTTTACTTTTTTCGCTAGCTAAAATGGCTTCTTCTATGTATTTTTTATTTGCAGTAAGTTTACCTATTCTTAAACATAGGTTTGAAGATTTTTCAGTAAGTTTAGACGTTTTTTTAGACAATATTATTTTTGAATCTTCATTTGTGAAACTTTCTCTTAATCTTTTTATCAGAATTTCACATGTTTTGTAGTTTTGATTTGCTGCCAAAAGCTCCGAAATTTCTGATTCTTTAAATTGTTTTGTTGAATCATATTTAGCATTTTTTTGATCCCAAATTTTTTCTAATACTGCCGATTTTTCACTCAAAGTTTGCAAAAGCACAAAATCATCGGCAATGCCATTTATAGTAATTTTATCTAATAAATTAATCGTATCATTAAAGTCGTTTTTGTTGGCAATAATTGCTTTTTGATAGCTCATTAAAGCTTTTTCATATTGATTTACATTTTGATATTCTGATGCTAAATTATTGTAAGTTTCGGCAATTATTGGATGCTTTTTATTAAAAATATTATTGTAAATATTAATGGCTTTATTATAGTTTTCAATGGCTTTATTAGTTTGTTTTTGATTAGTATTTAATCCTCCCAAATCATTATAAACTTTAGCCAATAAATAATTGTTTTTATCCGTAAAAGATTGATTATAAATTGATTCAGATTTTTTTAAATATGAAATTGAAGACTCAAAATAATCATTTTTCTGTTCCACAATCCCTACATTATTACTAGAAAGTGCTAAAGCTAAATGCGTAGAATCTAGTTTTGATTTATAAATAGCATACGCTTTGTTATGATAACTAGCATATAAATCATTTTTTTCTAAACCTAAATTAATATCTGCTAATAAAGCGTAAGAATCAGCAATTTCAGGATTGTCTTCGTTTAAAAATTTTTGTTTTGTAAATAACGAATACTCTGCTAATTCTAAAGCTTTTCCAAAATCAGATTTTTCGTAATAAACAGCAGCTAATTGATCAATAAATGGGCAAAGATTAATATTTCCATTTCCGACTTTATTTGTCATTATATTTTTTGCTTTTGAGGCATAAATAAAGGCTTTTTTATAACTGGCATTTGCAATTAAGCATTTTGAATACACCATTAAGTGATTGGCAATCAAGGCACTATCGTTGATGGATTTGATCAAATTTTCGTATATGTTTTTTTGAATTTCAGTTGCTTCATCGTATTGTCCTTTCGACAAAAGCATCAAACTTTGTATGTTTTTTACACGAATATCTGCAAAAAGTGGTTTTGATATAAAGTCTGCTTTATATTGTTCCAAACAATATTGAGTGGTATCAAAATTTCCTTTTTTATAGTTGATTAAAGCTCGTGTATAAAATAATTGAGCGAGCGATTCTTTTGATAGTTTATTACTAAAAAATTGGGTTGAAACTAGAAACAAACTGTCAGCTTTTTTAAAATCGCCACATTTATATAAGGATTCTCCATGACGTAAATTAGCAAAATAACGGCTCTGGCTTTGAGGTTTGGATATTATATTTTCAGTTTCCGACCATTTTTGAGCAAATATTCGACTTGAATCATAATAGCCAAGTTCAAAATATTTTTTTATTATACCCTCTAGATTTGACATATAGGCTCGATAATCATTTTTAGAACTTGACTCAATTTGTTTATTCTTGAGCAATAAAGTATTCAAATCATTGTTTTGATTTTGAGCATTTATGGTAATAATTATTAAATAAAAATATATTAAAATTAGATTTTTCATTTTTGGGATTTAATAATAAGAATAGCAAATATGACTTTAATATTGTAAACACCACTCACAATTCGTTGAAAACACATATTACATCGCCAAACGAATAAAAAACCTAGATATTTAGATTTTTATACCCAATACCAATACATCATCTGTTTGTTTTCTGTCTTTTTTCCAATCCAAAAATTTATTTTCCAAATTTATTTTTTGGTCTTCAAAAGCCAATAAATGTATTTCTGATAGCACAGTTTTTAAGTTTTTATACATAAATTTTCTGTTCTCATCTCCACCAAACTGGTCTTGAAAACCATCTGTGAATAGATAAAAAATAGTATTTTTATCACAGTTTATTTCATGTTCAGCAAATGCAATATCTGCATATTGTGTTTGCCCACCAATTGGTTCTTTATTAGCTTTTAGTTCAAAAAGTTCGTTGTTTTGAAAGTAAATGATTTGATTTTTGGCACCACTAAACCATACTTTTTGTTGCTTTTTAGCAAATAATACTACCGACATATCCATACCATCTCTTATTTCTACATCATCGTTTTGTAGTGATTTGCTGATTTCAAAATGCAATTTTGACAATATTTCGCCTGGTTTAAAACACGAATCATTTACGATTTTATTTAAAATATTCATTCCTATTGCGCTCATAAACGCACCGGGAACGCCATGTCCCGTGCAATCCACGGTAGCAACAACTGTATAAATTTCATTTTCGGTTTCTAATTTTTTGTGCCAGTAAAAATCACCACAAACAATATCTTTTGGTTTGTATATAATAAATAGGTCTTTAAAACTTTCTTTTATCAGTTTTTCTGATGGCAACAACGCATTTTGAATCCGTTTGGCATAATTTATACTGTCTTTGATGGCTGTGTTTTGTTTTTCGATGCTTATATTTTTTTCAATTATTTCGTTGTTTTTTAATAGCAAAGCTTCGTTATTTTTTCTTTTTTCTCGGTTGTTTTTAATGACAAAAAGACCAATTGTTACAAAAAATAGTAATCCCAAAAATGCAAATAATTGGGTATAAAAAGCTTGATTTTCGGAATTTTCTTTTGCCACTAATGCCTGATTAAGTTCGGCTTTTTCGAGTTTTTCTTTTTCTGCAATCAGCTGCAAAGCAATTTCTGTTTTACTCAAACTGCCAGTTATATCATCAATTTTTTCTGATTGAGAATTGATAATATTTTCTTTTTTAGAAATTTCTCTATTTTGAACTTCGAGCAATAATTGCTTGTTTTTGGCTTCTGCTTCGAGTAGCGATGCTCTTAATTGTGCTTCCTCAGCTCCTTTTTTGTATTTTTGCTCGGTTTGTTTGCGAGCCATTTCATTAAAAGTTTTGTATAAATCAAAGTATTCGGATGATTTTTGACGGTTGCCCATTTTTTCGTATGTTTCATAAATCAATCCATAGCAACCTCTAATTTGTTCATAGTTATTGACTTGAAAAGCAAGTTTAAGCGCTTCATCCATCACTTTTATGGTTTCTTGATAATTTTGAACTTTATTGTGAGCAACAGCAAGATTAATACTTGAAGATACTGCCGCAAATTTATCTTCGCCTCTTTTGCGATAATCGTTTACTTTTTTAAAATAGCCAATTGATTTTTCAAACTGTTCTGTATCAAAATAAATCATTGCCAGATTGCTATTGATGCCCGTTACTCCGTTTTGATTTCCGATTTGTTCGTTCAAACCGATTGAAATTTCATAATATTTAATGGCGTTTTCGTACTCTTTTTTTTCCCAATATTGTGTTGCAATTATATTATATATATTACTTGATTCTCTAAATTCGCCATTTATATTTTTTTCCTCTGCATTTTTAATCAATTTTTCTAAAATTGTTTTTTCGCCATTCACGACTAAATCAGATTGTGCAAAAATAGTTACTCCCCAAAAACACAATATATATGTCAACTTTTTCATTGTTCAAATATTGATAAAAATTAATGTTCAATTTTTAAATTTAGACGAATCTACAACTTTAATAGACCAATTATAATAACAAAAAAATCATTTGCAATCAAAAATTTAGTATTAGAAATTTGAATTATTTAATTTCGCACCCATTCACAAAATATGCTTTAATCTAAATGTCATCAATCAAAATAAAATCTGCCTTAGTTTCGGTTTATAACAAAGAAAATCTCGCTCCAGTAATTGAAAAATTGAATGCACTTGGTGTAACTTTTTACTCGACTGGTGGTACAGAAAAATTCATCAAAGACCTTGGTTTTGAGGTTGTTCCAGTCGAAAACATCACAAATTATCCTTCTATTTTTGGAGGCAGAGTAAAAACTTTGCATCCAAAAATTTTTGGCGGGATTTTATACCGCAGAGACAACGAAAACGATGTGAAAGAAGCAGCTCAGTACGAAATCCCAAGTATTGATTTAGTAATTGTAGATTTATATCCGTTCGAAGAAACGGTGGCTGCTGGAGGTTCACAGGTAGAAATTATTGAAAAAATTGATATTGGTGGCATTTCATTGATTAGAGCAACTGCTAAAAATTTTAAAGATACTTTTATCATTTCTTCTAGAGACCAATACATAGATTTTGCCAATTTGTTGGACGAAAAAAAGGGAGAAACAGATATTTCGGACAGAAGAACCTATGCAGCAAAAGCATTCGACATGAGTTCGCATTATGATTCAGCTATATTCGATTATTTTAATATAGAAGAAAAATTACCTGTATTCAAACAAAGCGAACGCAAAGCAAAAACACTTCGTTATGGCGAAAATCCACATCAAAAAGGTGTTTTTTATGGCGATATTGAACAATTGTTTGAAACCTTAAATGGCAAAGAATTATCATACAATAATTTAGTTGATGTGGACGCTACTGTAAAATTGATTGACGAATTTGATGATCAATTAGCAAAATCAAGACCTACTTTTGCCATTATCAAACACACAAACGCATGTGGAGTTGCTACTGCAAATACCGTTAAAGATGCTTATTTACAAGCACTTGCCTGCGATCCAGTTTCTGCTTTTGGTGGTGTAATTATTACTAACTCTACCATAGATTTGGCTACAGCCGAAGAGTTACATAAATTATTTTTTGAAGTTTTGATTGCTCCAAATTATAATTCGGATGCGTTGCAATTATTAAAAGAAAAGAAAAACAGAATTTTGTTGAAACGCAAAACAGTAAAGTTTGCCGAAAAACAATTTAAAACTTTGTTAAATGGAATAATTGAACAAGACAAAGATTTGAAAACCGAAACTGAGGCAGATTTGAAAGTAGTAACAGAAACTGCTCCATCAGAAAGTGAAATCAAAGCAATGATTTTTGCAAATAAATTAGTAAAACATACCAAATCGAATACTATTATTTTAGCAAACGAAGATAGACTTTTGGCGAGTGGCGTTGGACAAACCTCGCGTGTGGATGCACTCAAACAAGCCATTGAAAAAGCAAATGCTTTTGGTTTTAGCTTAAAAGGAGCTGTAATGGCTTCCGATGCCTTTTTCCCATTTCCAGATTGTGTAGAAATTGCACATAAAGCTGGAATAACTGCTGTTTTGCAACCTGGAGGCTCAATAAAAGATCAAGATTCGATAAACTATTGTAACCAAAACAAAGTAAGTATGGTGCTTACTGGTACGAGACATTTTTTGCATTGATGGATATTAAAAAAAACTCTTAAAAAAAAGTCCCGCTTGTCGGGACTTTTTTTATACAAAATACTTTATTATGTATAAAACTAACCTAAAATATCATTAATCAAATTTAGTTCATGCGTTTCAAAGGTGGTGTTTTTCAAACAAGCAACCGAATCTTCTAATTGATTTATAGAACTAGCTCCGATTAGCACCGTTGTAATTCTTTTGTCTTTCAAAATCCAAGCCAATGCCATTTGAGCTAATGTTTGTCCTCGTTTTTCGGCTATTGCATTTAATCGTGTGATTTTATCTAAAACAACAGGTGTGATTTGATTTTCTTTCAAAAATCCATGTGGTTTGCCAGCTCTCGATTCTTTTGGAATACCTTTTAAGTATTTATTTGTTAGCAATCCTTGTGCCAAAGGCGAAAAGGGAATACAGCCGATTTGCTCTTTTTCTAATACATCCAACAAGCCTTTTTCAGGTGTGCGTTCAAACATCGAATATTTGGGTTGGTGTATCAAACAAGGTGTACCTAAGCGTTTTAGCTCTGCCACAGCCTTGGTAGTTTGCTCAGGATTATAATTCGACAAACCTACATACAATGCTTTTCCTTGGCGAACAATCAAATCTAAAGCTCCCATTGTTTCCTCAATTGGTGTGTTTGGATCTGGTCGATGCGAATAAAAAATATCTACATATTCTAATTCCATCCGAACTAGACTTTGGTCGAGGCTCGAAATCAAATATTTTTTTGATCCCCAATCGCCATACGGACCTTCCCACATGGTGTAACCCGCTTTTGTAGAAATTATCATTTGATCACGATAGCCCGAAAATTGCTTTTTGAACATTTCGCCAAAATTAATCTCTGCCGAACCAGGTGGCGGACCATAATTATTTGCCAAATCGAAATGAGTTATGCCTAAATCAAATGCTCTACAAAGAATACGTTTGTATATAGCCGGGTCGTCTACATCGCCAAAATTGTGCCACAACCCAAGCGAAACCGCAGGCAGCATCAAACCACTGTTTCCACAACGGTTGTAAATCATATTAGAATATCTTGTTGGCGAAGCTGAATATTTAAACATATTTTTTTGGTTTTTATGCTGTTTTATAAACTATTTTGTTTTATTAACACAACAATTTATCGATTTGTTTTTTTAACGCTGGTATGTTTTTTGAAATTATTCCCCAAATAATAACATCGTCAATTTTGTCATAATTATGTATTACCCAATTTCTTAAATTTACAATTTTACGGGCATCAACCAATTCAAAACCAGAATCTATTTTCAAAATTCTATTCATTGCTTCTCCAATAATTTCTAATTCTCTTTCAATTCCTCTTCTAAGTAATTTATTAGACAAGTATAAATTAAAATCTCTTTTCCCTTCAAGATATTCTTCAATAGAATTTATTGAAGTTTGAATATCATATAGGTTTTTACGGATTTCAAGCTCCATAAATCAACTGTTTTGTTTGCTCAATTTTTTGGATAAAATATGGATTTGAAAGCGATTTTTCTGTCAATAAATCAATTTTTCGAGCAAACAAATTTTCTAGTTTTTCGTGCAAATCAAAGTAATTATCTGTGTATTTTTCGATAGACAAATTATCAAAAGTAATTAATATATCGATATCGCTTTTTTCATTAAACCTATCTGTGCATACCGACCCAAAAGCATACATTTTTGTAACACTATAATATGCACAAAGTTGCTTTAGTTCATCTATATTATCAACCAAAATTTTATTCATATTAACTATCAAATAGTATGAAAATGTATTTTACTTCAAGGCATCTTTATATCTATCATTTTCTCTCCAAGATATAAACTCAAGATCTTCGACACATCTGTTTTTTAATTTTGAATCAATGGCAAAGGCTTTTTTCAAAAAACGATTTACAGTTTCTACATCGCCAGAGCGAGAAGCTGTAACAGCTGCACAATAATAGGCTAAACTGTTTTTATCATCAGCCTGAATTGCATCTTCAAAGGCAGTTTTGGCAGCTGTAAAATCTTTTTTCAAAAGCGATGCCAATGCTTTGTTATACAGCACATTAGGTTCTGTTCCTGCAGCAGCCAAGTTTGATAATGCTGCATCGTATTTTCCTGCTTTTATATCCAAAACTCCTTGCACAGCATTTACACCTTTGGTTACATCGGCATTTGCTTCTTTTGTTTTTGCACTTGCTGCTGCTTCTTTTGCACCATCAATATCATTCAAAAGCAATTTGCAAGTAGAAATATTGAGCAACGAAACGCCAGATTCCATTTTATTATTTGCAATTTTAAATTGCGAAAGTGCATTTTCAATTAAAGTTGCTTTTGTAGTTTTATTATTTTCTTTCAATGCTTTTTCGAGATACAATGCACCCAAATTGTTGTGTGCTTCAAACGAATCGAGTTTTTTGGTTGCAGCCAAATATATAGCCTCTTTTTCGTCTGGCAAAGGTGTAAGTGTGGCAGAATAAAGCAATTCGGCAGCCGAAAGTGTGTCTGTTTTTAAATTGCTGTTGTTTGCGATTTTTTTGGCAATCAAAAATATTTCAGCATCCGATTTTTTGGGTTTTACGGTATAAACTTCGGTGCGAGCATTTCGCAAAAATGGATAAATTTCTTTTTCAACAATTTTGTATGATTTCAAACTTTGTAGGCGTAATTCTTTTTCTCTAAAAGTACCTTGTTCACCATCTATAATACTCAAAATAGTTGTTTTTGCAGAATCGGGCAATGTTTTATTTTCTGCTAGTTTGTCTTTAAAATCAGCCCAATCTTTTACTTTTCCTTTAATAATAAACGAAATAGAATCGCCTTTATCGCCATAATCAAATTTTTTCATCATTTGGCGATAATATTTTTCGATCGAAATAGCTCTTTCTTCCGAAAGTCTTTCGTTTACAGTTTCTGCACCTTCTGGCGAATGTGTACCAATAATATTTACGGTTCGGGTTACATATTTATCGGAAATAAATTTTTCGAAATACTTACCTCTATTTGTTTTTGTTTCTTTCACATTGAGCTTAGAAATGCGTTTGTCGAAAAAGAAATCTATCGAATTTGGAATAAGTTGTTCGCGGCTATCATAACCATGATCGGCATAAGCAACTGGGAAAACATCTTTTACCAATTGCGAAGTTGTGATTATACCTTTTGCAATATCAATTTCAGGAGTTTTTTTACCTGTATTGTTTATATTTAGCATTTGACCCATGATAAACAAATCGCCACGGTTTAGTTTTTTGTTATATAAAAAGGCGAATTTTTTAGTCAAAGTTGGCGGCTGAGTTGCTGCAAACGGAAAATCTTTGCTATCAAAAGTCATCACTCCGAGTGTGTTTTTTTGATCGAGCGAACGATATGTAGTTGTGATAACATATTTTTTGTTTTTCTTAAGCATTTTAACTGGCACAATACACGAAATATCAAACTTTACCGAATCGCCATGCAATTCCAACGGACTTGGATTTACAGTCAGTTTTTGTTCTTTGGCTAATTTTTTCATATCTACAGCCGAACAACCTGCAAGAAAAATTCCAACCATTACTGTTGAAAAATAAAAATGGATTTTTGTCATAATATTATGATGTAAAAGGTTAAATCAATACTCAAAATTACACAAGCATTTTGGAATATTTATAATTCTAACTAAATTTGATAAAAATTATTGCATTAAAATTTATAAAAAGTAGGAATGTTCACTTATTTCGATAAAATAATAACATTTTTTGAACACCAATCTTTTGGCATTTGTAGCTATTGGGGTGATATTTGGGGAGTTTCTTCTGGAAAAATTCGCATTTTTTTTATTTATGCTTCGTTTATTGCCAAAGGCTCACCTGTTATCATTTATTTGGCTTTAGGTTTTTTGATGAACATCAAAAAATATTTTAGATTAAGAAAAAATACCATTTGGGATTTATAAAATCCTTTTTTTATTTCAATACTTCACCAACTGATAATAATTTTATTTTTTTATCTTTTATTACTTTCATTACTTCTGGGCTAGTCCAAACATCGGTTACAAACTGACGTTGTAAAGCCACATTTTCGCCTTTTTTTGTGTAAATGCTTCGCATTTCATCAGTATAAAATCCAGGATGTTCCACACACATATATCTACCTGATTGTAAAGCTTTTAACTTTTCTACAAATCTATTTATAGCCGTTTTTTTATCTTTTTCATCACTAATTCCCCAATTTAACCATTTGATGTCTTCTGGCATATTTATTGGCAAATTATACTCTTTTGAAAGCCTCAAAATCAATGCTTTAATCTCTTCATTTGCATCTATGCAACCCATGTGAGCCGATAGATGAGAAACTGTTGGCAAATATTTTCGAGCAGTTTCAATTTGAGTACGAAATTCTTTTTCAACTTCCACGATTTCAACTTTGTTTTCTAATAAAAAATAACCTTGATTTTTTGGAAAACCATCATTTACCCAAACAAATGGGCAAAAATAGCCATCAGAATTTGTCAAACTAACAGCGTGTGTCATTGGTCGCCATTTTAAATTTACCCATTCGCTGGTTAAACATAAATGTATGCCAACGTCAAAACCCGGATTATCTTTTAGCATCATTACCGATTCCATAAACCATGGCGAAGGCACCAAAATTTCTACAGATTTTGCAATTCCTTGTTTATAAGTTTTTATACAAGCCTCATTTACAGCATGGCAAAAGCCAATATCATCGGCTCTAACGATAAGTTCAATTGTATTTTTTTGTCCAAAAATAAATTGCTGAACCAAAAGTAACGTTATAAAAATACACTTTTTCATATCAGAATATTATAAATTTTTGTAATAATAATTATATTATTTTAAAAAAATAACTAATAACTAGTTTGATTCGTATTTTAGTGTAATTTTACCTTAAAAATTACGCATAGTTAATATTTTAATGTTATGAGAGGATTTATATTTAGTTTATTGATATTTAGCACAATAGCTATTCCTTATTTTTGGAAACATCAAAACCCAGCCACTTTTGTAGAAAGAGAACTAAACCAAAACTGGCAATTTAGAAAATTAGATACCGAAGAATGGCTTTCGGCAAAAGTTCCGGGAGTGGTTCAAAGCGATTTAGTCGCTAACAAAAAATTAGATAATCCATTACTTTTTGATAACGAAAAACAAAGCATTGCACTCGAAAATGCCGATTGGGAATACAAAACCACATTTACAGTTTCGGATGAGGAACTAAAAAAGCATCATCTAGAACTCGATTTTAAAGGACTTGATACTTATACAGAAATTTACCTTAACAATGTATTGATTCAAAAAACAGACAATATGTTTATTTCCTATTTGGTAAACTGTAAAAAACATATTAAAAGTGGCGAAAATGAGTTACGCATAATTTTTAGATCAGCTACTAGATTGGGAATGGAAAAACTCAAAAAAAGTCCTTATTTGATACCTGCTGTGAACGAACTTGCTGATACTGACAAAAAAACAAGTGTATTTACACGCAAAGCACCTTATCATTATGGATGGGATTGGGGACCAAGAATTGTAACTGCTGGTATTTGGCGACCAATTATTTTGCGTTCGTGGGAGGCAGCACATATTTCTGATACTTATTTTGAACTACAATCGGTAACAAAAATAAAAGCCAATTACGATGCCCAAATCGAAATTATAGCTGCCAAAAAAGGCGAAGCTTTGTTGCAATTAAATGTGGAAGACAGAGTTGTGATAACCAAAAAAATGTTTTTGAAAAAAGGATTTAATAAAGTTAAAGTAAATTTTGACATTATGAATCCAAAAATTTGGTGGCCAAATGGTTATGGCGAACAACCGCTATATGCTATAAAAGCAAAATTATTTTTTCAAAACAATTTGATGCACGAAGTAGATAAAAAAATTGGTATCAGAAAAATTGAATTGGTTCAAGAAAAAGATTCGCTTGGAAAATCATTCAAATTCAGAGTAAATGGTGTAGATATTTTTATGAAAGGCTCTAATTACATTCCTTCTGATAATATTTTAACAGACATAAACACTGAAAGATACGAAAAAGTGCTAAAATCAGCCACAGATGCAAACATGAATATGCTTAGAGTTTGGGGTGGGGCAATTTATGAAAACAATGAGTTTTATGACTTATGTGATAAAAAAGGCATTTTAGTATGGCAAGATTTTATGTTTGCTTGCAGCATGTCGCCTGGCGATAGTTCGCATTTATTAAACTTAAAATCCGAATTTGATTACAATGTAAAAAGACTTAGACAGCATCCATCGTTGGCATTATGGTGCGGAAACAACGAAAACATGGTGGCTTGGTATGGTTGGGGTTTGCAAAAAAAATACAAACTAAACGCCTCAGATTCAACAGATATTATGAAAACGTATATGAAAATATTTTACGATTTGATTCCAAATGCTATAAAACAAAACGATAGCACAAGAGCCTATTGGCCCTCTTCGCCTGGCAGCGGATATGTTTTTAACGAATTGCCAAACGAAAAAAGTGGCGATGTACACGATTGGTGGATTTGGTTTGGACAAGCATCATTCAAAGATTTGATTTCGAGAAAACAGCGTTTTATAAGCGAATATGGTTTACAATCATACCCAGAAACTAAAACTATGCAATCTTTTGCTACCAAAACAGATACATCTTATGACTCACCCATTTTTGATTACAAACAAAGAAGTACTATGGATTTCAGACCTAAGGATGCAAAAGGAAATATTTTTAATGGCAACGATATGATATTGGCATATATTAATATGTATTACAAAACGCCAAAAAACTTAACTGATTTTGTGTATTTGAGCCAAATGGTGCAAGCAAAAGGTTTAAAAGATATTATTGAAGGACACCGAAGCCACAAACCTTATTGTTGGGGTTCTCTTTATTGGCAAATAGACGATTGTTGGCCCACCATGTCGTGGTCTAGTATCGATTATTATTATCGTTGGAAGGCAGCACATTATGCCGTAAAAAAAGCTTACGAAGATTTAGTAATTTATCCAAAGCTAATGGGCAATTTAGTTGATATTAGTATTTTGTCAGATAAATTAGTTGATGTAGAACTCAAAGTTGGATATAAATTAATGGATTTTTCTGGCAATGTACTTGCAACAGCAGAAACACCAATTGTGGCTGAACAAAATGCAAACACACACGCATTTACAAAAAATACAGATGAACTTTTGGCAAAAGTTGATAAATCAAAAACACTATTATATGTGTATGCAAAAAATAATAATGGCGAAGTTTTAACTCAAAATATTTTGCACTTCTTAGAACCAAAAGATTTAAAAATAGAAATGCCAACTATTTCTAAAAAAATAAGACAAACTGAAGATGGAGGAATAGAAATCGAATTGAGTTCAAACAGCTTTGCGTCAGGGGTTTACCTTAAACACGATGCCGATGAATGTTTTTTCTCGGACAATTATTTTGATTTGTTACCAAATACTACTAAAACAATTAAAGTTACTAATTGCAAAGAACTTCGCAAACTTGAGCAAAATCTAACGATAAAATCTTTGGCAAATACGTTGTAAGTAATGGACTCTAAACACAGATGCGGCTGGTGTACATCAGACCAAATTTATATCGATTACCATGATTTTGAATGGGGACAAGCCGTTCACGATGACAGACATTTGTTTGAAATGCTAATTTTAGAAGGTGCTCAGGCTGGTTTGAGTTGGATTACTGTTCTAAAAAAGAGAAATAATTATTTATTGGCTTTTGATAATTTTGATGCCAAAAAAATAAGCCAATATGACGAAGCAAAAATCGAAGAATTATTGCAAAATCCGGGTATAATTAGGAATAAATTAAAGATTAATTCTACTATTATAAATGCTAAATGTTTTTTAGCTATACAAAAAGAATTTGGTAGTTTTGATACCTATATTTGGAAATTTGTAAACCACAAAACCATTAAAAATACGTGGAAATCGTATCGAGATGCGCCAACTCGCACACCAGAATCGGATGCTATGAGCAAAGATTTACTGAAACGAGGCTTTAAGTTTGTGGGTTCAACCATTTGCTATGCTTATATGCAAGCCGTTGGGATGGTAATCGACCATGAAGAAAATTGCTTTTTGGCAAAAAAATAATAAAGCCAAAATTTAAACAGATGTGTTTTATTTTTTTGCTAAAACAATTATATCCATTTTTTAATTCTTTAACTAAACTCTTCTTGTTTTAGTGAATAATTCAGAAAAAATATATGATGTTATTATTGCTGGTAGCGGAATGGGAAGCCTTTCAGCTGCTGCATTATTGGCTAAAAAAGGCTTAAATGTATTAATTATTGAGCAAAATTATTTGCCAGGAGGCTGCACAAGTAGCTATTGGCGAAAAGGATTTGTGTTCGAATCAGGAGCCACAACACTTGTTGGATTGGATAAAAACCAACCTTTGCGTTTTCTTTTAAACGAAATAGGTGTGGAACTAAATGCCAAAAAGCTCGATTTGCCTATGCAAGTAAGACTCAAAAACGGCAAAACTATTAATCGGTTTGAAGACATCAATCAATGGATTTGCGAAGCTGAACGAGTTTTTGGAAAACAAAATCAAAAAGAATTTTGGCTCGAATGTTTTAAAATTAGCCAATTTGTATGGCAAACTTCGCTCCAACAAACTCGATTTCCGTTTGGCAACTTGAGTGATTTTTTACACTCAATTTCAAAACTCAATATTAATCAGATAAAATTTTTACCATATGTTTTTACTTCAATCGCTGCATTAATAAAAAAACGCAAACTAAATCATAATCAAGAGTTTATAGATTTTATCAATGCACAACTTTTGATAACAGCACAAAATAATATGCACGAAGTTAATGCACTTTTTGGTGCGGCTTCGCTTTGCTATACCAATTATGGAAACTATTATTTGGATGGCGGCATGATAGAACTTATAAATCCAATTTTAGATTATATTTTATCAAAAAATGGAGAAATTATTTACAAAGAAAAAATCGAAAATGTCGATTTTCATAATGATATTTATCACATCAAAACACAAAAAAACGAATATAAATCACGCTATTTTATTAGCGGAATTCCACTAAATAATACCATTGAGATTTATAAAAACAGCAAGCAAAATAAATTTAAAAACAAAATTTTGAAATCTGAAAAACTCAATTCTGCTTTTCAGATGGGAATTGGTTTTTGGCGAAAAAAAGAATACCAAACCATTCATTATCAGCTTCATTTGCCCAAACCATTGCCTTATATTAATGCCCAAACTATTTTTGTAAGCCTATCTGCAAACACAAGCACAAACCGTGCCGATATAGAAAACCAAATGGTGGCTTCGGTAAGTACACATTGGGAAAATCTTAATTTAAGCATTGAAAATTTTGATAAAACGATAGTCGAAAATTTCATTATTGATTTTCTGATTTCAGAAAATTTTTTTGATAGAAATGACATTATTTATACGCACGCTTCTACTCCAAAAGATTGGGAAAAATGGACGGGTAGAAAATATGGATTTGTAGGCGGCTATCCACAATTTATGAAAACCAAACCTTGGCAAATGGTTGAACATCGGTTGGATAACCACAAAGCATATATTGTTGGCGATAGCACTTATCCCGGACAGGGAATTCCGGGAGTTACTTTAAGTGGTATTATTGCTGCCAACAAACTATTAGCCGATCATTTCTAACAAATCAAGCGATTTGTCTTCCATTTCGGTCATTTTTTGCTTATCAGCAGGTTTTTTATCTTTGTATCCACACAAATGCAAAAGCCCATGTATCATCACTCGATACAGTTCTTGCTCAAACAGTAGTTGCAATTTTTGGCTATTTTCTTTTACACGATCAACACTAATATAAATATCGCCAATAATTTCGTTTTCGAATTCGCTATTATCAAAAGTAATAATATCAGTAAACGTATCGTGTTTTAAATACGTTTGATTGATTTCTAAAAGATACGCATCGGAGCAAAAAATATAATTCAAGTTTTCGATGATATATTTTTCATTACCAGCTACTTGAGCAATCCATTTTTTGATTTTTGTCTTATGTTTTAAATCAAATTTTATGTTTTCAGGAAAGAAATTAATTTTAGGCATTTTGAAACGAGAAATATATGACTTTCAAGATACAATTTGAAGATCTTGAACAGTTGAGTTTTTATAAATCGAAGTTATGTTCTATGTGTTACCAAACTTAAAGCAGCACACAGAACATACAATATCTAAATATTTTTACTCCACTACCCCATTTAAATACTTAATCTTTGGCTTAGCATTCAAAACATCATTTCCTCTATATATACAAGTATATTCAGAAGTGTATTCAGGTTTTCCAGCTACTTCTACTACCAATTTGAAAAGATTATTTTTAATTTTAGGCAAAACCATTCGAGCAGTTGGACCCGCTGCATTTTCATATTCATTGCATCCTGCAAATTCCCAATCAAGTAGTTTCAATGTTTTAGTATCATCATACACAATCTTAGCGGTAACTTTTGCACTTGGTACTTTTTCGTGTATATCATTTAACATGAATAATTCAGCAGAGAAAGTATCGCCTTCGTCCCAACGCCATTTTGGAATACGAGCACTCACCAAGACAGGACGACAAGCTTTGCCCACATGATAGTAAGCAGCTTTAGGAGCATTGGGCCAATTGATCAATGAATTATTGGCAGCACAAGGCCAAGGTTCTTGATAACACCAATTTACCGACATGGCACAAAACGGTTTTTGTCTGCGAGATTCTTCAAAAATACATTTATATCCTTCGCATTGCGAAAGTTGAGAGTATGCTACCAAATCTTCCAACGATTTTATTTCTCCAAAATACTCTGTTAGGAAAGGCAATTCAAGCCAACGATTGGCACCCCAAACTCCAAAAGCATGGTGTGTTTCCCAACCTGTGCCTCTTTTTGGAGGAAATAATTCTCCAGCGGGCATCATGGCTTTGAGCACTTCTACATTTGCGACTGAAGGCACTCCAAACTCTGTGTAGGCTGTAAATTTCTTTTTAGGCATCCATTGAAAAACTTCGCCACCATTGGCTTGTTCAAACATCACATAATGCCCGTGCCCCATACCATTCAAAGGCGAAGTCATAATAAATGGTGTTTGAGGATCTATGCCATAAGTCAAATGGTCGAGTAAACGCAAAGCATGGTGTTGCTCTGTCATGCGGCTCCATTCGTTGAAAAGTTCGTTTCCACCACACCAAAGTCCTAAACTTGCATGTTGGCGTACTCTTTTGATGATAGAAGTTGCTTCTTGTTTCAATACATCTAAATATTTTGGGTCGTTTGGATATTCGTTGCAAGCCAAAGGAAACTCTTGCCAAACCAAAATTCCGTACTCATCGCATAAATCAAAAAATGATTCTTTATTGATAACACCGCCACCCCAAACTCTAAAAATATTAAAATTAGCTTCTTTTGCCAATTTAATCTGTTTTTCGTAAGACTCACGAGTTGCCAATCCCATAAAGATTTCTGGATGCACCCAATTGCTACCTTTGGCAAATACTTTCTTTCCGTTTACCACAATTTGAGTAGGAGCAACTGCACGTGGTTTAGGAAATTCGGTAAAATCTATCCATCCGCCTTCGTTCATGAGCATTTCCACTTTTCTAAAACCAACTCTAGCCGTTCTTTTGTCTAAAATAGTTCCAGAAGCATCTTTTACTGTAAATGACAAATTATAAAGTGTTTGTTTTCCGTAGGTATTAGGCCACCATAACTCTAAATTTTTAAGCGAGTCTTTCGGAGAAATTGAAAATTTATCGGATGAAATCGTTCCGTTTAAATTTAAAATATCTGTTCCAGCAGCGTTAGATAATTTCAATTCATACATTTTTCCAACACCATCCACTAGTTCTGCATCATATCTAAAAAAAGCAGATTTTGAATTTGGATTAAGATTATAATAGGTATTTATTTCTTTGATTTGAGTTGAATTTCTAGTTTCTAGATAGGTTTCATCCCAAATTCCACGAGTTATCAAGCGTGGATGCCAATCCCAACCATAGCTCACGGCAGGCTTTACAGAAGTACGAGCGTTGTCTCTATAATGCCAAATCGTTTGACGAGAACCTGCTACAGTTACTACTGGCAAAATTTTAATGGTTAATTCATTTTTGTCTTTCAATTTTGAAGTCAAATCCAAATCTACATAAGTAAACATTCCTTCTTGTTCCAATAATTTTTCGCCATTTAGAGAGATAATAAACTGATAATCAATTCCTTTTGAAACAAAATGAAATTTTTGTCCTGTTTTCAATACAGGTTTATCAAAAGAAGTTTTATAGGTGAACCATTTTTGTTCGAATGGAATAAATTGTTCAAAATTATTGCCAAACCAATAAGGCTGTTTCATTTTTTCACCCACCATCAAATCTAGCTGTACAGCACCAGGAACAGTTGATGGATAATATTTTAAAGGTTGGTCTGTAGCCGAATTGTGATAGCCAATTTGCCAATTGAGAAATGATTTTGTATTTTGTGCTAAAACCGAAAAGCTTGCGGCTATTATTACTAAAAAAATGTGCTTCATGATTTATTGATTTATAAGAATAATGAATAATTTTCTAAAATTGGTGCTATTTACAAAATAATAAAAGAAAAAGTGCTAAAAATCAAATTTTTTGTTCGTTTAAATTACGAATATCAAAATACAAAAAGACTCTGATTGAATTTTAGCCACAAATGCACGTAAAGAAACAGTAAAAATTTTGTGAAATCGTGACAAAAAACTATTGATGCATTTATTTAAATTGAAGCATATTGTAATTGTTAAAAGCTATACATGTAGCAGTGAGTTAGCCTTTTCTTTTGTGTTTCCACTTTGAGGTTAATTTAATACAGCCATTAGGAAATATTAAGTAAGCCTCTTTTTTTTCAATACCATCTTCTGGATCATCATAACTTATATTATCGCTATAATCAGTCATGTATGTTATAAATATTTTATTATTCTCCATCTTAAAATCTGAATGTTCGCCATACCAGTTGTTTTTTTTACAATTTGATAAAATTATAGCACTTTTAATTTTATTTTTAACTGTAACTATTAATAATATTTTAGAGTCCTGATTTTTCATATTGAAATCATCATTATAATTAGTATGTATAAAAATAAAATCCAAATTTTTGTTGTTGTAAAAACTAATTCGATAAAATGTGATTTGTCTTTTCAATTTATTACAAACTGCTCTTTACCTCCTTCAAATCTGAGTATAGGCTCACTTTTATCTGAATTTTTAGGTAAATATAACTTTTCTATCAAAAAAGCAAGAAGTGAAGTATCGGTTATTGCACCTTTATTTAATCTACTTAATTGACTATAGTTAAATTGACAAGCATTTTTTAAATTTAAACTTTTATACAATGTATCCTTATTACTATTTAAATAAAAATTCTCGTTATTATTTAGATTATAAAAAGTTCTTTGAGCTAATATACTAAAATTAATAAATGAAATAAAGATGATTATAAAGATTTTACCAAGGTTAAACATAAGAAATAATGATAAAATTTCTACTCTTGTTGGTCTTATTTTCTTACCAAGAAGCGTCAATTCTCTAACCATCAAATATAGCAAATTATAGAATTAATATCGTGAGTTAAAGATAAAAAAATCAAGTTAAAGGCTGAAAATACTAGAAAGCATAAGACCTAAATTAAATATTTACCACAAATGGACGAAAAAACTAATACTAATTTATGCTTTTATTGTTCAAAATAAATTACTTTTGGAAATTAGCTACGTATAAACTAACTTAGTATATTATTACGTTCGAATTCTATGAAATTAAAACACATATCACTGGTATTTTTGGTTGCTTTTGGGCTGTTTGCACTTTATAAATGTAATCCAAAAACTGCTCCTATTCCAACCACAAACATAAATAACAACCCAACTGCCT
The DNA here is from genome assembly GCA_004293915.1 of Bacteroidota bacterium. Taxonomy (GTDB): domain Bacteria; phylum Bacteroidota; class Bacteroidia; order Cytophagales; family UBA9547; genus REAG01. The sequence continues at coordinate 12,747 of RDZG01000072.1, read as the reverse complement.
CTGGTGTTGGCAATTTATACAATATACCTGGCAACAATGGGTTTGACTATAAAGATGTAAGTCGTGGATTTGGTAAAATAAGTATTCCTTCGCTTTATGGTTCAGAACTAAGTTCGCTTTATGGCAGATGCGATGCGATTTCTGAAGGATATTATGTGATGGCAGTAATTGCTGGAACAATTAATCCAAATCAAGCTCAAGCAAATTTTATAATTTATTTCAAAAGTAAACCAAGTGTTGCCCAAAAGTATTATTTAACATCAGATAAAGCCAATATTAATGATACTACTGTTCACGTTTTGTTTACAGATATTGGTAAAAGTCAAAAAACATGGGTAGCAACAAAAGGCAAAGTTGATTTTACACTTTCAGGCAGTAGATTAGCTTCGCTATCTAATTTAACAGGCGAAAATGTTGCAAATCCAACCGATACGATACAGTTTTCGGGAAGTGTAAGTTGCGATTAAGTTTTTATTTTTTATAGCTATGTTAAACAATTTTACTCAAATTTCGATTTCGCTCGAAAAAATGTCTTTTTTTGGTTTTCATGGCGTATATGAATCAGAACAAAAAGAAGGAAACTCGTTTGAAGTGTGCATAGAACTCGATGTTATAGTGCCTTTATCCGTTTTCGATGATAATCTTTCGCATACAGTAGATTATGTTTTGGTATATAAAATTGCTGAAACAGTGATGAAAAAACCGCAAAAACTATTGGAAACATTATGCTTTTCTATCTGCCAAAAAATTAAATCCGAATTTATATTGGTAAAAAAAGCTACTGTTTCTGTCTCGAAACTTAATCCACCTTTAGACGGAAAATGCGAACGAACAACGGTTAAAATTTCGATGTAAATCTATATTTGTCCGATCATTTCTAATACCCCATTTACAAACGTTAGCGGATGTATCAAACTTCCTGGCACATATAAATCTATCGTATTTTTATCTAAAAACGACCGATTTAAAGCTGGTGATCCTTCAAAAATACCACCACTAATAGCATCGGTACCAACCAAAATAATGAGTTTTGGCTCTGGAATGGCATCGTAACAAATCTGCAAAGGTTCTGCCATATTTTCGGTAATCGGACCTGTAATCACAATCCCATCGGCATGGCGAGGTGAAGCCACAAAATCTATTCCAAATCGGCTGCAATCAAAATTCACATTATTAGTTGCTCCTAATTCCCATTCTTGTGAATTATCTCCACCAGCCGAAACTTGTCTCAGTTTTAAAGAGTTTTTAAAGAGTTTTTTTATTTCGGGTCTTACCAAACTTTGGTCGATTGTAATTGGATGTTTTTCGCCTGCTTTCACAATCAAACGCTCTCGCACATTGGTTGCGGTTTTATAATCGTTAGTGAAATTTATTTTGTCTTTTCCGCAAATGCGTACACACTCCATACAATACGTACATTTGCCTAAATCTATGCTAAATGGTTCGTTTTCAATAGCTTGAGTGGGGCAAATGGCTTTGGCAAGTTTTGCATTTTCAGCAGTAATATCTTCGGCAATTTCTGGTCTGCCAACAGCAAAAGAAACTGGAAGATTCACTTTTGTAACATCAGGAATAAATTGCTTTCCTTGATGTTGTAATATTTTTATTTCGTCAAACATATTTCAAGTGTGTGTTAAATATTATAAATCATGTCCACAATAACTCAAATCAAAACTTTTGTTGTTGATAGGAAAATCAGAAATTTCGTTTTGTCGTAATGCCAAAGCAAGTGCAGTCCAATTGTGCATCGAAGGATCTTTTACTTTATAATGCATCAAATCACCTTTTTCGTTTGTGATTCCAGTGTGGCAAATTTCGCCTCTCCAGCCTTCTGTTAATGAAACACATATCTGATTTGGAATCATTTTTTTGTCGTAAATATCTGCTCTATATTTTTGAGGCTCTTCTACATTTAAACGATAAATTTGCGAAAGCATAGTTCGAATATAAGCCATAGATTTTTGTATTTCTAAATTTCGCATCATGGCTCGTGCATATACATCGCCTGTTTCTAAAAGCACAGGTTCATAAGCCAAATGTTCGTAATAATTAAAAGGGTGTGAAGCTCTAACATCTCTTGAAATACCTGTCATACGTGCCGACATACCCACCGCACCAATCATATCCATTTGCTCCATGTTCAAAATGCCACATTTTTCAAAACGATTTAATACACTCGGAAGCGTAAAAGTTTTGTGTTGCATTTCCATGTATTTTATATCAAATTCTTCCAAAATTTTTACCAAACGCTCCATCAATTGGGGTGTAAACGGGTGCGGATTATAGCCCACTCGCAATAGTCCTTTTGCAAAACGATTGCCACACCAAAACTGAAAAAAATTAATTACAGGAGTTCGCAAAGCACCAAAAACTGCATTTCCGAGCTGATAAGCCACATCTAAACACAAATTGCTCATGTCGCCAACATGAATAGCAATGCGTTCGACTTCCAATGCCAACGAACGAAGCATATCCATTTTTACCCAACGAATATCTTTTTCGATTCCATACAAGGCTTCCATCATATTTACAAAAGCCAAGGTGTGTCCAATGGCTGTATCACCAGCAATATTTTCTGTTAAAATGGTGCGTTGGAGCAAATGTGGTTTGGTAAGATATAATTTTTCGATTCCTCGATGTTGAAAACCCAATTGGATTTCGAGGTGATGCACAATTTCGCCATGGCACGAAAACCGAAAATGTCCAGGTTCGATAATGCCAGCATGAATGGGACCAACTCCAACTTCATGTGTATCAAATCCATCGATTTTGAAAAAAGGGTAATTATTAATTTGTTTTTCGGAATTTGCTCTATTTTTTGCATATCGAACTGGTTTTAGCCAAGGATGATTTTTAAATTCAACACCAAAATTTTCGGCAATTTCACGTTCAAAAATATGAAAAGCGTTTATTTTTTTGGTTAATGCTTCAATCGGCTCCAAAGCATCTATTGGCATTTGGTGAGATAATAAATGTAAACTACTTGTGGCATCATCTGCTAAACAGCAAATAAATTGCAGATTAGTTTTGTTTTCAAATGCAAAATAGGTGGTGCAATGCACTGTTTTGTTTTTCATCAAAGCACTCACAATTTCAAAAAAAATGGCGTAAGTGTGAATTGGCACATCGGCTAAATCAACGGGAATATTATTTTTTGTTTCTATGGTTTTCATAGGCTATGTCTTTTGCACAAAATCAGTAAAAATTAATGGATTCATAGTAAACTATAATTTTAGTTTTTTAGGATTTTGTCTTGTGTCTTGAATTGTAATAATTTGTACTTTGTTGTTTGAAATGGTATAATAAAGTGCGTTATGTTTCGTAATTAAACATTTTCTTATTTTTTTCTTTTTTGAAAATTCTTGAAACAAATAGGGGTTGCTTTTTAATATCTCAATGATTTTCTTGAAGTTTAATACAAAATTATTTTTTACACTTTCAGACCAATTTATATCTAAATAAAGTAATATTTCTTTAAATCTAATTTGTGCATTTTCTGAAATCAATACTTCATAATTTATTCCGATTTCCATTACAAACTTTTCAAAAATGATTCAACTGGCATCGTTTTAGAAGCTTTAATATCTCTCAATCCAGCTTCAATATCTTCTTTTTGCCAATCTTCAAGCAAATCATAAAAATCTTTTTTATGGTCTTTAACTATGAATTGATGTATAGCTATTAGTTCTTTTTCGGTCATTTTATCAATCTCTCTAAATAGCTCTAACTTTATTGGTGCTGTATGTGATATATTCATTTTAATAATGGATATTTATAATCTAAAACTACTATTTTATATTTTAATAAACTACAATAGCATTAACTTTTTTAACTGTTTCATATAGTTGAAAACTACTTTTTATTTGACATTCGAATTCAGCTTCGATATTTTTCAAAGGTGCAAACTTTGCTTATTTAAGATCATAAGTAACGCTTCTCTTGATACATGCGATAGCTGGGAAAACTATGGTTTTCATTTTTTTTGGTTTTTCAATAATGAAAGAAACTTATTTTGGCAAATGGCTAACAGCTTCGGCAACAAAATTTATCAATGTTTGATTTGGGAAAATGCCCATATACAAAACCGCTGCCATAATTATGTATTGACTAACTGATTCCCAAGGATTTATACGTTGTTGAACTTCTTGCATAGGTAGCATTTGTGCAAATAAAATTTGAATTAAGGCTTTGGTTAAGGCATAAAATATAACCGTGAGCAAACCCAAAACCAATACACCTATAATCCAATGAAAACTTGAAAACAAAGCTCCAAAAGTATAAAATTCGGTAAGAAAAAGTGCAGATGGCGGAATAGACATCATAAACAAAAAGCCTATCATTAATACAATTGCACCAGCAGGATAATTTTTAAAATATTCGCCATGAAGCATAATGTCTTTGTCTTGATAAGTTCTGTATAGTTGCCCGATTTGATAAAAAAGTCCAGCTTTTACAAAAGAATGTATAACTAAATGCAAAATGGCTGCCATAATTCCAATGCCTCCAGAAGCAAGTGCAATCAAAGCAATGCCTACATGTTCGAGGCTCGAATAAGCCAACAAACGTTTAATATTTTTTACTTTTAATAAATATACCGTTGCAAAAAATACTGATGAAACACCAATAATCATTATAACTTTATCCATCCAATCACGAATTTCGGTCATTGCAAAAATTTCGTAAAACCGAAATACTGCTACAAAGCCAACATTAAGCAACCCACCAGAAAATAAGGCTCCAATTGGCGAAGGTGCAGTGTCTTTTGCATCGATATCAACAGTGAAAAGTGGGGCTGCACCCATTTTTACACTAAAACCAACAATCGCAAATAAGAAACTTATTTTGAGCCAAATCGGACTCAATTCGTGTACTTTAGTTCGCAACAAACTTACCGAAATATCCAAATGCTCTTTTTCTTGTCCGGCAATTCCTAAAAACAAAATGCCAACATAAGCCAATGCCAAACCAATTGAACAGATAAAAAAGTATTTCCAAGCTGCTTCAAGAGAAATATTTGTGCGATCAAAATATATTAAAATAGCAGAGCAAACGGTTGTGGCTTCTAAAAAAGCCCACAACAAACCCAAATGGTCGGAAATTAAGGCACAACTCATTGCGGTAATAAATGCAACCATTACAGCATTTTGAATGGTTACTTGTCGGATAGGTGATTTGCGATCTTGGTCGTATAAATAAGTATGAATAATACTAAAAACAAATAAAATAGATATCACACCAATAAATAAAACGCCAATAGAATCGACTCTAAAATAGGTTAAAAATTTTCCGCCTCTGTGGGTATAAGTCCAATATAAAAACCAAAATTGTGAAATTACAGCTGGAATAAATAATGAAAAACTTAGCCATTTATTTCTGGCAAAAAACATAGCAGCTGAAACAAAAAGTGTAATAAGCAAATAGATAATAATGGGTTCCATACTAATCTCTAAGTTCGGTTAGTTTGCCAATTTCGGTATCTTTAAATGTCATTTGAACACGATTTACAAAAACCCCGAGTAGCAAAGTGGTTGAAATAATATCAAACAAAATAGCTAAATTCACAACAATTGGCATCTCATCTCCCAAAGCCAATGTGAGTAAAAAAAGCCCATTTTCAATTACCAAATAGCCAACAATATGTGTGATAATTTTTGTCCTGCGAATTACAATCAATAAACCTGTAAAAATTGCCGAAAGCGAAGCAGTAAAGAAAATGATTTTTGATGTATCGTTTGTGCCAATGGAAATATTGAAATCGTGATGATGAAGTTTATAGCCAATAATAAAGGAAAAAATAAAAATAATTGCAATTTTAAAAAGCGCATAAAAATTGGTTTCGTTTGGCTCTCTTTCGTAATGAATATTATTTTTTTTGATTAAATAATTTAAAAAAAATGGCACTATAATTCCTTTAAATAATAGCGTTTCGAGCATAATAAATACCAAATTGAGATAGTTTAGTTCTTTCAGTTCTTGCAATTCTTTGAAAGAAATGGCACAAAGCAAAATCCCTTGCAAAGCAAGCGCATTAGAATAAGTACGTAACCTACCCGAAGTGAGCAACGATATGAGTGTGATGCAAAAAAGCAAAACCAATATATTCATCATAATCCTAAAAATTACTACCTACAAAAATAGTATTCTAATTGCAAGTAGCTATTAAAATTGCATTAATATTAAAAAAATAGAATGAATAAATCAGCTTCCTCATCAGTATTAGATTTAAAACACAAAATCTTTGGCTTTTACTATTTCTATAGTTTTATTTTCTATTTGTATCGTATCGGTTTGGTTCATAGTGAGGATATAACCTTTGTTTATTTTAAAAAAATCTAATGCTACGAGCAATCCTTCCATCTCGCGTAGGCGGTTATCGGCATGTAACACAGTACAAACCTGTATAGCATATTGAAAAACAGTATTTTGAAAAACCACAAAATCACATTCTTTTTTTTCTTTAAAATAATATACCTCCAAATTTCGTTTTCGGAGTTGTATATAAACAAAATTTTCGAGCAACCGACCATAATCCGAGGTAAAACTGAGTGAATTTTTATGGGCAAAACCAGTATCTATGGTGTATACTTTTTTGGGATTACGAACTATACTTTTTTGAGACCAACTAAATCTTGGTACAAAAAAGAACAAATAAGTTTCTGCAAACCAATGTAAATAATCTGAAACCGAAGAAGTTGATCCTACTGAAAAAGCATTTTTTATATTGTTGATACTCACTTCTTTACCCACATTTGATATCAAATACAAGGCTATTTGCATTAATATATGTGAGTTTTTAACCCCATAACGTATGGCGATATCCTTATATACAATGTCTTTCAAAAGTGTTTGCACGATTTCATCGAGCTTATCTTTGAGGTATTCTGGAAATCCACCTAGCTGTATATATTCTAGAAAAACATCATCCGAATCGTTTTTTTTAAAATAAACCAAATATTCTTGATACGAAAACGGAAATATCTCATAACTTAAGTATCTACCAGTGAGACGAGTACCTAATTCTTTACTAAGCAAATTGGCATTTGAACCTGTGATAAACACTTTTTTCCCTCTGTCGTGCAATTGTCGTACAAATACTTCCCAGCCTATTATATTTTGTATTTCATCAAAAAAATAGGCTTCCTTATCGTTGCCCATTACTTCGCTAAGTTTTGAAAAATCTTCTACAGAAAAACCAAATATGCGTGGATCTTCAAAATTAAAAAAAGCAACATTTTGATAATGTTTGACGATGAGTTGTTGCATATATGTACTCTTTCCACATCTGCGTATGCCTGTAAGCACCACGATATGGCTAGTTTTTACAGAAATAGCTTTTATTGGTTCTCTGTCTATAAAAAAATCATCTCTTGTGTGTTTCTGCTGTTCTACAAAAGCTGTTTCTATTTGTTCTTTGTAAACCATATTTATTATTATTCTTTTACAAAGATAATTATTATTCTTTTACAAAGAAAGATAATTATCTTTTTTGATTTTCTGAATACGTCTTTTACAACAAACAATATTATTCTTTTACAACGAACAATATTGTTCTTTGTGTCGTATAAAGCATATAACTACTTGAAAATATGATAATTATACTATGATAAAGAATTAAATACTAGCAGATACAATAAGCATTTTGAATGGTAATTAAGCTAAAATGCAGGCATTAATTTGGAAAATTTTAAAAATGATAAAGAGAACGCAAATTGCTTTTAGTAATTATTTTGATAAAATAATTTTACAAACTACAATATAAGATGAACTATTTCTGATTTGTAAACACAAAAAACTACATTTGTAATTCATAAAAAATCTATTTGAAAAATGTCGCAAACACGCCTCAAAAGTTTATTGGAAATGCTGCAAGACGAGCCAAATGATGCTTTTTTGAAATATGCCATTGCGTTGGAATACAAAAAAGTTGATATAGAAAAAGCTATATTTTTTTTTGATGATTTAGTAGAAAAAAATCCTGAATATATCGGAACATATTATCAATTTGGCATAGTGCTTCAAGAAAAAAACGAACTACAAAAAGCAGAATATATATTTAAAAAAGGCATTGAAATAGCTACTAAAAAGCCCGATTTTCATGCTTTGGCAGAACTTAGGTCGGCACTAAATAAGTTGCTTGGATTAGATTATGAAGATGATTAATATTGCAAAAATAAAAACTTATATATGAAAAAGATAACAATAATTTTATGTGCTTTACAAATTTCTTTGTTTGCACAAAATGTACTAAGTCAAAAAGAAATAAAACAAGGCTGGAAACTGCTATTTGATGGAAAAACCACAAATGGTTGGCGAAATTTCAAAAGTAAAACCATCAATCCGCAATGGAAAGCAGAAGATGGTTGTTTGGTTCTGACCGACAAAAACGGAGGCGATATTGTGAGCGAAAATCAATACGAATCTTTTGAATTAAATCTAGAATGGAAAATTTCGGATTGTGGAAATAGCGGCATTTTTTATCATGTTGTCGAAGATACAACATTTGGAGCGGTATATTCTACTGGTCCAGAAATGCAAATTTTGGACGACACCTGCCATCCTGATAACAAATGGAAAAACCACCGTGCAGGCTCGCTTTACGATATGATTGCTCCTTCGAAAGTAACTGTAAAAAAAGCTGGTGAATGGAATAAAGTAAAATTAATTGTGAAGGGAAATCAAGTAAAACATTTTTTAAATGATGTAATGATTGTTCAATATACACTTTTTGATAAAAAATGGGACGAAATGATTTCCAATAGTAAATTTAAAGATTGGAAAGGTTTTGGGAAATACAAAAAAGGGTACATAGCATTGCAAGATCATGGAGATAAAGTATTTTTTAAAAACATAAAAATCAGAGTATTATAGTAAAAATATTAAATTATAAGTTTAAGTAAAATGTTAGAACCGAAAAATATTCCATTAGCCCAACTTCATATCAATTTAGGAGCTAAAATTGTACCATTTGCAGGTTATAATATGCCTGTTCGTTATTCTTCTGATTTAGATGAGCATCACGCAGTTAGAAATTCGGTTGGAATTTTTGATGTTTCTCACATGGGAGAGTTTAGCGTAAAAGGAAAAGGTTCGCTCGAATTATTGCAATTTGTAACTACAAACGATGTAAGCAAATTGACAAACGGAAAAGTACAATATTCTTGCCTGCCAAATGGAAAAGGTGGAATTGTAGATGATTTATTGGTTTATAAAATTGCCGATGAGGAATATTTTTTGGTTGTAAACGCATCAAATATCGAAAAAGATTGGAATTGGATTAATTCGCAAAATACATTTGGAGCCGAACTAAAAAATCTTTCTGACGAACTTTGTTTATTTGCCGTTCAAGGTCCAAAAGCAATTTTGGCAATGCAAAAATTAACTTCATTAAATCTCTCATCTATACCCTATTATGCATTTGAAATTGGCGATTTTGCTGGTAACAAAAATATTTTAATTTCAAATACAGGCTATACAGGTGCAGGTGGTTTTGAAGTTTACATTCCAAATCATTTAGCCGAAAATGTTTGGCATAAAATAATGGAAGCTGGAGCCGAATTTGGCATAAAACCAATTGGACTTGGAGCCAGAGATACATTGAGATTAGAAAAAGCCTATTGTTTATATGGAAATGATATAGACGACACCACTTCGCCAATAGAAGCTGGATTAAGTTGGATTACCAAGTTTTCGAAAAAATTTGTGGACTCAGATAAATTTGAAAAACAAAAAAAAGAAGGAGTTCAAAAAAAACTAGTTGGCTTCAAAATGATTGAACGAGGTATTCCCAGAAGTCATTATGCCATTTGCGATGCCACTGGAAATAAAATTGGCGATGTTACATCAGGAACACAATCGCCAACATTAGGTATTGGTATTGGAATGGGCTATGTGGCTATAAATCAATCGGTTATTGGTTCAAAAATCTATATTTCTGTTAGAGAAAAACTTATTGAAGCCGAAGTTGTTAAAACGCCATTTTTATAGATTTTAATAAATCAATTATTGTAAAGTTACATAACAGAATAAATTTTGTAAATTGCTCGTATAAATTTCTATGATTATAAAAATGAAAAATACCTTTTTTATAGGTTTGTTAATTACATTATATTTCAATTCCATTGCTCAACCTAAATTTTTTAAACGAGAACTCGATCCTGCACTTTCGCCAAGAGAACATCCACTCGATTTTCAAGAATTGATTTTAAACATTGCAATTCAACCCAAAGAAGGTTCATTGAAAGGCACAGTTACACACATTTTTACGCCACTTCGCAACAAAGTTGATAATTTTTTTCTCGATGCACGTGAAGGATTGGTTATAAAAGAGGCAAAGGTAAATGGCAAGGAAATTACATTTAAACGAGATACAGCTGGTTATACTTTTTATTCTGAACAACCTTTTTTGTTTGGCACAAAGTATTCATTAGTAATTAATTATGAGGCAAAACCAAAGCGAGGAATGTATTTTATTGGCTGGAATGATACCACAAACTTGTCTCGCAAACAAATCTGGACACAAGGACAAGGAATAGATAATCGCCACTGGATTCCGATGTATGACGAAATGAACGATAAAATAATTTCGGAAGTAAATATAACTTTCGATGCATCATATCAAGTGTTATCAAATGGTAATAAATTAAAAGAAAAAGACAATAAAGACGGAACCAAAACCTGGCAATATCGGATGCCTCAATCGCATGCTCCATATTTGATTATGTTAGGAATTGGAAATTACGAAATCAAAGAAGTAAAATCAAAATCAGGACAAATTTTACGTTTTTATTACTATCCAGACCATAAAGATAGAATTGAAACTATTTATAAATATTCAACACAAATCATGGATTTTTATGAAAAAGAAATTGGTATAAACTATCCTTGGAAAGCTCCATATTCGCAAATTCCAGCCCAAGATTATATGTTTGGGGCAATGGAAAACACTACTGCAACCGTTTTTGGCGATTTTTATTGTGTTGATGCTCGAGGCTATTTGGACCGCAATTATGTGGCTGTAAATGCACACGAATTGGCTCACATGTGGTTTGGCGATATGATAACAGCCCGTTCGAGTAGCGATACGTGGTTGCAAGAAAGTTTTGCAACTCATTATCAATGGATTTTTGATAGAGATGCATTTGGTAAAAATCAATTCGATTGGCTTCGTAAAAGTGCTATCAATCAATCACTTACAGCATCACAAACCGATAAAAAAGCTATTGCAAGTTCCGAAGCTGGAGCAACACGCTGGTATCCCAAAGGAGCTTTTGTGTTGGAAATGATAAAATATGTAGTTGGCAGAGAGCAATATAACAGAGTGATAAAACCCTATTTAGAAAAAAATGCCTATAAAAATGTGGATTCCAATGAGTTATTGATTGCATTTCAAGACGAACTTGGTATTTCGCTTAATTGGTTTTGGGATGAATGGGTTTACAAAGGTGGCGAACCTGCTTATAAAGTAGCCTATTCTGATATTAAAAACACTAAAAATGAGCGAGTTACAGAAATTACAGTTGAACAATCACATGAAATCAACGATTTGGTTGGGTTATTTAAAATGCCAATAAAATTTGAGGTTTATTATCGCGATAAAACCAAAGATACATTAGTGCAAATCATTGAAAATCAAACAACTAGAGTTTCTATTCCAAATAAAAATAATATGGAAATTGATTTTGTACTTTTTGATCCAAATTCGCAAATTCTTAAATCTGTAACGTTTACAAAATACCAAGAAGAATGGATGAACCAAGCTTTGAGAGCACCACACATGCTCGACAGGTACGATGCCATTTTACAACTAAAAGGTGTGGATATAAACAAAAAACGTGAAACACTGATAAGTGCTTACATGCGAGATAAATTTCATGCTATTCGTGCCGAAATCGTGAATCAATTGGCGGCAGACACTAGCAAAGAAAGCATGGAAGTTTTGCAAAATGCCATCACAGATAAAGATGTAAATGTGCGAAAAGCCATTATAAATAACATAGCTAGTTTGCCCGCAAAATTTGAGCCACAATTACGTAACTTACTGAAAGACAGCTCTTATGTGGCTATCGAAACTGCATTGGAAAAACTTTGTGCAAAATATCCAGAAATGCAAAACGAATATTTAGAAATTACTAAAAATGAAATTGGAAATAACCATAAAAATATACGTATAAAGTGGTTGGAATTGCAATTAAATCAAATCAAAAACGAAGATTTATTGCAAGAATTAATTAGATATAGTTCGCCTTCGTATGAGTTTAGAACCAGAGTATTAGCTTTTGAAGTGCTTAAAAAACTAAATTTTTATTCGGATAAATTTATGGAAAATTTGGCTCAAGCAGCCTTGCATTTTAATGGCAGACTTGCTGGACCAGCATCACAAGTTATAGAATATTTATACAAACAAACTACATACAAAAAAGCTATGAACGAGTTTTATGCAAAATCTACTTTAGCAGACAAACAACAACTAAAAAAGTGGATGAAATAGTTAGAATTCTGTTGAAACACAAAGCATGAATTCAGATTTTAATTGTGATTTTAATATCCAGTGAATCATGTAGAACTTTGTTTATTTTTGAGCGTTTTTAAGCCGTTTTTGTTTAATTGATTCTGGTAAGTAGGGTCTGCTGAAAAACTCAGCCAATGTAGTTTATATTAAACCGAAAATAATATATTACATTTTTGTATATTTGCATAAACTAAAATTCTATGCAAAAAATATCATTTCCTGAAAATAGTACGGCTCAA
>RDZG01000039.1 GCA_004293915.1 Bacteroidota bacterium | reverse complement strand
GGAATATTTATTGGTGCTTTTTTAATTATAATATTTTATAATCTTGCAATTTTTATCATAAATAAAGAGTTTTTATACTTCTTCTATTCGCTATATGCAACTTCTTTTTTGTTTTTTGCATTCATACAATGGGAACATTTCAATGTGTTTATACCATTCACAAAACTGGGACTTTTTTCGTACACACTCCCTTACTCAGTTTCGATTATTTGTTTGATTTTTTATGCTCGTTTGTTTTTAAATACTAAAAAGGAAGAGCCAAAGTTTGATAAAATTCTAATTTGCCTTGCATTCTTTAAAATTTTAATAGTTGCCCTTAACTTTTTTTATAAAGATTTTTTCTTCCCTTATAATTTTAGACTTATGGATGATTTGTCTGGAAATTATGCAGACGCCATTTGTTTAGGGTTTTGTTTTCTTGTAGGTCTGAAACGATATATTAATGGCTATAAGTCGGCACGGTTCTTTTTAATAGGCATGTTTGTTTTGTCTTTTTCAGCATTTTATAAAGGATATATGGAGGAAACAGACCATGTATTTATGTTTATTTTTGGATTGTTAGATGCGATAGTTTTCTCATTTGCCTTAGCAGATAGATATCGTTTGCTTAAGAGCGATGTAGTAGCAGCACTTTCTCAATCAGTAGAAAAGCTAAAGGAAAACGAGGTGTTGAAAGATAAATTAAATAATCAACTAGAAACTTTGGTTAATGATAGAACCCTCCAAATTCAACAGCAGGCAGAAGAAATTCGAGTAATGAACGAAAAATTAAAAGAACACAATCTTACGCTTATTTACGAAGTACAAGATGTTACAGAAGCTCGATTGCTTCAAAAGAAAATGTCTTATAGTGAATTTTCTGTATTTTTTCCTTCCGATACCTATTGCAGGCAATATCTTTCTGAAATGAAATGGTCTGTAAACAAACCGTATCAATGTAAGAAATGCAGCTATGAAGGTTTCAAATTGATGGATGATTTTACACATAAATGTAGAAGGTGTAATTATTTAGATTCTCCACTCAACAATACTTTATATCACAATCTTAAATTTAGCCTTACAAAAGCATTTTTTATTACGTATGTATGTTGCCAAGATTCTGATAAGATTTCCATAGAGCAAGCTGCACAAGAATTGGATTTAAGGACAGCTACTTATTGGGCTTTTAAACAAAAAGTATTTGAACTAATGACCAAAGCTAAATCCAAACGCAATCAAAAATTAGACTGGACGCATTTGATAGAATATTCCATAAACTTTTTCTGATTTTTTTTTACGTTATCATAAAGTAATTTTTTTTTAGTTCCATTTTGCAACCTACTAATAATCAATCGAATTACCTCTTAAAATACCTATTTTTACTCGTTATCAAAACGTATTAGTTGTCTTTTAATATGCTAATTATCAATTAGTTATGTAAATATTTTCTTGCTTTTTATTTTTATTTATTGTTTATTTACAAATAATTATTAAATAAGTACTATAGTTAGGTTTTAATTAGCCATTTTCAATAAAAAAATAATAAGAAAATACATGTTTATAAAATTAAAAGGCGCTTACTGAAATTATTTAAATCATTAGTTTTCAACATATGATTCAGAAAAATTATGAAAAAAAATACACTACTATTACTACTTTATACGTTCGCAACATATGCCCAACAAGTTCCAAACGTTAAAAACTCTTGGTTTGGAAATTCAACGCCACTGACCGCAACTTTTACCCCACAAGGCATGGACGATATGTGCGTGGGAAAGGATGGTACTTGCTACACCAATGTGCCTTGGGAAGAAGGTGGTGCTAATTTCTCGGAATTTAAAAATGGAAATGTGAATCATGGTGATGCTTCTCATGGATGGGGAGCTGGTGGTGGTATGGCTGCAGCTTCAAACTTAAATTACGTTTATTGGTCGATGGTGATGGGCAATGAGGGTGGTGGTTTATCTGGAACAGGTGGCTGGATAGACAGATGTCCTGTTGGTAATAAAACATGGATAGGTGTTACTAGACGTCAGAAATCGAATGTGAAGCTCGGAGCTACTTTTTCGGGAGGAAAAGGTTGGCCCCTTAATAGTATGTTGGTGGTAGAGGAATTAGATAATAGTACTAATTATGGTGGCGAAGTTAATATTACAGGATTGTATGCAAATGAAAACGAATTGTTTGTTTCAATTGAACTATTTAACAAAGTAAAAGTATATGATGCTACCACAATGGCATTTAAAAGAGAGTTCGCAGTTCCTCAACCACGCCAGTTAGCCATGGATTCATGGGGGAAATTATGGATAGCCCAAGGTTTTGATGCCACTATTATCAACCGTTATGACCCCACAAATGGTGCATTGTTACCAGAAGCTATTAATCTTCCTTCTGGGAGTTTTGTGGGTGATTTTTGCATCGATAGAAACGATAGAATGTTGATAGGCGATGTGGGAAGAAGAGAACAAGTGTTGATATATACTACTATTAATACATATCCTCGTGAAACCTCTACTTTTGGAGCATTATATGGCATACATTCTGGAGTTTCGGGCAGAAATGCACCCCTCAAATTTCAACAAATCAGAGGCATTGGTACCGATGATAATGACAATATATATGTGGGAAACACACAATGGCATACAGGCGGACAAGGTACAATGGTTGAGAAATATAATGCTGTAGGTGTTTTGGGTTGGAAAAGTTACTGTGTACTGTTTGTAGATGCTTGCGGTTTGGATGCACAAACCAATGGAAATGATGCGTATGGCAAAGTAGAGCATTTTGAGATTGATTATAGTAAACCATTAGGACAAGAGACAGAATATGTAGCTTATACTATTGATAGATATAAATACCCTGCGGATCCTCGTCTGTGGCAATCGATGGCAAATGTGCAAGTCATTAATTTTAAAGGGAAAAAGTTTTTGGTCATGATGGATATGACAGGAAGGCTCATCGCACTTTTTAGATTCAATAAAGCTACCGATGGCGAAATTGCCATTCCTTGCATAGTTTGGGGAGAACGAGTAAATAAAAATTATCCTGGCTCTATAGACAAAACTTGGATTTGGAGAGATACCGATGGCGATGGGCAAATGGAAGCTGGCGAATATACCCAACAAGATTCCTGTTTTATTGATGGTGGACGTGGTACTTATTTTGATACCAATGGCGATATATGGCAAGCGGGCTGGCAAAATTTATTGGTAAATAAATGTTTAGGTTTAGATGCAAACGGCATTCCATTTTATAATGGTGCTAGAACCGCAATTCCTGCTCCTGCACCACTTTGGGATGTAAAAAGAGCCTATTATGATCCCGCATTGGATAGAATGTATTTGTCTGGAAGAAATACGACAGATCAAAATGATCCACCACGATTTGGTCAGTTTGATTGGATGACCATGGGTAGGTCGCTTGTAAGGTATGATAATTGGAGCACAGGAAATAGAACAGCCCACAGTGAACTTAGGTTGCCATTTAGTAATAATGGCGGTGTCGCAGATCCAATTTCGTTTAGCGTGTGTAATGAATATATTTTTGTTTGCTTTGTAGGAGGAGATAATGTCATTCCTAGACAACAAATTAATATTTATCGTGTCATTGATAATTCGTATGTAGGATTTATACGTCCTTATTGGGGAGGAGAAGGGCTTTTTGATATGAATCAATCTATTAATGTACAACTTCGAAAAAATGGAGAATATGTAATTGTGGCAGAAGAAAATGGAAGAAATAAAAATATTCTCTATCGATGGTCTCAGATGGTTCTGCTGTAGAAACTCCTAATATTGTCAAAGCGAACAATAATTATATTGGATTTCCGCATTTTCTTTCTACCAATGTATTGTCGGTAACTTCAAATGTAAACTGGACTTTTACTGGCATTCCATCTTGGCTTTCTCTAAATTCTATTACAGGAAATGGAAATGCGATTATTAATTTTACTGCATCTGCCAATTTGGGTCCAAGCCGCACCGCAGAAATTACCCTCACGGGTGGGGGAGTATTGTGGAATAAAATTACCGTTTTTCAAGAAGTTGATGATTTATCTGCACCTACCAATGTTACCACCGTTTTTGGAACTTTTATAGATGTAGATCAATTTATTTTGAATTGGACAGAAAGTACAGATAATGTAATGGTGGCAGGATATGAAGTCTATAAAGATAATGTTTTTGTAAGAACTGTTCCTGGATTAAACACCGTAATTAACGGACTAAACCCAAGTACTGATTATAATATGAAAGTAATTGCTTTTGATGAAAGAGGAAATAAATTAGCTGGAACATCTAGAATCATCAGAACTAAAAATATTACTTATCCTTATATCACGTCTAAAGACCACGCCAATTTTAACGTAGATGAAAATGTTTTCGATGGAGTAACTTGGAGCTATTGGAAAGATTGGGAAATACAAAGTTGGATTCAAATTCAATACGCAACACCCCAAGTTTGGAATAAATATACGATGTGGAATCTCCCAACAGGTCAATGGACTAGTGATGACGACCCAAGAGATTGGACTTTACAAGGCTCAAATGATGGAATTACTTACACTACTTTAAGCACTCAAACGAATCAATTTTGGAGTACAAGAGGTTCTGCAAAAGATTATTATTTTACCAATACAACAGGCTACAACCGTTATAAATTCGTTATTAGTGATGTAAGAGCTGCCAGATCAGTAAGTATTGGAGAAGTTATTTTTGCCAACGCACCATTAATTGATACCGAAGTTCCAACAGCTCCAACTGCTTTGTCTTCTTCCCAAATTACGCCAAACTCAGCCATTTTAAGTTGGCTGCCTAGCATAGACAATGTGGCAGTTTTTGGCTATGAAATTTCTCAAAATGGTTCTTCTATCGGTTCTTCTACGGGTACTAATTTTGCAGTTACAGGCTTGACTCCAAGTACTGCTTATACTTACACGGTTCGTGCCTATGATTAAAAGGTAATTTTTCTGCACAAAGTGCACCAACTTCTTTTACTACTCGTACCGCACCCACATTGAGTATTAACATAAATAATTTTAATTTTATTGCGGCTGGTGGATCACAATCTATTTCAGTAACTTCCAATGGAATTTGGACAGTTTCTGGTTTGCCTGCTTGGTTGAGAGCCAATCCTGCTACTGATTTTGGAAATGCAACTACTTCTATTATAGCCACTGTCAATCCAAACTTAGGTTCTCGCTCTTGTGTAATCACCATTAGTTCTTGGTCTGCTATGGCATTTGTAACCATCACACAAGACGGAACTTTGCCATTATTAGTAGCAAATCCTTCAATTTTAAATTATTTAAGTGCCGCTAGTTCACAAACACTTAGCATTACTTCTAATATAAATTGGACAATTTCGGGCTTGCCTGTTTGGTTGAGTGTAAATACAAGTAGTGGTTTTGGGAATAGAAATATTTCTTTAAGTACGCAATTACATTCTATTGTTGGCATTAGAACCGCTCTAATAACCATCACAGGCGGAGCTTTAACCCAATTTGTGAATATTACTCAAACAGGTGCAGCAGCAAATTTAGTTGCCAATCCATTAACTTTAACTTATCCAAGTGCGGGAAATTCTCAAAATATTTCAGTAACTTCTAATATAAATTGGACCATCGTAAGTTCACAACTTTGGCTCACTTTATCTAATCCAAATGGAACAAATGATGGCATTATTTCTGCAACTGCAAGTTCTAATACTGCAACTGGAATTAGAATAGCCCAAGTTACCATTTCAGGTGGAAGTTTAACCCAAATTGTAAATATTACTCAAACAGGTGCAAATCCAAACGTAAATGTAAATTCAAGTACGGTCAATTTTACGGCTGCTGGTGGTGTTCAATTCGTAACAATTTCTTCAAATAGTAATTGGAATGTATCAGGAATCCCAACTTGGATGACTGTGAATCCAACAAATGGAACAGGAAATTTTGTGATTACATTAACAGCTCCAATTAACTTAAATGTGAATGCTTTAAATGGAATTATTACGGTTACTTCTGGTTTATCAAGTGTTGAAATTAATATAAATCAAAACGGAGCTACGCCACTTTTATTAGCAAATCCATTAACTTTGACTTATCCAAGTGCAGGAAATTCACAAAATATTTCTGTAACTTCCAATATAAATTGGACAATATCAGGATTGCCTAATTGGATCACTTTAAGTACAATTTCAGGTTTTGGAGATAAAATCGTTGCTGCAAATGCTGTTTTAAATACTTCAACAGGAATTAGAATAGCTCAATTAACGGTTGCAGGAGGAGCTATTTCAAGAATTATAAATATTACGCAATCGGGAGCAAACCCTGTTTTAGTAGCCAATCCATTAACTTTAACTTATCCAAGTGCAGGAAATTCTCAAAATATTTCAGTAACTTCTAATATGAATTGGACAAGCATAAGTTCTCAACCTTGGCTCACTTTATCTAATCCAAATGGAACAAACGATGGCATAATTTTAGCAAGTGCAAGTTTTAATTTAAGTACAAATAATAGGATTGCAACCGTAACAGTAACTTCTTTAAATCCTATTGTAAATCAAATTATTTCTATTACTCAAACAGGTTCTATGCCTGCTCCAATTTTAGCTATTAATAAAGCGAATATTACCAATTGCGGAGGTACAGGAAGTATTACTTTGACAGGAAGTGGGGGAGCCTTGCCTTACGAATTTAGTTTGGATAATTTTGTAAACACAAGTACTTCTGCCAATGCATCGTTTGTTTTCTCAAATCTAGCCGCAGGAACTTATACAGGATATGTCAGAAATAGTGTAAGTCCGTTTTATGGAACTTCAATTTCAGGAATTTTAATCACAACGCCTGTTACTCCAAATATTGTAACAATAACTGCTTCAGATATTACGAATTGCGGTTTAGTAGATGGAGCAATCAATGTTCAAGCCAATCAAGGAACAGGAATATTAGAATATTTTATAGACAACAGTTGGACTACAAGTTCAAATGCCAATGGGCTTGCTGCTGGTTTGTACCAAGTTTCTGTTCGTAATCAAAACAGCCCAGCTTGTTCGGTAAGTGGCATTGGAAATATAAATATCAACCAACCTAATACGCCAAGTAATTTAACTGTAAATCAAATTAATTCTATTCAAAGTTGTGATGGCAGTTTAGGAAATATAGTTTTGAGTGCTACTTTTGGAATGCAAGCAGACCTAAGATTTAGTTTAGATGGAGTAGATTGGACAAATGCAACGGGTACTTTTACAGGGTTAGCTGCTGGTTCAAATTATAAAGCAAGTGTAAGAAACGTAAATGCCATTGCTTGTTCTTTAGCTGGAAATAATTTTAATACAATTACTACACCAAGTTTCCCAAGCATAAGTTTAGTATTGCGGATTAACCAACGGAGCAGTTACCATTTCGGGAACTGGTGGTACAGGAAATTTAGAGTATAGTATTGATAACACAAACTGGCAAAATGCAAATATCTTTAGTAATTTATCAACTATATCAGGTTTTCCAAAAGTAAGAAATGTTTTAAGTCAAAATTGCCTAGCAACTTTTACAGGATTTACGATTACTACACCAAGTTTTCCAAGCATAAGTTCAGTAACTAAAACTGATATTACCGATTGCGGATTAACCAACGGAGCAGTTACAATTTTGGGAACTGGTGGAACTGGAACTTTAGAATATAGCATTAACAACATAGATTGGCAAAATGGAAATGTATTTGCTGGATTATCAACCCTATCTGGATTTCCAAAAGTAAGAAATGTATCAAGTCAAAATTGCGTAGCCACATTTACAGGATTCACAATCACAACACCAAGTTTTCCAAATATTTCTGCTACAAACAAAACCGATATCACCGATTGCGGATTAACCAACGGAGCAGTTACTATTTCAGGAACTGGCGGAACAGGAAATTTAGAGTATAGTATTGATAACACAAACTGGCAAAATGCAAATATTTTTAGTAATTTATCTACATTATTAGGATTTCCAAAAGTAAGAAAT
>RDZG01000038.1 GCA_004293915.1 Bacteroidota bacterium | reverse complement strand
TCAACTTTTACTTCGTTTGATATTGCAACTAAGTTTGGACAGGCTGTCAATACTGCTTTTACACGATAGAAACGATTTGATGTTAGTGCATCTGTTGTAAAGTTTAGTCCCGATGCTGTGGCTGTATCGCTATTCCATATCGCTCCTTCTTGGTATTCTAAGCTAGCTACACCTGTTGCCGATGATAATGCTAAACTTACCGTTGAACCAGTACATATTTGTGCTTTTGACAAAAGTGATAATGTGCCTAAACTTGGTGCTTTTACAATTATAGTAGCCTCCAACACCTGCTACCGAATAATTTATTGTATAGCTACCCACTGCTACATTTGATAAATCATTTACGCTTCCATCACTTGCTAATTTATTAGTTGGCAAATTCGATGTAAATGCACCATTGGTTACAGTTATACTTGGTGCAGTTATATTACCCGATTGGCAATATTCTGTTGTTGTCGAACTTCCATAGCTTATCGCTGGTTTGCCAGGATAATTTGTAATGGTTATCACTGCTGATGTCCTTGTCGATGGACATGCTCCATTCATGGCTGAGGTGAAGGTAATCGTAATAGCTCCAATAGCATTATTTGGAGTAATTGAACCAAAACTATTACCAATATTATTGTTTACTGTTACACCTCCTGTACCTGCAAATGTTCCTCCACTAAATGCACTAGCATTTGTTAATCCAATACCCGATACATTGTTTGAACAATATAGTCCATTATTGTTATAAGTCAATGATTGAACTGTTGGTCTACTATCCACAGTAATTGATACTTGAACTCTGCTTGCGGACGGACAATTGTTTTCAAACGATTCTACCCAAACGCTTTGTATGCCTGCTTGTGTTGAACTTATTGTGTTTGGAGAACTAGCTGGAACACCACCATTTTGTTGTGTATACCATCTTAAGCCTACTCCTGATGCCGTAAACACTGGAACAGGTGAACTTCCAATACAAATATTATTCAAATTAGATGCACTTATGCCAGGCAAGGTATTTACCGTAACATTTACTACAAACGTGTTTGAACAATTGTTGCTATCAAATCCTGTTACTGTGTAGGTTTGTGTTGCTGTTGGGCTAACCGTACGTGGGTTTGAGGTGCTATTGTCGTCTTGCCACACATAATTTGCTGCACCCGTAACTGATAATTGACTGCTACTGCCCAAACATATCGCTGTTGGAGTTGCACTTATACTAACTGTTGGGTTTGCATTTACTACTGCTTCAACTTTTGTACGACCACTTTCGCAACCTGCTCCTGTTGTTTGACTCACAAAGCCCGTTGTTGTGCCTGTATTAGCTGTATTAACTGTAGGTGCTGTAATCGTGGTGTTGGATATATTCGTAGCATACCATTTTAAGCTATTCAATCCTATTCCTGTAGCTGTTAAATCAAAAATCGATACTGAACCTACACAAACTGCACTAAACACGCCTGCCGTTGGACTTGCTGGTACTGAATTTACGGTTAGCGTTATTATATTTGATGTTACTGAAATTGGATTGGCACATGTGGCTGTCGAAATCATCTCTACGCTTATGGTTTGCCCATCTGCTACCGATGTGTTTGTATAGCTGCTTCCACTTCCTACACTTACATTATTTAATTTCCATGTATAGCTTGGATTTGCACCTCCATTGGTAGATACTGCATTATACCCTACACTTGTTATTAAGCCTTGGCAGAAATTATTGGCACTTCCTGTAATACTCACACTTGGTATGGATACTCCATTCACACTCATCGTTATTCCTGTCGATGTTGCTGTTGGGCTGCTTACACACAATTCGCTCGATGTGATTTCTACTTTAACAACATCCATGTTGCTCAAACTCGCATTGCTATAGCTTGTGCTGTTTGTGCTAACGGTATTGTTGTTTAATTTCCATGTAAGCGTTGGACTAGCTCCTCCATTTAGCATTGAGGTTACTGTAAATGTTACGCCTGTACCCGAACATATATTATTTGCACTTCCTGCTATATTTACGCTTGGTGTCAATATGGGATTAATCATAATTGCAACACCTGTTGTGGTTTGACTTGCACATATTCCATTGCTTAATATTGCTCTGTAATATGTATTTGTTGTTAATATACCTGTGCCATATGTTGCTAATCCAGTACCAATATTTGCAAAGCCTGTCGTGCTGCTTACCGTTGAACTTTGCCACTGTATGGTGCCACTCCTGTTAATGTCAATGTTGTTCCAAAACCTGAACACGTATTTTGACCTGCTCCTACTATACTTCCTGCCACTGCTCCACCTGGTGCTGTAAGCGTTATGCCTGCAAGCGATGACATACAACTGGTGCTATTTGCATTACGTACATAAACACTATAGGTATTGTTTGTTAAGCCCTGTATTGGTGCTGATGGTTGCAAAATTATCTACACTATATTCTAATGCTCCTGTTCCTCCTGTGGCATTGATGGTAATCTGTCCATCGGTTAATCCACAGGCTGATACGTGTTGTGTAGCTGTTGTTGATATACTCGGTGAACTTGGTATGGTTATCGTTTGGTTAGCTCCGCTTACGGTTATAAATGGACTATTCACATTGCGTACATAAATCGGATAATTACCATTTGCTAAGCCTGTAAATACGCCTGTGGTTGTCCATGTCGATCCATTTAAGCTATATGCTAAACCATGATTTCCATTGGCATTTATGGTAATTGTTCCATCTGATAATCCGCAATTTGTTACATGTGTTCTTGAAATACCTGTGATTGTTGGTAAACCATGTACTTGAATGCTTACAGGACTTGTAAAACCAACTCCTGACACACTCGCTCTAATTTGCCATGTGTTTTCTACATTATATATTGTAGTTGGAATTGAACCTAATAAAGTAGTTGTATTAGGAATTGTAATCCAAGTTGAACCATTATTAGTGCTATATTCCCAATTTGAAACTACACCATTTAATCCTGTAATGCTGATTGGTGTAAATGTACCATTTATTATAACTGGGCTTGGCACAGTTGATAGTTGTCCTACACTTCCTGTAACAGTAATTAACTGATTTACCGTTGATGTTGTTGTGGAACAAACGCCACTTTGTACTATTGCTCTATATTCATAAACGCCTACTAATGCTGGTGTTTCGTTATTTGTGGCTGCTGTAAATGCTCCTCCATTAAAACTTTTTTGATACGTTACTAAAGTTCCTACATTGCCTGATAAATTTAATGTTCCAATGCTTGCCCCTAAGTTTATTGGTGTTGTGCCTCCACTTACTGTACCGCCAACGCTTGGTTGGTCTATCGTTACTATTGCCGATGTGGTGGTGGCATTCGCACAGGATCCATTGCTTACTTCTACTACATAGCTCGTTGTGGTACTTGCACTTGTATTGTATGTACTGCCTGTATTAGATATATCTGTCCAACTGCTACCTCCATTGATGCTGCTTCTCCATTTTACTATCGTGCCTGATTGTCCTGTAAGACTGAGTGTATAGTTCGTGCCTGAACATAAGGTTTGTGTGGATGGACTGATACTCCCACTTACTGGACTTGCATCTACTACTATGCTTCTGGCTATACTGGTACCAACTCCAACTATGCTTACTCTAAATTGATACGTAACATTGCTTACTGTAGGTGTAAAACCACTCAATAGTGTTGTTGTATTTGCTATACTCGTCCAGTTTGTATTGTCTGTGCTGTATTCCCAGTTGGATATTGTTCCTACCGAACCTGTCAAGGTCATCGGTCCTGTATTTTGATTTACGCATAATGGGCTAGTGCCTCCTACTACTGCTCCTGTTGTGCCTATTACATTGATCGTTTGACCCGTATTTGTTACATTCGCACATATTCCATTTCCTATTTCTACTCGATATACATAACTGCCTATGGCTGGTGGCGTGGTTGTATAGCTTGTTTGTCCTGCTGTGGCTGCAATATTTGTGAACGCTCCTGAATTATAACTTACCTGCCAATTAACTACATTGCCTGTATGACCTGTTAAGGTTATTACTCCTGTACTTGCACCTAGTGTTATGGGTGTTGAACCGCCTGATACTACCCCTACTAATGCTGGGGCTGTTATCGTTACCGTTGCTGCTGTACTTATTGCTCCTGTGCAAAAGCCTGTGCCTACTATCGTATATACTACATTATAAATGCCTGCCGCTGCTCCTGAGGCTATTGTTCCATTGCTTGAATTGATGTTTACGCCTAATGTAGGAGATATTCTAAATGATCCATTCGATACATTAGTTCCAGGTTGGGTAAGTATATTTGAACTATTGCAATATGCTGATGTTCCATAACTTACTACGGGTGTTACATTTGGTCCTGATAATGTCAAGTTTTGTCCAAAAACCGTACATGTGCCTCCAACTGAATTTCTGATATAAATACTATATGCTCCCGCTGGTTGGTTGATATTGTTGGCTGTTGCTGCCCACGATGCTCCGCCATTTGTGCTGTACTGCAACGCTGAACTTCCTGCTGTGGCTGATATCGCTATTGCACCATCTGTGGCTACGCATGTGCTTGGATTGGTTGGGGTAGCACTTGTAAATGTTGGTAAACTTGGCGTGGTAAGCGTATAAACCCCTGATGTAGAACAATTTATAGTACTTGCATTTCTTATTCCAACGGTAATATTACCTGAAGCCAATCCAGAAATGGCACTTGTAGTTGTCCATGTTGAACCTCCATTATATGAATATTCATAACTTGCGGCTCCCGAACCTACTACGTTAATCGTTCCATTCGTTAATCCACAATTTGTGATGTGTCCTAAAGTTACACTTGCAAAACTTGGTGCTCCTGTTGCTGTTATCGCATACGCTCCGCCTGTAATCGAACACGATGGACTTGTAGAGTTGCGTATCGCTATGGTGCCGCTTGTGGCTCCTAAGCCCGTAAAGCTTCGGCTCGTTTGCCATGTTGCTCCACCATCTCTACTATATTCGTAAGGTAATATGCCGCCTGTACCTGTAATCGTTAAACCTCCATTATTTGACACACAACTCGTTACATCTGTTTTTACAAATGTGGGTACATTAGGTGCTGATGGTGTTGTAATCACGATGCTTGTTACTGTCGCTGTACACGCTGGTCCTGAGCCGTTTCTGATAAAACCTGTGTAAGTACCAGCCGCTAATGCTGTGAAACTTCCTGTACCATTGCTTGTTGCAAAATTATCTCTACTAAACAAGTACGGTGTTACTCCGCCTGTCGCTGATAATGTGATACTTCCATCCGTTAAGCCGCAATTGGTTATGTGGGTTACCGATGCTGCATTGGCTGTTGGGCTATTATTTACATTAATACTTGTTGTTGTGATGCTTCTACATCCTGTTGCTCCTGTAACGGTTACAGTGTAAGTAGTTGTGCTTATTGGCGACAAGGTCGTGGTGTTTGCTGTTACGCCATTGCTCCATAAATACGTTCCTCCTCCACTTGCTGTAAGCGTTGATGATACACCTGAACATATTGTCGTGGGGGCTGTAATGCCTACCGTTGGGTTGGCATTTACTACTACACTTGTTGATGTTGTATTGGTACAACCTAACGGACTCGTTACTGTTAATGTATATAATCCTGCTGTGTTTTTTATGATATTAGCTGAGGTTTCTCCCGAACTCCAAATATATGTACCTCCACCTGTGCCAGTTAGAGTCGCATTAAATCCGCTACAAATCGTAGCATTGCCTGTAATATTTGCTGTTGGTAAGGCATTTACAACCACACTTGTCGTTGTAGTGTTTTTACAACCCGTAGCTCCTGTTACTGTTACGGTATAGGTTCCTGCTGTTGAGGTTACTATCGCTGTACTACTAGCTCCTGTACTCCAACTGTATGGCGAACCTCCACTCGCTGTGAGCGTAGTTGATACGCCACTACATATCGTTCTCGTCCCTGTTATCCCTGCCATAGGTAAGCTGTTTACAGTGATTATAAATATGTTTGTCGCACTGCAACTGCCCACAAATCCTGTTAAGGTTACTTGTGTGTTAGCTCCAGGTGTAAATGTATTGGTCGTAGCATTCGGTGTGGCTCCAGAACTCCATGTGTAAGTCGTTGCTCCTGTACCTGTTAAAGCCGTGTTTCCGCCTATACACAAAGATGGTGTGCCTGTAAATGCTACTGTAGGTGCTGATACTACCGAAGTTGTAAATGCGGTTGTCAAAACGCATCCAGCTGTTGTACCACTAACTGTAAAATTACCTGCTGTGGTGTATGTTTTTGTATTGGTGGTTCCGCCATTTGACCAAGCATAATTAGTCGCTCCGCTTACAGTTAATGTTGTACTTCCTGCTGTACAAAATGCTAAACTTCCATTAAGCGTTATATTCCCTCCATTTTGTGGTCCAACAACAATCGTAGTGGATATATAGTTTGGTGATATTTTACTAAAATCAGTCGTTAGTCGTACACGCATATTGGATATACCTGTAATGGTTCTTCCTGCAGCT
This sequence comes from Bacteroidota bacterium, assembly GCA_004293915.1. Lineage (GTDB taxonomy): Bacteria > Bacteroidota > Bacteroidia > Cytophagales > UBA9547 > REAG01. Next base: position 18,422 of record RDZG01000038.1, on the reverse strand, counting down.
ATGGTATTTATATTTAATGTATTTCCTCCCGTAAGCGTTGCTTGTGCATCTAAAGCACTACCAAAGCTTCCATTGCCATCCAAATCTATTTGATAGACTTGTCCATTCGATAGAGTTGAACCAGTTAATAATAATCGTACCTGTCCATCAGTCGCCACGCATGAACTCGCATCTGCTATTTTGCTAAAACCCGTTATCGTTGGTCCACTGCAATCGAATACATTAATTGTTTTATAAAATTTAAGTTGCTCTCCTGTAGTTGTATTTGTTGTAACTGTATATTCGATGCTTTTAGTACCTGGTGTACTCCATTGAATAGTAGTTGGAAACTTGGTTGTTTGGAATCTCGTAGTCAAATTATTTGGAATGGTATTAAAGTCAAAATCCCATTTCCATGCTTTTTCATTGGGAGTTATCAATGGCGTAAAAGTTACTCTATCCGTCAAACAAGTAGGTGCAGGACTATAATCGAAACCACAACTAGTTACTACTACTTGGAAAGTACGAACCACACTCGACTGGTTCATACTAGTTTGTGTATTGAAATTATTAGCAGTTACAGAAAGAGTATAAACACCATTAGGAACACCGGTCCAATCTATTAATGTTTTATAAGAAGAAGGTCCAGAACTGTAACGAACAGGACTAGTTCCAGTAACAGACACGGCTGGCAATAAACTTGCTCCTATACCAGCAGGAAGTCTCCAAGTATAGGTACAAGCGCTTGGGTCGTTTTCTCCAACTTCGTAACTTGCTTTAGCGTTTCCATTACATACGGATAAATCACCTAAAACAGGTTTTGGCTGAAACGGTGGAAGTTCGCCTTGCAATACAACTCTGTATTTTCTAACCGTAACCTCATTTTTAGCTAACCCGTTACAAGTAGGCCAGCAGCCATAACCACTCCCAGCACCTGCAGCCAGTCTTTGAGCTGGAGTACCATTTCCAGCTGGTATTGGAAGTTTAGGTACAATCCTAAAAGTATGTACACCGTAAGGAATATCTAAAACAATTGGCGTTGTGCCATAACGATAATATCTATTATATGTATCTTGATGCATTACAGTTTCTTCAACAGGAAGTGAGTTACTACCCGTAACTGTATAATTAGGAATAACTAAAACCTCATTCAAATAAATGTCACAGATTTTATTCCAAGAGTACTCCCCTAGTAAAAGATCGATTTTATAAGTACCATTTTTTTGGCAACGTATGATGTATGGTGAATCAAATACGTTGGTATTACCTAAATCTACTACCCAATTATTAGTGGAATTTTGCCAAGTAAAATCTAAATTGGTATTACTATTTGGGTTAAATGTTGGAACAATAGTTTTATTATTAATCGGAGGAACATTGGGGTCATAAGCGGCACCTTTGCGGGCATCAAGTGTTGTGGTAGTTACTAAACCGATAACGCTCCCCCGAGAGGTACTTAGAGGAGGTGCAGCACTGTTAGAAATATTTAAGTAAGCATCTCTTACAGGATTGCTTTCATTCAGGGTTCTAGAAAGTGCGTACCCAGATAATGGATTACCCTGATAATCACCATTTTTCATCATCAAGGCATCATATCCAAACCAACTAAACCATTTGGTAAGTGCATCGGATGTGAATGTTCCTGAAGCAGCACTGCTAAACCAAGCATCACCATTGTTTAATTCTTGCCATTGCCCCTCTCCTTCGTTTGCATTCAATCCTGGATTCCAAAAGGGTGCTCCAGCACTTGACATTTCGTTTCCACCTTCATAAGCATAGAATTTAAGTCCAAATAAACGAGATTTACCAAACACCCCTTCATAAGTGTTTCCAATCCAAGAATTGGCTCCGCCATCCCATGAAAATTCGCCAAATTGATTATCGTTTAACTCTTTGTAAAGCCTAGTTGTGATTTCTGTTGCAGAAATTGCTTTAAATTGAGCCAATGTTTCTGCGGTTCTGCCAGATCCATTTGTTTCATATATAGGTGCAGGATGATGATAAAAAGTTACTGCCGTTGCATACAAATATTTTCTAACAGCTTCTCCACCATAAGCAGCATTTAAAAAATCAAGACCAGGTCCAATATTCCAAGCCATACCTTTGCCTCCATAACCAACTTGTCCAGCCAAAATCATTCTTATTTTTGTACCTACTTCGCCTCCCGCATCTCTCCAACCATAGTTTTCTGCAAATAATTCTGCATATTCTTTTAATCTCCTAGCCAACCACCGTTGCCATGCTTGAAATTGATTGTTATTACCTGCGCCATATTGATGTCCTGGATCTCCAACACCGTTAGTCCCTGGCGCTCGTCCATAATCTGGTACTAGCCCACAACCAGAACAGTAAGTTCCGCCAAAAATTTTCTTTTGCTCAGCAGTTCCATATAGCCATTCCCAACTAAGTTGTTGTTTCATTAAGTAACCTGACATAAAAGTAGGTCCAAAAGCATTCCATAATTCGTTTCCTATCTCAACATTTACATTCAATGTGGGCTTAAGTCTTTGTTTTATTAATTTAGAAAGTTCACGTATATAATTGTCATCAGCTAATACAGGAACATTTATCCACATATCTACATTCAAATAATTACATAGATCAATTTGGTCTTCCCAAGCTGTGCCTCTTTGACGACCTTCACCCCACCCTCCAGCTGTTAAATTTTCGTGCATTCCATTAGTTTTGGTTGCATTCCATGCGGAATTTGCATTTGCTCCTGACCATTCAGGTACTCCGCTTCTAGTTTGCCATATGTTTACATTTGTAGGTGCATTTTTATTTAGTCGCTTGCCCCATGTTTGGTCAAACGAACCATTCACCCCGCTAATGCCCATCAATCTAAATGCTTTCCATCCAGCGGCTTTAACGTGAGTAACATATTCATCCACCAAAAGTCTTGGATCATCAAAATTATACCCAGGACGAATAATTTGTATTTCTTCCACATGATTCACTAACTGAAACAAAAAACCATTCGCATTTGATGTGTAGTTATTATCTAATTTAATTTCAAAGGTGGTATAACCAGCAGACGGTGTATTTGCTTGTAAGTTTTGGTAAGCACAGGCTTCACTTGCGCCACTAAAATTTACATTTGATGCAGATCCTTTAAATCTAACTTTAATAACATCGTTATTGTTAAGTTTTGGATGTATTTCTTCTGGATAAAACCTTATATCATGTACTTGAGTACCAATTGGCCATCCATCATCCCCAATACTAAGTGTGTTACCTACATTGTAATCATAACCAAATTTATCCTGAGCAGGCGCCATTTTCCATAAATTGACATATTGTGGTCCCATCATACAGAGGAGGAGGTACAGACCTGTGCTTCTGTGTTTCTAACTGTTAATAATATAGCTATTGACAGTAACGCTTTTAAGTAGTATAGTTTTTTCATTTTATTTATAATTAATTAAATTATATAACTAATTCAATATAATATTGCAAATATCTAATAAAAAAATAAGCTTTGCAAATAAAAATATTTATAACAGACTGATTTATAGTATTTTAATAAATAATAATTACGCTTACTTTCCGAGTTAAAATTTAATTATTTAGACTCAAATGTTTAATATTGAGGAAGATTACTAATTTGTTAATCAATTAGGTTTTACACATAAAATAATTTTAATCTAAATGAAAAAAAAATCAAGAATTAAAACCATTGTTATTTTAATTACCAATTTTATAGCGATATGTATTTGCAAAGCAGAAATTAGCGATACAAGTGAATACGTTGTTTCTAATGTTGAAATTTTAACAACCACTGGTATAAATCATAGTTTTGAAACTGTTAGCAGACAAATGTCTACTGAATTTAAACCATACGTAAAACCCGAATATGATATTGAAAAAAATGTAACTTTTTGGCTACGTTTCGATTATTTACAAAATGATTTGAATAATATAAAAATTTTGTTTTCACATCATTTGTGGTTTAAAAAAATTGAGTTGTATTATTATAACAAAGGAAAACTAGTTATTCAAAAAACTGGTGATATGATTCCGCTTAACAATAGGGCAATTACCGATCCTGCATCATTAATGTTAGTGTTACCACGAAATACAGAAAAACTAAAACTATATCTATACTTGGAAAGTAATTATGATTACTTATTTCTTTTCATAATAAATAACTTAAATGATAAACTTAAGTCAAATTTTAAAGAAAATAGTCTAGAAACATTTTTTTACGGCATTTTGGCTTTAGCAATTGTGTTTAGTTTAACATTTTTAATTTTTTTAAAAGAACGAATATATTTTTTCTATATAATTTATTGCATTTTGCTTGTATTATCTAGAACAGTAAACAACGGTTTTTTATACCATTTTTTGCCAATAGATTTCTTGTTTAATGATTTCAAGAATATATTATCTATTTATTCTTTTACTTCAATGGGCATTACAACTATTTTATTGTTGTACATTAGAGACTTTTTAAATATAAAAAAATACCATTATAAAATTAGCAAAACAATAACAATCTTAGCTATAATTAGAGTTTTGTTTTGGGTTATATATTTTGTTACAAATTCTGATGATATTAAAATTATTTTTGGATCATTTTATATAGATATAATTTATATTTTATTAATGATAACATTTGCAATATATCTCTATAGTGATCATCCAAAAATTTCTATAATTGCCATATCAGGACTCTTTACTGTGTTTTTAGGAATGCTGGTTGGATTATTAAAAATCGATATTTTTAATCTAAATAATCCACACACAACATATTTAAATTTAACTACTTTAGAAGTAATCATTTTTTCAACTGGTGTTGCTTATCGTCATTATTATTATAAAAAAGAAAGCGAGAAATCAAATATGTTATTAGTAAAACAATTAAGAGAAAACGAAGAACTCAAAGATAATATTAATAAAGAACTTGAAGCAAAAGTAAAAGAAAGGACTTTGGAAATTTTAGTAAAAAACGAGGAAATAGCCAAAATGAATGATCTATTAAAACTTCATAATATTGAGCTTTCTCACGAAGTCCAAGACATTTCAAAAGCTAGATTATTTCAAAAAAACATGCGTTTTGATGAATTTAAAAAAACATTTTCTTCAAACGAAACCTGTATAGCCTATTTATCAAATTTAAAATGGAATGATAAAAACAAATATAAATGTGCCAAATGTGCATACGAAAACTATAAAACGTTAGATAATCTTTCTGTAAAGTGCAAAAAATGTAATCATATAGAATCGCCTATGGCAAATACACTTTTTCATAATATTAAATTTCCTATACAAAAAGCGTTTTATATTACTTATAGTACAAGCACAGGAACAAACGATCTTACTATAGAGTCTGCAGCCAAAGAACTAGAATTACGAATGGCAACATATTTTACTTTTAGACAAAAAGTATTATCCCTCATCGAAAAAAACAAATCAAGAAAAAAACATAAAGATGGCTGGACTCACTTGATTGAATACTCGATTGAAAAACAATAAGACATCCAAACAAGGTTTAATCTTGTTTGAACGGCTCATTGAGTAATAAATATCGTTTTTTTTATCTCATTATTGTTAAATCTCCTTTAATTGGTTCTTTGTTTATGCCATCGTTGCGTTCGATGATATAATAATATGTGCCTGCTGGTAAACCATCACCCTCCCAATTATTAGTTTTAAAATAATCTCCTTTTTGTGAAAAAACTTCAATTCCATACCTGTTAAAAACTGTTACGGTTGAACGGCTTGATAATTTAAGCTTAGCAATATCCCAAAACGAATTTTGATTATTTGTTCCAGGTGTTAGTGCATTTGGTACAAAGTCATATAGCTTACAGGTTCTTACTGGAACAATATTTGAAATCACTGCAGGACAAACACCATTTTTTACCTTAGCTTTATAATATTTTATATGCTCAAATAGCAAATCATCGGGAGTTGTTAGCGTTTGAGTATTTGCACTTAGAATTGCATTTGCATTTATTTCTATATATAATGAAGTGTCATTTTTTAAGGCTTCGTACCATTGAATTACGCCTCTGCTTTCGTCAAGTTTAATTTCAGTAGATGGCTCGTCAGGACAAATTTCAGCGTTGGAATCATCTAAAACTTTATCAAAAACTGTGGCTTTGCCTACCATACTTTTTAAACTAACATTTATACTAAGTAAGTTACTAGTTGTAGTAAGATTTGGACAAGCTGTTAAAACACCAATGGCTTGAAATTGAGTTGTTTCAGAAAGTTTAGCAGAAGTAAATTGTGAATTAGCAAAACTAAAATTATCATAAATTGTCCAGCTTGGGTTGGTTTCTGTTTTACTGTACCAATTAATTTTATCGTTGATAATAAAATTTTAGCCTCATTTTGTTCACAAATACCTTCATTAGTGAAATTAGCTGCCGAAATTGTAATTGCAGATGGTTCTAAAATTTCTAAATTAGTTTGAGCTGATTTACCTGCACATGCTCCATTGCCAGCAATAGTATAAATAACCTGATAACTTCCTTTGCTGCTATTAGCTAGATTAATTTCTCCATTATTTGCATTTAAACTTAAGCCATTAGAACTGTAAAAAATACCAGTATTCTCGCCATTTATACTTACTAATTGAGTGCCTTGTTTACAAAATTGAGATTGAGAATATGAAATACCAGATAATGTAATTGGTTTATTTATCGATATTCCAATAAGTGTTGATACTGGATTACAACCTACTACAGATGTAGTATATAGTACAGTTGCATTGCCAATAAATGTGGTTGGAAATACAATTGAGCCATTTGAATTTACCGAAAAACCAGTAGTTGTGGTGCTAAAACCAGTAGTTAAATTTGCATTATTTAAAAGCAAATTAGAAGTTCTATCGGCACAAACTTGGCTTACGCCATAAGTTAAACCAGTTGGCAAAACAGGAGCAGCTATTATTTGTGCAACAATATTTAATCTATCTATACTTTCGCAATTATTAACTGTTTGGCTAACATATTTTGTAAAAATGCCAGAATTATTAGTCGAAAGATTTGCTAAACTAGCGTCTGAAAATCCGCCTATACTTGTGTTATACCATTTTAGATTTGAACCTAAAGCGGTTAAGATAACGTTAACACTGCCAACACAAGTTGGGTTTGGGTTTGTACCCGTTGGAGCATTGGGTCTAAGATTAACTGTAATACTTTCGATTTGTGTTGATTGGCGTAACTGTATAAGTGCCAGATATTGTAGGAACAAAAGAAATATTATCATTTATATTTCCAGACCAAGTGTAAGACAATGCTCCATTTCCACTTAAAGTAACACTTTCGCCTTGGCAAATTGTTTTATTAGCAGGATTTGTGTTTATAGAAAGTATTGGTAATGCATTTACTGTTACGGTAAATATGGCTTTTGAACTGCAATTGTTGGTTGTGCCTGTTAAGGTAACTGTGTTTGTGTTAGTGGGTGTTAAAGTAAGTTTGTTTGTTATAGCATTATTTGGAAGCCATACATAATCCGTTGTTCCTAAGCCTGTAAGCGTAACACTATTTCCTAAACAAACACTTGATGCAGAACCACTAATACTCACGTTTGGATTGGCATTGATTGTAATATCTGCAAATTTGGTATCGGTGCCGCAACCAGCAATACTTACTACATTTTTAATATGATAAGTTTGATCAACTCCTGAACTAGCCAAATTTACTATTCCTTGTGTTTGATCTGCCCAAACTAAATTACCAGTACCAGTACTTGAAACCACAGATAAAGTTTGAATGGTGCCATTTGCTTGCGGATTAGCATCGTTGGCACAAAAAGTTGCATTAGTAAAACTAAAATCTGCTTTGATAATTAATAACATAGTTTCCAACTCCACTAACCGAAGGGATAATTTCGCCACTTAAATTATTGATGGATAAAATATTACTTCCCGAAGTACTATAAGTATATGTTCCTCCTGTTGTTTGACCTACAATATTTGGTAAAATACTACCTCCCGTAAGGTTACAGATAGTTGCACTGGGATAACTAAAAGTAGCTATATCATCAGCATTAATCACCAAACTTGTAATGGTGCTTACTGATGGGCAAGCATTTTGAGAAGCAACATTTACAATTATATTATATCCACCTATCGAACTCAAACTTGGGTTTATTGCTCCTGTGGCAGTATTGATATTTAAAATATTTGTTCCTGATGTAGAATAACTAAATATAGCATTTGCAATAGTAGGAGATAAAGGACTAAGTGAGTTAATACTTTGACAAACCGAACCTTGGTAGATTAAACTTGGTGTCGCATTCAATCCATTTACTGTTACGGTTGCCATTCCACTTACAGAACCGCAACCGTTATTTGCTGGAACTGTGTAAGTTATAGTTGAAATTCCAGCCAATGAATTTACAATAATATTTCCTAAACCATTTATTGAAAATCCATTTGTAGCTGTAAAACTTCCACCTGAAATGCCTGCAACAGTATTTACGGAAATAGTATTTTGATTGCTACAATAGGGATTAGAACCATAATTAAAGCTTGGAATATTAGGTGCAGAAGAAACCGTAACCGATGCCGTTCCGCTTACAGAACCGCAACCGTTATTTGAAGGAACTGTGTATGTTATGGTTGAAATTCCAGCCAATGAATTTACTGTTATATTTCCTAAACTATTTACTGAGAAACCATTTGTAGCAGAAAAACTTCCTCCTGAAATGCCTACAAGAGTTGTAATAGAAATTGTATTTTGATTACTACAATAAGGTAAAGTTCCATAATTAAAACTTGGAATTATTGGTGCTGAGTTAACCGTTACCGTTGCCATTCCACTCACACTTCCGCAACCGTTATTTGCTGGAACGGTATAAGTTATGGTTGAAATTCCTGCTAATGAATTTACAATAATATTTCCAAAACCATTTATTGAAATCGTATTTTGATTACTACAATAAGGTAAATTTCCATAATTAAAATTAGGAATAATTGGAGCGGAATTTACAGTTACTGTTGCTGTTCCACTTACAGAACCACAACCTTTGGCAGCAGGTTTTGTGTAAGTTACAGTTGAAATACCAGCTAATGAATTTACAATAATATTTCCAAAACTATTTACTGAAAAGCCATTTGTGGCAGAAAAACTTCCACCAGAAATGCCTGCAACAGTATTTACAGAAATAGTATTTTGATTGCTGCAATACGGATTATTTCCATAATTAAAATTAGGAATAATAGGTTCAGAATTAACTGTAACAGTATAAGCCGAACTTAATCCAGTACCTAAAATACTTACAGCAAATCTATAAATACCAATACTTGATGGAGCAAAACTTGTAAGTACGTCCGAATTGTTTGCTATTGGAGTATAAGTACCGCCATTAAAACTATACATCCAAGTTTTGGTTCCAATTCCACCAACAAGCGTAAGGTTTTGAATATTAGTATTTTCGCAGACTTGATTAATTGTTCCAGTTACAAAGCCTCCTATACCTAAAACGGTAATGGCTTTAACTGTACTATAAGATGTGCCACAAATTCCGTTGCTTACAGCTACCCTATATTCTGTGATGCCAATATTTGATACATTTTCGTTAAAAGAATTAGTGTTTGATGTACTTGCAATTACATTCCAACCGTTATTATTTATATTTCTTTCCCAACCAGTGATGCTGCCTGTGTTTCCGACTATGGACATAGAACCTGAATTTCCGTTGATAGTTACAGAATTATTTCCTCCCGTAATTGTGCCTCCAATGGCAAAACCAACCGTAGTTATAGTTGCCATTCCACTTACAGAACCGCAACCATTATTTGCTGGAACTGTGTATGTTATGGTTGAAATTCCAGCCAATGAATTTACTGTTATATTTCCTAAACTATTTTATTGAAATCGTATTTTGATTACTACAATAAGGTAAATTTCCATAATTAAAATTAGGAATAATTGGAGCGGAATTTACAGTTACTGTTGCTGTTCCACTCACAGAACCGCAACCATTGGCAGCAGGTTTTGTGTAAGTTACAGTTGAAATACCAGCTAATGAATTTACAATAATATTTCCAAAACCATTTACATTAAATCCATTCGTAGCCGAAAAACTTCCTCCAGTTACTCCTGCAATGGTTGTTATTGAAATCGTATTTTGATTGCTGCAATAGGGTAAAGTTCCATAATTAAAACTTGGAATTATTGGTGCTGAATTTATCGTAACCGTTGCCGTTCCGCTAACACTTCCGCAACCGTTATTTGCTGGAACGGTATAAGTTATGGTTGAAATTCCAGCTAATGAATTTACAGTTATATTTCCTAAGCTATTTACTGAAAATCCATTTGTAGCCGAAAAACTTCCTCCAGAAATTCCTGCAATAGTTGTTATTGAAATCGTATTTTGATTGCTGCAATAGGGATTAGAACCATAATTAAAGTTTGGAATATTAGGTGCAGAAGTAACTGTAACCATAGTGCTACCTGAAACAGTACCGCAACCAGCTGATGCATTGTAGTTAATGGTATATACATTGGCTGCAAAACCTGTTACACTTATTGCACCTGTAATTGAATTGATAGTTAAACCACCAGTCGCAGAGTAAGTTCCTCCTCCAGTTCCCGAAAAAGTAGCTATATTTATTAATCCTAAATTATTACAAAGTTTATTATTTCCATAGTTAAAAACTGGATTTACTGGGCTGGTATTGACTGTAATAGCGGCAGTGGTAGTTAAATTGACTGTTCCTGAGCAGAAATTTTGAGATCCAATCATTGCTAAATCTGCCCATTGGCGATTATCCCAAGCATTGTTATTGTATCCTGCATAAACCACTTGCGAATAACGATTTATACCGCCATCATTGTCGTCATATCCTACATCAAAGCCAATTGAACTTCCTACACTTGGTGAAGGAATACCAATTCTAGACCAAGGAATAGCCACCTCCATCGTGAAACCATCATTCGTTAATTTTGATTCAAAAATAACGCCACTACCGCTAACTGTTACTGGAATCCAAGTACTTTTTTCTAACACCACATGGTTAGGGTCTCCATATCTTAATATGTATTGTTTATCGTTCACATCGTAATCACCTGTACCTGCTCTGGCTCTGTCGCCATCCACAAATATTTCGATAGCATCAGTATCCCAAAAGTTTTTAGTAGGGTCGAATAAGACTGTATTATCCACTACTTTTACGCCAACATAAAGATAATTAGCATCCCATTGAGTTCCAAAAGTTGCCGTATTGTTTCCAGGGCAAACATCGTTTACGCATTTAGAAATATTTTTGGAAATATTCCAACCAGATTCTGTCAAATTTCCGTCAATAATGGGAGCTGAACTTGCCAAAATAGAGTTTGCTCCTGTGCCATTTGAAGCAAATCCTGTTGCTTTGATAGTTATTTTGTTGCCGCCAAGTGTTAAATTTGAACTTGTAATACTTAATAAAACAGTTGAGCCTGTACCCATTACGGTTGTGTTTAAGGAATTGGCTCCTCTAAAAGCTTCATAAACCACACCTGCTTCGCTGTTGGCAATAGAAAAACTCGCTCCAGCACCTGTGCAAACACTTTGTGAACTTGGGCTAATGCTTAAATTGATATTTGGCAAAGGAGTAACACTTACTTTTGTTCCAACAGAAATAGTGTCGGAACAAAGCCCAGAGCCAACTTTGAGATTATAAATACCGGCTGCTGTTACTGTCAAAAATTTTGTGTTTGCTCCAGAAATAGTTTGTCCATTTCGATACCATTGATTATTAATGGCTGATGTGGAAGTAAGAACCACATTATTTCCCGAACAAATATCAGCAACACCAACGGGATTTATATTTGAAATTGAGGTTGGATTTATATTTATATCAAATTTTAATCGTGGACTTTCACATGCTCCATTGAAATTTGAAACCCAAATTGAATAAGCAGGTGTGCCTGCTATACCTGTGCCAGGAACTCCAGGAGAATTAGTAAAAGGACCACTTACTGACACATTGTACCATCGTAAGCTTGAACCTGATACTTTATTGGTAATATCTGAAACTGGTGGTGAAGTAAATTGACAATAGCTAAGATTTGGTGCTCCTGTTATTGTTGGTAAAGGATTTCCCAAAATTGTTACTACTGCAAGTGTGCTATTTTTCACGCATCCAATCGAACTGGTGGCTCTCACATTGTAAGTATAAATACCAGCAACCGTTTTTAAATCCGTCATATAGGATTGTGGGAAACCATTAATAGCCCAAGTATAAACATTTCCGCCTGTGGCTGTAATGCTAAAAGGAATGTTTGCACAATATGTTAGACCTGGCAAGAAACCAACCGTTGGTGCGGCAAATAAATTAATAGAAGTTACAGAAGTTAATGTAGCACAACCATTGGCGGCATATTTAGTATATTTAATATGAACATTTCCAGTAACGGTGCTTGGGTCGAGTGTGCCAGTGATGGAATTTAAAATTACACCAGCGGTGGTAGAAGAATAAAACCCAATGCTTTCGGTTTTGAGAGCAGTAAATGGTAAATCGAGTTGCACATTATTACATGTGGGCCACGGATAACTAATATCGGTATTTACGTTTGGATTAACGGTAATGGCATAATCGGGGGAATTTATTATTCCACACGCACCATTGATACTTACATTAAATCTTCTATCAACGGTTAAACCTGTAGCAGTATATATATAAGTGTTATTTATACCAGGTGCATCACTCCAAATGGCAGCAGTGGTTGGAGCACCTCTCCAAACTAAAGCCCCAACAGCACCCGAGAGTGTCATTAGTACATTTTCTCCAATACATATAGGATTTTTTGATGCTGTAATCATAGGAGAAGATGCTCCAGTTACCGAAACTAAAATCGAATTTGTAATATTTACACTTGAACCACATGCAGTTGTGGTTACCGCTACTCTAAAATAGGTATTTGCAGCTAAACCTACGGTAGTATAAATTGCCATGGTAGCTCCTGTAATAGATGTCCAAGTAGAATTATTGGCAGATTGTTGCCATTGTATGCCAGTAGTTGCTCCTGTAAGGGTCAAAACCGTTTTTTGTCCCGAACAAATAGCTAAATTATTTCCTAAAACTGAATTTGATGACACAAAACCATCTTGCAAAATCAAAATACGAGATTTATAAGGTTGAACAGTGATGTTTCCACACACAAAATTTCCGTCCAAATCTTTATAAACATTTGTACCTAAACTAAAATTCTGTGGAGTAGTTTGGTTGTTCACAAAAAGTTTGCTTCTATCCAAAAAAGCATCTGGAGTGATAGATGTAACTTCAAAAATAGAAATATTATCTAACCAAACAATATCGCCATTGGCTTGCGTAAAGAAATGAAGACCATAACTAGCACCGCCTGAAAGTGGATTTGGAGCAGTGAATACAAATTGATAATCTGCTGGAGTGGTGCTTACTTGAAAGTTTTCTGGAGAATATGCAAAAGTATAATCGGGATGTTTAGACTTTACTTGCGGCTTGATTTCTGAATTACGATTGGCCACCACACTAAAAGATACTAAGTATTGTTTTCCTGCTTGAATGGCAATATTGGGACTCTGAATCTCATATCCATTTGCTGCGCCACCTGTTTGAGTAGCTTTGAAAGTACCTGCCGTAAGCAACGGATTTGACTCCCAAATAGAAGTTCCAGATCCATTGCCAAACCAACCATTAATATCAGAATTGAATGTGCCGTTAGAAATTAAATTAGAGCCTGTTGTAGAATAGGTATAAGGTGCCCAGTTGAAAGAATTTGTAATAGAACTTAATTCTTTGTTTCTAGCTGTTCGCCATTGCGAAATTGTAAAAGGCTGCCCAATTGCACCTGGATTTCCTGGACACGTTTCGTAGTATAATCTGAATTTTGTCGGACTATAAGGATTAAAAATGTAATTATTATCAGAAGTGCCAAAATTGAATGGACTATTACATCTATCACTCGACCAACGAATACCATTTTGATCGGGTCGAACCGAATAAAATATATTATTAAATGTTTTGGTATTGACAATATCAGCACTCCAACTACAATCGTGCGCACATGGGTCTTGGCTGCCAGTCGGATTAAATTCGTGATGCATCAATCCATTCCAATAGCAATTATATGTAGTATTGTTGCTAATGGTAAAGTTTTGGCTACTCTGAACAAACAAACCATTTTTAGAATTATAAATCGTGTTTCCAGTAATGGTATTTCCAAAAGTAAAAGAATCAAAATAAATTCCTTCTGCAGAACCTATGCTATTTTTAGTCCAATCATGACCTGGAATGCCGTCTTCGCTCCCAAATCCATCATGCAAAATATTATCCTTAATTAAATTTAATCTTGTTTTTCCTCCCCAAGCTTGAATAAAACCATTGTCGTTTTTGGTAAGTCCATTATTACTCATTTCATTTTTTTCAATTGTATTTGCTTCTCCATTCCACACCATGCAGCTATAACCCGTACTATCAATTCTGTTAGAATTTATATTTACATTATAGATATGATGAATATAAAAACCAATGGCAGAATTCAAATTATCAACTTCATAACCTGCATTGATACCTATTCTTTTTGCATAATTTCTCGAAATGGTAGAATTTTTGAACCATTCAATCATCATAGCTTCGCTGTTGATGTCGTAAAAAGTACAACTATCTATTAAAATATTTTCCGTACCGTTTGTTGCAGGATTCCCACTTGCATCTCCTTGCAGAAATATTCCTCTTTCGCCAATATTTTTAAAATTACAATTTTGAATTGTGATTGAACCGCAATTTCCAATGGTAATGGCTCTCTTTTTATAATATCTAACATCTATATTTTCCCATATCATGTTATATTTATATCCCCCCGAAAATGCATTATCTAAAATAGAACCTTCAAATTGTTGGGTATTAGGATTTGTTGGCATTTTGATATAAATATAATAGGGTGCAGATTTATCCTGATACCATTCTCCTGTTAAATCCATGGCTGAAGCTACTCCAGCAACAAAAAATCCTTTTCCAGCATTTATTTGTCCACCACCATTTGGCATATTAATATCTATGGTATTGCCACTTTGAGAAGTTACATCGCCTTGAATAATCCAATCGTTTTGTCTTCTTATAACTACTTTTGCCTCATTCCACGAACCACTACTCAAACTTGCTTGCGTAAGTGAATTTCCACTAAAATTATCAATCGCTAAATAGCTCTTGTTTGGATAACGTGCTAAAGTTTGACGTTTATCATTCATAAAAAGTTCGCCAATCAACTGTCCTGGATTCATTCGCCAAACATCACCACCCATGTTTGTCCATCCACCTAGAGTTGTAGAACCCAATAATTTTGGCTTTGCACCTGTTCCGTAAGCACCATAAGTGAGGCGTTGTGCTGGGTTTGCCCCACCAGCATTCATTGTAATTGCACCTCGATAAGTTCCTCCACGTTCAAAAAGAATCGAATGTTCTCCGTTATTTATTGTGGATTGAATGGCATTTACAGGTGTCATCGTTCGCCACGGTTGTGCCAATGTACCAGGATTTGCATCGTTTCCAGAAGGCGATACATAATAATTGGTGGCAAATAAACTATTTAATATAAAATAGAAAATTATTAATAAATATTTTTTCATTATTTTAAGAATTATTTAAACTTTTTTAATATGCAAATTTAAGAATTATTAATTAAATTTAAAAATTTAATTGCAACTTATAAGTTTATTTGTTGAAATTTATAATACTCAAAGTAATTTTTTTATTAATTTAAAATAATAATTTCTTTTTTTTTCATTTATAAGCGAAAAAATTATTTAATTTCTTTCTTAATTTTAAGATATTCAATCGCTTGATTGTAATTCCATTCAAATTCCTCAAATCCATTAGGTTTAATTCCTGTAATATAAATTTGTTTACTTAGTTTTAATAAATCATCGTTATTTTTCATTCCGGGCCATAAAAGGTAATTTAAACCTCCTTTATAACTTTTTTTATAATTTAACTCACTTAAATAGGATGTTTTATATGATATTTCTTTTGTAATAAAATAAATAGAAAAACTCAATAAAATTGTAACAAACAGGCAAATATGTATTTTCTGAAAGGTTAATTTATTATCTAAACTAGATATATAAATACCAGCAAAAATAACCAAGCATTGATAAGACGGAATAAAAAATACATAGTTATCTGGCACATCATAAACCATTGAAAATCCATATACCGGCAAAATCATACTTAAAAGAATTAAAAAAAAACGTACATTAGTTTTATAAACATATAAAATACCTAGTAAAATTGGTATTAAAAAAATGTGAAAATTATATAAAAGATAGCCTAAACTTTTGCAGAATGCTTTGAAATATACAAATACGTGTCGAGTTTCACAACGTTATTGACGAGAGTTGATTTAATTTTGATTCAAATTTAGGATATTATTTTTAAATTGTTTATCGACCCGTGTCTTCTGTAAAGATTATAGAATGTAAGAAACTTAGATAAATCATTTTTCATTTCTTGAAGCGAATGATATTGGGTTTTTAAGATAGTTATTCAAATTTTGTTTTCAGTAATCCTACCTCATAATTGTTAAATCTCCACGTATTGGTTCATTGTTTATGCCATCGTTACGATCAATAACATAATAATAAGTGCCTGCTGGCAAACCATCACCATTCCATTTATTGGCTCTAAAGTATCCTCCATTTTGCGAAAACACAACGACACCATTTCTATTAAATACATTTACAGTTGATTGATTCAATAATTGCATTTTCGATAAATCCCAAACTGCTTTGCCATCGTTAGCATCTGGCACAAAGGCATTGGGTACAAAATTATCAATTTTACATTTAACTACTTTTACAACTGGTGTCAATACTGCTGGACATTCTCCATTTTTAATTTCGGCTTTGTAATAGCGTACTTCGCCATAGTTGCCTAATGGAATTTTTGGAGTTGTCAATGCATCTGTTGTTGCACTTGAATTTGGCTCTAACGGTGTTGGTACTATTTTATTAAATGTTATACTATCTTTAGATATATACCACGTAAATTGGTTTGCTTCGATTCCTTGTAGCGTTATTTCTGTGCTTTCATAATCACAAATTTCACTTTCTTTCGCTGCTATGCCTGTAAATGTTGTAGGTTTATCAACCGCAATCGTAATCGCATTGCTTGTCTCAACTGAATTACAGCCCGACATACTTACCATGGCTTTGTACTGTCTTGTACCCGCCAAAGTAATGTTTGCTATGGTAAAGTTTCGTCCATTTACTGTACCCAACTCTTCAGTATCTATATTATTTACGATATACTTCCAAGCTATTGCATCACCAGTAAAACTTGATACACTTAAAACAACACTATTACCTACACAAATGCTTTTTGAAGTAGTCGAAGCCGAAATATTACCAATTGATGGTGCCACAATTGTAATCGTAGCAAATGTTGATGGGGTATTTGTACAACCTGAATACGGATTAATATTATATGATATTTCATGAACACCCAGAGCTGATTTTTTTATATCTATAGTTCCATTTTGATTTATAGATAATCTATTATTTGATGTATAAGTGCCTGAAAATAAACCAGAAACACCTGTTAATGTAGGGAAAACCACATCTGATTCTTTACAATACTTTGTATTTCCATAACTAATACTTGGATTTCCTAGAAACTGTGTAATTGTTATCACTGCTGAAACTGTTGTAGATGGACACATTCCATTTGGTGCTGTGGTATACGTAATTGTGATATTGCCTCTTTCTGATGGAGAATTAAAACCTCCTCTATTTTTATCAATATTTGTTATACCTGCAAAAGTGCCGCCAGTTAAATTCCAACCAACAGGATTATATCCATTTATATTATTTGAACAATATAATCCACCATTATTATAAGTCAACATTTGAGTTGCTGGTTTTGCATCTACAACTACTTGTACTTCTTTACTTGTACTGCAATTCCCATTCGTTCCCGTTACGGTATATATAACGGTGCTAGTTGGATTGGCAGTTGTAATTGAACCTGTTGTTGTAGATAAATTTGATGTAGGTGTCCATGCAAAATTGTTTGCTCCCGAGGCAGTAAGTACGGCACTTAACCCAACACAATATTGCTGCGTGTTGCTAACTGATAAAATAGGTGCACTCGGTGCGGTTATCATTACTGCAACGCCACTTAAGGAACAAGCTATGCTGTTTTGGTTTCTAACTTTTGGTAGGATGCTAGTGGCAGAAAGATTAATAAAGGCGTTGCTTAACTGCCAAACTGTGCCGTTTAAACTGTATTCTAAATTTCCAGTTCCACCAGTTCCCAAAATGGTAACTGCTCCGTTGGTTAATCCGCAATCAGTAATATCAGTTTTAGTTACTGAACTTATGCTTGGGAAACTTGGTGTAGTAATCGTAAATCCTGTAAAAGTTACTACGCAATTTTGACTTAAAACATTTCTTACTTTTGGAAATCCTAATAATGTAGATAAATTACTAAAAATATTTGCATTTTGCCAGTTTGTGTTATCAATACT
>RDZG01000130.1 GCA_004293915.1 Bacteroidota bacterium | reverse complement strand
AAACAAGCCTAATGCTGATTTTGCAAATCCCAATTGGGCTGCACTGCGTGCCGATAGTCCTATTCCAAATTTATCGTATAAATACAAATTACAGTTCAAGTCTAATTGTGCGGGTGCTCCACTCACAAAGCGAATCAATGTCGATGGCTTTAGTTTTACATGTTCACTCAAATTAAATACATAGCCTCCAGTTATAAACGCATGTCTAAATTGGCGTGACTTAAATCCATCTCCTGCTGGAGAATTTAAAACAGGTAAGGTTTCGTATATATTTGTGTTTAACATTTTTGGCAATGATGCTCCTACATAAAACCTATCGCTACTCCAATAAACTCCTGCTCCAATATTGGGTACAAAGTGGTTTTGAGATTGTGCAAATGCGGGATCACTCGTGAGTCCTGTCGATGGTAAATTTGCATTTATCTGCGAAAAACCACCTAATATCCCAAATGCCAATGTGGTTTTCTCAAACCGAATGCGATAAGCAAAATTTGCTGAGGCTGACAACGTATTAAAAACTCCAATATTATCATTGCTTACTACCAATCCTAATCCAACTTTTTCGTTTGCAACGGGCATATCTGCACTAAATGTTAGCGTTCTTGGGGCTCCTTCTATAATCCACTGATGGCGATAAAGCATAGTGGCACTCAATACATCTCTACTGCCGGCATACGCAGGATTTACTGCCAATGTATTGAACATATATTGGGTATAAATCGGGTCTTGTTGTCCATACATCGCTATGGCAAAAAAACTCATTAGCAAAATTACTATTTTCTTCATCTTTCTCTTTTTTTCAATTATATTTTATGTACTTAATAAGTTATTTAAACCTTAAATTAACAATTAACAATTAACAATTAACAATTAACAATTAACAATTATTTCATTATTGTGATTGATTTATAAATCTTGTCTGATACTTTACCAGAGGCATCTTCGAATGTTACAACCACAAAATATGTTCCTGCTGGTAAGCCATCCGTTCTGCTTATAATTGCACCTTTACCTGCTTGCCCTCCCCAATCGTTTTGATAATCTTCTGTTGCAAAAATCTCATTTCCCCAACGGTTAAACACTGTCAAACTTGTTCGCACAGTACTTGGCAAAGGTGTAATAACAAATACATCATTTGTGCCATCTCCATTTGGTGAAAATCCTGCTGGAATTACATAATTTTCGGTTTCTGTTGGTTTTGGAGCTACATTCAATATCACAATCATGCTTGTACAAGTGTATGGATCGCAAACCGAAACCACAAATTGAACCGTTCCTACATAATTAAGTTGCGGATCAGGGGTAAATACATATTCTCCATTTGGATTTATAATTAATGTGCCAATGTTAGGTTGCATCGAAACTGCTGTAATCGTTAAAACATCTCCATCTGGATCATTCACAAAAAACCCTGGAATAGTGCCTGTTGGATTTGTATTATTAATTGTACTTACCACCGTAGATACTATCGGTGCATCATTTACGCCTGTAATGGTAATGGCAATTTGGGCTGTTGTACAACCATTTACATTACAAACAGTATATATTGCCGATGTAGTGGTGATTACATTTTGGGCTAATTCTACACTTGCATTTGGAATAAAGGTATAAGCTCCTGTTAATGAATTGGTAATAATCAATGTGCCAAGTGGACTTGCTGTTACAATTCCATTTCCTGTTACAGGATTAATATCATTTGTCAATACATTGCCTGTTACTGTGCCTGATTCTAAAACATTATTTATATCTGAATTAGCAATCGGATTTAAGGTGTTTTGTAAAACTGTAACGGTTACTATCGCACTTGTGCAAGTAAATAAATCGCATCCACTTACTGTAAATGAGGTAATTCCTGTAAATGTTCCGTTTGGAATAAACGTATAACCTCCAGTCGTAGAAACTGTAAATGTGCCTGTCGGATTGGTTACATTTTGGCTCGTAACTGTTACAATTCCATCAGGGTCTGTGAATGGTACTGTACCTGTAATACTGGTATTTGAAGTTGTTGAAGTATTTACATTTGTTGCTATTGGTGCATCGTTTACGCCTGTAATCGTTATCGCAATTTGGGCTGTCGTGCAACCATTTACATTACAAACATTATATATTGCCGATGTAGTGGTGATTACATTTTGGGCTAATTCTACACTTGCATTTGGAATAAATGTGTAAGCTCCTGTCAATGAATTGGTTATAATCAATGTGCCAAGCGGACTTGCTGTTACAATTCCTGTAACTGTTAATTGTGTGTTATTTCCTGTTACAGGATTAATATCATTTGTCAATACATTG